>BREX01000004.1 GCA_023708985.1 Collinsella sp.
TAGCCCGAGACGGTCCCGGGCTGACAATTTCGACTGTAATGGACGTTCTTGTTTGACTGGTCGTTTAAGAACGTCCCCAATGACTAGTTCCGTTTGCGGGGGAGGCGTGGGACAATACCGAGCGAATGTGATTGAGCGTCTGGGAAAAGGGGTCGCGATGAACAAGTTGAGGACGCTTGCCGACGTGTTGCGCCAGGCTGGCTTTGCGCGCATCACGGGCCTGTTTCTCGTCTTCTATCTGCTGTGCTCGACGGCCGTCTGGCTGTCCGAGCCCACGACCCTTACGTTTGGCGACGGCCTCTGGTTTAGCTTTGAGACCGTATCGACGATCGGCTTCGGTGATATCCCGGCCGAGACGCCGGTTGCCCGCGCTATCACCGTCGTTTTGAGCGTCATCAGCATCTTCTACATCGCCATGCTCACGGGCGTGGCGGTGAACTACTGCAACACGCTCATCAAGATGCGCCAAAAGGACACCATGGCGCGCTTTATGGATGATCTGGAGCATTTGGAAGAGCTCGATCGTGACGAGCTTGCCGACCTATCGCGCCGTGTGCGCGAATATCGCCGACGCCAACGCTAGAACGGGCGCCGCGCGTCACGACGAGGGGGACTGAATATGAATATCACGGTATACCTGGGTGCCAGCGTCGGCAATGACCCGGCGTTTCTGCCCGCGGTGCAGGAGCTGGGCGACTGGATTGGCGCTAACGGACACGCGTTGGTATACGGCGGGTCCAAGTCGGGTCTGATGGGTGCGCTCGCCGATAGCGTACTCGAGGCAGGTGGACACGTGACGGGTGTTGAACCGAGCTTTTTTATCGAGGCCGAGTTTCAACATGACGGTATCGACGACCTCATCGTGACGAGTGACATGGCCGAACGCAAGGCCAAGATGATTGAGCTCGGTGACGCGTTCATCGCCTTTCCCGGTGGGACGGGTACGCTCGAGGAGATTGCCGAGGTCATGTCCGCCGTGTCGTTGGGGCATCTCGATGCGCCGTGCATTCTGTACAACCTTGGGGGCTACTACAACGATCTTAAGGCGTTGCTCGAGCACATGATTGATAAAGGGCTTTCGAGCCCGAGGCGCCAGCACGGCATCTACTTTGCCGACGATTTGCGCGAGATTGCCTCGATTATCAACGGATAAGTCTTGAGCCTGCCCCACTATGACTCCCAATGGTGCCGTTTGCGGCGCAGACGGTTGGCTCGTTCGGGTAACGCTCGCTCTACAATAAAACGTATCTTTGCCGAATTTGACCACGGGAGGTCCCGATGGATAGTCTTGCAAAACCCAAAAACCGTGCGCTGTTTTTAGTTAGCGTTGCCGTGACCGGTGCGTTCGCAGGCGCCGCGGTCTGGCTGTTCTTTTTTGCGATGGAGCACGGTGTCGACTATCTATGGACCGAGATTCCGCACGCGCTGGGCGTCGCTTCGCCTGAGCTCGCGAGCGGCCCGTTCGGTTTTCTGCCGTACCCGTTTTTTGTCTGCTTGCTGGGCGGCCTGCTGATCGGTCTGTACGAAAAGATTACGGGCACCAAGACCGATGACCTCAACCAGGTGATGGCCAAGGTTAAACAAGACGGTCGCTACCCGTACGACAACCTCGGCAAGCTTTCGCTTGCGGCATTGCTGCCGCTGCTGTTTGGCGGAAGTATTGGACCGGAGGCCGGCCTGACCGGAGTTATCGCGGGTCTGTGCAGCTGGGTCGGCGACCGCATGCGTCGCTTTGGCGCCGAGTTTAGGGAGCTCACGCTGCTGGGCACCCAGGCTGCCCTGACGGCGCTCTTTACCGCGCCCGTGTTTGGCTTTGTGGCGCCGCTCGCCGGTAGCGCCGACGGCCAGGGCGCTGACGAGGACTCCGCGTCCGATGAGATCACCATCAAGCTGCCCAAGGCGCAAAAGACCGTGGTCTACGGCATCGCGATTGCCGGCGGTCTGGGCACCTATCTGCTGCTCGGCCAGCTTATGGGCGGCGGCATGGGCATGCCCAGGTTCGAGGCCGCCCAGGTGGGTAACCTGGAACTTGTCTGGCTCATTCCGCTGGCGTTGGTCGGCACCGTATGCGGTTGGCTGTACTTTGTCTCTGAGCATGCAAGCGAGGCACTGTCCCATGCAATAGGGGAGCGCCCGGTCGTCAAGGCCATGCTGGCCGGCCTGGCGCTCGCCATCTGTGGCACGGTCCTGCCCTACACCATGTTTGCCGGCGAGACCCAGGCCGATGTGCTCATGGAAACCTATCTGACCATTCCCGCTGGCGTGCTTATCGCGACCGGTCTTGTTAAGGCCATGCTGACGCCCGCCCTCATCAACCTTGGTTGGCGCGGCGGCCACTTCTTCCCGGTTATCTTCTCGGGTGTGAGCCTGGGCTATGGCCTTGCCATCCTCACCGGCGCAGATCCGGTCTTTTGCGTCGCCGTCTGCACCGCCTCGACGATGGGCGCCGTCATGCGTCAGCCCGTCATGGTCGTGGGCCTGCTGCTCATGTGCTTCCCGCTCAAGGGCATCGTCTGCATGATCATCGCCGCTGTTATCGCCGCCGGCATTCCGCTTCCCAAGCCGCTGCGCAAGTAGTACGGTGGCGCACGCCGGGGACATGCCGTTTGCCATGGATTTGCGGATGGGCGATTGCGACCGATTGCGGCCCGCGTGGGTCGAGATTTGCTTGCCTACAGGTCGCGTGCCCGATAGACCTTGGTGCTGACGGTGCAGCTGATTGCACATAGCGTGAGGGCCAGTACGGCAATTCCTGCGCACAGGCAGCCGAGGACGGCGGGATCGGGATTCGCCCCAGCAATCGACATGAGCCAGTTGCTGATGGGGTTGGAGGAGCTCAGCGTGGCCATGGCAAGGCATCCGAGCAGGGCAAACAGGCCGACGGAAAGGCGCAGCGCCTCCATGTGTCCAGATCGAAAGAACAGCGGCTGTGCCAGAAACACCATCATGAGGGAGATGAGCATCGATGCGGCGGAGGCTATTGTGGTCTCAAAGACGATCTGTCCCGTCGAGGGCATGCCCGTGTGATCGAAGAACGGAAGAGTGATGGTGCTCAAAAGCACGGTCGCGCACGCCATGATGGCCGAGAAGGCAACAATGCAGAGGTAACGTGCGCAGATGATGTCTTTGCGCGAGAGGGGCAGCGTTGCCCGATAGCGCTCCCATCCGTTTTGATCGTCGTAGCCGGCCAGCGAGCTCATGACCACGTTGGGCGACATGGCACTGACCGCGCAGGCGCCGGCGCTCATACTGGCATCGCCATCCGATGCGTTGGCGAGGGTTAGTACGACGAAGATGAACAGGCCGACGCCCGCGATGCTCGGGACAAGCGTGCGGACGATGGCGAGCTCAGACATAAAGGCGCGTTTCATTTCGAAGCCCCTTTCAGTATGAGGCGAAGATAGTTATCAATGGTTGCCCGGTCGCAGGGAATCTCGGGGAAGGCCTCGAGCGCCTCGCGACGGTTGGGTACGAGCACGTCCACGCTATAGGCGTGGTGGGCGGCACGGGCACCTTCGACGCAAGCCATAAGCTCTGCGGCCTGTGCTTGGGTGCAGTGGGCGATGCCGGCTCGGTCGGTAATGTCCTCGCGCGGCAGGTCAAACACAATCGAGCCGTTATCGATGCAGATGACGCGGTCGGCAGTGCGATCGAGGTCGGATGTAATGTGGCTCGAGAGCAGCACGCTGTGCTGGCCGTCGGCGACAAAGGCAAGCAACTCGTCGAGCAGTTCCTCGCGCGCCATGGGATCGAGGCCCGCGGTGGCTTCGTCCAAAACGAGCAGCTTGGCATTGTGGCTGAGCGCACAGGCGAGCTGCAGCTTCATGCCCATGCCGCGGGAGAGGTCCTTGACCTTCGTCTTGGGATCGAGGCCAAATCGGTCGATGAATCCGGCGAACGTTTCGCAGCTCCACGTGGGGTATGCCGGGCCTACGAGCTTCTCGACCTGGCCCACCTTGAGCGTGGAGGGGAAGGGACACGTGTCCAGGACAAGCCCGATGCGGGAGCGCAGGTGGCGCTGCGTCTCGTCGGGCGCGTTGGCGTCGCAGCGCTGTCCAAGCAGATGCACCTCGCCGGCATCGGGCTTTATAAGCCCAAGCGCGGCGCGAATGGTCGTCGTCTTGCCGGCGCCATTTGCGCCCACAAAGCCAACGATCTGGCCGGGCTCCACGGCAAGCGTGACGTCGCGCAGTGAAAAGCGGTCGCTCACGCGGCGCGATACACCTTTGAGTTCTAGCAACTTTTGCATGGTATAGCCTTTCTTGCAGATGGCTACTGCATGGTTTCGGGGGCTACGAGGTCGAGCATCTCGTGCAGCTTGTCGCGCGTGACGCCCAAGGCTTCGGCTTGGCTCGCCGCTTTCGCAAGCAGCTCTTCGATATGGCAGAGCTGATTTTCGCGCAAGAGTTCTTGGTTGCCCTCGGCGACAAAACAGCCCTTGCCCTGCACGGTGCAGATAAAGCCGAGTTGCTCCAGGTCGGCGTAGGCGCGCTTGGTGGTGATGACACTCACGCCAAGATCGCTCGCGAGTGCACGGATGCTGGGGAGTTTGGCTCCCGAAGCGAGCGCGCCGAAAGGATCTGAGCTTTGACTTGCGAGGCTATTTGCTCGTAGATGGGCTTGTCGCTCGAATTGGATAGGATGATGTCCACAGCGGTTCCTTAGCTGTTGGGCTACACGTGTATATAACCGGTAAGCACAGTATATATACTATGTACAGTTACGCAAGAGACAAATTCGGATTGGGCCGGCTACCCAGGCCCCAACTGATGAATTTGTCCTGATAGGCGCCCTAGAGCGGGATTTCGCGGCTACAATAGTGCGGTTACATCGACGTAATGCACTCAATGCAAGAAAGGATCCGCATGGCAAGCCTGTCGGATGAAATCTCGTCGCGCCGCACATTCGCGATCATCAGCCACCCGGACGCCGGTAAGACCACGCTTACCGAGAAGCTGCTGCTCTATACCGGCAGCATCCAGACTGCCGGTTCGGTCAAGGGCAAGAGCTCGGCCAAGCACGCCGTCTCGGACTGGATGGACATCGAGAAGGAGCGCGGCATTTCCGTTACCTCCTCGGTGCTGCAGTTCACCTATAATGGCGCCTGCGTCAACATCCTCGATACCCCCGGCCACCAGGACTTCTCGGAGGATACCTACCGTACCCTTATGGCCGCCGACGCCGCAGTCATGGTCATCGACGGCGCTAAGGGCGTCGAGGCCCAGACCAAAAAGCTCTTTAAGGTCTGTACGCTGCGCCACATTCCCATCTTCACCTTTGTGAATAAGCTCGACCACGAGGCTCGCGATCCGTTTGAGCTCATGGAAGAGATCGAGAACGTCCTGGGTATCAATACGTATCCCATGAACTGGCCGATCGGCAGTGGTCGCAACTTCCGCGGCGTGTTCGACCGTCAGACCCGTCGCGTCATTGCCTTTGAGGGCGACGGTCACGCCAACGCCACCAAGAAGGTCGCCGAGGTCGAGGCCGAGCTGGGCGATCCTTCCATGGACGAGCTCATCGGCGAGGAGAACCACAAGAACCTGATGGACGACATCGAGCTGCTCGATGGCGCCGGCGACGAGCTCGACTTGGATGCTGTGGCCTGCGGCAAGCTGAGCCCGGCGTTCTTTGGCTCGGCGCTCACCAACTTTGGTGTGGAGCCCTTCCTCAAGGAGTTCCTGCGCCTGGCCCCGACGCCGCGCGCCTATACCGATACGCTCACCAGTGAGCCGGTCGATCCCTGCCGCGACGACTTTAGCGGCTTTGTGTTTAAGATCCAGGCCAATATGGACAAGAACCACCGAGACCGTATCGCCTTTGTGCGCATTTGCTCGGGCAAGTTCGAGCGTGGCATGGACGCCTTCCACGTGCAGGGCAACCGTAAACTCAAGCTTGCAACGGGCACGTCGATGATGGCCGATGACCGCGCCATCGTGGACGAGGCGTACGCGGGCGATATCGTGGGCCTGTTCGACCCGGGTATCTTTAGCATCGGCGACACCGTGTGCTCCGGCAAGCGCCACGTGCAGTATCCGCAGATCCCGACGTTTGCCCCCGAGATGTTCGCTCGCATTACGCAGGTCGACACGCTCAAGCGCAAGCAGTTCGTCAAGGGTATGGAGGAGCTTGCCCAGGAGGGTGCCATCCAGATCTTCCGCGAGCTGGGTGCCGGCATGGAGAGCGTTATCGTGGGCGTGGTCGGTGTGCTGCAGTTTGAGGTACTCGAGCGCCGCCTCAAGGCCGAGTATCGTGTTGAGGTCCGTCGCCAGCCGCTGCCCTATACGGACATCCGCTGGATTCAGAACGACCCCGATACCATTGATATCCCGGGCCTTTCGCTCACGCGTGACACGCTGCGCGTCGAGGACATGCGCGGCGGTAAGCTGCTGCTGTTCACGAGCCCGTGGAACGTGGATTGGGCAACCGATCACAACCCCGATCTTATCCTGTCGGAGTTTGGCAACGTAGCCTTTTAATGCATCGGCGCGGTGGCCCTGTGGGGCTGCCGCGCCGTTTGCTTGCCTGATGCCGTGTGAGCGGCTATTATACCCATCGTCGTCTCAAGACCGTGACGTCCGAGCAGTTCGGGTCCGATATCCTGCTCGTTAAACCTAAAACCAAAGGAGTACATAATGATCAAGAAGGTCATGGAGGACTACAAGGTCCTGTTGCGGAGCATTCCCGCGGCAACGGTTTCGCTGTTTTTCGTGAGTGTCATCATGATGAACCTGCTGGCCAACAAAGAGCTTATCAGCCTGCCGTATCTGGCACTCGATTGCGGCTTTGTGGTGAGCTGGGTTTCGTTTTTGTGCCAGGACATGATCTGCAAGCGCTTTGGCGCCAAGGCATCCATCAAAATCTCTATCCTCGCGCTGCTGGTCAATCTGGCCGTGAGTCTGTGCTTTTGGGCATGCTCGCTCACGCCCGGCATGTGGGGCGCCTACTACGACACGGGTATGATCGAGGTCAACACCGCCCTTAACGCCACCATCGGCGGCACCTGGTACGTGGTGCTGGGCTCTTCGCTGGCAATGCTCGTTTCTGCCGTGGTTAACTCCACACTCAACCAGTCGCTCGGTCGTATGCTCAAAAAGAATAACTTTGCGAGCTTTGCCTTCCGCTCTTATGTGTCCACGGGTGTTGGCCAGTTTATCGACAACTTGGTCTTTGCCATTGTGGTGAGCCACACGTTCTTTGGTTGGACCTGGGTGCAGGTCCTTATGTGCTCGCTGACCGGCGCTGTTGCCGAGCTGCTGTGCGAGGTCTTCCTGAGCCCCGTGGGCTACAAGGTCGTGCGTGGCTGGGAGCGTGAGAATGTGGGCGCCGAGTACCTCGAGCGCCACGCAACCGCCTAAGGAGCAAGTATGCGGGTTTTGATCACGGGCGCTTCGGGCGGTATCGGAGCCGCGTGCGTGCAGCGCTTTTTGGACGAGGGCCACGAGGTCGTGGGCTTTGACCTGCTGCCGACGGCGGTCGAGCACGAGCGCTACCGCCATCTGATCGTTGATGTCCGCGAACCGGACTCGTTTCCAGACGACCTTGAACCCCAGGTAATCGTAAACGTTGCCGGTACGCAGGATTCGGCCGACGACATTGCCGCCAACCTGTGTGGCACCATCAACGTGACCGAACGCTACGCCTTTGTGGGGGAGGGGCTTGCCGCCAAGCCGACAGCGGCTATCAAATCCGTGGTCAATGTGGGGTCGGCGAGCGGACATACGGGATCGGAGTTTCCCGCCTATGCCGCCAGCAAGGGCGGCGTTATCGCCTACACCAAAAACCTTGCAAACCGCCTAGCACCGCAGGCCATCGCCAACAGTGTGGACCCGGGCGGCGTTATCACGCCGCTCAACCGTTGCGTGATGGAAGACGAGCACCTGTGGAACCAGATTATGGAGCTCACGCCGCTTAAACGCTGGGCCACCGCCCAAGAGATCGCCGAGTGGATCTACTTTGTGGGCGTGACCAACCGGTTTATGACCGGGCAGAGCCTGCTGATCGATGGCGGCGAGGCCGGCCGCACACAATTTATTTGGCCCGAATAGGAAACGCGCCCGATGGAAATCCGTCGGGCGCGTTTTTGATGTATTGATTTTTAGCCGAGGCAAGTCCAGTTGACGGGGGTCGAGCCGTGCTGTTCGAGTAGCCGATTGGCTGCCGAGAAGGGGCGCGACCCTATAAAGGCGGGGAGTTCTGCCGTGGCGCGGTTGGCCGAAAGCGGCGAGGGGTGCGTAGAAGCTAGGCAGAACTTGCCGGTTGCCTTGCCCGCGCCGATCGCGTCGAGCTTGCCCTCAACCATTTGCTGGGCAAAGCGGCCCCATGCCAAAAAGACGACCGGCTGGGGCAGCTGACAGCAGCGTTCGATAACGTAGTCGGTGAGCGTGCTCCAGCCCAGCTTGGCGTGCGAATTGGCGGCATGCTCGCGCACGGTGAGCGTAGTGTTGAGGAGCAGGACGCCCTGTTGTGCCCATGGGGTTAGGTCTCCCGTGGCAGGAAAGGGGCAGTCCAGATCGGCATTGAGCTCCTTATAGATGTTGCGCAGGCTCGGTGGCAACTTGGTTTGCGTCGCGGGGACCGAGAACGATAACCCCATGGCCTGGTTGGGTCCGTGATAGGGATCTTGACCCAAGATGACAACCTTGACCTGGTCGGCCGGCGTGTAGGCGAGGGCATTGAGGATGTCGTCTTGTGCCGGGTAGATGGTCTGCTCGGCACGCAAAAGGGCGATGCGCTCGAGCAGCTGGTTCGTAGTGTCACGTACCGGCTGCGGCGCATCGCCCAACCAGGTTGCTATGTTGCGGTCGCGAGTTGCGGTGTCCATGGGGCTCCTTTATGGCAGATACTCTGTTGGTATCTATTGTAAAGGCGCACCGGTTGCCTTTATGCCGCGGCTGTATGAAGAGTGGGGTCTACGAGACGCGCTCGGGCGTTCCTGCCATACGAGCCTGTTCATGCGCGCGTAGGCGCGGAAGCTCGACGGTTGCCACCATGACGCCGGTGAGGATGAGGGCGGCGCCAAAGAAGGCGATGGGGCTCAGGACCTCGCCGACCAGGAAGAACGAGAAGACGGCGGAGCAGACCGGCTCGAGCGAGAAGGCAAAGCCGGTGGTCTCGGCGGGCACGTGGGGCTGCACGAGCGTCTGGGTGATAAAGCCGTAGGCAGAGCAGATGAGTGCGAGCGCGACGACGACCGCGACCTCGCTCGGCGTGCTGGGAAGCGTAAAGCCGCCAAAGGCAAATGCGGCGATGCCCGAGAACAGGCCGCCAAAGCCCAGCTGCCAAACACCCAAGGCCAGTGGGTCGACTTCTTCGACAAAGCGCTTGGCTACGATAATGTGGCTGGCATAGATAAAGGCTGAGAGCAACATGATGATCGCGCCGGGATTCAGGCTGGTAAAGTCGGCGCCCGAGAGCAGCAGCATACCGCAGGTGACGATGGCGGTGCCGACGAGCACCTTGCGCTCGGGGGCGCGACGCAGCAGGGCGGCGTTGGCAAACGGCACGATCACGACCGTCAGGCTCTGCAAAAAGCCGGCGGTGGAGGCGGAAGTAAGGCTGGAGCCCAAGCACATGCAGGTGAGCTCGGTTGCCATGATGGCGCCGATGATGGCGGCGCGAACCATAAGGTCGCGATTGATGCGGAAAGCGCGCTTATGGAAGAGCAGCAGGCAGGCCACAAAGGCGATGATGCAGCGCAGCGCAACGATGCTCGTGGCGTTCATGCTGTCCATGCCGATCTTCATGAGGGGGTACGAAAAGCCCCATGCGACGGGAACGGAAAATGAGAGCGCGATTGCTTTTTTGCGATCCATGGGACTCCTTTTGTTACAGAACGGTTTCGCAAAAAGGATTCTGCTCCCAGATGTGGATGTAGTAAAGCGAATGTATCTTTAGTATGATTAAGAAATACTAATGTTGCTAGAAAAAGCGCTGGCAAAACGTTTTACGGCTACATCGATGTGGAGGCACGATGGCATCGCGATATCAGATTGTATGTATGGTGGTCGATTGCGGCAGTCTGAAGGGCGCGGCCGACGAGCTGGGCTATACGCAAAGCGCGGTGAGCCAGGCCGTCAAGGCGCTCGAGCGCGAGCTGGGCACCACGATTATCGAGCGCGGTAAGCAGGGCGTATCGCTTACGCGCGACGGCAAACAGTATCTGCCGTATCTGCGCCAGATTGTAACTGCCGAGGCCGAGCTTGAGGGCAAGCGTCAGGAGTTGCTGGGGCTTTCGTCGACTGACATTCGCATTGCGACGTTTACCAACGTGAGTCGTACCGTGCTGCCGCGCGTGATCCGCGACTTTGGGGCCCTGCACCCGGGCGTTCACTTTACGCTCAAGCAGGGCGATTACACGCGCAACGCCCAGTGGGTGCACGATGGCGTGGTTGACTTTTGCTTTACGGCACGCGGATTTACCGCGGGGCTCGAGAAGCGCGTGGTCTATCATGACGAGTTGGTAGCATTGTTGCCGGCCGCGCATCCGCTGGCGGCAAAGGAAAAGGTGACACTCGCCGACCTAGCGTCCGAGCCGTTTGTGCTGCTGGATGAGGGCGAACAGAGCCTGGTGCTCGATGCATTTGCGGCGCATGGGCTGTCACCGCACGTGACGAGCGAGGTGACCGACGACTACACCATCATGGCGATGGTGGAGGAGGGCCTAGGCGTGAGTATGCTGTATCGCCGTACCGTCGAGGGCATGCGGGCCGATATTCGCGTACGACCCATCGTGCATGCTCCTTCGCGTGACGTGGTTGCAGCCTGGCGCAGCTGGGACACCATGCCTGTCGCCACGAGGCACTTTATCGACTATATGAGCTCGCATATTGTCAATTAATGATTGGCGTGGCGTTGAGAGTGGTGATTAGCGGGCTGTCGCTTTGGCTTGTGCTAGACGGTAGGTGCGTGCCGGGTGGCAGAGCAATACCGCCACGACCATAAAGAACGCCGTGGTGCCCAGGCTGATGGGGTAGACCATCATGATGTTCGCAAAGGTGCGGAAGTGTGGGAACACGCAGAATACCCAATAGAAGCGGATGCCGCAGACGCAGATCATGGTGATGAGGGCGGGCATGAGCGAGATGCCAAAGCCGCGCAGGTAGCCGGACATGTTTTCGTAGAACATGCTAAAAGCGTACGCCGGGAAGATCGAACACACGCGGATATAGCCGATCGAGACGATGTTGGGGTCGCTGTTAAAGAGCGACAGAATCTCGCGCCCCAGACCGACGATGATGACGATGGTGGTGAGCGCGACGATACCGCCTTCGACCAGGCAGACCTTGAGCGTTTTGGTGCAGCGGTCGATTTGGCGAGCGCCGTGGTTTTGCCCCACAAAGGTGGTGCAGGCCTGGCTAAAGCTGTTGAGCAGGTTGTAGCACACGTACTCCAGGCTCATGGCAGCGCTCGATGCCGCCATGACCTCGGTGCCCAAGCTGTTGATGGCGGACTGGATGATGATGTTGGCGACGGCAAAGACAGCGCTTTGGATGCCGGCGGGCAGGCCGATCTTGACGATGCGCTTGAGGGCGACGGGGTCTAAGCCTAAGTCGCGTGGGGTGACGCGGACGACGGAGTCGGTCTTGAGCAGGCGGATAAAGAGCGTAGCGGCGCTGACGGTGTAGGCGATGGCGGTGGCGATGGCGACGCCCGCGACGCCCCAGTGGAGCACGGGGACAAAGATGAGGTCCAGGCCAATGTTGAGGACGGTGGACACGGCGAGCGCCTGCAGCGGCATGCGGGTGATGCCGACGGAGCGGAAGATCGCGGCCTCAAAGTTGTAGAGCAAGATCGAGGGCATGCTGAGCAAAAAGACGCGCAGGTAGAGCGAAGCGAGCGGCATGGTCTCGGCAGGCACGTTGAGCGCAGCGAGCATGGGCTCGGCAAAGATCTCGCCCAGTGCGATGACGACAAAGCCCACGAGCGCCATTAAAATCGAGGTATGGACGGCGCGTTTGACCATGTTCTGATCGTTGCGACCGATAGCGTTGGCGATGACCACGTTGGAGCCAAGCGACATGCCAATAAAAAGGTTGAGCATAAGACTGGTAAGCGGAACATTTGAGCCGACCGCCGCCATGGCGAGGGTTCCCTGGTCGCCCGAGAAGTTACCGATGATGACCGTGGCGATGAGGTTCGACAGCTGCTCCAAGATGCTCGTGGCGGCCACGGGGAAGGCGAACAGGGGAATATTGCGCCATAGCGAGCCGGTGGTCATGTCAATGTGCTTAGATGCGGTGTCTGTCATACGCTCTCAATCTCTAATATGCTCTTTCGTGCTTATTTGCGCAGACGATGATACTCCTAATGCAGCCAGCCGGCACTTAGGGACGTTCCTTTTCTGTCGGCAGCTGGGGACACTCCTTGTCTCTTCTATGACTAGGTGGGGAAGGCGTGCGACAATGGTGGGCGTTGTGTTGTTCGCGCTAAGGAGTTGCCATGTTGTTGTGTCCCGTTTGCCATGAACCGTTGGTGGACGACGAGCGCGGTGCTGCATGCGCGGGCGGACACCGGTTTGACCGTGCGCGCGAGGGCTATCTATATCTGCTGCGCTCGTCCAAGAGCGGCGACTCCATGGGCGATCCCAAGTCGCAAGCGCGCAGCCGTCGTGACTTTCTGAACCGTGGATACTACGCGCCGTTGCGCGACGCAATGGTCGAGCTGGTGCGCGAGCGGGCGACTGGGCGTGCTGCGTCTGCGAACGGTCCTATGACCTTGCTCGACATTTGCTGTGGCGAGGGCTACTACACCAGCGCCATGGGCGCGGTATCGGGCGTAGATGCTTACGGGTTCGACTTGGGCAAGGAGATGGTGCGCCTGGCTGCCAAGCGCGGCGATGCGACCTACTTCGTGGCCAACATGAAGGACATCCCCGTGGCGGACGGCGCCTTCGATATGGTGACCGAGCTCTTCGCTCCCTTTAACGAGCGTGAGTTTGCCCGCGTGCTGGCGCCCGAGGGCTCGCTCTACACCGTGGTGCCGGGTGCTCGGCATCTGTTTGGCCTCAAGGAGGTGCTCTACGACACGCCATATCTCAACGACGAAAAGCTGCCACAGACCACCGAGCTTAAACTGGTCGGAACGCAGCGGGTGACAGCTTCCATCACCCTCCAGACCCAGGCTGACATCGAGGCGGTGTTCCAGATGACGCCCTACTACTACCGCACGCGCCCCGCCGACAAAGAGCGCCTGGCAAACCTCGATACCCTTCAGACCGATATCGACTTTATCATCGCCGAGTACCGCCACTAACCTACCAAAAAGGGACAGGTTTATTTTGGCAGGTTTTATCTGGGCAAACGTAAAGGGCCGACCGCGGAGATGCGCGATCGGCCCTTTTTAGTTGCTTGGCTGCAGGGAGCTGTGGGGGCAGGTGCCTACAGACGATCCTTGTTCTCGGCCTTAACGTCGTGTGCCTGCTGAACAAAGAACAGGTCGTAGACCACGATGACAAAGGCTCCAATATTGACGGCGCTGCCGCCGAGCGCGGGAAGGGTGAGCACAGCCTGCGCAATCGTGGCGATTGCGGCAACGATGCCGAGCTTAAACGCGCCATCCACCTGCGAAGGCTTGTTGGCGCCCTTGATGCCCGCAACACCTGCGGCAAGGTCGATAACGCCCTTGGCGACAAGCACGACCGCGGCGAGCATGGCGTTCGATCCGTAGACGGATTCAAATTTGCCGGTTGCGATGCCGGTGATACCGATGACGAGGCTGGCGATGCCCAAAACAAAATAGATGAGGGCAAGGATTTTGAGTGTCTTGCGCGCGGCGCTCATAGGTAGTCCTTTCGATTCGGGCGCTGCCAGTCTGGCGCGTCCCATATGCTGCACATATCGTGAAGCACATTGTAGTTCAACGTGACGGCGTGTGTGTTAGAAAGCGCTTCTCGCCTGTGCAGGGCAATCTTTCAAAAAGGAAAGCCAGCTGTAAGTCAAATCGATGGCAGCTCATGTGCGGCGCTGTGATGATGAGGCCGTGATAAGAAGTGAGTCTAAGGAGGAGCCATGATGTACGGACCAGAGCAAGTGCGTGAACCGCGGTCGTTGGGAAGGCGCATGGGTGATTCTGTGATCGCTGCCGTGTGCACGGGATTGATGGCGGTGCTTTGCATTGGGATGCTGTGGACCATGTCGCATGTGGGACAATAACGGACGGTTGGGTGCCGACATGAATGGCGCCCATGTATTCGTTTTGTTTGCTAAGGAGTGTCCATGGGCGTCGTCGATCCCTTTTCTGTTGCTCGGGCCGCGGGGCTTGAGCTGACCGGGAAGTCCGAGGGCCTCACGCTCACCGACGGCACGATGGAACTGCGCGCCGATTTTGGCCGCATGCTGCCACGACTCAAGCAGGGCCGCCTGCAGCAAGAGCTGCTGGTAAAGGTTGCGCGCACAAAAGGCATCGAGCGCCCATGGGCGATTGATGCCACGGCGGGCTTTGGTGAGGATTCGCTGCTGCTGGCGGCCGCGGGCTTTACCGTCGATCTGTATGAACAGGATTGCGTGATCGCGGCGCTCCTCAAGGATGCTTTGGATCGCGCGGCAGATGATCCGGCGCTTGCGGCTGCCGTGGCGCGCATGCGCTTACATGCGGGCGAGGATAGCATTGCCGGCCTTCGCCATACAGCCGAGCTGATCGGGCAGGGCGAGCTCACCGCTCCCGACGTGGTGTATCTGGACCCCATGTTTCCCGAGCGCACCAAGAGCGCGGCGGTGAAAAAGAAGTTTCAACTTTTGCACCATCTGGAACAGCCGTGCGCCGATGAGGAGACGCTGGTCGAAGCTGCGCTTGCGGCGCGGCCGCGCAAGGTCGTTATCAAGCGGCCGGTGAAGGGGCCGCTGCTTGCCGGCGTTAAGCCGAGCTATCAGCTTGCGGGCAAGGCCGTCCGCTACGACGTTTTGGTGCCGCCGCGTCCGTAGCTTCCGCACGATGGCTGGCGCTTCGCCAGTGCCGTGCCGATGCGGGGTCTATTTCCAAGGGTGCGACGTCAGGTGCCAGCCGCCGCAGTATTCGCATTTGTAGCAGGACAGGCCGCGCCGTCCGCGGTTTTCGCAGTCGGCCATAACGGCCTCTGCCTCGGCGCGCGTGTCGTAACGGTTTTTGCGTTCGCACGACTTGTAGCGCCAGGCTTCATCGCGCTCGGCGTCTAGTGCGTCGCGGCGCTCGTCCTCGCGCGCAAACAGGTCGCCCATATCGCCGCCGGTGGCAGCGCCCAAAAACTCGCTTTTGGCTTTTGACCAGGCGGCTCGCTTTTTGCTCCCCATCTGCTTCGCGCTCCTCTCCAAACGTTGGTATCATTGCTCAATCAAAGTGATACCAATAAACGTGAGGTCGCTGCGTGATGATCAGAAAAACCCTCGATACCGACATTCCCGCCGTCATGGCTATCTATGACGCGGCCCGCGCCTTTATGCGCGCGCATGGCAACGCCACGCAGTGGCCCGAGGGCACGCCTTCGGCCGAGCAGCTGGCTGCCGATATTGCCGCTGGTGGCAGTTACGTGTGCGAAGTCGACGGCCGCGTGGTGGCGACGTTTGCCTTTTTACCGGGTCCGGACGAGTGCTATGACGTGATTGAGGACGGTCAATGGCGCAGCGACACTCCGTATGCCGTGCTGCATCGCGTGGCATCCGACGGCACCGCGCACGGTATCGCGGCGGCGATGTTTGCCTTTGCCAAGGAATGCGCCGACCATCTGCGTATTGACACGCACGAGGACAACTTGCCCATGCAGGGCGCCATCGCCAAGGCGGGGTTCGAGCGTGTCGGTATCGTCTATGTGTCCGACGGCACGGCGCGTGTCGCGTTTGATTGGCTGCGCGAGGCGTAGGAGCCAAGGCACGTATCATCACCCAGCTCAAATAAAAAATGGCCCCGAGTGGGGCAATTTTTGGTAAAACGCGTCGTTGTGGGACTCGCATTGTTACCGCCCCAGATGAACCCGGGCAGACAAAAAGGGGAGGTGCCGGCTTTCGCAAGGCGCGAACCTACGAAAATCGCCGCGCGGCAACGCGGGGCGATGAGCTCGGTCGGGGGATAGGGCCCGCTTCGCCCACCGGCCCGTAAATTGTATCATCCAGTGTGGAGCGTGAACGCCCGTTGCCGCGTGCGATGGGCTTGCAATAAGAGGAGAGCCATGTCGAAGCAAGCGGTCGTTGGAATCTTGGCGCATGTCGATGCCGGCAAGACCACGTTGGCCGAGGCCATGCTGTTCAACGCGGGCCGCATTCGCAAGCGTGGCCGCGTGGACGATGGCGATTCGCATCTGGACACTAACACGATCGAGCGCGAGCGCGGCATCACGATTTTCTCGTCGCAGGCCGTGCTCGACCACGGCGATACCCACGTCATGCTCGTGGATGCTCCCGGCCATGTCGATTTTTCTGCCGAGGCGGAGCGCACGCTGCGTGCCCTGGACTACGCGATTCTGGTGGTGGGCGCCAACGATGGCGTGCAGGGGCACACCGAAACCCTGTGGCGCCTGCTTGCACGCTATGACATCCCGACGTTCATCTTCATCAACAAGATCGATTTGGAGAATCCCGGCCGCGATGTTTTGCTGGCACAACTCGGGCAGCGTCTTTCCGAGGGCTGCCTGGATGCCAACGAGCTGCTGGCGGGCGGCGCCGTTCAGGAGGACGCTGCTGCGTTGGACGAAGCGGCGCTCGAGGAGTTTCTTGAAGCGGGTGAGCTTTCTGTCGCAACACTGTCGCGCATGGTTGCCGAGCGCAAGCTCTTTCCCTGCTTTGCCGGCTCGGCGCTCAAGGACCAAGGCGTTGACGAGCTACTGGATGGTATATGCGCGCTGATGCGTGAGCAGGCGTGGCTCCCGGAGTTTGCCGCGCGCGTCTATCGTGTCAGCCGCGGGGATCGTGGCGAGCGCTTGGCTTGGGTTAAAGTGACCGGCGGCACGCTGCGCGCAAAACAGATGATCAGCGGGCATTCCAGTGCCGAGGCGTGGGAACAGAAGGTCGATCAGGTACGCATCTATAACGGCGAGAAGTATGAGCTTGCCCAAGAAGTTGCTGCTGGCGGTATTTGCGCCGTGACGGGTCTTGCGCACGTTCGCCCAGGGGACGCCCTGGGCACGGAGCCCGCGGGCGATGCGCCCGTCATCGCTCCGGTCCTCACCTATACGGTGCTGCCGGGCGAACACGACGTTCATGCGGTGTTTAAAGCGCTGAGTGAGTTGGCGGACGAAGATCCCATGCTCGGCGTAAGCTGGAATACGCATCTTGAGCAGATCCATTTGCAGTTGATGGGCGCCGTGCAACTCGAGGTCGTGCAGCGGGTGTTGGCCGATCGCTTTGGCCTTTCGGTTGCGTTTGAGCCCGGCGGCATTCTCTATAAGGAGACTATTTCGCGGCCGGTCGAGGGCGTGGGCCACTTTGAGCCGCTGCGCCACTATGCCGAGGTGCATCTGCGCCTGGAGCCGTTGCCGGCGGGTTCGGGTGTGCAGTTTGGCACCGTGACCTCGACCGACGAGCTCGATCTTAACTGGCAGCGTTTGGCACTCACCAACGCTATGGAGCGCGACCACCTGGGCGTGCTGACGGGCTCGCCCATCACCGATGTGCGCATTACGCTCACGGGCGGCCGCGCGCATGCCAAACACACCGAGGGCGGCGATTTTCGCCAGGCCACGTATCGCGCGATTCGCCAGGGTTTGATGCAGGCGCGCGAGGTCGGCGCAGACGTGTTGCTGGAGCCGTGGTACCACTTTGAGCTCGAGGTGCCGGGGGAGTGCGTGGGCCGGGCGTTGTCAGATGCCACACGCATGGGTGCCGAGTACGAGCCGCCGACGATGGCGGGAGACCGAGCGAAGCTTGTGGGTCGCGTGCCGGCATCCGAGGTGCAGGATTACGCGCTGGAGGTGGCTGCCTACACGAGCGGGCGCGGTCATCTGTACCTGGAGTTCGCCGGTTATGCGGCTTGCCATGATGGCGAGCGCGTAATCGAGGCTGCCGCCTACGAGCCCGAGGCCGATCTGCCCAACACGCCCGACTCGGTCTTTTGCTCTCATGGCGCCGGCTACACGGTCAAATGGTATGACGTGCCCGCCGCAGCGCACGTAAAGATCGATCCCGTCACCTTCCGTCCCTGGCGAGCAGCAGACGCCGAGTTTTTCGGCCACATGTGACAAAGGGACAGCCCCTTTGTCACATGCTATTGGTATAACTCAGTATAAGTTGGTATAACTGTTACCAGGGTTTGCCAATCCGAGGAGGCCGATATGAATCCAAATCCCTTTAAGCCCACAGCTGGTAAGCGGCCTCCGATACTCATCGGTCGCGAGTCGGTCATCGAAGATTTTGAGGAAGGGCTCGACAACGGCGCCGGAGCGCCGGGCAGGCTCATGCTCATTACGGGAAACCGCGGCTGTGGCAAAACGGTTCTCCTGCGGGAGCTGCAACGTCTAGCCAGCGAGCGCGGATGGGCGGTTGTCTCCGATTCCGCTTCGCTTGGTTTGTGCGACCGCTTGGCCGACGCGCTTCGCTCGAATAAACCCGTTGTGACGTCAATGGAGTTTGGGCCGTCGTTTGGCCGGATGTCGGTCGAGGCGGCGCGGGCAAAAGGCGAGACATTGCGAGGGCTGGTCAACGAGCGTCTCAAGAAGCTCGGTCCGGGCAAGGGCGTCTTGTTTGCGATTGACGAGGCACAATCGGTGTCTATCGAGGAACTGGCGGCTCTTGCCGTCCTCTATCAGCAGGTGCTCGGAGACCAGGATGCCACGGGCTTGCCCGATAGCGACCAGCGCGGTCTTGCGCTGGCGTTCGCCGGCTTGCCCAGTATGGTTGACGATCTGCTCGAAGAGCCGAGCGTGACGTTTTTGCGGCGTGCCCAGCAGCGTACGTTGGGGGCAATATCTTTGCCCAAAGTGCGCGATTCGTATATCCAGACGGTCAAAGACGCTGGTCTTTACGTTGACGCGGAGACGGCGGACCTTGCGGCGCGCAAGAGCATGGGGCATCCCTATATGGTTCAGCTGGTGGGCTATTACATGTGGCGGTCTGCTGTCCGGCGTGGCTCGCAGGTCATCGAAAGGCGCGATGTCGAGAATGGCCATGCGGATGCCGTCTCCGAGTTCTACGAAGCGGTTGACGCACCTCTGTATTACGGTCTGCGCAGCCCTCAGCGCCTCTTTATCGAGGCTATGGCGGTTGACGAGGACAAGCCGACGCGCACGGCGGATATCATTGAGCGCTGCGACCGTACCCAGAGCTGGGCGAGTAAATATCGCGCAAGCCTGATTCGCGAGCGCGTCATCGAGGCCGCCGGATACGGCCTTGTGCGGTTTACCGTGCCCATGCTGGGCGAGTATATCCGCGACCGCGTTTTATGGCATGAGTAGGGTGATAAAGGTGACGGAACAGAAGATGAGCCCGCAGGCTATCGAGGTGCGCGGTGCACGTGTTCACAATCTCAAGGACATCGATATCGATATTCCGCTGGGGAGGCTCGTGGGCATTGCCGGCGTGTCGGGCTCGGGCAAGAGCTCGCTGGCGCTGGGAGTTCTTTATGCCGAGGGCTCGCGCCGTTACCTGGAGGCGCTCAGCACCTATACTCGACGTCGCCTGACGCAGGCCGAGCACGCCCAGGTGGACGAGGTATTGCACGTACCGGCGGCACTCGCGTTGCATCAGCGTCCCAGTGTGCCAGGCGTGCGCTCGACCTTTGGTACCATGACCGAGCTCAACAACAGTCTGCGTTTGCTCTTTAGCCGCTGTGCCCATCACGTGTGCCCACATTGCGGGGCGCGTGTGGAGCCGAGCCTTAACGTGGCTGCGGGCCTGTCGCTCACGTGCCCCGCATGCGGCCGCGAGTTCTACGCGCCGAGTGCCGAGGACCTTGCCTTTAACAGCGGCGGTGCGTGCCCTACCTGCGGCGGCACCGGTGTCATGCGCGAGGTGGACGAAGCGAGCCTGGTGCCCGACGAGTCAAAGACCATCAACGAAGGCGCGGTGCTTCCCTGGGGTACGCTCATGTGGGATCTGATGAAGCAGGTAGCCGGCGAGATGGGCGTGCGCACCGACGTGCCGTTTAACCAGCTCACGCCTCAAGAGCGCGACATCGTGTTCCACGGTCCGGCGGTTAAAAAGCACATTCTCTACGTTCCCAAAAACGGCGAGGGCGCCACGCCGCTCGATTTTACCTATTACAACGCTGTCTATACCGTCGAGAATGCGCTCGCCAAGGTTAAGGACGACAAGGGCCTCAAGCGCGTGGCGCGCTTTTTGCGCGAGGGGCCATGCCGTGACTGTGGCGGCACGCGTCTCTCCGAGGCCGCACGCCATCCCCAGGTGCGCGGTATCAATCTGGCGCAGGCCGCGGCTATGACGCTGGGTGAGGCGATTGAGTGGGTGCGCGGGGTGCCCGCATCCTTGCCGGCCGAGATGCAGCCCATGGCGACGGATATCTGCGATTCGTTTTTGAGCACGGCCCGTCGACTGGTCGATCTGGGCCTCGATTACCTTTCACTCGACCGCGCCGGTGCCACGCTCTCCACGGGCGAGCGTCAGCGCGTGCAGCTCGCCCGCGTGGTGCGTAACCGATCGACGGGCGTGCTCTATGTGCTGGACGAGCCCTCGATTGGCTTGCATCCTGCCAATGTCGACGGCCTGGTAGGCGTGATGCGCGATTTGGTGGATGACGGCAACACCGTGGTCGTTGTCGACCACGACACGCGCGTACTGGCGGAAGCCGACTATCTGGTCGAGATGGGCCCCGTTGCCGGAGCAGGCGGCGGCAATGTGATCGCCGCGGGCGCGGTAGGCGAGGTCGAAGAATCGCAGGGCAGCCGCATCGCCCCATTTTTGCGCTCGGAGCCTGAGCGCTTGCGTCCGCAGGTGCCTGACGACGAAATGTTTGACCGGGGCCATATCCGCATGGCGACCGATGCCATCCATACCGTCAAACCGCTCGAAGTCGATATACCGCGCGGTCGCCTTGTCGCGGTGACGGGCGTTTCGGGTTCGGGTAAGACGACGTTGGTGCTCGAGACACTCATCCCGGCACTTAAGGCGCAGGCAGCCAGCGAGCGCCTGCCAAAACACGTGCGTTGGGTCGATGCCGAGGGCATTGCACGTGCCAACCTGATAGACGCCACGCCCATCGGTGCCAACGTGCGTTCGACGGTAGCGACTTATGCCGACATCCATGATGAACTGCGTCGCGCCTTCGCCCGTACGCCCGAGGCCAAGGCAGCCGGCTACAAGGCAGGCGCCTTTAGCTACAACACCGGCGCCTTGCGCTGCCCTACGTGCGATGGCACGGGTTCGATATCGCTCGACGTGCAGTTTTTGCCCGACGTCGAGATCGTCTGCCCGGCATGTCGCGGCTCACGTTATGCAGACGCGGCTTCGCATATCCATCGCGAGGGCAAGGACGGGAGCTTACTGACGTTGCCGCAGCTCATGGACATGAGTGTGGACGAGGCCCTCGACGCCACGCTGGGACTCAAAAAGGTACAGGCGCGCTTGCAGACCTTGCACGACCTGGGCTTGGGTTATCTCACGCTCGGTGAGCCCACGCCGGCGCTTTCGGGCGGCGAGGCGCAGCGTCTTAAGCTTGCGAGCGAGATGGGCCGCGTGCAGGACGATGCCGTATTCGTATTTGACGAGCCCACGATCGGCCTGCATCCGCTCGATGTTCAGGTGTTGCTGAGTGTGTTTGACGGCCTCGTCGCCAAGGGCGCCACAGTTGTCGTGATCGAACACGACCTCGACCTTGTCCGCAACGCCGACTATGTGATCGACATGGGCCCGGGCGGCGGTGACGCGGGCGGGCAAATCGTCTGCGCCGGCACGCCGGGCGACATCGTGGCCTGCCCCGCAAGCATCACCGGCCGCTACCTATAACCGAATGTGACAAAGGGACAGTTCCTTTGTCACATTCCCGGAAAGCCTGTTTGGCGCAGGGCCTCGTAGAGGACGATGGCGGCGCTGTTAGAGAGGTTGAGAGCGCTGATGCGGTAGTCGTCCGGGTCGACGAAGTTGCCGCAGATATCCTGTCGAAGGATGGCTTCGTGGCTGTCCTCGGTATGCCCGAGCGACTCCTCGTGGGCCTCCCAGGCGTCGGCGTTTTCGAGCGAGTCGCAATCGCGCAACATGGGGATGCGCTCGCAGCGCTCGGGCGCCGCGGCAAGCAGTGGCTCGGGAATCCCCGAGCTCTCGCTGCCAAAGACCAAAAAGTCACCGTCGCGGTAGGTACTTTGCGCATAGGTGCGGCGCGCCTTTTTGGTCAGCAGATGCAGGCGTTCGTCGGCGGGGGAGAGGCCGTTGCGCGCAAGGAAATCCTCCCAGCCGGCATAGGTCGTCACGTCCAAATTTTGCCAGTAGCCCAGGCCGGCGCGACGCACCGTCTTGTCGTCGAGCGAAAACCCCAGCGGCTCCACCAGATGCAGGCGGGCGCCGGTAACCACGCAGGTGCGGCCGATATTGCCCGTATTGGCCGGAATCTCGGGCGCATACAGCACAATGTTGAACATGAATCTCCTTGGCTCAGAACGAAAAACCACCACGAAGGGCACCTTCGTGGTGGTTTGGCGGTTACGTAGGCGGAAAAATGCCCGCTTGGATAAATCTAGGCGCGGTGCCAGTCGGTCAGGCAGGCATCGAGGGAGGCGATGAGCGCATCCTTGTCCATGTGACGGCCGATGATGCACAGGCTCGTCATGCGGTCGCCCGTCTCGTCGTCCCAAATCTGCATGATCTCGGGGTTCTCGTCGATGATCTTCTGCTTCTCGCCCTCGGGCGCGGAGTCAACGAACAGACCGTTCTCCATCAGGCGCATTTGGTGGCCGGCCTGCTCGAACATGTAGCACATGTCCGGATCGCCGGTCTGCCACAGCGGACCCTTGACGCGGATGACCTCGTCGGGCCACTCCTGCTCAACAAAATCGGTGAACTTCTGCAGGTCAAACGGCTTGCGGCGCGAGTACACAAAGGTCTCGATGTCGTACTCGAGCACCTCGGGGTCGTCGTGCTCCTCGGGATGCTCCATGGCCTCGATCCAGGCGGCGGAGTTGTAGGCGCGCATAAAGTCGAAGCGGTCGGTGTCGAGCAGCTCCTCCATGGGGACCTCGCCGTTTTGGGCCTCGACAATCACGGCGTCCTTCTGCAGGCTGCGCACGATAGCCTTGAGCTCGGTGATCTGCTCAGGGCTCACGGTATCGGTCTTGTTGAGGATCAGCGTGGAGCAGAACTCGATCTGCTGGATGAGCAGGCTCTCGATGTCGTCCTCGTCGATATCCTCGGCCAACAGGTCGCGGCCGCCGTTGAACTCGTCGTACATGCGGGCGCAATCGACCACAGCCACGATGTTGTCGAGTGCAAGCTTGGGCTGGCCGCCCACCTTGGCCTCGTCGCAGAAGCTCGAGATGGTGTAGGCGATGGGGATAGGCTCGCAGATACCCGAGGCCTCGATGATGATGTAGTCGAACTTGCCCGAATCGGCGATGCCCTGCAGCTGGTTGGCAAGGTCGTCCGAAAGCGTGCAGCAGATGCAGCCGTTGGTGAGCGGGATGAGGTCGTCGGTCTCGGAAAGGCCGCCGTCGGCGATGAGGCTGGCGTCGACGTTGATCTCGCCGATATCGTTGACGATCACGGCGGCGCGGATGCCGCCGTCGTTAGCGAGGATGTGGTTGAGCAGTGTGGTCTTGCCGGCACCGAGGTATCCGGTAAGCATGATGATCTTCACGGGTTTGTTGGGCATGTGCCCTCCTTTGTTAGACATGGCTTACAGTTGAATCTTATGCCAAACGCCTGCTCTTATACCCACGCGCCGGCAAATAACACAGGCTACTCCCAGGCTCCCCATACATCGGGGCAATAACCGACGGTGGCCTTTTTGCCGTTGCGCACGATGGGCTCGGCTAGAACCTGCTGGTTCTCGAGCAACTTGTCGAAGCGCTGGCTAGGGGTGAGGTGCTGGATGAGCGCGAGCGTCTCCTCGTCCTTGGCCTTGGGGTTGAGCAGCTTGTCGATGCCGCCGACCGCCTGCATCACGCTCGTGAGCTCGCCTTTGCTCATCTCCTTTTCCTTAAGGTCGATAAACTGCACCTTGATGCGGCGCTCCTTAAAATAGCGCTGGGCCTTCTTGGTATCGAAGGACTTCTTGGTGCCAAAAATCTGGATATTCATGTTCCGCCGTTCTAACGAATGAAGTTGGTGCGCTCGCGATCGGCTTCGGGGGCTTCGATGCCGGCAGCCTGTCCTGCCTCGATACAATGCAGGAGCCAAGCCATGTTCTTGCCGATGTTGCGCATGGTGGCCAGGCCCTCGGCGTCCTGGGCGGCCTCGCCCGGCATGGCACCAAAGACGTTGTTCCAGTATGTGGAGGCCACCACGGGCATCTGGTTGATAGTGAAGTATTTGTTGAGTACATCGAAGGTGGTCGACGTGCCGCCGCGACGGGCGACGGCGACCGCGGCACCCGGCTTGTGCACAAAGGCCTTGCTGCCAGCATAGAATGCGCGGTCGAGAGCCGAGAGGATGCGTCCGCTGGGATGCGCATAGTAGACGGGGGAGCCAAAGACAAAACCGTCTGCCTGCTCGGCGGCAGCGATGAGCTCGTTCACCACGTCGTCGTCAAAGGTGCAGCGACCGCCAAGCTTGCCGCACTGACCGCAGCCGATGCAGTCGCGGATGGGCTTGGCGCCCAGTTGGAATACCTCGCTGTCGATGCCCTCGGCTTTAAGTTGCTCGGCGACTTCGGCGAGCGCGCGAGCGGTGTTGCCGTTTGCCTTGGGGCTGCCATTGACCAAAAGAACCTTCATCACAAACTCCCTCTGCTGTTGGTGACTTCTGCAGAGGATTATCGCACGATGGGGGAGGCGGTGCGGGCGTGGTGCTAATCCAGTTTGGTACCTGGCACCTGCACGGCTTTCCCGAGCAACACTTTGAGCTCGTTCAAAATGGAAACGGGCTGTCGGTCGACGGTATCCAGATGAAGCGTGGCCACGCGAAGGGGCGGCTGATATTCAAACGAGCCAAAGAGCACGGGAGAGCCCAGGAACCGCTCGATTTCCTTTGCGATCGCGTCGGTCTCTTCGGGATCGAATTCGTCGAAAAGCGCCACGAACATCGGTCCGGTCGAGCGGAACAGACGACCCTTACCGCGCGAACAATCCATGAGGCAGGCGGCGCTCTCCGCCAAAACGCGGTCGCCTGCATCAAAGCCAAAGCGGGCATTGACCTGAGCGATATCGTCGATTTTAATGGCGACCAAGCCCGCCTTGCGCGCGACGCGACGCATTTCGCCAATGGCGTTGACCAGGGCGTGGATGTCGCCCAGGCCGGTCACGGAATCGGTCGTATCTGCCAAGCTGCGGTTGATAATCATGCCCACGTACATGTTGGGCTCGGTATCGGTGCCGTCCAAGCGGTAGCCCGTGCAGTCGCAAAGCACGTATGCTTCGGTGGCATCCATCACGCGATACTGCATGTAGTGGAAGTGCCACGTACCGTTTATCACCATGTCGAGCTCGGCGCGTACGTTGTCGCGGTCCTCGGGGTGAACGCGGGCAAGCCACAAGTCGAGTGAGTTGTAGGGATGCTGGGAGGGCAGGCCAAAATCGCGTACGGCATTAACCGACCATTGTGATTCGCCCGTATCGAGATTGAGGATAAACGGATAGCGCGTCTCGGAGCTCATAGAGATCGCTTGGAATACGCGGTCGTTGCACGGAAGCTGCTCGGCAATTGGGTGTGGCGGCGCGTCATTGTCTTTCGGTTGCTGCACACGATGCATAAGCTTATAGCGATACATCTTGCGATCGGCATCCATCGTCATCTGGCGACGCGTGTCGCCGGCAAGTGGATTGACGCGCGAGCAGCCAAAGCTAAAGCTAGCGATCATGGGCGCCTTGCCACCTGAGCTCGCCTCGATCAGCCCGGCACGTACCTGCTCCAAGCGCTGCTCGAGTTCAGTCTCGTTTGCAGAGAGCGAGATAAGCACAAACTCGTCTCCACCGATACGGAACAGCATCTCATCGTGCTCCATGGTTTCGGAGAGCGTGCGACAGATGCTCAGAATATAGCGATTGCCTTCGGCGTGGCCAAACCTATCATTGCAATGCTTGAGATGGTCGATGTCAATATAGGCGCAGGTGAAGGGGTCGCCTTTGCGCCAGAGCTGCTCGACGTGACGGTCGAGTCCGCCACGGTTGTCCAAGTTGGTGAGCGGATCGATATAGGCGTTGCACTCAAGCAGCTGGCGCTCTTGTTGCAGGATGGCATGCGTCTTTTGCAGTTGCTCACCAACGGCGCGTAGCTCAGCAGGCAGCACGGAAACATCGAGTTCGGCGGTCGAGACACCATTCGCAAGTCGCTGAAGATAGGCAATAATCGATTGCTCGCCCAAGCGATATGACTCGTTCATGATGAATAACCTCCTTGGGCAGAACAACGGTTTGTATCATATCCCCAATTCGGTTTGAATTGGGGATATAAGTTAGCTAATGGAGACAAATGTCCCCTTCGGCGGTGGTGTTTTGCGCGCGAGCGTATTAGTTGTTTTTGCCACCATCGAGCAATGCCTCAAAATCATTCGCCGGCATGGGGCGGTAGTAGAGGAAGCCCTGAGCGTAGCGGGCGCCCATGTGGCGTAGTATGTTTGCCTGCTCATTTGTCTCGACGCCTTCGACCACGACGGGCAGATGGAGCGACTGCGCCATCTCGAGCATCGATGACACGATCTGCGCGCTGCGGCCTTGATCGCGGTCGGTGGGCACAAAGGTGCGGTCGAGCTTGATGACGTCGACGTTGACGTTCTTGAGCATCGCGAGCGTGGACTGGCCGGTGCCAAAATCGTCCATATAGGTCGAGAAGCCGCGGGTGTGCAGGTCGGCTGTCAGTTTGTCCACGGCCTCGGACTCCCCCGTATAAGCCGTCTCGGTGATCTCGATACGCATGAGCTCGGGCGGTAGGTTGTATTGGGCGGCGAGCGCCCCCATATGTTCGGCAACGTCGCAGGCAAGGATATCCACGCGCGACACATTAAGCGAGACCGGAACCACGCAAAGTCCTCGATCGATGCGCCCGCGCAGCCACGAGGCGACACCCTGCCAAATGTACTTGTCGAGCGTCACCACAAAGCCGCTTTCCTCGAGTGCGGGGATAAACGTTGCGGGCGAAATGAGAGAGCCGTCCTTGTCAATCCAGCGGGTGAGTGCTTCGGCGCCAATGATCTCGCCGGTTTCCATATCAACCTGGGGCTGCAGGTAGTAGGTGATGCGGTCGTTTGAGAGCGCATACTGGAACTCGGTGAGGGTGCGGTGAAACGCCACCTCGCGCTTGTATTCCTCGGGGCGAAAGACGGCGATGCGATCCTTAAAATCGTTTTTGGCGCGCCGATTGGTAAACATGGCCTTGGCCTGCGCGTCGATGGTGATTTCCTCGTTGGGGTCGATGGGGCAAACGCCCATGGACGGCCAGAAACCCACGCCGTCATCATGCTTGGCCACGGCGGCGCGAACGCGGTTATAGATTTGATGGACGGTGTTGTGCTCAAAGGGGATGAGAATGCAAAAGTCGTCTTGGCCCCAGTATCCTGCGACGCCCATCTCGGCATTCTCGATGTCTTTGAGGACCGTGCCCACATCGGCGAGCACGCGGTCGCCCTCGGCCTGTCCGTGCCATTCGTTGAACAGTCGCATATGACCCATGTCGACGGTGGCGATACACCAAGCGGCGTCGCGCCTTGTCTTAAGAAATGCGTTGGCACGCCGCATAAACTCGCTGGGTCGATAGAGGCCCGTGAGCGTATCGATGCGTTCGGCGACGGCGCTTTTACGCTCAATCTCGGGTATGGGGAGGCTGTCGTTGGGTGCAAGCCCGCCGGCGGCGCGAAGACGACGGTCGAGTTCGCCTAAAACAGCGGTCGCTTGATTGATTAAGCGCTCGTAAAAGGCCGGGACGACAAGACAGACGGGGGTAATGGTGTCGTTCGCGATTCGAACAGGAGCGAAAACGGCCTCTTTAAGATGATGGGTCAGTTGCTCGAATGCCTCGTGGTCCAGATCGTTGCTGAGCACGACGAACTGGGCGTTTCGCGAGCGGAAGACGCGACTTCTGCCGCGGGTGATCGATAGCATGCGGCCTGCGTATTCGGCGAGCATGTTGTCGACAGCCTCGGCCCCGTAGAGCTCGTTGAACTTTGCCGTGCCACAAACGCGGACCGCTATAAGCCCCGTCTCGCAACGGTCGCGACGGCAGGCATCGATAGCGTTGATCAGCATACGCTGCGTTCCGAGGCCCGTGGCGGCGTCGACGGTCTCGGCGAGTGAGTGGTTAACAAGTTCGCCGACATAGAGCGAGGGGGTATTTCCGTCGCCGTCGATGCGAAACCCGCGAGCGCGGCAGAGGACGTAGTCGCCCGCGGCATTGCGCATGCGGTACTGCATGACGCGGCGGTGTTTGGAGCCATTATAGATTTGGTCGATGTCGTTGATGTAGGCCTCAAGGTCATCGGGGTGGACGCGCGTTTTCCAGCAATCGTGGCAGTTGTCTACATGCTCAGAAGGAAGACCGAGATCGCGCAGGGCGCCTTGTGACCATAGGGTGCGATGTTTGTCCAAGTTCTCGATAAAGCAATAACGGCCTTCGTTGAGCATCGAAAAGGCGTCAAAAACGCGATCGCTTATTTCGAAGTCGTCGGTGTGGACTTGCGCGATATTGCGTCGATCAAGATGCATGGCATGGCGTAGCTTGTAGTCGTACATGCGATGGTCGGCATCGAGTGTCATGCGATTGGAGGCTTCACCCAGGGCGGGGTCGGCGTGCGACACTCCGTAGCTAAACGAGTGAGGCATCTCGGAATCGTTGTTTTTGAGTAGGACCGTTCGGCAGTGTTCCAGGCGCTCGGCGAGGTCGTCCTCGGTCGCAATCGTAGACAGGATGGCAAACTCGTCGCCGCCTATGCGAAACGCCGCCTCGTCCACTTTCATATACAGCTTGAGATAGAGACTTACCTGCAAGATATAGCGGTTGCCCTCGTCATGCCCAAAGACGTCGTTGCAGTGCTTAAGGTTATCGATGTCGATAAATGCCATGGTCACGGGCAGTTCCTGCTCCCAGATTTCCTCTAGGGAATGGGCAAAGCCGCCGCGGTTGCCAAGTCCGGTGAGCTGGTCGGTAAAGGCCGTCCTAATCAGATCATCCTGACGCTCGAGAAGGTCACGGACGGTCTTTTCGAGCGTTTCGGTGTAATTGCTGGCGGTGTCCATGTTGTAAGCGGCTTTCTGAGGTCGGGGCGGATGGCGTCGGGCGAGCTCGTAGTGTACACGCGTCGTTGCTCGGCGCCTTGCGTGTATCCAGGCCCCCGCCTTGCTGCGTTGTTGAGTTACTTTGCCGGCTAATGTTCGCTGTTGATAACAGCTGAGTAGTATAGACAACAGTGCACAATTATATATGGGCGCACATGCTGTGGGCGGCTATTATTCGCCAAACGGCAACGCCTGGGTGCGCATGAAAAATGCGACTGAGTCGATATATGTTGACGGGTATACTTGTCCCGTTTTAAAACGCAGGAACGGAGATGGTCACATGGCACAGCCGGATACGACGCGCACGGTGGGGCTTGCGCTCGAGGGAGGCGGCTACCGCGGTATGTATACGGCGGGCGTGCTCGACGTTTGGATGGAGCGCGGTTTGACCTGCGACCATATGGTGGGTGTCTCGGCGGGCGCGGCGTTTGGCTACAACTTTAAATCGCGCCAGATCGGCCGTGCCATTCGTTACAACAAGGCCTATTGCGCCGACAAGCGCTATGCGAGCGTGACCAGCTGGCTGCGAACCGGCGATATGTTCAATGCCGATTTTGCCTATCACGAGGTGCCTATCGAGCGCGATCCCATCGACTTGGAGGCGTATCGCGCCTGCCCCATGCGATTTACGTGCGTGTGTACCGATATCGAGACGGGCAAGGCCGTCTACCACGATCTACCGTATGGCGACGAGCGCGATATCGAGTGGATCCGGGCGTCGTCTGCCATTCCTGTGGCGACGCGTCCCGTTGCTATTGACGGGCATAAGTATCTGGATGGTGGCGTGGCTGATTCTATTCCCAGCGCATGGCTGTTTGCGCAGGGGTATGACCGCAATATCGTGGTACTCACGCAGCCGGCGGGCTTTGTGAAGCAGCCCAACAGCGTGATGCCCATGCTGCGGCGCGTGTTCCGTCACTATCCGGAGTTTGTTGCAGCGCTTGAGCATCGGCATGAGGTCTACAATGCCACGCTCGATGACCTGGCACGTCGAGAGGCTGCCGGGGAAATCTTTGTGGTGCGGCCGAGCGAATCGGTGAAGGTGCCGTCGCTGTGCCGCGAACCGGATGAGCTCGAGCGCATCTACCAGGTCGGCCGCCACGATGCAGAGGCGACTTTGCCGGCGTTGGAAGCGTATCTGGCGGGGTAAGGGTCGCATACGGAAAGCGCATCCCGGAATGGAGGCCCAAACTGGGATGCGCTTTCCATTGCTGAAGATATGAGGCTGCGAATCAGCTGTTCGGCCTATGCCTATGCCTGCTGCCAGGTGTCGACAAGCTCCTTGGCTGCGGCATGGGGGTCGTCGGCGCTGCAGACGGCGCTTACCACAAAGAAGCCGTCGACGCCGGTGGCCTTAAGCTGCGGCAAGTCGGCCGTCTTAACGCCGCCGCCCACCACGATGGGCACGGGGCTTGCCGCGTGGAGTGCGGCAAGGTCCTCAAAGCTCTTGGTGATGATAGAGCCGTCGGCCGCGCGTCCGCAGTCGCGCTTGGTCTCGGTCTCGTGGAGCGGGCCGATGCCCAGGTAGTCGACCAGGCTCATGTCGGCGGTCTTGACGTACTCGAGCATCTCCTCGCAACGGGCCGAAAGGCCCACAATGGCATCGGGGCCCAGCAGCTTGCGGCAGACCTCGACGGGAATGTCGCTCTGGCCTACGTGCACGCCATCGACGGCAATGCCCTGCTCGCGCGCGGCAAGCACACAGTCCAGACGGTCATCGATTAACAGGGCGACCTGACCGGTCTTGCCGGCCTGTGCGATTGCCTGCGCGGCGTCGTCGGTCAGCGCAATGATCTCGCGGGCGCTTGCCACCTTGGAGCGCACCTGGATGCAGGTAAAGCCGGCGTCGAGTGCCTGGGCCACCACATCGCCCACGGGGCGTCCGAGGGTGTTTTCGGGGCCGAGTACCAGATAGGCCGAGATATCAAGGTTGTCGCGGATGCTCATTGTGCTTCCTCCTGCTTTTTGATCTGTGCTTCCATGCGCTTGAGTTTGCCGGTCATGGTGTCGGTAAATCCGGGTCGAATATCGGCTTTGAGCACGACTTCGGTGCGGATGCCCTTGCTCGCCAACACAAAGGTCGCGTCGCGCACGACCTGCATGACCTCGTCCCAGTCGCCCTCGATCTCGGTGAACATCGAGGTGGTGCGGTTGGGAAGGCCGCTCTCGCGAATGACGCGCACGACCTCGGCGACCTCGGCGGACAGCTCGTCGCCGGTGCCGCATGGGGCGATGGCCACGGCGACGAGCGTGTTCATGCCGGCATTGGTTGCGGGTTCGGACATGGCTTATGCCTCCTCGAGCTCGAGTCGGTTGTCGGCAATATCCTGGGCGGTTGCGCGGTAGAGCTCGTCGATAAAGGCGACCTTAAAGCTTGCCGGGGCATCGGCGACGGCGGCGGCACGCGTGCCGGCAACGTTGTAGACGGCGGTGCCGCAGACTGCTGCCGTAAACGGATCGGTAGCACAGGCGTACACGGCCAGCACGCCGCCCTGCGAGCAACCGCAGCCGGTGATCTTGGACATGAGCGGGCTGCCGCCGTGGGATTTGGCCACGGTCGTGCCGTCGGTAATCAGGTCGACTTCGCCCGAGACCACAACGGCGCCGCCGGTGTAGCGAGCGAGCGCCACGGCGGCATCGCGGGCGGCGTCGACCGTGTCGGTGGTATCGACACCACGTACGCGGCTCAGATCGGCCGCCTCGCCCTCAAGACCCCACAGGCCGGCGAGCGCGATGATCTCGGAGGCGTTGCCGCGCACGATGGTGGGCTTGTACTGCTTGAGCACGCTTACCAGTTTGGTGCGCAGGCTACCGATGCCCAGACCCACCGGATCGAGCACCCAGGGCTTGCCGGCGTCGTGTGCCGCCTTGGCCGCGCGGGGAATCGTCTGCTCGTAGATGGGGAAGAGCGTGCCCATGTTGAGATAGATGGCGCCGCCGCCGGCAACGAGCGCCTCGCCCTCGTCGGGCAGATAGACCATGGCGGCCGAACCGCCCACGGCGAGCTGTGCGTTGGCGACAAAGTCGATCGTCACCGTGTTGGTGATAGAGCCGGCCATCGGATTGGTGGCTCGAATCTCCTCTACGGCCTTGACCATATGTTGCTTAAGCTGTTCCGAATCAATCACTGCACATGCCTCCTTGGCATAGAAAAGGGGCGCTGTGCATAGACAGCGCCCCTGTAAAGGCGGCATGCTCCCTACGCCAGCATTAACTGACAGGTTCAAAGGATTGGGCCCTATGCCCTCTCAGCCTTGTGGTTTGCGCCGCCGGCACTCCCGCATCGAATCTGTTGTTCCCTATACTAGCGCACCTGCCAATATGGGACAGGTTTATTTTGGCAGGTGGCAACAGGGGCGCTGCATTTTCCCAGATAAAACCTGCCAAGATAAACCTGTCCCTTATTGGCAGGTCGTTACAATAGACGGGATAAAGAATGACCGAGGGGACCTTATGATCAAACTTGTGCTGACCGATATGGACGATACGCTGATTCCTGCTGGACACGATGGCGCCAGCGACTGCGCCATCGAGGGCATTCATGCCATGCAGGCGGCGGGCCTGCATTTTGGCCCGGTTTCGGGTCGCCAGCCGTCCGCGATGAGCTGGATGTTCCGCAATCGCTCCGAGTGCTTCTCGACCGGTGCGTTTTGCAACGGCCAGGTGATGTTTGTCGATGGCGAGGCGGTTGCCTCGCGCGCAACTGATAACGATGCCCTTATGCGCCTGGCCGACTACCTGGAGCAAGAGACCGACGATACCTATTTGAAGGTCTACCGTCTGGGTGATGACTTTTGGGACAACGACGCCTATTGCGTGACAAGCGATCCCGAGCGTGTGCGTCGCGCCATGGAGTCAGGCGGCAACGCGTGGCTCAAGGGCGAAGAGGCTCCCTGTCGCCCTGTCGTTGACGATGCCCCGGTATACAAGGCGAATATCTGGAGTGCCCGTTCGCGCGAGGAGCTCGCCGAGCTGCGCGAGCGTGTTGCCGCCGAGGTGCCGGAGCTCTCGCTCGTGTTTCCCAACAACCGCGTGCGCCTGTTCGACGTTCTTCCGACCGGCTGGGACAAGGGCTGTGCTGCGCTGGAGCTGGCGCGCGCTTTGGGCCTGACGCCCGACGAGGTGGCCGTATTCGGCGATTCCGATAACGATTTGCCCATGATCGATGCCGTTCCCAATTCCGTTGCAGTCGCCAATGCCAACGAGGCCGTCACGGCTGCCGCGCGCTGGCATATCGGCGCTGCGGCAGATGATGCGGTTGCCGGGGCTCTGCATCAGATTGCCGCCTGCGCCGCGACGGGGGAGATGCCGTCGTTTATGCGTCAGATGGACGCGACGGGTTTCGACGTCACGAACGTCTAGGGAGAAAGCCATGAAGCTCCAGCAGCTCAGATATGTCGTCAAAGTTGCCGAATGCGGCAGCATCACCGAGGCCTCGCGCCGGCTCTTTGTGTCGCAGCCTTCGATTACCGCGTCAATTCGCGATCTCGAAAACGAGATGGGTGTACACATCTTTGAGCGCACCAACAAGGGCGTCATTGTGTCCGAGGAAGGCGAGACCTTCTTGGGCTACGCGCGCCAGGTGCTCGACCAGGCCGACCTGCTCGAGGGCAAGTACAAAGGCACGTCCGAGCAGGTGCCGCACTTTAGTGTGAGCTGCCAGCATTACTCCTTTGCCGTTAATGCGTTTGTCGATGTGATCCGCGAGTTCGATGCCGCGCGCTACGACTTTACCCTGCGCGAGGAGCAGACCCACGAGATTATCGAGGACGTCGCGCATATGAAAAGCGAGCTCGGCATCCTGTATCTGTCGGAGCACAATCGCGAGGTCATCGAGCGCATGCTGGCGGCCAACGAGCTCGTATTCGAAGGACTCTTCTGCGCTACGCCGCATGTCTTTGTGTGCTCCGACCATCCGCTGGCGGGTCGCTCGAGTGTGACGCTCGAGGACTTGGAAGACTACCCGTTCCTGTCCTATGAGCAGGGCAGCTATAACTCGTTTTATTATTCCGAGGAACTGACCTCGACCTTTGAGCGTCGCAAGAATATCCGCGTGCGCGACCGTGCGACGTTGTTCAATCTGGCCATGGGCCTTAACGGCTACACGGTTTGTTCGGGCGTGATCAGCCATGAACTTAACGGCCCCGGCATTATCTCCATTCCGCTCGATGTAGACGAGTACATGGAGATCGGCATCATCACGCGCAAGAACACGACACTTACGCGCTACGGGCAGGCCTATATCGAAGCGATTCGTCAGCACATCTAGACTGCTGCGCTCTGCACGGGTCAAATCTCTTTATGGCAGTCCCAACTAATATAGGAAGCATCTATATCAAACTGTTATAAACGCATATTTTACGATGGCCATATGAGCGCTCATACTCTGTCCCAGTAAAGCAACCAATGCAAAGGGAGATATCTATGAGCACTTCGATTCAACCGAACGCGCCGTTTCGCGCCGATATCGTCGGCAGCTTTCTTCGTCCGCAGGCTGTAAAGGACGCCCGTGCCGCCTATGTCGCGGGTAAACTCGACGCTTCCGGCCTTAAGGCCGTCGAGGACGAGGCCATCCGCGACTTAGTGGCCAAGCAGAAGGCTGCCGGCCTGCAGGTGATTACCGATGGCGAGTTCCGCCGCAGCTACTGGCACCTCGATTTTATGTGGGGCCTCAACGGCATTGAGCGCCGCGCCTCGCGCACGGGCTACATGTTCCACGATGAGGAGACTACCGCCGACACCGCCGTGGTAACCGGTCCCATTAGCGGCGAGAATCATCCGTTCGTCGAGCACTTCAAATTTATCAAGTCGCTCGAGGGAGAGGGCCAGGTCGCGCGCCAGACCATTCCGGCGCCGATCCAGACGTTCTCCGAAGTCAAACTCGACCGCTGCGATGGCCAGCAGGAGAGTCTGCATGCCGTCTACAAGACCGACGAAGAGCTCGTCGATGCCATTGCCGCAGCATACCGCACCGTGATTGCTGACCTGTATGCCGCGGGCTGCCGCAACATCCAGTTTGATGACTGCACCTGGGGCATCTACTGCGATACCGATTTTGTTGCCAAAACCGGCATGAGCCCGGTCGACCTGCAAAAGGTAAGCGAGCTGGGCGTGGCGCTCAACAATGCCGCCATCGAGGGCAAGCCCGACGATCTGGTTATCAACACGCATGTATGCCGCGGCAACTACCACTCCACCTACGCTTTTGAGGGCGGCTACGACCCCATCGCGCCGTACCTGTTTGCGCATGAGGACGTTGACGCGTTCTATCTGGAGTTCGACACGCCCCGCGCCGGTGGTTTTGAGCCGCTCAAGTACGTTGCTCCCGGCAAGAAGGTCGTGCTGGGCTTGGTGACCACCAAGGCGGCAGAGCTCGAGAACGAGGATGTTATCGTCGAGCGTATCCGCGAGGCAGCAAAGTACGTGCCGCTCGAGAACCTGTATCTGTCTCCGCAGTGTGGCTTTGCCAGCTGCGAGATTGGCAATAAGCTGACCGAGGACGAGCAGTGGGCAAAGATTGCGCTGGTCAGGCGTATTGCCGAGCGCGTTTGGAAATAGCGCTAGCGTTTGCAGATGGCGGCGCGTGCGAGGTACTGCATATCGCGTACAATGGTTCGGATCGTATCGTTCGGGCAGGTTATCCGATATGCCTGATCGCCCTTCCATTCGAAAGGACTTCCATGTCCCAATCCTCGACGCCCGCCGTCACCGATGCCATCTACGATGCATCGTCGCTCGGCCGCCCACGCATGTTCGTGTTGGGTTTGCAACACATGTTTGCGATGTTCGGAGCCACGGTGCTCGTGCCCGTGCTCACCGGCCTTTCCGTTTCGACGACGCTTCTGTTCGCCGGCATCGGCACACTGCTGTTTCATTTTCTATCGCGCGGTAAGGTGCCCGCGTTCCTGGGCTCGTCGTTTGCCTTTATCGCGGGTTATGCCGCCATTGCACCCAACGGCGAGGCCGAGCTTTTGCCCTACGCTTGTCTGGGCGTTGCCTGCGCCGGCCTGCTCTATCCGGTGCTGGCAGCGCTGTTCCGCGCCTTTGGCGCCAAGCGCGTCATGCGCTTCTTCCCGCCGGTGGTGACCGGTCCCATCGTCATTTCCATCGGCCTGATCTTGGCAAGCTCTGCTATCGCCAACTGCCAGACCAACTGGTTTCTTGCTGCTATTGCCGTTGCCGTGATCATCATCTGCAACATTTGGGGCCGCGGCATGGTCAAGATCGTGCCGATTCTGCTGGGCGTTGTGGTGAGCTATGCCGTTGCGGCCGCGCTGGGCGAGGTCGACTTCTCTGGCGTCGCAGCCGCCCCCTGGGTTGGCTTGCCCGTCGTGTGGGACAACACCGTGTTTGCGCTCTTTGGACCGCAGTTCGATAGCAGTCTTGCCACGACGGCCATTATCACCATCATGCCACTGGCCTTTGCGACCATGATTGAGCACATTGGCGATATCTCCGCCATCGGATCGACTTGTGAGCGCAACTACATTGCCGATCCCGGCCTGCACCGTACCCTGCTCGGCGATGGCCTGGCGACCATCTTGGCATCGCTCTTTGGCGCTCCTGCCAATACGACGTATGGCGAGAACACCGGCGTGCTTGCCTTGACGCGTGTGTTCGACCCGCGTGTGATTCGCATTGCCGCCTGCTGCGCCATTGTGCTTTCGTTCTGCCCCAAGTTTGCTGCGGTGATTGCCGCCATGCCGGCATGCGTTATCGGCGGTGTGTCGCTCGTGCTCTACGGCATGATCAGCGCCGTTGGTGTACGTAACCTCATCGAGAACCAGGTTGATTTCCAGAACAACCGCAACGTGCTGGTGGCGGCTCTGGTGCTCGTGCTTTCGCTCGGCATTGCCTACAGTACCGCCGGTGCCATCGTGCTGGAGCTGGGCGGCGTGACGATTTCGCTTTCGGGCCTTGCCGTGGGCTCGCTGGTGGGCATTGTGCTCAACGCCATCCTGCCCGGTAACGACTTTGAGTTCGATACTTCCGAGCTTGAGGAGACTGCTGAATAGCAGCTGCGTTCAGCCAAATTAAAAATGGCGTCCATGCGTATGTACGCGTGGATGCCATTTTTAATGCGTCAGTATCCAGTGGATGCCGCGTGCCATGCGCAGGTCAGTTTGGGTAAAGTGATTGCCGGGGTTGAGCTCCAGCGTTGTTGGAATGTCACGCTCGATAAACAGCTCTTCCATCGCGCGCGTATCGTCGAGTACGTGCCGCATCATGCGGTTGGGCGTCTTGGTTTCCTTTTTGCCGAGTGACAGATAGACGGCGTCGGGCGTAGCTGTCATCGTGCGCTCGCGCGCGTAGTCGATAAAGCCGGGGAACCACAGCGACCCCGATGCACTCGCCGCGCGCTCAAAGACATCTGTTTGCCAAAGTGCCCACAGTGCAAAAAGACCCGCCAACGAGTAGCCGGCAACGCCGCGCCAGGTGGGCGGTTGCGGGAGCGATGATTCGGCCTCTGGGATTATCTGCTTCAACAACTCGTCAAGAAAACCAGCAGCCTGTCCGCCAAAGGGCTCGGCATCTCGTATGGTTCCGTCGCATTCCCAGGGGCTCAGCTCGTGATTCCAATCGAGCCCTCCAATGGCGACAAGGGTGAACGGCGGGCAGTCGAGCTCTCGGCAGCGCTCGTAGACTTCATTACCGTCGCCCATAACCACGGGGAGGTAAATGACGGGCGCTCCTTCTGTGCACTCTGGATAAACGGTTATCTGCTTATGATGCGCTTCCAAGGCAGGCTTCTCTCGGTGCTGTGATATTGACAGCCTCAATTGTCGCACGCTGGCACGGGGGCAGACGCTAAAAGAAAGGCGCGGAGCCGCTTGGTGCGACTCTGCGCCTTATGGTTTTGCTTTGGCAGGCTGTGCCGTTACGCTACGAAGAAGTAGACGAGGAAGGCAAGGGCTGCGATCCACATGAGCGGCTTGATCTTGGAGGCCTCGCCCTTAAAGAGCGCGACGATCACGTAGGCGATAAAGCCCAGGCCAATGCCGGCGGAGATGGAGTAGGTGAAGGGCACGCCGGCGACAATCATGAACGCCGGGAAGCCCTGCGACACGTCGGACCAGTCGATCTCGGAGGCCTCGCTCATCATGAGGTAGCCGACGTAGACCAGAGCACCGCAGGTGGCGGCACTGGAAACGATGGTGACGATGGGGGAGAAGAACGCGGCGAGAATGAACAGCACGCCGGTGGTGACGGAGGTGAGGCCCGTGCGACCACCGTCGGCAGCGCCAGAGGTGGACTCGACGAAGGTAGTGATGGAGGAGACGCCCATAAAGCCACCGGCAGCAGCGGCCACGGAGTCGACGACCAGGATGGGACGGATGTCCTCGACATTGCCGTCCTCGGTCAAGAACTCGCCCTGCTTGGCGACGGCCATCGCGGTGCCCATGGTGTCGAAGAAGTCGCTCATGAGCAGCGAGAAGGCAACGACGAGCAGCATCGGGTCGGTCAGGACCTTCACGATGGCAAGGTTGCCGTCGGCAGTGCTGGCAAACGGGGCGCCGAAGGTCGAGAAGTCGAGCGGTGCGATGAGGCCCTCGGGCGCATGGGTGACGCCCAGCGGGATTCCGGCGATAACGGCGACGATGATGCCGATGAGCAGCGAGCCCGGCACGTTGCGGGAAGCCAGGGCAACCGTCACGACGATGGAGATGATGCCGACGATAAAGGTGGGGGAGGCGATGTCGCCCAGGCCGACGAGCGTACCGGCGCCAGCGGTGATGATGCCGGCGTCGCACAGGCCGATCATGGCGATAAACAGGCCCAGACCCACCGAGATGGCGTGGCGCAGGACCACGGGGATGGCGTCCATGATGGCCTCGCGCAGGCCGCAAAGGACGAGCAGCAAGATGACGACGCCCTCGAGGAAGATAACGCTCATGGCCACGTGCCAGTCGCCGCCGCACATGGTGGTGGCGATGCCCGCAATCATGGCGTTGATGCCCAGACCCGACGCACAGGCGAGCGGGCGGTTGGCGAAGATGCCCATGCAGATGGTCATGATGCCGGCGCCCAGGCAGGTGGCGCAGGCGAGCGCTCCCGCATCGATGCCAGCGCCCGAGAGCACTGCGGGGTTGACGGCGATGATGTAGGCCATCGCCAGGAATGTTGTCAGTCCAGCGCGAAGTTCGGTCCCGATTGTGGACTTGCGCTCACTGACGTGAAAAAGTTCGTCCATGCATACCCTTTCCTTGTTCGGCCCCGAGTTTAGGCCGATTGACACGAACTCACTTACTATATCGTCTTTGTGAAGTTGGTGTTCCTCACATGTTGATGTTCGGCGGTTTGTAACGGACGGGCGGTATCTTTCGCATGAAATTGTGTAGGTACCGTATACTTAAGCGGTTACAACGACCCCTATGGAGGAACGTATGATTAAAGAGCTCTGCCGCGACGAGGCTATCCTGTCTCAGCGTTGCGAGGTTGCGACTGTCGAGGACGAATCGGTCGCTCAGGATCTGATTGATACCATCAAGTCGCTCGATGATGCCGGCTGCTTGGCCGCCAATCAGATTGGCGTTACCAAGAAGGTCTGCGTCTACCTGGACGATGCCGGCGAGCCCCACGTGCTCTACAACCCCCGTCTGGTGTTTGGCCTGGGCGCCAGCAAGATGGAGGAGAGCTGCCTGACGCACGAGGAGGTCACCAAGTCCACGCGCTACATCAAGTGCAAGGTTGCCTTTGACCAGATCGTCGACGGCAAGATGAAGGAGTGCCGCCGCGACTACGCGGGCTTTGAGGCACAAATGATCCAGCATATGATCGATCACTGCCAAGGTAAACTTGTCTAGGGTGACTACGGCACCGCACTTCGTCGTTTTTGGCCCGGGCGTGACATTCTTGTCATGTCCGGGCTTTTGTGTTTAGCGCCTTTTTGTTTGGTGACAATGAGCTTAGCAAGAACGTAAAGCTAGGAGGCGCTATGTGCACGAGCATTCGATTTACCGATAATTCTGGCCACATGTATCTAGGCCGCAACCTCGACTGGAGCTTTGACTACGGTCAACAGGTTCGCGTGATGCCGCGCGGGTTTCATATTCCGTATTCGTTTATCGACGACGCGACAGCGGCACACGCGGTGATCGGTATGTGCATCGATTACAAGAACTACCCTATGTTTTTCGACTGTGGTAACGATGCGGGTCTGGCTGTGGCGGGGCTCAACTTTCCCGGCTATGCCGAGTATGCCGAGGGCCCGGTTGATGGAAAGACCAATATCGCGGCCTATGAGTTTCCCCTGTGGGTGGCAGCGACGTTCTCGACGGTCGACGAGGTCGAGGCTGCGCTGCGCGATACGGTGATTGTCGCCAAATCTGCAGGAGAGGGGCTGGGCGTGTCGCTGCTCCATTGGATTATCGGCGACAGCCAGCGCAGCATCGTGGTCGAGATGATGGCTGACGGCCTGCATGCATACGACGATCCGGTCGACACCCTTGCCAACCAGCCGACCTTCCCGTGGCACATGGAAAACCTGCGCACCTATATCACCGCCACAAGCGATTTTCCGCAGACGGCGACATGGCGTGGCGCCGAGCTTAAGCCCTATGGAGCCGGTGCCGGCATGCGCGGCATTCCGGGCGATTGCTATTCGCCGAGCCGTTTTGTAAAGGCGGCGTACCTCAATGCCAATTACCCGCAAAAGGAGAGCGAGACCGAAAACGTCGTTCGCATGTTCCGCTCGCTCGAGGGCGTGGTGATGATCGAGGGAGCGTCCAGGATGGGCGATGGCAAGTTCGAGAAGACTATCTACACCGGATGCTTTAGCGCGCGCACGGGCAATTATTACTACGCGATGTATGGGGATCCGTCGATTCGCTACGTGAGCCTGATGGATGCCGAGGGCGCGAGCCCCGATAGGCTCGTGGTTCCCGAGCCGCGCCGTTCGTAGCTCACTGGTCCGTTGCGACATAAAACGGCCTCGCACCTCTTATGAGATGCGAGGCCGTTGTCGTCAATGGCTGGTGGCGTGTTAGAAGTTGGCGTCGTTGAACTGGGTGCTCTCGAGTCCGTCGAGTTGCTGTTCGGGCGTATCTGCGACGCTCTCGAGCAGCTCAGTGGGATCGACGTTCATATTCTTACCGGCTTCGTTGCCGTTGACCAGGTCGTCCGAGAAGATGTCGACTTCCATTTCTTCGGCCTCTTCGATCTGAACCTCGAGCGGCACTTGGGTGCGCACGAGCTTAACGGCCGGGCGCATGCGGGCAAACAGCGGCACGTACTCGATGATGATGGCCGAGTTCTCGAGACCGTACCAGCGTGCCGGGCTTCCGCAGGCGCGGCGGACGGCGTACTTGATGGCCATCACGCGGTGGTCATTGCGGTTGATGTCCGTTTCGGGGGCGAGCATCTTGCGCAGCATACAAAAACGGAAGTCGCCCACGTTGCCGCGCGCCTCGTAGATGGAGTAGGTGTGATGCTGCGGCGGCAGCTCACCCGATGCCATCAAGTCGCCAACGATTTGGCGCAGGTAGGCATTAACGCGCTGGTTGACCTTAAAGCCCAAGTCCAGGCGCACGCGGAACAAAAAGTCCGTGCCAAAGGTCTCGACGGAATACTCGTGCGTATAGGGCTCGTCGGTAACGTGCACGTTGATGAACCAGTATGCCTTGGCGCGCTTGGGATGCTTATCCAAGATGGAATAGAGCACGTCGCGGTCGAGCGTGAGCGGGTCGGGGCTGTTGGTGAGGAACACCAGATTGTCGGCGAGCACGGGGTAGGTCTCGTCGTTGCGCAGGCGGTTGAGCTGGTCAATGTACTTGGAGACGGGCAGCAGGATCGTCTGCGTGCGCTCGATGGCGGTGCCGCGGCGCCACACGTACATAAGGCCAAACAGCAGCGAGGCCAAGAAGATCATTACGTAGCCGCCGTCAAAGAACATGGTGAGGCACGAGGCGAAGAAGCACAGCTCAATGGCACCGAAGAGCAGGGCGAAGACGCAGGCGCCCAGCTTGTGCTTGAGGATGCCGGCGATATAGCTCGTCAGCAGCGTGGTGGTCATAAGCATGGTCACGGTAATGGCGAGGCCATAGGCGCTCTCCATGCGCTCGGAGTTCTGGAACAGCAGCACAATGAAGATGCAGCCGACCCACATGATGTTGTTGACGAGTGGAATATAGAGCTGACCCTTGGTGTCGCTGGGGTAGTGGATGCGCAGGTGCGGCATGAGATTGAGACGGGTTGCCTCGGATACCAGCGAGAACGAGCCGGTGATGAGCGCCTGCGAGGCGATGATGGCCGCTACGGCCGAAAGCACGATGGCAAAGGGGCGCAGGGGCTCGGGGAGCATCATATAGAACGGGTTGACGATATCCATCGCAAGCATCTGGGGGTTGGAGTTATTGGCGAGCAGCCAAGCTCCCTGACCCAGATAGTTGAGGATAAGGGCCGCCTTAACAAACGGCCAGGATGCATAGATGTTTGCCTTGCCCACGTGACCCATGTCCGAATAGAGCGCCTCGGCACCGGTTGTCGATAGGAAGACAAAGCCGAGCACCATAATGCCCGAGTGGTTGATGGGCGAGAACAGAAACATGATGCCGCGGATGGGGTTGAGCGCGCGTAGGATGGACAGGTTGCCGAGCATGTTGAACAGGCCAGCGCCTGCCAAGAACAGGAACCATAGTGTCATGAGCGGGCCGAACAGCTTGCCGATCGACGAGGTGCCGGCGCGCTGCATGGCAAACAGCCCGCAGATAATGATGATGGTAATAATGATGACGTTGGTTTGCCCGTCACCCAAAAGCGCGTGACCCCACTCGATGGTGCGCAGGCCCTCAATGGCCGTGGTGACCGTGACCGCGGGGGTGAGGATGCCGTCGGCGAGCAGCGCCGCGCCGCCGATCATGGCGGGAAGGATCAGCCACGGTGCCACCTTGCGCACGAGACTGAACAGGGCGAAGATGCCGCCTTCGTTGTGGTTATCGGCCTTCATGGCGATTACCACGTATTTGACCGTGGTCACGAGCGTCATGGTCCAGATGACGAGCGAAAGTGCGCCCAGAATCATATCCTCGCTGACGGTGCCGATGCCGCCGTTGTTGGCGACGATCGATTTCATGGTGTACATAGGGCTCGTGCCGATGTCGCCATAGACGACGCCGAGCGTTACGAGCAGCATGCCAGCGGAGAGGGGGATGGCTCCGTGCCCGCCTTGCCCGCGCTGGTCTTGGAGGTTTGCCTCCAGTTTGTTGTGTGCCACGAGGACTCCCTTAGACATCCGGTTATCTGTCTAGGACAAAAAACTTTATGCCGTCTTTATACATACAAGAGCAGTTTGGCACATCGGGTTATTTTAGACAATAATCCTCAGCTGGGGATTATTTATCTACGCAGGTAGCATTTCAAAGCAGGGGCTTTTAAGCACGTGCTATCTGGGCGATGCCAGCCTTGGCGTTTGCGCGTTTGCCGGCGAGTTCGCAAAAAATCGCGCCGCCGATGATAAGCGCGGCGCCCATCAGGCGGACCGGTGTTATGGCTTCACCCAAAAGGGCGGCCGAGAACACGACCGCCGAAAGCGGCTCGAGGTAGCCGACGACGGCGACGGTCTGGACGGGCAGCTTGGCGACGGCGCTAAAGTAGAGCAGGCAACCAATGCCGGTGTTGACGACGCCGAGCATAGCGACGGCGCGCCAATCAATACTGGCGGCGACGCCGGCGGACAGGAATGAGGGAGCGCCCTGCGTGATGAGCGTGAGGGCCAGCGCGGTCACAAAGGCGGCGCTCACCTGGAGCGTGGAGTTCTCGAGGCCTTCGATGTGTGGCGCACCCTTGCTAGCGATGACCATCAATGCGTAGCAGAAGGCCGAGACGATGCCGCAGGCAATACCCGCAATGGGCATATTGCCGCCTAGACCTTGTGCCGCAATGAGAAAAGCACCGCAGGCGACGGCGATAAAGCCGGCGATTTTGCTGCCGGTCAGCTTTTCGCCAAAAATGAGCGGGGAGAGGGCCATAACGATGATGGGGCCACAGTAATACAACAGCGAGGAGATACCAACGCCGATCGTCTGATAGGCGCGGAACAGGAAAATCCAGCTGGCGCCCAGCGCAGCGCCCGAGACGATGAGCGCTGCGGCCTCGCGGGGGCGAGACGGAGCCTGCAGGTTATGGCGCTTGGTTATGAAGAGGATGGCGGCAAGGGTGAGAGCGCCCAAAAACGTGCGCAACAGTACGATATCGGAGCTCGGCAGCGCGATGGCAGCGGCGATGATGCCGTTGGAGCCAAACAATAGCAATGCTGCTAAGTACGTAAACAATCCGTTGTTCATGTGCTGACATCCCCTCTATATCCGAGCATGTTCACTATGGGTGAACTGGCTTTAGAAGAAAAGCGAATATAATGCATGGATAACATGACAAAAACTCATGTAAAGGTGGAGGGGTGCCGTGGAAACGAATATTCAAAAGATGCAGGTGCTGCTCGAGACGGTGCGTGCCGGCAGTTTTACGCGCGCCGCCGAGCGGCTGAGCTATTCGCAGTCGGGCGTGAGCCGCATGGTGGGCGACCTTGAGACCGATTGGGGTTTTAAGGTGCTCGACCGCAGCCGCGAGGGTGTGGTGCTTTCTGCCGATGGGCGGCAGATCATGCCGGCGGTTGAGGCGCTCTGCGAGGAGTTTGGCCGCCTGCAGCGACACGTGGACGAGATGCGTGGGCTCATGCGCGGCAAGATCTGCATTGGTACGTTTTCGAGTGTGGCGACCCACGTGCTGCCACCGGTCATTGCGCGTTTTCGCGCCGATCACCCGGACGTCGATTATGAGTTGCTGATGGGCGATTACTCAGAGATTGAACAATGGGTGGCGGAGGGGCGCTGCGACCTGGGCTTTATCCCGCGTGAGCCCCGAGAAAACGGCATGGCATCACGGTCTTTAGTGTGTGATGAGCTGATGGCGGTGGTGCCGACAGATTCGTTGCTTGCCACGGCGGAGTTCGTCTCTCTTACCGATTTGGCAAGAGAGCAGTTTATTCTGCTGGAACGGGGTACCGATGATGAGATTACGCCGCTATTCCGTCGTGCGGGGCTGGCGGTGCGCTCAAAACTGTCGACTTGGGATGACTATGCGATTATGGCTATGGTCGAGGATGGCCTGGGCGTGAGCATTCTTCCCGCGCTCATCTTGCGTCGCTGCCAGTTCGATGTTGCTGTGCGTCCGCTCGAAGGGCATCCCCATCGGCAGATCAACGCCATATATCGAACGGCCGATGTTTCGCTTGCCGCCGCTCGTTTCCTCGAATACCTCTAAATGCGTGCACGTCGTTATCGCCTTGGGATAAATCTCGAGGTCTTGCTCATTTTATTTTTGAAATTGAACTTTTCGAAATAGCACGGCGTTATACTGCTGCCTAAATTGAACTCAAGTTCAATTCGTGTTGTATAAATTGAACTTTGCCAGCAAGGAGGTTCTAGTGGCCCAAGAGACGTTTAGCGATCGTCTGCGACAGGCTATGTCCGATCGCGACGTTCGCCAGTCGGACGTGATCCGCGCATCGGAGATGCTCGGCAAAAAACTCGGCAAGAGTCAGATGAGCCAATATGTGAGCGGCAAGACGATTCCGCGGCGCGATGTGGCTGAGCTGCTCGCCCGTATTTTGGAGGTCGATGTTACTTGGCTGCTTGCCGGCGACGCCGATCAAGGCGAGGCATCATCACCCCGCAACGATTCCAAGCCCGAACCCCATCCCTCAGCTCAAATTGCAAGGAGCACCACCATGCGTACTTTTTCTAAATCCACCAAGCTCGATAACGTCCTGTATGACGTGCGCGGTCCCGTCGTCGACGAGGCCGCCCGTATGGAGGACGAGGGCGAGCGCATCCTCAAGCTCAATATCGGCAACCCGGCGCCCTTCGGTTTCCGCACGCCCGACGAGGTCATCAAGGACATGCGCCAGCAGCTGCCCGACTGCGAAGGCTATTCCAACTCGCGTGGCCTGTTCTCCGCGCGCAAGGCGATCATGCAGTATTCGCAGATCAAGGGCTTGCCCAACGTTCAGATGGAGCATATCTACACGGGCAACGGCGTGTCCGAGCTCATTCAGCTTTCGATGAACGCGCTGCTCGACAATGGCGACGAGATTCTGATCCCCAGCCCCGACTATCCGCTCTGGACGGCGTGCGCAACCCTTGCCGGCGGTCATCCCGTGCACTATCTGTGCGATGAGCAGGCGGATTGGTATCCCGACCTGGAGGATATGGAGTCCAAGATCACGAGCGCGACCAAAGCCCTCGTCATCATCAACCCCAACAACCCCACGGGTTCCGTCTATCCGCGCGAGGTGCTCGAGGGCATCGTCGAGGTTGCACGCAGGCATCAGCTGATGATCTTTGCTGATGAGATCTACGACCGCCTGTGCATGGACGGCTACGAGCACGTCTCGATTGCCTCGCTCGCTCCCGATCTGCCCTGCGTCACCTTTAGCGGTCTGTCCAAGTCGCACATGATCGCGGGCTATCGTATTGGCTGGATGGTGCTTTCGGGCAACCAGCGCTGCATGAGCGACTTCATCATGGGCATCAACATGCTCTCCAACATGCGCCTGTGCTCCAACGTGCCGGCTCAGTCGATCGTTCAGACGGCGCTCGGTGGCCATCAGTCCGTCAACGACTACATCCGCCCCGGCGGCCGTGTCTACGAGCAGCGCAACTTTGTGTATGAGGCGCTCAACAAGATTGACGGCATCTCGGTGGTTAAGCCGCGTGCGGCGTTCTACATCTTCCCCAAGATGGATGTGAAGAAGTTCAACATTACCGATGACGAGCAGTTCGCCCTTGACCTGCTGCACGAGAAGAAGATTCTGATCACGCGCGGCGGCGGCTTCAACTGGGCTGAGCCCGACCACTTCCGTATCGTGTACCTGCCGCGCATGGAAGTGCTCAAAGAGTCCCTCGAAGATCTCGCCGACTTCTTCGATCATTACCGCCAGAGCTAGTGGGATAGAAGTTCCGCACTATGAAAAGCTCCCTGCAGTTGTTTTGCTGCAGGGAGCTTTCTTGAATCGGCGGAACTAAATAACGATTCCGCAACAGTGGTCGATTTCGTGTTGGATGATCTCGGCGGTGTAGCCCGAGAAGTTTTTGATGCGGTGGACGAAATTCTCGTCCAAATACTCAACCTTAATGCGGCGATAGCGAGTACAGGGGCGCTCGCCGGAAAGCGAGAGACATCCTTCGCTCGTCTGATAGGAATTGACCTGCTCAAGAATTTGAGGGTTGTACATCAGCAGCGCCCTGTTGCCGTCCTTTACGCAGATGATGCGTTTGCGCACGCCAATCATGTTGGCGGCAAGGCCCACGCACTCGTGCTCATGCTCATGGAGCGTATCCAGGAGGTCCTGCCCGGTCGCGGCATCGTCGGGTCCCGCGTCTTCGGAAGGCAGGCGCAAAAAGAACTCGGATTTCATGATGGGCTTAATCATGGCGGGCTCCTCATGTCTCGTGCTTTCGTGGACTTTTAATAATAGCGCGGAAGGAAAGCTGCGCGTCAGCGTTACAATCTTTCAACGTTGGACCATGTTGTCGGATCCGTCGCGTGCGGCGTCTGACGTAAGTCTAGGGCTCATGCTCGCCCTGGACTGTTCCTCTGGGGCGATGCGACTGTCGTTCCAAGAGGAGGGAAATGCATGGGGAGCAAATCTCAGCAACAAGTTCAAGCAACGCCATCGGCCACTTCGGCGTTCCTCGTCGTAATGTATATTGCAGCCTTTGTCGCCGCGTTTAACGAGAACATCATTAACGTGGCACTGCACGATATCATGGCGGCCTTTTCGGTGAGTGCCACCACGGCGCAGTGGCTCGTTTCGGGATACATGATCGTGACGTCGATCTTTACGGCCATCATGGCCTTTCTGTCCGGTCGTTTCTCGACGCGCAAGCTGCTGTTTTTCGCATGCGGATGCATGGTCGCCGGAGAAGTTCTGTGCCTGGTCGCCCCGTCGTTTACCGTTTTGCTGCCAAGTCGTATTTTGCAGGCTGCGGGATCGGGCATCTTGTTTCCGCTCATGATGAATGTGGTGCTATCTTGTGCTCCGCGCGAGAAGCTCGGTCTGTATCTGAGCCTGGGCGGTGCCTGCATTACGCTAGGGCCGGCGTTTGGGCCCGTGATTAGTGGTCTTATGTGCACGTTGTTTGGCTGGAGGGCGGGGCTCGTAGTGCCGCTGGTGGGCGGTGTCGTGGTCGCCGCGGCGGCAGCAAAGCTCGTTCGGAATGTCGGAGAGCGCTCGAACACCACGCTTGATATTCTGTCGGTTGTTTTGCTCGCTGCCGGCATTACGGCGTTCGTGTATTCCGTAGGCGAGTTCTCGACCAATGTGATGGCCGGTATCGTGGCGCTTTTCGCCGCTGTTGTGGTGCTCGGCCTGTTTGCGGTTCGTCAGCTCAAGCTCGAGCATCCGGTGCTTAACGTGCGTCCCATGGCGAGCGTTCGTTTTTGGCCTGCATGCCTGCTTGTGGTGGTGTCGATGATGACGACGTTCTCGATGAGCGTTTTGTTGCCGCTCTATTTTGAGGGCGCATACGGCATGACCGCACTTGTCGCGGGTTTGCTCATTTTGCCGGCGATCGCCTGCAACGCCGTGACCTCGATTGTGGGCGGACGCGTGATGGATGCCCGTGGTGCGTGGCCGCTGCTGCCGGTCGGCTTTGCCCTGATCGCTGTGGGGCAGACGGCAATCTCGATGACCGCGGCAAGCATGAACATCGGCGTTGTCGTGCTGCTGACCGTTGTGGTGTATGCCGGCGTCGGTTTGGTACTGAGCCCCTCGCAGACCGCCGGTTTGGAGACGCTTCCCGCCGCTGAGCATCCTCACGGAACGGCATTGCTTAACACGTGGAACATGATTGCCGCGTCGTTTGGTCCGTCGCTGTTTATCGGCCTGCTTTCGAGTTCTGCGGTGGCTGCTGGCGCCGCAGGCGTTGCGTCGGACGTTGCCCAGGCGATAGGATTTGCAGCCGCCGTGCGCGTGGCGGCCGTGATTGCCGTTGTCGGGTTCGCGGTGTCGCTGGTGTACGCTCGCCGCGAGTCGCACATGTCGCATTAATGTGTGCACATAGATTCTGCAGCTAGATTGGATGGCGACACCATAAACTAATGGACGTTTTGCCGAGAGGCATGAATGTATAAAGCGCAAAGAGTGCGCGACGGGCCCCGCGAATGGGGCGATGATGCCCGAGAGGGCCAAGAAGGAGTCTCATGTCTGAGAACGAAGAGATCATGAACGAGACCGAGAACGAGACCATGGCTGCCGAGGTCGAGGCAGTCGAGACCGTGGAGACCGAAGCTGCTGAGGTTGAGGCTGCTGACGAGGTTTCCGCCGAGGAGGCCGAGGTTGTCGAGGCCGCCGCTGATTACGATGACGAAGAGCTGATGGACAAGATGCAGAAGGCCGCCCGCCTGCTGCGCAGCCGTCGCTTTGCTATTTCCAAGGAGGAGGAGGCCAAGGCCGAGCGCATGGCGAACATCGAGCGCGCCATCAAGCTTCTTGACCTCAAGCCCAAGATGGAGCAGAAGGAAATGTCCGACCTGCTGGGCATGCGCCTTCGTGAGCTCGATGGCCTGATGGCCGAGGCCGAGGCTGCCGATCTGGTCGGCCGCATCGACGACGCCGAGGGCGATATGCGCAAGATCGTTGTCTTCGCTGCCGAGGATGCCGCTGAGGGCCTGACCGAGCTTGCCAACAAGAAGGAGAAGCTCCTGCCCGAGCTTTCTTACGAGGAGGCCACCGAGCTGATGGCCGCTCTCGATAAGGTTATCGCTCCGCTCGTCGCCATGGGCCTGGACGAGGACCGCGGTCCTCGCGGCGGCCGGGACGAGCGCGGTGGCCGTGGCGGCGACCGTGGCGGTCGCGGCGGCTTTGGCGATCGCGGTGGCCGTGGCGGCGATCGTGGCGGTCGCGGTGGCGATCGCGGTGGCCGTGGCGGCTTTGGCGACCGTGGCGGCGACCGTGGCGGTCGCGGCGGCTTTGGTGGCAACCGTGGTGGCTATGGCGATCGCGGTGGCAACCGTGGTGGCTTCGGCGGCAACCGTGGTAACGACCGCGGCGGTCGCGGTGGCGACCGTGGCGGCCGCAACGGTGGCGGCTTCCGCGGCAACCGCTTTTAGGGGTTACGCGGTTCTACGAACCGCGTAACTAGTTGACGCTGCGCGCCACCCAGGGCGACAATTTGTCATTCAAAAGGCAAGGCATGACCAGAAGGTCTATGCCTTGCCTTTTTCATGCCAACTTGTTCGCCCTGGGCGGCGCTCGCTGGCGTTGCCAAAACATCGGCGTTGCCTTGATCAAAACCTGCCAAAAAGGGACAGGTTTATTTTGGTCGGTTTTATCTGGGCAAACGTGGTCGTCTATCGCAATATGGTCGTTGGGGACGTTCTTGTTTGACTAGTCGTTTAAGAACGTCCCCAACGACTACATAGGATGAGAGTGGATAATCTCCCGGTTTGAGCCTGCATTCAAGCTCAAAGTGGGAGATTATCCACTCTCATTTGTTGTATGTCCGAAAATCCACGCTCGTTTAAATTCTGCCTACATTTGCAGGAACAGTTCGTGGAGGTGGGTGTCTTCGTCGAGCTCGGGGTGGAAGGTGACGCCGAGCTGGTTGCCTTGGCGGGCGGCGACGATGCGACCGTCGACTTCGGCTAGGGCCTCAGTGTCGCCGTGCACTTCGACGATGCGGGGCGCGCGGATAAACGTCAGCGGCACTTCACCGTCGATGCCGGCGACAGATCCTTGAGTGCGAAAGCTGCCGAGCTGCCTGCCATAGGCATTGCGCTCGACAAGTACATCCATGGTTGCCAAACGCGGCGTGCCCTTATCGTCATGGGCGGCAAGGTCGTGAGCCAGCAGAATCAGGCCGGCGCAGGTGCCCAGGACGGGCATGCCTTCAGCGATGCGGGCACGAAGCTCCTCGAGCATGCCCAACTCATCAAGCAGTTTCCCTTGAACGGTAGACTCGCCGCCGGGAAGTACCAGACGGCCAAAGTCCTGCTTCAAATCAGCCGCCTGCCTCAGCTCAATACAACGTGCGCCCAGCTCGGACAGCCTCGCTTCGTGCTCGGCAAAAGCACCTTGGATCGCCAGCACGGCGACCGTCTGGTCTGCGTAATCACTCATGTGCGATCCTTTCTGCCGGACTAGCGTCCGCGCTCCTCCATGATGATCTCGATCTCGTCAGCGTTGATGCCCACCATGGCCTCGCCCAGGTCCTCCGAAAGCTCGGCGATGAGCTTGGCGTCGGTGAAGTTTGCCACGGCCTTGACGATGGCGGCGGCGCGCTTGGCGGGGTCGCCGCTCTTAAAGATGCCCGAGCCAACAAAGACGCCCTCGGCGCCCAGCTGCATCATCAGCGCGGCGTCGGCGGGGGTCGCGACTCCGCCGGCGGCAAAGTTTACGACGGGGAGCTTGCCCGTGGCATGGACCTCGCGCACCAGCTCGACCGGAACCTGCAGCTGCTTGGCTGCCTCAAAGAGCTCGTCGTCGCGCAGAGCAACAACGTCGCGGATCTGCTTTTGGATCTTGCGCATATGGCGCACGGCCTGAACGACGTCGCCCGTGCCCGGCTCGCCCTTGGTGCGAATCATCGTGGCGCCCTCGGCAACACGGCGCAGCGCCTCGCCCAGATCGCGGGCGCCGCAGACAAACGGCACGTCAAACTGGGTCTTGTCGATGTGATAGACATCATCGGCGGGGGAGAGGACCTCGGATTCGTCGATGTAGTCGATTTCGATGGCCTGCAGGATCTGCGCCTCGACAATGTGGCCGATGCGGCACTTGGCCATAACGGGGATGGAGACAGCTTTTTGGATGCCCTTGATCATCTTGGGATCACTCATGCGCGAGACGCCGCCTGCGGCGCGGATGTCGGCCGGGATGCGCTCGAGCGCCATGACGGCGCAGGCGCCCGCCTCCTCGGCGATGCGTGCTTGCTCGGGCGTGGTGACGTCCATGATGACGCCGCCCTTGAGCATCTGCGCGAGCTCGCGATTGAGTTTGACGCGATCGGCCTTGCTGGTCTGTTCTGCCATGGTTGCTCCCTTGGTTGGCATGTACATTGCTTGACGGAACATCCTATCGGGGAGCTGGGTATGGCGAAATACTCAGTTTTCGAGATAATAACAAGGTCAGACTAATGCCAGATTGAATGATTCGATAAGGTCAGGTGATAGACCCATGCTTGAATACAATTTGGAAAAACGCGGCGAGGCATCGCTTTATGAGTATATTTATCAGCAAATTCGAGATGATATCGTTGCTGGACGCATTGCGGCGGGGGAGCATCTTCCGTCTAAGCGCGCCTTTGCGAGTCATCTGGGTATCAGTGTCATTACCATCGAGAATGCATATAGCCAGTTGCTTGCCGAGGGCTATATTTGCTCAATGCCGCGTCGTGGCTACTACGCGTGCGAGCTTCCGGATGCGCCGGTTTTGGCTTTGGCTGCGAGGGATATCGACCGAGATGCTGTCCCTGTTGGTCCCAGCGCGCATGATGCCATGGGGCAGGCAGAGCGATTCGACGCACTTTCTCCTTCCGCTTTGGAGGCGGCGCGGCTTTGGCAAAGTGCGCTACGGGCGACGCTGACGTCCGAAGACGAACGTGAAATCTTTTCGCCCGCACCGGCGCAGGGCACCGCTCGACTGCGACGTGCGATTGCGCACCATCTGCGCGGGACAAGGGGCATGAATGTTAATCCCGACAATATCGTTATCGGTGCGGGCGCCCAGCTGCTCGATACCATGTTGGTTCAGTTGCTTGGCGCGGACAAGGTGTATGCCGTCGAGGATCCAGGCTATTTGCGCTTGACGCGCATCTATCAGGCCATGGGTTGCGAAGTGCGGCATGTCCCGTTGGATGCTGAGGGCGTGGACTTGAGCGCGCTGCAGAAAACCGGGACCGATGTCCTTCACCTGATGCCGTCTCATCAGTATCCGACCGGTCTTGTGACGAGCATTGCACGTCGCTATGCGTTGCTGAGCTGGGCCGCCGAGCGGCCAGGTCGGTATCTCATCGAAGACGACTTTGATTGTGAGTTTCGCCTTGCCGGCAAGCCGATTCCCGCGCTCGCGTCGATCGATGCCGCCCAGTCGGTTATCTACACCAACACGTTTTCGAAGAGCCTTTCATCGGCGTTACGTTTGGCGTACATGGTGCTGCCCGATGAACTAATGGAGAGGTTTAAACGCAACCTTGGTTTCTACGCCTCGTCGGTAAGTTCTGTTGATCAGGTTGCCTTGGCGCGTTTGCTGGAATCGGGTGATTACGAGCGACATGTGAACCGCGTGCGCGTTCGTGCTCGTGGGGCGCGTGATGGCCTGGCGGCGCTTGTACGGAAAACGTTTCCGGCAGGGGAAGTCTCGATCGAGTACGCGGACGCCGGCCTTTACTGCGTCGTGGCCGTGGAGCGTGACGCGGGCGGAAGCTCTTTTGCACGGGCCCTCACGCGCTCGAGCATCCCTTTTATCGATATCGGTGACTGTTTTTGGTGTGTCGATGGCGCATCTGTCCCTGAAAACTCAACTCAAATTCTTGTTCAGTATGACGATCTGAGTCCAAAAGTACTAACTACCTTGGAATTGCAGCTAATGGGGGGCACTCTGCAACCTAAGTGAGTAGACTTTTAGCACTTTGGCGACCAGGCAGTTTTGTAACAAGCTATCTACCTGCGGTTTTGAAAAGCAGGATGACCGGCCTGCTCGGGATGTTCAAAAAAGTCTACTCACTTGCCGCGCACAGCTCCTGCATGAGAAAAAATGGGGTTTTCAACAGGGCTTCGTCCAGTTCTTGGCAAGCTTTTGGTCAGTTGGGGAGGGCTGTTGAAAACTTGACAGTCCGTTCGACGCCATTTACGCTGCGTTCGCGCCATAGCGAGACCGGCTGGGTTGAAATTCGTGTTTTCCTGTGCCTATGAAGGAACTGCTTTGTGACATATCGGCTTTTAGGTACTGGCGTTTGCCCCCTCAGGTCCGCGCTTTGTGTCCGCCGCTTCCACGGCCGGAAGAAGACCGGCAGCGATATGAACTCGCCCGTAACCCGACGGCTGCGGTTGCGCTCGGTTTTCCGTTGTATACATTGGTTCGGACGAGAAACAAACGGACTAGCCCTGCCAGCATTAGGCAGCGGCTGTTCCTTGGTGAGCTCCCCAGGGAATCCGTGCTGGAAACGGAGCATGGATTTTTGGTTACGTCTCCTCTGCTGACGGCATTCATCATGTCGCGGCATCTGACGGATCTTCAGCTTCTTTTGGTATTGGCGGAGATGTGTGGCTTGTTTGCGGTGTGCGCTCTGCCGGCGGCACTTGAGGCGGAGCTTACGCGTGCAATTGATTCGGGCGCGATTTCGACAACGTTCGGTTGGGTGCGATGTCCGTCCGAGGACGGTACCGCTTCGAATTTATGGCGTCGAGATGCTTTGGTTTTGGGCAGAGACCTTGACCGTTTTTGTTCAGATGTTTGCGGGATGCGTTACGGCAGTAGATTTATGGCGGTATCGCAACTCGTTCCATTGGGTGCCGCGTCGCCTTTTGAGGTCGAGGCGTATTTGTTGCTTGGACTGCCGCGAGCCCTGGGAGGCGAAGGGTTTTGTGGCATAGAGCTCAATGTCGAAGTGACGCTAAGCACAAGTGCTCGAGCGATTGTGGGAAAGTCCCGTGTATATATCGACCTACTTCTGTCTTCGCCGGACGGCAGGCGACAGGTGGCCATTGAATGTCAGGGAAAGGCCTCGCACGGACGCGCAGGGGATGGCTTGCGTGACGCTGACCGCATGACGGCCCTTCAGGCCATGGGCTACGATGTACTTCTCCTGACACACAGACAGATATCCGATGAGGGTAGATTCCACGCGATCGTTAAGGCCGTATGCGGGATGCTCGATGCTGAATATCGTGATAAAAGCTCAGATGAGCAAAGGGCTGAGACATTACTCCGGTCTGAACTATTCGTTGACTGGACAAAATTGGGAGTAATTGACGGAAAGATGCCCGTTAGACACAAAACGGCTCGATCGTGGACGGCTGCGGTTCTAAGTGAGTAGGCTTTTGGCACTTTGGCGACCAGGCCGTTTTGAAACAAGTCATTTACCTGCGACTTTATAAAGCAATACGGATGGTCTGCTCGGCAAGTTTCGAAAAGTCTACTCACTTAGTTTTGACGAGAGACCGATGTCGAAGATAGCTCTATTTCAGGGCGTTAACGAGTCCTCGAGACACAAAAAGGCCCGAACCAATACGGTCCGGGCCTTCTTCGAGCTAGAGGTTATGTCTCAGGCAGTTGGCTTAGCCAAAGTAGCGCTTGAGCAGGCCAGCGAAAGCCTTGCCGTGGCGAGCCTCGTCGCGAGCCATCTCGTGCACGGTGTCGTGGATGGCATCGAGGCCAGCGGCCTTGGCGCGCTTGGCAAGATCGGTCTTGCCGGCGGTGGCGCCGTTTTCGGCCTCAACGCGCATCTCGAGGTTCTTCTTGGTGGAGTCGGTTACGACCTCGCCCAGGAGCTCAGCAAACTTGGCGGCGTGCTCGGCCTCCTCGTGGGCAGCCTTCTCCCAGTACAGGCCGATCTCGGGATAGCCCTCGCGATGAGCGACGCGAGCCATGGCCAGGTACATACCGACCTCGGAGCACTCGCCCTCAAAGTTGGCGCGCAGATCGGCAACGATGTCCTCGGAGACACCCTCCATCTTGGCGACGCCCACGACGTGCTCGGCAGCCCACTCGAGCTGACCCTCTTCCTGCTTCAGGAAACGAGAACCGGGAACGCCGCACTGGGGGCACTTGAAGTCCTCGGGCAGCTGGTCGCCGTCGAACTCTTCCACATAACCGCAAACGGGGCAAACAAACTTCATGATTCGATCCTTTCGATCGATGGCGATTGTGCGCTCGTCCGGTCCCGTAAGGGCCCTCTCCGGACGTGCGTCTTGACGAGTTCTATTATCCATAAATGCAACCAAATGTGAAGCCTATTAGGAATGATTTTTAATAAAATAATTTTGAGATGTGAAGATGTTGATTGATTAACGGTTTGCAAGTCATATACGGACGCCGCTGAGTACAATCGGGCGAGCAAATGTTGACCTATCAACAAATGAAGGAGTTTCCTTTATGCATCTAGCCCGTCGTGCCTGGTGCCGAACATATCAGACGGTTTTTCGCATTGCATTGCCAATCCTGCCCTATACCGAGCCGCGCATTTTAGAGCATGCCGAGGATGTGCCCGCGGTGCTTCAAAAGCGCTCGATCCAGAAGGTCCTTATCGTGACGGATCCCGGCATTGTCCGTCTGGGGCTCACGGCACCGCTCGAGACGGCGCTCGCATCCAGGGGGATTGGCGTTACGATCTATGCCGAAACGCGTGCGAACCCCACGGTCTCAAACGTGGAGGAAGCGGCGTTCCTGTACCGAGAGAGCGCCTGCCGGGCCATTATCGGCTTTGGCGGAGGATCAGCCATGGACTGCGCCAAGGGCGTGGGCGCACGCATTGCGCAGCCAAACAAGCCCATCAACAAGATGCGCGGCCCGCTGCGGATTCATCGTCGCCTGCCGCTGCTCATCGCCGTCCCCACCACGGCAGGCACGGGAAGCGAGGTCACACTTGCGGCGGTAATTACCGATGACGAGACGCACTACAAGTACCCCATTAACGACTTTGTGCTTATCCCGCGCTTCGCGGTGCACGACCCCGAGTTTACGTGCGGCTTGCCCGCTTCCATTACGGGGCAGACGGGCATGGACGCCCTGACGCATGCCGTTGAGGCCTTTATCGGGCGAAGCACCACGCCCTATACGCGTAAGATGGCGCGACAGGCGGTCCAGCTCATCCATGACAATTTGCTCGAGGCCTATGAGCATGGCGATAACATGCGTGCGCGTCGCAATATGCTTTCGGCGGCGTATAAGGCGGGTGTTGCCTTTACGCGCTCCTATGTTGGATACGTTCACGCCATCGCACACAGCTTGGGTGGGCGTTACGGGATTCTGCACGGCTTGGCCAACGCTATCATCCTGCCGCATATGCTTCGCGCTTATGGTGACGCCGCCGCCCCCAAGCTTGCCGATCTTGCTCGCATGGCAGGCATTGCGCCGGCTAACGCGCAGGACAGCCTGGCGGCCGAGGCCTTTATCGATTGGGTCGACCGCATGAATGCCGCCTTGGGCATTCCCAAATATGTGACGGGCATTCGCCGCTCCGATATTCCGCAAATGGCGGCCCATGCCGATGCCGAGGCCAATCCGCTGTACCCCGTTCCGCTTTTAATGGACCGCTTGGAGCTCGAGCATATGTACGAGGTGGTTGCGGGTGGTATGTTTGAAGACGAGAACTAGGAGGGTCCATGAACACCGAGGAAATTGCGCGCATCGTCGGCGATCAGCGCGCCTACTTTAAGACGCACGCCACGTTTGATGTCGATGCTCGACGTCGCGCGCTCGTGAGTTTACGCGATGCGGTGCGGGCCCACGAGGCCGATATCGCCCATGCGCTCAAGACCGATTTGGGGAAGTCACATGACGAGGCGTATATGTGCGAGATCGGCACCTCGCTTTCCGAGATTCGACATCAGATTGCGCATGTGGCTCGATGGAGTCGTCCGCGTCTGCGTCCGTGTGACCTCGCCAACGCCGTGAGTGTGTGCAAGACGCAGGCCGTGCCCTATGGCGTCACACTCATCATGGCTCCGTGGAACTACCCGTTTTTGCTGACGCTCGAGCCACTCGCCGGCGCCCTTGCCGCGGGCAATATCGTGGTCATCAAGCCGAGCGCCTATGCTCCGGCATCGAGCGCGGTGCTCAAGCAAATCTGTAAAGAGGCATTTGATCCGTGCCTGGTGACGGTTGTCGAGGGCGGGCGCGCCGAAAACGAAGCGCTGCTCGACGAGTGCTGGGACAAGATCTTCTTTACCGGTAGCGTTCCGATCGGCAAGCTCGTCATGGAGCGTGCAAGTAAAAACCTTACGCCCGTGACGCTTGAGCTGGGCGGAAAGAGTCCCTGCATCGTGGATGCGACGGCAAACCTGAAGGTCGCGGCGCGGCGTATCGCCTTTGGTAAATGGCTCAACGTGGGGCAAACCTGTGTAGCGCCCGACTACCTGCTGGTCGATGCGCGCGTGCACGACGAGCTGCTGGACCTTATCAAGGAGGAGGCCCGCCGTATGTTTGGCGAGCATCCGCTCGATAACGAGGATTATGGGCATATCGTCAACGCCAAGCATTTTGCGCGTGTGCGCGGGCTGATCGATTCCGATAAGGTCGTGCTTGGAGGTGCCGTGCGCGAGGCTTCGCTCAAGATCGAGCCGACGATTTTGGACGGCGTGACCCCCGATGACGCCGTGATGCAGGAGGAGATCTTCGGCCCCATCTTACCGGTTCTGACGTTTGAGAGCTTGGACGAGGCCGAGACGTTTATTACAGATCGTCCGACGCCGCTGGCTCTGTATATCTTTAGCCAGGATCGCGCAGTTCAGCAGCGCTTTGTGCGTTACGTGCCCTTTGGCGGCGGCTGTGTCAACGACACGATCATGCACTTGGCTACGAGCAATATGGGCTTTGGCGGCATGGGCGCGAGCGGTATGGGGCAGTACCATGGACGCGAGAGCTTCGATACGTTTAGCCACAAGAAGAGCATCGTGAACAAGGCAACGTGGCTGGACGTGCCATTCCGCTACGCTCCTTACGCAAGCTGGAAGCACAAGTTCGTGCGCATGTTTGTGCATTAGAATCAGATGACATAGGGATAAACAAAGTGGCCGCCCCCGCGTAAGCGAAGACGGCCACTTCTCACGATGAAAACGTGTATCGGAGTTGGCAAGACCCGCTGCCACGGGTGCCATCCGTGTTCCTATCTTATCTGCAAGCGTTCCGTTGCGCAAGCGTTGCGGCAAACGATTGAAAGACGCAGACAGGATGAATTTGTGTCCGCACGGGCCCGTAGACTTCTCAACTACGTTGTGGATGCTCGCTAATCGGTAATGGAGGCGCACGTGTTTGATGACGACGACCTGTTTGATCTGGTAGATGATCCGTTTGAGTGGGATTTGCTGCTCGATGACGACGAGCTGGAGCAGGACCGCAAGAGGCGGCAGGACAAGAAAGCTCAGGATGACGCTTCGAAAAAGCAGGACAAGCGCCGCCGAGGTCTGTTCGGCGGGCTCTTTGGGTAACCGTCGTATCGCTGCGTCTGTATACTAAACAGGTCTTATACGCGTTGCGAAATGAGGACAGAGACGATGATGTGGTTTACCGCCGACCTGCACCTGGGCGATACGAATATCTTGCACGACATGGATCGACCGTTTGATTCGGTCGAGGAGATGAACCGCAAGGTCATCGATGCCATCAATGAGTGCGTGGCTGTGGACGACCGCCTCTATATCCTGGGAGACTTTACGTATCGTTTGCCCATGGCGGAGGCAGTGCGCCTGCGCGAGCGCATCGAATGCCAGAACGTGACGCTCATCCGTGGTAACCATGATGGCGATTGGGGAGATCCGGACGCGCCGCACATTTGGGATGAGGTGCGCGACTATCTTGAGATTGCGCCCGGCTATGCTCGCGGGCACAGGCTGGTACTGAGCCATTACCCCATGCTCAGCTGGAATGGCAAGGCGCGCGGCGCCATCATGCTGCACGGGCATATCCACAGCAGGGGAGACCGCGCCAACGCGCGCAATCGCGATCGCGAGCGCCCGATTCTGCGCTATGACGTTGGTCTCGACGCTAACGATTACAAGCCCGTAAGCCGCGACCAGATCCTTGGCTTCTTTGGACTATAGCTGCAAGTGCAGGTAGAATGAACGCGCCGCGCGGATGGTCTGCGCGGCGCGTTTTAGTAGGAGCGATGATTCCATGAAGGCTATCCAGCGCATTAACCACAACGCTGCCATCTGCGAAGACGGCGCGGGGCGTCAGCTTATCGCGCTGGGTCGTGGCATCGGTTTTGGCGAGATGCCGCACGAGGTCGATCTGGACGTTGTTACACGCACCTTTTACGGCATCGATTCAAAGTACCTGGCGTTTATCGACGAGGTCGACCCCGAGGTGCTGGAGTTTTCCGCCCAGCTGGCAGATATCGCAACCGGGCAGCTTTCGTATGAATTGAGCCCAAACCTTCCCATTACATTGGCAGACCATATTCAGTTTGCTATTAAGCGCGCCCGCGAACACATGGTGGTGTCGTTGCCGCTCGAGCGCGACCTGGAGCAGCTGCATCCCATCGAATACCGCTTGGGCGAGCTGGCTGTTCGGGGCATTCAGAAAAGCTTCCGGGTGCGTATGCCCCGAAGCGAGGCCGCGGGCATTGCCATGTCGATTGTTAATGCATCGGTTAGGCCGAGCGAGCGACGCGTGCTTGCCGAGCAGCACGAGGAGCGACTGCTCGATATGACGGTCGCGATTATTCAAGAAGAGTTGGGCGTGACGGTCGATCGCTCGTCGTTTGCCTTTACTCGCTTTGCCACTCATGTGCGCTATCTGCTCGACCGCGTGGCAAAGAAAGAACCGATAGATACTGAGAACTCCGGTCTCTACGACGTGCTCGTGGAGCAATATCCGGCGGCATCGCGTTGCGCTCATCGTGTCAACGATCTGATTCAAGAGACCTTTGGCGAGCCATTGGCCCAAGAAGAGCTCGTCTATCTGATCATGCATGTGAATCGCGTGGCTTCTGTCCACTCGGATAAATAGGCTCTCTGGTATTTCCTTTCCGTCATGGCGACCGTTCGCGGGTCGTTTGCTACCGTTCGTCGGTAATCTGAGCCGCAACGAACGCATCTGCCGCATATACTCGCCGTGTGTTGGGTGTTACTCACGGCGCAGCTCCGAGAGGCACTACCGATTCTGTCGAGACCATTATTGGGTCTCTGTCGGTTGTGCGCGGGGCTTTTTTCATGTCGATCCACCCGGGAATCACATGCAATGAAATCTCTTGCCAACGGGCATCGCGCGCTGCGCAGGCGCGAGCGGAATCGTGTGTCTTGGTGCCATGAAGCCCCACGAGCCTTTAGTTGGAAGAGAAGGGATTCGACATGGCTGTCGATAACAAGAAGATTGCCGAGGACGTGCTCGCTGCCGTCGGCGGCGCCTCCAATGTGACGAACGCGACGCACTGCATGACCCGCCTGCGTCTGAACCTCAAGGATCAGTCCATTCCCAATGACGATGAAGTGAAGAAGATCAAGGGCGTGCTGGGCGCACAGTGGTCTGGCGGCCAGTATCAGGTCATCATTGGCCAGAACGTGCCGAAGGTCTATGACGCCGCTCTCAAGCTCGGCGTGAAGGGCGAGGGCGCAATCGCAGAGAACCTCGATGGCAACACCAAGGAGCCGCTGACGCTCAAGACTGCGGGCCAGAAGACCCTCAACTACCTGTCCAAGACAATGGTCATGACGATCCCCATCATCATGGGCGCCGCCATGTTCCGTACCATTGCCGTACTTTGCGGCGACGGCATGCTCGGTATCTGGTCTGCCGATTCCGACATCTACAACTTCTTCTACAACTGGATTTACAACGCCGGCTATTATTTCCTTCCTGTCTATCTGGGTTGGGCTGCCGCAAAGCAGCTCGGCTGCAGCCAGCCGCTCGGCATGATGCTCGGCGGCGTGCTCATTGCCCCCGAGTTCATGACGTTGGTCAACGCCGCTGCGGATTCTGGTGCTACGACCACGATGGTTTACGGCGTGCTCCCGGCTCAGCTGAACAACTATTCCTGCACCGTTCTCCCCATGGTTCTGTCCATGCCGGTACTCATGGTCGTTGAGAAGTTCATGAAGAAGATCATTCCCGACATGCTCTCTACGGTGTTTGTGCCCGTGTGTACTCTGGCCGTCATGATTCCCGTTTCGCTGTGCGCGCTGGCTCCGATTGGCTCTATCTTGGGCAACGCGGTTGGTAACTTTATGTTCGGCCTCGGCAACACCGGCGGTATCGTCACGGTCATCTCCCTCGTTGCCATTGCCGCGCTTTGGGAGTTCCTGGTTATGACCGGTATGCACCAGGTCCTGCTTACCCTTGGCATTGTGCAGCTGCTCACCATGGGCTCTGACTCCTGCGTCATGGTCGCGGGCGCTATCGCTCAGTTCGCTACGTGGGGCATGGCCTTCGGCGCCTTCCAGCGCCTTAAGGAGACTGACGAAAAGGGTGCCATGCTTGGTTTCTCGCTCTCCGGCATTGTCGGCGGCGTGACGGAGCCCGCGCTGTATGGCTGCGGCTTTAAGTACACCCGCTGCTTGGGTGCCATGGTTGCCGGCGGCGCTATCGGCGGCCTGATCGCGGCTCTTACCAATGTGACGACGTATGTTTTGGGCGCGACGAATATTCTGGGTATAACCGGATATGTTGCCGGCGGAACTGCCAATCTCGTATGGGGGTGCATTGCATCGGGTGCCGCGTTTGTTTCCGCCGCCGCCATCGCTTATCTCTTTGGTTTCACCAAAGAGCAGCTCGATGAGGACGCTGCCGCCGCCAAGGCCTAAAGCGTCTGTTCGGTAAGATAATTGCCTGGGGCATTTGGTTGCACTTCAAGTGCCCCTTTCCATAGATGGGGGTCAATATGAAGCAATTGCTCATTCGTGCCGATGATATTGGTTATTCGTATGCCGTTGACTTGGGGATTGCCCGCAGTATCAATGAGGGCCTGGTGCGCTCGGCGGGCCTGATGCCCAATATGCCCGAAGCTGAGCGCGGCTGGTCGCTCGTGGCGGATGCCGGCATTGCGGTGGGCCAGCATACCAACGTATGCCTGGGCAAGCCGTGTGCCGACCCGGCGCTCATTCCGAGCATGCTCAACGAGAACGGTGAGTTCCATAGCAGCCGTACCTTCCGCGAGCACTTTAAGCGCGGCGAGGAGTTGATAGACTTCGACGAGGCCTGCATCGAGATTCGCGCGCAGCATGACCGCTTTGTCGAGATCGTGGGCCGCGAACCCGATTATTTTGAGGCCCATGCCGTCATGAGCAAAAACCTTAACCGCGCGATCTCGACGGTTGCCCAAGAGCTGGGCCTTAAGGAGCAAAAGGCGAGCTTCGACCCCACGGCGGTGGTGCATTGCGGAGATACCGACCTGCGGATGGTGATGCACTCGATGGAGCCGGGCTACGAACCCAAGGACTCGATTATGCAGGCGGTTCGAGAGATGGAGGACGGCGAGACGGTCGTCTTTGTGTGCCATCCGGGCTATCTCGATCGTTTTATCCTCGAGAGCAGCTCGCTTACGACCGATCGTGCCAAGGAAGTTGATGCACTCATCGACCCCGAGCTTTGCGCTTGGCTTGAGTCTCAACCCAATCTTCGCCTGATCGACTACCGCGACCTGTAAGGATCCAAGCCACCACAAAGGGGACAGTCACCTTTGTGGTGGTTCTGGCGCCGTTGCCATTATGGCGGCGGCGCCTTTTTTGTCCGTGCGGCGCGGTAGAGTGTATGCGGTTGAAGTTTGCGTCCATCGAGGAGCTGCCATGAACGAGATTAAGTGCCCGCATTGCGGCGAAGTATTTAAGGTCGATGCGTCCGGCTATGCGGATATCGTCAAGCAAGTGCGCGATGCCGAGTTCTCGCACGACCTGGCAGAGCGTGTGAAGGCAGTCCAGCGCGAGGGCGAGCAGGCGCTGGAGCTTGAGCGTTCGCGTTCGACGGCCGCTTTGCAAAAGGCGGAGTCTCAGCGTAACGCTCAGCTTGTCGAGCAAAAGAACGCTGCAGCTCAACAGTTGGCACAAGAGGTCGCCAAGCGCGATGCCGAGCTTGCCGAGCTGCGCGCCAAGCTCGAGGGCGCTGCCGCGGAGCGCGAGAGCGCAAGCCAGCGCGCGGCGGTCGAGGCCCGCGCCGACGCTCAAAAGGAGAATGCTGAGCTCCAACGCGAAGTCGATAACTTGCGTGCGCAGCTAGAGCGCAAGGATGACGAAGCAAAGCTTGCCGAGTCAGCGGCGCGCAACGCTGCCCAAAACGATGTGGCTGTGCGTGATGCCCAGATTGCCGAGCTGCAGGCCAAGCTTGCCGCAGCGGACAAGGCCCAGGAGATGGCGCTTGCCGCTGCCGCGGCTGAGTCACAGCGCGAGCTCGATGCCGCTCGCAGCGAGGCCGAGCGCACGCTTGCCGACTATCAGGCTAAGGTGCAGGAGAAGTTTTCCGCCGCAAAGGCTCAGTCTGAGCAGGAGGCCGAGGGGCTGCGCGCCCAGCTGCGCGAGCAGGAACTGAGGGCAAAAATGAATCTGTCGGAGGCGGTTGCCGCGGCGGAGCGAGAGCGCGACGAGGCGCGTGCCAAACTGACGAGCGAGCTTGCGGTGCGCGATTCGCGCGAGGAGCAGGCCAAGGCGGCACACGAACTCGAGCTTGCGCAGACCAAACGGGCGAACGATGAGCTGATTCGCTACAAGGATGAAGAGATCGAGCGCCTTAAGGACATGAAAGTCCGCCTGTCCACCAAGATGGTGGGCGAGTCGCTCGAGCAGCACTGCGAGACCGAGTTTAACCGTCTGCGCATGACGGCGTTTCCTAACGCGTACTTCGAGAAAGATAACGATGCGTCCGAGGGCACCAAGGGCGACTTTATCTTCCGCGAGTGCGATGCGAGCGGCAACGAGATCGTTTCGATCATGTTCGAGATGAAAAACGAGAACGACGAGACCGCGACCAAGCATAAAAACGAGGACTTCTTTAAGAAGCTCGATCACGATCGTCGCCAGAAAGGCTGTGAGTACGCGGTGCTCTGCACGCTGCTCGAGCCCGAGAGCGAGCTCTATAACGCGGGGATCGTGGACGTGAGCTATCGCTACGAGAAGATGTACGTGATCCGCCCGCAGTTCTTCATTCCCATGATCACACTGCTGCGCAACGCCGCCATGGGTTCGCTTCGCTATAAGCAGGAGTTGGCGGAGTACAAGCAGCAGAATATCGATGTTACGAACTTCGAAGCCAAGATGGAGAAGTTCAAGAACGACTTCGGCCGCAACTACGAGATCGCGAGCCGCAAGTTCCAAACGGCGATCGATGAGATCGACAAGACGATTAGCCACCTGCAGAAAACCAAGGAGGCGTTGCTGTCCTCCGAGAACAATCTGCGCCTTGCCAACAAGAAAGCCGACGATCTTACCATTCGCAAACTCACGTGGGGCAATAAGACCATGAAGGCCGCCTTTGACGAGGCGCGCGGGGCTGCGCCAGAGACAAACGATGAGCCCGCCGAGGCGGATTCGTATGAGGTCGAGGATGCCGAGTAGAGGATAGCGTATCGCGCAAAAAGCGGGGCCGCTGGCGATGTTGCCAGCGGCCCCGCTTCGTTTCGTCCCATTGCGCCCGGCTAGTCCTCGAGCAGGTCCTCGATAAAGCCGACGCGGTAATTCTTGAAGATGACCTCGCCGCCGTCTTGCGTGGCGTCCAGATCGACATCGCCCATGATGCCAAAGTCGTGGTCGCCATCCTCGTCGGCAAAGATCTGGTGCACGTGCCATACGTGCGCGGTCTTCTCGTCGGACTCGTCGATGGAAAACATCGCGGCGCTGCGGGCATCTCCGTCGGTGAGGATCTCCTCGTGCTGCTCATGGTAGGCATCGAGGGCCTTTTGCCAGCGGATCTCGCTCATGCCCCAGTCGTCGTCGAGTTCGCCCAGGTCGCGCACATGCTCGCGGGCGGCAAGGGTCACGCGGCGGAAGAGCGCGTTGCGCACCAACAGCGTGCAGCCGCGACGGTCCGCCACGACCTCGTCGATGCCCTGCGGCGGCGCGGCATCGAGGGCTGCCGGGTTGCCGGCGTTCTCCCACTCGTCCACCAGGCTCGAGTCCACCGAGCGCACCACAAAGCCCAGCCACGAGATGATGTCGCGCAGGCGCTCGTCGCGCTTCTCAATGGGCACGGTGCGGTCGAGCGAACGGTAGACTTCGGCGAGGTAGCGCAAGAGGATGCCCTCGGAACGCGCGATGCCCAGCTTTTGGATATAGCCCTTAAAGTCGCTCGCGCTCTCCAGCATGTCGCGCAGGACGCTCTTAGGCGAGAGCTGGTAGTCGTTTGCCCAGGGCACTTCCTGGCAGTACTTGTCAAAGGCGGCGTCGAGCAAATCCTCGAGCGGCTTTTCGTACGTGACGTCCTGAATACGCTCCAGACGCTCCTCATAGTCGACGCCGTCGGCCTTCATTTCGGCCATAGCGCGATCGCGCGCGGCGCGCTCCTGTGCGCGCAGCACCTGCTTGGGGTCCTCGAGCGTTGCCTCGACCATCGAGATGAGGTCCATGGTATAGGTCTCGCTCTCGGGATCGAGCAACTCCAGCGCGGCAAGCAAAAACGGCGAGAGCGGCTGGTCGAGCGCAAAGTCCTCGGGCAGGTCGACCGTCAGCGCGTAGTCGATGTCCGGCGCGGCGTCAGCCGGAGCGTCGGGTGCGGGTGGCACCTCGGTGCGCACGACGACGCCGGAGTCGATGAGCGTGGCGAAGATTTCGTCGGCGCGAACCTCGAGCTTTGCCTTTTCCTCGGGGGTCTGCAGGCTTGTCTCGATGAGGTCATGCACGCGGGCGCGGGCATCGCCGCCCTGCTCGACCACGCTAATCACCATGGAGTGCGTGATGCGCAGGCGCGGCTTGAGCGTTTCGGGCTGCGTCTCGATCAGGCGCTCAAAGGTCTGCTTGTTCCAGGTGACAAAGCCCTCGGGGGCCTTCTTCTTTTTAATCTTGCGGAGCTTCTTGGGGTCGTCGCCCGCCTTGGCCATGAGCTTGGCATTCTCGATCTCGTGCTCGGGTGCCTCGGCAATCACCATGCCCTCGGTATCGAAGCCCGAGCGGCCGGCGCGACCGGCAATCTGATGGAACTCGCGTGCGCGCAGACGACGCATCTTGTAGCCATCGAACTTGGTGAGCGCGGTGAGGACCACGGTGTGGATGGGCACGTTGATGCCGACGCCGAGTGTGTCGGTGCCGCAAATGACGGGCAGTAGGCCCTGCTGCGCCAGGCGCTCGACCAGTAGGCGATAGCGCGGCAGCATGCCGGCGTGGTGCACGCCGACGCCGCAGCCGAGCAAGCGCTTGAGGATCTTGCCGAAGGCCGTCGAGAAGCTCGTGCCCTTGGCCGCCTCCTTGATGGCCTCGCGCTGCTCCTTGCTGGCAATGCCAAAATTGGCGAGCGACTGTGCCGTTGCAAGGGCGGCATCCTGGCTAAAGTGCACGATATAGAGCGGGGCCTCGCCGCGACGCATGGCGAGCTCGACCGTGCCCTCGAGGGAGGTCGTCACATAGTCGTAGCTCAGCGGAACAGGACGCGGGGCATCGACGACCAAGTCGCAGGCAGCGCCGGTGTGCTCCTCGAGTGAGGCGGCGATGGCAGTGACATCGCCGAGCGTGGCGCTCATGAGCATAAACTGCGTGTGAGGCAGGGTGAGCAGCGGTACCTGCCAGGCCCAACCACGATCGGGGTCGGCAAAGTAGTGGAACTCGTCCATGGCGACGCAGCCCACGTCGGCATCTTCGCCCTCGCGCAGTGCGTCGTTAGCAAGGATCTCTGCCGTGCAGCAGATGACGGGCGCCTTGGTGTTGATATGCGTGTCGCCGGTAATCATACCGACGTTATCGCGGCCGAGTACCTGTACTAAGTCGAAGAACTTTTCGCTGACCAGAGCCTTGATGGGGGCCGTGTAATAGCAGCGTTTGCCCTGTGCCATGCCCATAAAGAGCATGCCCAACGCGACGAGCGATTTACCCGATCCGGTCGGTGTGCCTAAAATGACGTGATCGCCGGCAGCCAGGTCCATGAGGGCCTCTTCCTGGTGGTCCCACAGCTCAATACCGCGATTGCTCGTCCATTCAAAGAAGCGCTCGAAGGCCTGGTCGGGCGTGAGCCACGGTTCGGGCTCGCTGCCGTCCTCGGGCTCCCACCAGGTGGGGGAGAGCGCACCGAGTGAGCCGAATTCGGCTTCGGTTCCCGTGCCGCCCGAGAATGAGCTGGCAGCGCCGGCGCCGGAGACGGTGCTGGCGGCGGTATCTGTCGTGGTCTGTGCCATGTGGTTGCTTTCTCTCGCGTTTGTCCGCCATCCATTATGGCGTAGCGGCGGCGCGGGGTGCCAGTGCGCGAGAAAATGCAGGAAATGGGCGCGCGGTACTAGCGTTCCTGAGGCAGGCACTTTTTGCCCTTGCGAGCGCGGTTTTTAAAGTTCTCGACGGCCTCTTCCATGCCGAGGGGCACGTAGGTGAGCTCATCGAGGTTGTCGGGCAGGTAGCAGGCTAGACTTTGCTCCTGCATGCGGCCCGCCGTGAGCGCATCGTCGCTGGGCTGCGCGCCGGGTGTGGCGCAAGTGCCGTAGACGGCGGCACCCATCTCGCGCGTGCGGCGCTCGTACTCGGTCTCGGGATGCTCGGGATGGTCGCGGCGGACGTCGTCACTTACCCAAAGCGTGTCGTAGCCTGCCGCGGCAAACTGCCCCAGGGCGTAGTCGCGCAGTGGCTTGCTATCGGTGCGCAGCGTGACGGTGGCGCCGGCTGCAAAGAGCGGACGGTAGAGCATCAGGTGGTCGACATGGACGAGTCGTTTTTTGGCGTACTTGGCCTTGGGCTGCGGCGTGGGAAAGTTGATGGTAATGGCATCGAGCTCGCCTGCGGCAAACAGCTGCGGCAGCGATGCGGCGCCTCGGGGCAGGACGAGTGCGTTGGACAGCTCCTGCTCGCAGATTTTCTGCGCGGCGTAGGCGATGCAAATGGGCTCTTGGTCCATGCCGATAAAGAGCGTATCGGGTTCACGGTGAGCTCGCTCAACCAGATAGGTTCCCTTGCCGCAGCCCAGATCCAGATGAAGTCGGGTGAAGGGCGCGCCGCCGGCTGGCGCGCAGACTTCGCGCCAATCTCCGGCATAGGCCTCGGGGTTCGTCTCAATCGCATCGGCGTAGCGCTCCAGGCGCTCCTCGAGCACAAAGTTCTTAGGCGTGCGAACGTGGACGGCTCCCATGAGGCTCCTAGGTCATAAGTATGGAACGCATAGCTGCGCGTTCCGTCAATGGGTTAGAAACGGGTGGGCATGGTCTGCCCAAACGTTGCGGTGTTGCTCGGCGGCGAGTCGCCGTTGCCTACAGGCGCTTGAGGATCACATAGCGGTTGAGATCGCCGCTGCGACCGTCGGCATGGAAGCGCTCAAGCTCGCGCACGGGGACCTCGCCGCTCTTGTAGAACGTTCGGACGCCGTGCACCAGGTCGGTGATCTGCTGATCGTCAAAGTGATGACAATAGCGGTAGGCGTGGCGGTCGTTTTGCCAGCCAATGAGGTGGTCGCCGGCTTCAAACTGCGCGGAATCGTAACCCTCAAACGGCGGGGTGAGCTCGGCGCGGGCTTCGGCTCGAACGGCCTTGCGCGCCATGCGCTCGTCGTTCATAAACTCCCAAAAGCTGATGGCGATGATGCCGCCCGGGCGCGTCTGGCGCACCAGGGCGTCGAGCACGCGTACGCGGTACTCGCACGACGGCACGTGGTGCATAAAGCCAAAGCAGACCGAGATATCGGCGAGCGGGGCATCGAAAAGCACATCGGGCGTCTCGGCGGGGTTGAGCTTCATGAGGGCGTCGAGCGCATCGAGTTCCTGGAAGTGCAGGTTGGGAATGCGCAGGGCGTGGCCGTGGGCGTCTATTGCCAAATCTTGGCACGAGTCGACACCATAGAACTCAAACGGGCAGCTGGCATCTGCCGAGGGGTTTGCGCCGTCGACGCCCTTGGCGGCAAGTGCCCCGCCGGCGGCAAAGTTCTCGAATCGCATATTGCCGCAGGCAAGGTCGAAGACGCGGACGGGATGCTCGATCGTGGCCACATCGAGCTGCTCGAGCGCGATGTCCATGGTGCGCACCCAGCCGGGCCACGGGGCTTGGCGCGTATCGGAAAAGGAAGCGGAGTGCTCGCGATAGAACGTATTGTTGAGCTGGATGAGCGATGATGCGAAATCGCGGTTCACGGCGCGGAACTCCCTCCGATGGCGGTGCGGAATAAACAGTACGACCATACTACCGTTAACGCCGCAACGGGGACAACCGAGCTGTGGGTCATTGCTTTGTTTGGACACATTTCCGCAGCTCATATGTGCCCGCAACCGCCGGTTGTCAAAAATCTCACTAGAATAGGTGGCATGATTTTGGCGGTGGCGGATAGATTTTTAACTGTGCAAGGCGCCTTAAGAACAAAAACGGTCCGGCGGCACGGCTGGCATCGCATAGGAGGAACCATGAATGTAGAAACTGCTCAGCGGCTCGCCGACCTTCGCCGCAGCAAGGGCTTTAGCCAAGAAGGATTGGCGCGAAAGCTGGGACTGTCACGCCAAGCGGTCAGTAAATGGGAACGCGCGGAGAGCTCGCCCGATACCGAGAACCTGATTTCGCTCGCCAAGCTCTATGGTGTGAGTCTGGATGAGCTGCTCAATCCGAGCGATGAGATCGAGGACGATATCGAGTTTGAGAACGAGGACCGCGCCCGTCAGCGCGAGGCCGAGGCGGCGGAGCGTGCCCGTACCCACGAGGCGGCGGCACGCGCTACCGAGGCGGCAACGCAGGCGAGTGATGCTGCGGCCAAGGCGGCGCAAGCGGCAAGCTGGAGTGCACAGGCCGCCAATGCCGCTACGGCGCAGGCGACGAGTGGCGGTGCGGTTGGCTCGACTCCGGTGAAGGGCCCGTTCCAGTCGTTCCCGTATTGGGCTGTGTGTTGGCTGCTGTTCTTTTTGCTGATGTTCCCGTTTGGTGCCGGCCCCTTTGCCGCGCTGATCTTCTTTACGATCCCCATCTATCACTGGGTGGCGCGTGCACTCGATGGTGATTGGGCGCGCGGGGATATTCAGGTTGGTTCGGCACCGGTGGCAGTTAGGGCTCAGGTGCAGGATGCTTCCGCTGCGGTTGATGCTGGCGTGGCTACCGCGACTACCGCTGGCCCGATCGCCAAAGAGGGTGATGAATGATGAAGCTTTCGCATGAATCCAAGGTACGCTTGGGCGTTGGCATCGGAGCGTTTGTGCTTATTGTTGGGCTTGTCTTTGGCGCTTCGCGGACATGGATTCATTTTGATGGTCCGTGGGATCTCGGCACTATTGCATCCGGCTTGTCCGGTAGGGACGATGCGGTTGACGCCGATGTTTTGAACGATGGCGGTAAGTAATCCGCTCAGCCTCAGCAGCTTTCGAGCACGACTTTTGATGCCGATGAGTTCCGCTACCTCGATTTCGATATCAATGCGGCTTCGGTGGACGTCAAGGTTGTTGATGGCAACAAGGCTCGCGTTATCGAGCGGGGGCGCGTTGCCGAGGGTATGGATGCCTCCAAGGCCGCGACGCAAAACATCGCATCCGTCGAGGACTCGACGCTCAAGGTTTCCCAGTTTGGAAGTGACGACGGTAAGGCAATCGATCGCTCAGTTACGGTCGAGCTGCCGCGCCGTGTTGCCGAACATCTGAAGGGAGTCAACGCGCACGTGGGCTCGGGCGATCTGCAGATTGCCGGTGTCATCTGTGATGGTTTCGACCTTTTCCTGGGTGCGGGAGATGTAGAGTTTACGGGCAGCGTGACTGATGCGCTCAGCGCTGAGGTCGGTTCGGGCGATGTGACGTTCGAGCTTTACCAGGCCCCCGCGAAGTCGATGGACGTGAGTGTGGGCTCGGGCGATGTGGAGATGACGGTTCCGAACTCGACGGGCTTTAAGGCGAGCCTCACCTTGGGCAGCGGCGACTTCGAGAGCGATTTCCTTCCGCTTGACTACGACGGCGAGACCATTTTGAATCTTGAATTCGATAACGGCGATAAGTCTGCTACGTATCGTTTTGAGGTCGGTTCGGGCGACATGTCGTTTGATCCGGAGTGACATGCGGTTTTCGGAGATCGGTGCATATAGGCATGCTCTTTGATGGAGGCGCCGGGGCCGTGACGGGCTCCGGCGCCTTTGCCTTTACAATGGGGGCATGGAACAGATTATTTTGAACATACTCGAGGCTCTGCGTCGCGGTGAGACCGTGGACGACAAGGCGCTCGTCAAGTTGATACATGCCGAGGCGCGCCGCGAGGGTGCCGACAAACGCGATTTGGCCAAGCGCCGTCTGCTGCCGTTCTACCAGCGGGTGAAGCGTGAGGAGCCGGCTCGTTGGGCTGGGTGGAATGTCGATGCCGAGCTGGAACGTCGACTGCTGCAGGTGCTGCGTATGAAGCCGCGCCGAACGGCCTCGGGCGTGGCGACCATTACCGTCATTACCAAGCCGTGGCCCTGTTCGGGCGATTGCCTGTTTTGCCCCAACGACCTGCGCATGCCCAAGAGCTATCTGCACGCCGAGCCGGCATGCGCCCGTGCGGAGCAAAACTGCTTCGACCCGTATTTGCAGGTGAGCGCTCGTTTGACCGCGCTTTCGCAGATGGGGCATGCGACCGATAAGATCGAGCTCATTGTGCTCGGTGGTACCTGGAGCGACTATCCGCAGGGGTATCAGGCATGGTTTATGTCGGAGCTCTTCCGTGCGCTCAATGAAGACGCCGTGGCGGGCGTGGCGGCTAACCCCATGCTGGCACGTCCGGGCATCAGCCGTGCCGAGGCGGGGCGCCTGCTCGATGACGCTCCCGCCGATGCCCTGCCGCCGGTGGTGGCGGAGCGTCGCGAGCGCTATAGGGCTGCCGGTATTGCGACCGATGAGGCCGAGCTTGCCGCCGGCGTTGCCGGCGTGCAAGGGCGTGTGGATGCTGCCGAGGGTGGCTATAACCGCGCGGTGCGTCGTCTGTACGGCCCCGGCACGCCTTGGGGCGCAGTCGCCGAGTGGCAGACGGCAACGATGGAGGAGCTTGAGCAACAGCAGCGCATCAACGAGACGGCGAAGCATCGCGTGGTGGGACTCGTTATCGAGACGCGCCCCGATGCCGTAACGCCGCAGGCGCTTACGCTTATCCGCCGCCTGGGCTGCACCAAGATTCAGATGGGTATCCAGAGCCTCGACCAGCACCTGCTCGATATCAACGAGCGCCGTATTACGGTGGCACAGATCGAGCGAGCGTTTTCGCTTGCGCGCCTGTTTGGCTTTAAGATTCACGCGCACTTTATGCTCAACTTGCTGGGCGCCACGCCCGAGGGTGACAAGCGCGACTACGAGCGCTTTATGACCGAGGGCGCCTTTATGCCCGACGAGGTCAAGGTCTACCCGTGTGCGCTCATCGAGGGTTCGCGCCTGGTGGGCTGTTACGAGCGTGGCGAGTGGCGCCCCTATACCGAGGAAGAGCTGCTCGACGTACTGGCCGATGACATCGTGGTGACGCCGGCGTTCTGCCGCATCAGCCGCATGATTCGCGACTTTAGCTCCGACGACATTATGGTGGGCAACAAGAAGCCCAACCTGCGTCAGCTCGTTGAGAACCGCCTGGCTGCTCGGGGTGACGGTGCGACGGTGCGTGAGATTCGCTATCGCGAGATCAGCACGGCGGGTGCCGACCTGAACGAGTTGGCCCTTGACGAAGAAGTGACGTACGAGACGCCGGTGACGCACGAGCGCTTTTTGCAGTGGGTGACGCCGCAGGGCAAGATTGCGGGCTTTTTGCGGCTGTCGCTGCCCGATCGCGCATTTGTTGCCGCGCATGCGGACGAGTTGCCGACGACGCCGGACGAGGCGATGATTCGCGAGGTACACGTGTATGGCATGGCGGCGCGCGTGGGGGATCAAGGCCAGGCAGCCCAGCACCATGGATTGGGGCGTTTGCTCGTAGAGCGTGCGTGCGAGATTGCCCGGGATGCGGGTTATGCACGCATCAACGTGATCAGTGCGATCGGCACGCGTGAGTACTATCGCCATTTGGGTTTTTACGACCATGGACTCTATCTGCAAAAGGAGCTCTAGATGAACAAGCCGAGTGTTTCTGCCGGCGTCGTTGCCGGCGTTGCTCTGGGAGCCGCGGCGCTTGGTGCGGCCGCCGTCGCTGTTCGCGCCGCCTGCCTGCAGGTCGCGAGGACCCGCAATGGGTTGGCGCGTGTGAAGCGCGTGCACGATGAGAGCGGTGAGGAAGTCCGCGTGTTGGTGCAAGGCAACGTCTACCAAAGCGCGACCTACGTTGGCGAGCGTTGGGCAGAGCCCGTCTTTGCGTACTATCGTGCGTTTGACGATGTGTTTGAGGCCGAGGATGCCATGCGCGATGCTTATGGTCATGGCATCGACCGCATGCTTATGCTGGGCGGCGGAGGGTTTGCCTATCCCAAGTTCGCGCTGATGTCGCACGAGAGTTTGCGCATGGACGTCATTGAGTACGACGCCGAGATTACACGTCTGGCGCGTCGTTGGTTCTACCTAGACGAGCTGGAGCACGCGGTGGGCGATCGCCTGCGGGTGATTACCGCTGAGGCTCGCTCGTATCTGGGCGTGACGAGTGTGGGGCATCGTCGCTACGATGCGGTCGTGAGCGATTGCTTTGGCGGTGCCGAGCCCGTGCGCGAGCTGGCGACGATTGAGGCGCTGCGTTTGGTGCGGGGCAGCCTGAACCCCGGCGGTATCTATGCGGCCAATATCGTGAGTGCGAACGAGGGGAGCGATGTGACGTTCCTGCGCGGTTGCGTTGCCACGGCGCTCGAGGTGTTTGCGCATGCCTGGGTGGTTCCCTGCGGCGACGCGGAATTTGGCGGCGAGGAGAACTACCTGCTCATCGCCAGCGACGGCGACTATGTCTTCGCCGAAGCCGTGCCTTTTAACGCCGACTTCCTCGGCACCGTCCTTCACGACAAGTAAGTCTCCCCGTACCAAAAAGACTGGTTTTATGTGTGGTCGCACCAGCCGAGAACGCGCTGCTTCATGCCTTCGATGTCGAGCACGCCTTCGGCAAAGCCCTTACGCACGAGCTCTTCGGGAACGAACTCATCGTAACGATCAAAGTAAGGCACTTCGCCGGGATAGACGAGCTCGATGGGATCGAAGTCCTTCTCGGCCTCGGCGGCGAGCACCTCAAAGAACGTCTCCTCGTCGGCCTTCATCTTAAACTGCATAAAGTACGGGCGTGACGGGTCAAGTCCGCGAAGGCCCAGTTCCGCGGCACACTTAATTTTGAGCATGCGCTCGAGCGCCAAAAAGGCGTAGCTGCCCAGCCAGGGGAAAAGTGCCCAGGTATCGCCGCCCAGGTTGATGAGCGGCTTAGTTCCCGCACCCGAAATATCGGCCGTATGACGAGCCTGCGCCAAGCGGGCTCTCGCGTTGCCCATAAGGTACGGATATGTCGCGTGCTCGTTGAGCGCCTTGCGCATGCGCTCGAGTACGTGTGTATTGATGTCACCGGGGCAGTCGCCAAAGTAGGCCGGCACCCGGCCCTTGACCTGCGTGGCAAAGACGGTATGACGCTTCCAGTCCACTTCCTCGACAATCCAGCAGTGTCCGGCGATGGCGATGCGCTCACCGGGCGGTGGCGGATTGACGATCGTGCCCAACTCGGCCGACTCGCTGCGAACGGTGAACTCCTCGTTTTCCTGGAATACGGCGTAGAACTTAAAGTTGTTAATGATGCGCTCGCCCGCGAGACCCACGATGAGCCCGCCACCCTCGGTGACTTGGATATGGTCGATGGTAATGAGGTGACGCAGCAACACGCGATAGTCATCGGCCGAGATGCGATGGAAATAGCTGAGTGTGAGCACGCGCTGGGCAAGCTCTGCCGGCGTGAGTTCGCCGGTGCTGGCAAGCGTCGACATAGTCTGGTGATAGAGCAGACTGTAGGGGAGTCGATCGAGCTCGGGCGGCTCGACCCACTTTTCCTCGCGATAGAGTTGTACGAGTGCGATGCCCTGGAGGAGCTTCCAGGGAATGGTCTCGGGCATCATCGTGCGCGGCTCGGGTTCTTCCTCGCGCATGACGAACCACATCTCGGGCGGAAGATCGCGGCGTCCCGTGCGGCCCATACGCTGCAAAAAGGAGCTGACGGTAAACGGCGCATCGATCTGGAACGCGCGCTCCAGACGGCCGATATCGATGCCGAGTTCCAGCGTAGAGGTGGTGACGGTTGTCTGTGCCTGCTCCTCATCGCGCATGAGTTCCTCGGCCGTCTCGCGCAGCGATGCCGAAAGATTGCCATGGTGGATGAGGAAACGGTCGGGCTCGTGCCGGCTCTCGCAGTAGCTGCGCAGCATGGAGCACACGGCCTCTGCCTCCTCGCGCGAGTTGGCAAAGACCAGGCATTTGCGGCCGCGCGTATGCTCAAAGATATAACCCATGCCGGGGTCGGCGTTGTCGGGCGCCGTGTCGGTGGGGTTGAGAAGCGCCTGCTCGGTCGCACGTGGGATGTCGACTTCGCCCTCGGGGGCCGAGGAAGTGCGACGGTCTTTGGGAGCGGCCTTGCCCCGCGCCTGCTCACGACGTTGACGGTGTTCTTCCTGTGTAAGCTGTCCGCTGTGGCACATGTCTTGTCCGGATGCGGGCAGCGCCGCGGGCGCCGCCGTCTCAATACGCTCGCAAGCAAGCACCTCGGCTTCTTGTGGACCTGTGCCTACGAATCCTCGCTGCTGAGCCTGGGGGCCCGAGTTGTAGAAGTGCTCCATGGAGATGCGCCACACGCGGCGCGGTTCCTCAAAGCGGGGGATGATGCAACCGCGTCCCGTTCCCTGTGAGAGAAAGGCGCCCGTGCGCTCGGGGTCGCCGATGGTGGCAGAAAGGCCAATGCGGCGAGGCTGCACGCCGGCCATGCGCGAGAGTCGCTCGATAAGACAGAGCGTCTGACCGCCGCGGTCGCCGCGCATGAGCGAATGAACCTCGTCGATAACCACATAGCGCAGGTCGCAAAACATGCGCGGGATTGCCATGTGCTTATGGATCAGGAGCGCCTCGAGCGATTCGGGCGTAATCTGTAGGATACCGCTCGGCTTTTTGATGAGTTTGGCCTTGTGTGATTGTGAGATATCGCCATGCCAGTGCCAGACGGGGATATCGGCTTCTTCGCACAGGTCGTTGAGGCGGACGAATTGGTCGTTGATGAGCGCCTTGAGGGGGCCAATGTAGAGGGCGCCCACGCTTGCGGGCGGGTTCTCCCAAAACTCGGTCAGGATGGGAAAGAAGGCTGCCTCGGTTTTGCCGGAAGCCGTTGACGCCGTCAGGAGCACATTGTCCTGTGTGTTGAAGATGGCATCTGCCGCCGCAACCTGGATAGAGCGCAAGCTCTCCCAATCGTGGGAGTAGATGAAGCCTTGGATAAACGGGGCGTAGCGGTCAAAGGCGTTCACGGGGCCTCCTTTCAACAACGAATTTCTCAACGCGGCTGGCAACGGCTTGCTGCATTACTGCTTCAACGTTTGCCCAGATAAAACCTGCCAAAATAAACCTGTCCCTTTTTGGTAGGTTAGATGGTGAACTCGGCGAAGTTGCGGTCGCCGCCTGCGGTGCCGGTGTCGCCTGTTGCGGCCGCCGGCGCCAGCGCGTCGCCGCCGACGCTTTGCAGCAGCTCGGCCACGTTGGCGTCGGGGTTTTGGCATAGGATGTCGAGCAACTCGATAAAGTCACGAATGACCTCGCGCGGCGTCAGGTGCGTGTCGGCTCCCACACGACCGAACTCAATCTTGAGGAAGTCAACCAAGTCGTTTTCGGTCAGCGTGGGCGTCCAGCCAAAGTAGCCGGCGTGAATTTGCATGAGTTTTTCGATCAGCACCAGCAACTCCTCGTAGGTGAGTGGTTGCAGGCGGATGATGGGCGCAAGCATGTCCTTAAGGTCCTCGCGCGCAAAGCGGCCCTGGGCGAGTCGGCTGCGTAGGGCCTCGTAGGAAAACACACCGCGGCGGCGGTCCTCGATGGAGGTCGGCGTGCCACCCATGATCATGCCCAGGTACTGCGCCTTGCCCTGAAGTGTGTCGTTGTACATGGTCAGGATCTTCTCGTAGTTGTACTGGCGCGTGATGGCGTTGGGAATCTTATACAGATTCACGAGCTCGTCGATGAGCACCAGCATGCCCTTGTAGCCGCTGCAAACCAAAAAACGCGCGATGAGTTTGACGTAGTCGTACCAGTCATCGTCGCTGATGATGGTTGAGGACCCCAGTTCGGCGCGAGCCTCGCTCTTGGTGCGGTATTCGCCGCGGATCCATTTGGTCACGCGGCTCATGGCCTCTTCGTCGCCCTCGGATACGGCCGTGCGATAGCGGCGAAGCATGCGGGTGAAGTCGAAGCCGTGGACCATCTCCTCGAGCGGGGTCAGTTGGGCATTGACGACCGACTCGTCGACGTTGGCACACGAGGCGACCCAGCGATCCAGAATAAGGTTGAGCGCACCGCCCTCGGGGCGCGTCTTGGTCGATATATTGCGGATGAGCTCGCGGTAGGTGGCAAGGCCCTGCCCCTGACCGCCCTGCAGGCGTCGCTCGGGCGACAAGTCGGCATCGGCGACGACGAATCCCTCGCCCATGGCGTGCGTGCGGATGGTCTGGAGCAAAAAGCTCTTACCGGCGCCGTAGCGACCGACTAAAAAGCGGAAGCTCGCGCCGCCATCGGCGATGAGACTTAAATCGGTGAGCAGGGCGCGGATCTCGACCTCGCGCCCTACGGTGATGTAAGGAAGGCCGATGCGCGGGACCACGCCGCCCTTGAGCGAGTTGAGAATGACGGCAGCGACGCGCTTGGGCACGCGGGGTGCTGCGGATGCGGTATCACTCATGGTCTAGGTATCCTCTCACGTCTGCTTCGTAGTCCTCGATAATCTGCGGCCCTGCCGCGCCGAATTCGATAACGGTGTCTCCCACCAGGTCAAAGAGCGCCTCGTTGATGGTATCGACAAGCATGTCCTCACTCTTGCCCGACTGCGCCACCGCCGATGCCGTCTGCGCTGCGTTTTGCTCGAGTAGTGCTCGAAGATAGGCGTCTGCGGCGGGATCGAGTGCGGACGCGGTGTCAGCGGACGTGGGTGCTGGTGCGAGGAGCGGGGCCACGACGCCAAACTGCTCGGTGGAGATGGTCGGCTCGCTAGCCTCGTCCTGCTGCATGGTCGTCGCGACTGGTTCGGCGATCGTGCCGGCCACGGGCTTGGCTTCCCGTCGTTCGGCAACTGTCACCTCGGCATCCGCAAGCGTGCCGTCCTCGCGTTCCTCGTCGATCAAAAGCGCTTCGCGCGTTTGTGCGGCAGCGCTCCGAATGTGCCCCAGCTGGCTCAAATCGATATCGATCTTGACGGGCTGGTGTGCGGCGTCCCACGAAAGCCATGCCACAATCTCGTCATCGATAATCTTGGCCAGATATTTGGGGACCTTTTCTTCCTTAAGGGGATGGGCGGGGTCCAGCGCCAGGCGCAGGCGTTGGTCGCAGGCGCGCATCATTTCACCGAGCTTGCTGCTCTTTTGCCTGCTACCGTGAATCCGCATGCATTCCCAAAAACCGTTTTGGCAACGGTAGATATGGATGGGGTCCAGACGGTATTCGCAGTCCTCGTGGCGCTCGGGCGCAAAGAATACGGCCGAGGCAAACATGGTGTAGGGCATGGCCGTCTCCTCCCCAAATAAACTTGCCACGATGCCGGTCTTTCGGTGCGTGTCATAGTAGCGCGCCATGCGGACATACACGGCGCACGCCACGTGGCGCAGATCACGGTGGTGGCTGCGGTCGAGCCGCGAGCTACTTAGGTTGTACGTGGAGAGGGCGTTGATGGCGGCCATGAGTCGCTCCTCGCGCACCTCATCGGGCGGAAGGGGGAGCGTGGGCTCGGAGGTTTTGCGACGCTTAGGGGTCTGGCCGGACGGTGCCGGTACAAGGTCTCGTGCCGCGCGCCGCAGTTCGATAAGGGCGTTATCGAACATGACGGTTTTAGAGTCGCGAAGCAGCTTGGGGTCGAGCCCGTGGAACACGGCGTAATCTTGCAGCCACACGCGCGCAAACCGGTCGATGCCGGGCTCGAAGGCGCGATAGACATCCCAAAAAGCCTTGATCTTGTTAAAACCATCGAGTGGATTATCTACGCCAATGCCGCAGATCAGCTCATAGAGATACAGAAAGGCAAAGGACGTAGACGTTTCCTCGACGGTTCCGCGGCGCACTTGGGCACGCCAGGTAAAGTAGCCGCGCAGTTGCCGGTCGCTCATGGCGTTGTAGGTGGGAAAGTACGACTTAAAGGTGCCGTTGTAGGGACAGTCGTCCTCAAAGTCGGCCATCAGCAGGCCCTGGCGGTAAAAAAGCTCGGCTTCCGAAAGCCAGCGGCCCGCACCGCCCTTGGGGTCATCCTGCCAGCGCGATATCTCGCGCATTTTACGGTACTGGTCGGGGAGGAAATTCTGCATCTGTCGGCCGGTTTTGAGAATCGGCTCGTCTGCGTAGGTTTCGTTTGAGAAGCGGGCGGACTGATGGGTCCGGGCCTCGGCCATAATGCGCTCGATGAGCATCTTGATGTCCTGGTCGGCCACCGCTCCTCCTCTCGAACGCAGCTACGGTGACCTCATATCATAGCACAGCATCAAACAGATGTTCGAGATACCGCTGCGTTGCTAGATTTAGAACAGGAGGGCGTATATGACGGCGATGACGACGGAGGGAAGCATATTGGCCGTGCGGAAGGTCTGAGGACGGATGAGGTTGACGCCGACGCAGAAGATGAGCATGGAGCCTACGAGCGAAAGGCTGTTGAGGGCTGCTGTGGTCATGATGGGGGAGAGCGCGCCGGCAAACAACGTGATCGTCCCCTGGAACACGGCGACGGGCAGGGCGGAGAAGATGCAGCCGCGGCCAAGCGAGGCCGTCATGGTGCAGACGATGATGCAGTCCAGTGCGCCCTTGAGGGCAAGCGTTGACCAGTCGCCGAGCAGGCCGTCCTGGATCGATCCCACAATGGCCATGGCGCCGATGCACACGGTGAGTGAAGTCGAGACAAAAGCGTTGGTGAACTCGTTATCGCCCTCACTGCCAGTCTTGCGCTTGAGCCATTCGCCAAGGTTCTCGATGGCGGCCTCCAAGTTGATGGCCTCGCCGATGAGCGAACCGAGCGCAAATGAGACGATGAGCATGGTGGTACCGGTGGTCGCTAGCGCCTTTCCATCGATGATGAGCATCTTTTGCATGGTGCCGCCCAGGCCGATAAACAGGACGCACAGCCCCGATGCTTTCATGAGCGTGTCTTGGATGCGCGGTGTAATGAAGCGGCCGCCCGCTAATCCCAAAAGACCGCCCGCAACTAAAAGCGCAACGTTGATGATTGTTCCCAAGCCCGGCATGAGCCCTCCTGTATTGATGCCAACGTGGCAATCGTAGCAGAACGAAATGCGAGGCACATCGCGACTCATCTAATACGTTATATAAGTGGTATTAGGAATGATGCGCAGCATTTAAGCCTCAGGTGGTTGTCGGGACATAGGGGTAGTAGTCAAAGCGCAGTGTCATAAGCCGCTGCGGGGATTCAATAGCCGCGGCGATGATATTGGCATCGCGGGCACGATCAAACCCTTCGAGTTCGATCTGATACGAGACGTCTTGCATAATGTCCAGACGTCGCCAGGCTAGAAGTGTGTCGCCATCGAATTCCAAGGTCTTGCCTCCGTCTGGGGCAACGGCGTATAGACGCAGTTTAGCGGTGGTTGCAGGGTCGACAACCGTGACCTTTTTAATTTCGTTTCGAGTATTCTTGGCGCCCAACAAGGTGAGCAGTGTTGGGGCCACGACCTCGCCCGATGGCAAAAAGACGACTTCGATGGATTCGGGAAATGCGATGATGGCCGACTTGCGGACGGGCTGATTGGCGGCGGCAACTTCGATGTTTGCAGCATCGATGACCTCTGTGTGGTCGAGGGCGGCAAGCACGCAGCAGTTACCTTCATCGATCTCCTGAGGATCAGCAAGTCCCAGACTGTCCGCGAGCTCGGGATCGTTTGGACCGGTAGCGGGCTCATTCGGTGCTTCGAAAGAAGCTGGGACGCTGTTTGTCGGCGACGGCGTGTCGCCCGCACCTGCTTCTTTGTCCGTGCTCTCTTCTTGTATGGTTGCGTTGATGGGTTCGTCGTTTGAGGGGAGCGTCTTGGCGTCAAGCGCGGAGGGGACAATCCCAATGGCTCCGGATCCGTTCCACTCCATCTCGAGAAGCGCCGGGTCGGCAAGAATGCGTTGCCTGCCTAGCGTGTGGGTATCGATCGCAATAGGGCCTGCCTCCGTCCCGCGCGTAAGGCTGAGCGATCCGGCCGGCTTCTCGAAATGAATGTCTGTGTCTTCGGTACTGGCGGCGTAGAACAGCAGGGATGCTTCTCCCGCCGCGATGGCATCGGTGCCCGCCTTGGTCAGCCGCAGCGATGCCGTGAATGAGAGGGTGGGCTGCACATCGTCTGCATTCGCGGCGGCGCAGCCCAGACATATACCGCCTCCTTTCTCGAAAAACGCACCGTCGAAGGCGACCTTCGCTCCGTTCGCCGAGTCATCGACCGAAGCGATATCGATGCGCAACCCCAAATCGCACGGATCGCCATCTGCATCGAGCACAATCGAGCGCCATGTGCAGACGGCGCACCCCGCCTGGGAGCCGTTTGCCTTGTTCGAACGATTGATATCCACGACTATCGAGCCGTCCGTATTACGACGAAGGCATCCCGAGGTTGAGATTGCGGCCTGTGCGAACGAAAAACGCTTGCACGCAATGGCGCTCGACGGATTTGGTGCGGAGCTTAGGGCTGCTGGTAAGGAGTCTGCCATGACGGGAGTCGCCCAAGCGGCGACAGGCGTTCCGGTTGCGAGCGCGCCGCAGAGTGCGACGACGGGCAAAAGGTCCTTCGATGCCATGGGGTCTCCTTAGCTAATTTAGTGCGGCCTGTCCGTGTTTCGTTTCTGGCTGCGTTTGATGTGCAGACCGAGGCCGGCGGTTCCCGCACCTGCTGCCGTGGCGCCTGCTGCCAAGAGCCATCGTCTGTCGTCTGTCTGTGCCAACGGTTCCTTGCAGTTGCCGCGGTCGAGCTCCGAGAGGTCGACCGTCACTTGCGTGGCGGCCTGCGCCTGTTCTTGCTGGGCAAAGGCCATGGCTGGCCCAAACGCTAGGATACTGACGGCGGCCAGGGCGACGGCCTTATGCCGTGTGCGCACCGGGCTCGACCGTCCAGGTGATCGTTGCAACCTGATCGCCTTCGCCGGTTACGCGGAAGATGTCGCGCGTGACGCGGGCGACGTTTCCGCTTGTCTTGAGCTTAATTTTGTCCGTGCCGCCGGCAATGCCCTGGTAGCCCATGTCGAAGGCTGCATTCTTGGAAAGATCGAGGCCCGTCTCCTGCATTGCGGCGCTGGCGTTCTGGAGTGCGCCGTCGGGGCCGACCTTAAAGTCGATGGAATTCTGCGCGGTTCCGGCCTTGGCGTCGGCGGCAATGGTCCAGGTGTTCATGGCGTCGATCTTCATGTTGGTGACATGGATGCCGTAGGCCGAATGATTGTCGATGGTGGTCGCGTCTTCTGAGGGGCCCTGAAGCGTGCCGTCGGCCTTGGCGACGAAGGGAATAACCGTCGGAACTTTGAACTCTACGTTGTCGATCTCGGTCCTGACCATTACTTTCGTGGTTCCAACGCGCCCGGCTGCCAGAGCTGGCGTCGGGGCGGCGCCCATTGCGAGCGCGAGCGCGAGCCCTGCGCCCACGACGAGCGCTCTGGCTCCGTTCATGTTCCTGGTGATGTCCATGGTCGTTCCTTTCTATTCGCCGCGGGCCGTCCCCGCGATGATTGGACGAATGCTGGTGAATTGCGTGCGGTGTCGCGTCGGCCGAAAAAGCTAGTTCTCGGCTTGCTCAACCCGTACCTTGACACGTGTCGGATTGCCGTGGCTGTCGAGGGTCTTGGCATCGAGTGCCTGGATCTCGATGTATGCCTCGCCTTCTTTGATGTCGCCGGCGGGGCACGTCTCGATTGTCTTGCCGGTCTCGACCACACCGGATTCGTACATGGTCTCGTCGTTTTGGATGACGCGGAATCGCTGGGGAAATTTATTGTCTTGGACGTTTTGCACGTTGACGCGCAGCTTGCCGTCCTCCTGTAGCTGAGCGACCGGCGCGACCGAAATCGTCATCATGTTGTCGCGGACGATGGCATCGAGCTCATCTTGGATTTCCTGACGCGTTTTGCCCCCGGCCGTCGTGACTGAGGCGCCCGCTTCGGGCACGGGCTGCGACTGCCAGGCGTATAGCCCTACGGCGATGAGGGCGCAGGCGATAGCCAGGCAGACAACGACGAGTTTCTTGCGACGCCCCAGTCCTGCGAGGCGGGGCGGCTTCTTCGCACTCATGCGGCGTCCTTGGTGGTGTAGACACGTGCGAACGTGGACGGGTCCGCTCCAAAGAGCATGTGAAGCATCAGGCGGCGCGAGTAGATGAGCTCGTCAAAGTCGTGAGGGAGCTCGATGTCGTGGATACGCGCGATGTGGTGGGCGAGCGCCGAGAACGACTCGGGGTCGCAGATAACATCGGTGGTGACGTGGTAGACCGCCGTATCGGGGAACGCCTCTTCGTCGAAAGGCAGGAGATAGGGATCGTCGTCGACCTCGATGGCGACGCCGTACTGGGGCCAGTAATATGCCATGGGAGCCTCCCTGCTTCTGGGGCCAAAACTTCTATCGGTTTTGGCCGTCGACGCCGACCGTATCAGCCGCTACTTGACCAATTTCTGACCAAATGCTTGACGGATTGACATCTCCGCAGGTAAAAGGTGGAAAAATTACTTCAACTTTTTTCGAGCGACAATCGAGCGGTCGGCGACGGCGGGGCGATATGTGTCAAAAGCATCGTCTGCCGAGGAAGCCTTGCCGTTCGCCGAATTGCACAAACGTAAAAATCGCCAATTATGGAGACGGTCTCGAACACGTCGACGAAACGATGCGGTAACATCTCCCTGCAAACACTGTAGTTAGCTAAAGTGGGAGTTCGCATGTCTGCAACCATTAAACCCTTCACCGATGAGTTCGAAGAGTATGGCCGCGATGAATCTCGTGCATCGGGCGAAGCATCGAGCATCTCGTTTCCGACAACGGAAGACGAGGTCCGTGCCATTTTGGAAACGCTCCATGCCGAGCGTGTCCCGGTAACGGTTCAGGGCGCCCGAACCGGCCTTGCCGCCGGTGCCGTGCCCCACGGTGGGCATATCCTCAATACTTCCCGTATGAATCGCTACTTGGGCCTTCGCCGCGATGAACAAGGCCAATTTCTGCTGCGCGTGGAGCCGGGCGTTGTGCTCTCGGAGCTGCGTAAGCAGCTGAGCAAGAAGGTACTGCCGACCGCTGGTTGGGACCAGGCATCGCTTGAGGCCTACGAGGAGTTCCAAGAGTCCCCCGAGCAGTTCTTTCCCACCGATCCCACCGAGGCATCTGCCTGTCTGGGTGGCATGGCGGCATGCAACGCCTCCGGCGCCCGCAGCTACGCTTACGGCCCCATGCGCCCGCATATCACGGGACTCCACGTCGCGCTGGCTGATGGCGATTTGCTTGAGCTTCAGCGCGGCGAGGCTTTTGCCCAGGGCCGCCACCTGTCGCTCGTGACGGCAGAGGGTCATACATTCGAGCTTGATCTTCCTGACTACACCATGCCCAAGACCAAAAATGCCTCGGGGTATTTTGTTGCGGACGATATGGACGCCATCGATCTTTTTATCGGTGCGTGCGGCACGCTCGGCGTCATTACCGAGCTCGAGATCGCCCTGCAGGCGGCACCTTCGGTCGTATGGGGTGTGAGTTGCTTTTTCGATAGCGAAGACAAGGCCGTGTCCTTTACCGATTCCGTGCGTCCCGTGCTGTCCCATGCCGCCGCTATTGAGTATTTCGATGCTGGCGCCCTGGATATCCTGCGTCGCCAGCGCGAGCAGTCGACAGCGTTTGCCTCGCTGCCGGCGCTCGACGACGAGGCAAAGGTCTGTGTCTACGTGGAACTCGACTGCGATGACGAGGCGCAGGCGACCGAGGAGCTGTACCGCCTGGGATGGGTGCTGGAGTTTGCGGGCGGCCGCGACGATGCGACATGGGTCGCCCGCACCGAAGTCGATCGCGAGTGCCAGCGGTTCTTCCGCCACGCGGTCCCCGAGAGCGTCAATATGCTCATTGACGAGCGTCGCCGCATCGACCCCACCATTACCAAGCTGGGCTCGGACATGTCGGTGCCCAACGCACGCTTGGACGATGTCATCGGCCTTTATCGCCGCACGTTAGCCGAAAGTGGGCTTGAATCTGCTGCCTGGGGGCACATCGGTAACAACCATCTGCATGTGAACATCCTGCCGCGCGACGCGCAGGACTACCGTCGCGGTGGCGAGCTGTTTGCCCAGTGGGCTGCGGAGGTAACGGCTATGGGCGGTGCCGTTTCTGCCGAGCACGGCGTCGGCAAGATCAAGGCGGGCTTCTTAGAGACGATGTACGGTCACGAGGCCATGGTCGAGTCGGCGCGGCTCAAGCTCCAGCTCGATCCCGACGGGCAGCTGGGTCGCGGCAACCTGTTTTCGGAGAAGCTCTTGGATGAGCTCGTCCAGAAAGGGGGCGCGTGAAGATGAGCGATTTCCATATGGTGGTGTGCGTCAAGGCCGTGCCGGGCAGCACCGAGGTCAAGATGGACCCCAAGACCAATACCATCGTGCGCGATGGCAAGCAGGCGGTCATTAATCCCTTTGATGCGAGCGCTTTGGATTGCGCGCTGGCGCTGAAGGACGACTTTATCGGCTTTGGCATGGATGTGCGCGTGACGGTGGTGTCGATGGGCATCCCCGCGACCGAGTCGCTGCTGCGCGACTGCATCGCTCGAGGCGCCGACGACGCGCTGCTGCTGACCGATCGCGCCTTTGCAGGTGCCGATACCCTGGCGACCACCTATGCTCTCAAATGCGGCATCGAGGCACTCGACGAGGACTTCGACCTGCTCATCTGCGGCAAGATGGCGGTGGATGGCGATACGGCCCAGATTGGTCCCGAGCTTGCCGGTGCCTTTGAGATTCCCTGCGTGACCGACGTGAGCTGCGTGCAAAGCGCGGGCTTTACGACGTGTGGCTCGCTGGCGCTCGTTCACGGATGCGATGCCGGCGAGGAGACGGTGTGTCTTGAGATGCCGTGCGCGATGACGACTGCCAAGGAGATTGGCCAGTTGCGTATGCCGAGTATTGCCGGTATTCGCGCGGCGGAGGAGGCGGACGTGCGCGTGGTCAGTGCCGCCGACGTGAACGCCGACCCCGCGCGTTGCGGTCTTGCCGGATCACCGACGCAGGTCGTGCGCTCGTTTGTGCCCGACCGTGACCAAACGTGCGAGGCCGTTGAGGGAACGGCGTCCGAGCAGGCGGTAAAACTTGCCAAGATTATTGAGGGGATGGCATAGATGAGCGGGCTGATTATCGATAGCGAAGCCTGTATCGGCTGCGGTCGCTGCGTTCGCGCCTGCGCCTCGGGCGGCATTGTGGTGGAGGGTGAGCGCCCCAATCGCTGTGCCCGCGTAACCGACGGCTGTATCCTGTGCGGTGGGTGCGTCGACGCCTGCCCCGTCAACGCCATCTTGATTGAGCGCGACGAGGCCGCCGGCGCGGCAGACCTTGACGCATATCGAGACATCTGGATCTTCGTGCAGACTGACGAGCACGATGCCGTTGCATCCGTGGCCTTCGAGCTCATGGGCAAGGGGCGCGAGCTTGCCGATGCCCGCGGCTGCCGTCTGGTGGCACTGGTCGGCATGAGCCCCGAGGGCTCACTCGGGGACCTGGAGCATCTGATTTGCGCCGGTGCGGACGAAGTTCTGGTCTGTCGTGACGAGCGCCTGCGTCAGAACGACGTGGAGGTCTACGCTCGCTTGATCTGCGATTTGGTAGCCGAGCGCAAACCCGAGGCCATCCTATACGGTGCGACCGCTTTTGGCCGCGAACTGGCACCCGGCGTTGCCGTGCGCTTGCAGACGGGCCTTACGGCTGACTGCACCGTACTTTCGATGGATACGGAGACGGGACTGCTGCAACAGACGCGTCCGGCGTTTGGCGGCAACCTGATGGCCACCATCGTCTGCCCCAATCATCGTCCCCAGATGGCAACGGTTCGTCCCGGCATCTTTAAGGCACCCGACTTTGACTACGGCCGTTCCGGTACGATTACCCAGGTATCGCTTGCGGAAGACGCCAAGGCCCGTGTCGAGATCTCGATTCCCGCCGAGGAGTGGGGACAGCAGGCCTCAATTGCCGATGCCGAGCGCCTGGTCGTGGTGGGTCGCGGCATTGGCTCCAAGAAAAACCTGCCGCTGATGCGAAAGCTCGCCGAGGCTCTGGGAGCCGAGCTTGGCTGCACGCGACCTGTCGTGGAGGCCGGCTGGTTGGAGTATCGCCATCAGATTGGCCAGACGGGCGTATCGGTTTCCCCTAAACTTCTCGTGAGTATCGGTGTTTCGGGCGCCATCCAGCATCTTGCCGGTATCGGTGGGGCGGAGTGCATTATCGCCATCAACGAGGACCCGGATGCCCCCATCTTTGGTGCTGCCCAGTACAAGGTTGTCGGCGATGCCGTCGAGGTCGTCGAGGAGCTGCTGGCCCAGCTTGAGCGCTAGGCGCGCGCCAGCCAGTCGCGCATCTCGCCCTTCAGGCGCTCCCAGGTCGCTTGCGTGGCGGGATCGGTAAAGGGGCACGTAATGCCAAAGGGCGCGTCGAGCAGGCGGTAGATATCACCCTGCTCGCGCGCCAGCGCGCGGCTTGCTGGATAGACGAGCTCAAACATAAAGCAGATGAGTCCCACCAGGTAGTCTGCGGGCTCGTCGCGTTCGTCGCGTGCAACGCAGCGGTGCTCGTCAAAGGCGGTAAGCGCCGGTGTCGAGAAGCGGCTGGCGAGAAACGTGTTCTCATCCACCTTGAGGATGGTGTCGACGGTGCTGTCGGCGATGGTGCGCATAATGTCGATCTTGTCGCCATCGCGTACGATATCGCAGAAGCACCGTGTTCGCTCGTCGAGTTGTGCCGGCAGGCGAAAGTCACTGTGATAGGCGATGCTCGCGCGGATGAGCTCGTCGTGCTCTTCGGTCTCGATAAAATCTCGGATGTTTGTTGTGACAGGCGCGTCGTCGGGGTTCTCGCCAAAGAGGACCCCGACGCCCAACGCCGCATGGCTCATGCTTTCGGCATCCTTAAACGTATCCCAGCGTCGCAGCTGCTCAAAGCGGCCCATATCGTGTAGCAGGCCGCAAAGCCATGCCAGGTCAATATCTTCTGACGACCAGCCCTGTTCGTGTGCCACGGCATCGCATGCCTCGGCAACGTGGTACGTATGCTCGATTTTGAGCGCGATGCGTGGGTTAGTGGCGTCGTAGGCATCGGTGTAGCTTTTGAAGGCCGCGCGCGCCCGGTCTCGATCGATAGCTGTCATAATGACTTCCTAAAAAGTTGTGTCTTTCGATCCGGTGGCAATTGTAGGTGAACTCGGTTGCTGTCGGATGATGATTCTGCCGTATCGCTACATGCGGCTCGGAGACCTTGTCAGGATGAGAAGCGTATGGTGCTCAAAATCGTTAGAACCGTCTGGCCGGTGATGCTTACCTATGTTGCAATAGGCGCGCCGTGCGGAATGATCATGGGGCAGACGGGAATGGAACCCTGGATGGTCTTTGCCCTGAGCAGCACGTTTGTGACGGGCAGCGGCCAGTTTATGATCTGCAACCTGTGGCTGGCGGGCGTGCCTGCAGCATCGATCGTCGCGAGCGTTGCTGCCATCTCCTCGCGCTTTGCGCTTTACTCGGCATCGATCGCGCCGCATCTGACGGGTGCCTCGAAGCGTCAGACGCTGGCTGTTGCCGCGACACTTACCGAGGAGGCATATGGCATCTCGCTTGCCAAGTTGGTTGAAGGGGAGGATTGGGGCCCGCGCGAGTCCTTCGTGCTCAACGTGATTCTCATCGCAACATGGGGCGTTTCGTGTACGATGGGCGCCATCGTAGGCGCCGTTGTCGATGTTCCCACCGCCATTGCAGCCTTTGTCTGCACCTCGCTCTTTATCTGCCTGCTCTTTTCGCAGCGGCTGTCGCGCGGCAACGTTGTCGCGGCGGTTTCGGGCGCGGTGTCCGTCGCCGTATGCAAGTTCTTGGGCCTCACGAATATTGCCGTGCCGGCAAGCGTCGTGGCCGGCATTGCCATTGCGTTGGCGTGCGATGCTGTATTTGACGGAAGAGGTGCCCGCGATGCCCGTTAACGAGTTCTTGGTTCTGTGGCTGTCGTCGTGGGCTGCTATCGCGTTCTTTCGCATCGCGCCGGCGCTCGCCTTGCGCGGGCGGACCCTGTCGCCCCGCATTACCGAGGCCCTGGGCTATATCCCGCCCGCCGCCTTTGCCGCGCTGGTCGCCAACGACTTGGTGAGCCCCGGCGCGTTCGACGCGGGACTCTGGCCTGCCTTGGTTCCCTGGATTGCGGCCGCCGGCGTCGTGGTCGTGGCGGTCAAGACAAAATCGATGCTGTGGTGCTGCGTCTCGGGCATCGTACTCTATATTGTCTTGAGCCTTATATAGGGGTGGCGTCGCGGGCGCCGAATCTCGTTCCATCCCAACTCGTCGGATTTTTCACCGAGCTGGTCTATTTCTTCTGGTACCATGGTCAAACTTTACTGTAGCAAAGCGTGACGTGGGCTTTTGTACCCCGTCAGCGGAAATGGGGGTTTCATGGCACAGGAAGCGACCGCCAACGAGCAAAAGAAATTCAAGGTCCCGCGCATCCCGGGCGACATCATGATCTATCCGATGATCGTCGGTCTTTTGCTCAACACCTTCTGCCCGCAGGTTTTTGAGATCGGCGGCTTCTTTACGGCTGCCTGCCGCGGTGGCTCCAATACCATCGTCGCCGCGATCCTGCTGTTTGTGGGCGCCGGCATCAGCTTTAAGTCCACGCCGGGTGCCATCAAGACCGGTATCGTCGTGCTGATCCCCAAGCTGGTCGTCGCAGCGGCTCTCGGCCTGGGCGTGGCATATTTCTTTAACGACAACTTCCTGGGTCTGAGCTCCGTGTCTATCATCGGCGGCATCACGTTTTGCAACATGGCGCTCTATACGGGCATCATGGGCGAGTTCGGCGATGAGTCCGAGCAGGGCGCCGTCGGTATCCTGTTCTTTACGGCTGGCCCCGCCGTCACGATGATCATCCTCGGTGTTTCCGGCCTCGCCAACATTCCCATTGGCACCATTATCGGCTCCATCTTGCCACTCGTTATCGGCATGGTTCTGGGCAACCTGTTCCCGTTTATCAAGAACCTGCTGGTTCCCGGTGCCAATCCCGCGATTGCCGTCATCGGATTTCAGCTCGGTGCGTCCATGAGCCTGTCGAGCTTTATTACCGGCGGTATTTCCGGCATCTTGCTGGGCCTCGTCACGCTGTTTGTCGTCGGTCCCATCACCTTTGCGTTCGAGCGTCTGTGCGGCGGCAATGGCAAGGCCGCTGTGGCTTGCTCCACCATTGCCGGCACGGCTATGACCACGCCGGTTGCTCTTGCTGAGGTCGCGCCGCGCTATGCCGAGCTTGCGCCCACCGCGTATGCGCAGATCGCCACCGCCGTCATCATCACGGCCATCATGGCCCCGATTCTGACCGGCTGGGTCGATAAGAAGTTCTGCCACGGCGAAGAGGATCTGTCGGTCGAAGGCGTCGAGGCTATTGAGGGGGCCGTCGCGACCGACATCGACGGCGAGTAATCGTCGACGCGAGTCAATCAAGCCGGCGTGTGCAATTCGCGCCGTATGGGCGCCCGAACGAGAGCTGTCTTGCAGTGGCGTTCGGGCGCTCTGCTATTATTCCCTATACCCCTGCGGAGTAGGGGTGTTTATTGCCCAGGCACGAATCGGGCGATTCTGACCACTTGGATATTGAAGGGATGGCGTCTAGTGGTTAAGGCACTCAAGATTGAGATATTCGTGCTATGCATGATTGTTCTTATCGGGCTTGCCGTGCGAAGTCGTCGCTCCTTGTTCTCGAGTACCCAGCAGCTATTGTTTAGCATGCTTGGCTACACCTCTGCCGCGTACATATTATTCGATATGATCTGGACGCTTTCGGACGGTGTGGACGGCACGTTGGGCATTGCTGCCAACTGGATTTCCAACGCGGTTTCGTTTTCGCTCTTTGCTATCGCGTGTCTCATTTGGTTTATCTATTCCGAGACGGTGCAGGGTTCTCGCCTTTTGACCTCGCGCTATAGGGTGGTGCTTGTAGCGTTGCCTACGGCTCTGGTGGTCGTGCTGGCGTTTACCAGTTACTGGACGCACGCCCTGTTCTATATCGATTCGCAGGGCGTGTATCGTCGCGGTTTTGCCTATATGATCCAGCCCATCGTCAGCTACTGTTACGTTATACATACGTCCCTGCATGCATTTGTGCAATCTCGCAGGGTCGAGAGCCTGCAGACGAAGGCCATCTATCGAACCTTGGCATTTTTCGCCATTCCGGCCCTGGTGGGCGGTACCTTTCAGGTCGTATACTCGGTGCCCGGCCTTTGTGTCGGCATAATGATTAGCATGTTGCTGCTCTACATCATCTACCAGGAGCAGCTCATCTCGACCGACCCGTTGACTGGACTTAACAATCGCAACCGTTTTGAGACCTATATGCTGTCGCTCTTCTCAAATGTGGATCAGGCCGAAGATGTATATCTGCTTATGATGGACGCCGACGGCTTTAAGCAGATTAACGATCGCTATGGGCATGTGGAGGGCGACCACGCTCTTCAGGTCATATCCGCTGCGCTCAAAGAAGTCTGCTCGGCGTCTGGCGGCTTTATCGCACGTTATGGTGGCGATGAGTTCGTGGTGCTCCAAAAGGCAGTGGCGGAACAGGATATCATGCATCTGTGCGCGACAATCAACGATGAGCTCGCGCGCGCCGAGGTTCCGTATCTGTTGCGGATGTCCATCGGCTACGCACGGGTTGGTGATGGCGTCGATACCTGGCAAGACTTGCTTCGTGCTGCCGATGCGGAGCTCTACCGCGTCAAGGCCGAGAAAAAGAAAGCCGGCGTCCAGATACGCTAGAAAAAGGGGCGCACGCTTGCGTGCGTGGTGGCCTTCAGCTCACCGATGTACTCCATTAAACTAAAGTATGTGAATCTCTCTGCTAAATAAGGGCAGTTCGCTAGGCTTTTTTGGGTTTGTTGACGATGATGATGCCGCTGCAGACCAAGAGCAGGGCAACGATGACGGTAACGGGGCTCGTGCCGGCGCCCTCGCCAAGCAGCAGTGCGCTCAGCAGTACGCCAAAGACCGGGTTCATAAACCCAAAGACCGAGACGCGGCTGACGGGGTTGACGGCAAGCAGGCGCGACCACAGCGAGTAGGCGACCGCGGAGATAAGCGCCATGTAGATGATGAGCACGATGGCGGGGACAATCGCCGTGGGGGAGAGCGCGCCACCCATCAAAAAGCCGATGGCGGTGAGGACCAGGCCGCCGACCAAGAACTGCCACCCGGCAAGCAAGACGCCGTCGTGCTTGCGCGAGAAGATGCCGATCAGGCAGGTCGAAAGAGCACCCGAGACAGTGGAGGCTAGGATAAAGCCCTCGCCATCGAGCCTGAAGCCAAAGGTGCCATCTGCGCCCGAGAGGTTGACGAGCGCGACGCCGGCAAAGCCCAGCGCACAGCCAAGCACCTTGGCCGTGTTGAGCTTCTCGGTGTGAAATGCCAGGGCGGCAAAGAGGATTGCGAGGAAGTTGGCGCTGGCCTCGATGATGGAGCTCGACATGGCGCTGGCGCGCGAGAGGCCCAGATAGAAAAAGAAGTACTGCCCGATAGTCTGGAAGAGCGACAAGACAAAGATGGGCTTGATGTCGCGAGCCTGCGGAATGAGGGGGCGGCGTTGGGCCGCACTCATCCCAACGATAACCAGGGCGCCGGCAAGCGTGAAGCGCAAGCCCGCAAAGAGCAGCTGCGAGGCGCTATCGTGCGCCGGGATACCAAAGAGTGCGTAGCCGATCTTGATGCAGGGAAAGGCCGATCCCCAGAGTGCACAGCAAACAAGACAGCCCAGGATGAGTCCGGGCAGGGTGGCGAGATACGGCTTGCGGCTTTCCATGATGTCCTTCCTGCATGCGCGAAGCAAAAAAGAACCCGCCACCGGATGTGTCGGTGGCGGGTGTTGTTACCCGAAGGGATTGTACCCGATGGGAAAGGTTTAAGCGAAGTAGGCCACGCCGCTCTCAAAGATCGGCATGAACTTATCGCCGGGGACATGCTCGGGCACGTTGCGGTACAGGTTGTCGCCGCGACGCTCGGCATGGCCCATCTTGCCCAGGACGCGGCCGTCGGGGCTCGTGATGCCCTCGATGGCAAGTGCGGAGCCGTTGGGGTTGACGGAAAGGTCCATGCTGGGCTTGCCGTCCTCGCCCACGTACTGCGTGGCGACCTGGCCGTTGGCGATCAGCTGGGCGAGCACCTCGTCGTTGGCGACAAAGCGGCCCTCGCCGTGGCTGATGGCGACGGTGTAGGGGTCGTCGAGGTTGCACTGCGACAGCCACGGGGACAGATTGGACGAGATGCGAGTGCGCACCAGACGGCTCTGGTGACGACCGATGGTGTTAAAGGTCAGCGTGGGCGCATCGGGCGTGGCGTCGACGATGTCGCCGTAGGGCACCAGACCGAGCTTGATCAGGGCCTGGAAGCCGTTGCAGATGCCAAGCATCAGGCCGTCGCGGGCCTTGAGCAGGTCGCGGACTGCCTCGGTGACCTCGGGAGCGCGGAAGAACGCCGTGATGAACTTGGCGGAGCCGTCGGGCTCGTCGCCGCCCGAGAAGCCGCCGGGGATCATGACGATCTGGCTCTCGCGGATGCGGCGGGCAAGCTCGTGGGTGCTCTCGGCGACGGCCTCGGGCGTGAGGTTGTTGATCACGAAGGTGTCGGCCTCGGCGCCGGCTGCGCGGAAGGCACGGGCGCTATCGTACTCGCAGTTGTTGCCGGGGAACACGGGGATGATCACGCGCGGACGGGCGATCTTGGCGCCGCCGTACACGTGGATGTCCTTGGCGCGGAAGTCGATGGTCTCGACCTCGGCGGTCTCGCCGGCGCTGCGGTAGGCGAAGACGCTCTCGATACCGCTCTCCCAGGCCTCCTGGAGCTCAGAGAGCTCGATGACTTCGGAACCGGTGTCGATGACATAGCCCTCGACGGTGGTGCCCAGGGGCTCGACTACAACGCCGTTGGCAACCTCGGGCAGCTCGGCGTCCTCGGCGAGCTCGACGATAAAGCTGCCGTAGAGCGGGGTGAAGAGGCTCTCCACGTCCACATCCTCGGCAAGCTCGATACCGATCTGGTTGCCGACGCACATCTTAAAGAGGCTCTCGGCACCGCAGCCGTAGCCGGGCGTAGAGACGGCCAGGGCGTCGCCGGTGGCGGTGAGCGCCTCGACGGCGTCAAACGCGGCGAGCAGCTGCTGGGCGTCGGGGCGGTAGTCCTCGCCATAGGTGGCGGGGGCGATGCGCACGACGCGGTGCGTCAGGCCCTTGAACTCGGGGGAGACGGCGCGGGCGGCGCGGCCCACGGCCACGGCGAAGCTGATCAGGGTCGGCGGAACGTTGAGCTCGCCGGCCTCGTCCTCAAACGAGCCGCTCATGGAGTCCTTGCCGCCGATGGCGCCGGCACCCAGGTCGACCTGGGCCATAAGGGCGCCCAGGACGGCTGCCATTGGCTTGCCCCAACGCTCGGCCTCGGTGCGCAGGCGCTCGAAGTACTCCTGGAAGGAGAGGTAGGCGCGCTTGTGCTCAAAGCCGGCGGCCACGAGCTTGGCGATGGACTCGACCACGGACAGGTAGGCGCCCGCAAACTGGTCGGCCTCCATCAGGTAGGGGTTGAAGCCCCATGCCATAGCGCTTGCCGTGGTGGTCTCGCCGTCCACGGGGAACTTGGCGACCATAGCCGAGCTGGGGGTGAGTTGCGTCTTGCCGCCAAAGGGCATGAGCACGGTCGCGGCGCCGATGGTGGAGTCGAAGCGCTCGGAAAGGCCCTTGTTGGAGGCGACGTTGAGGTCGGTGACCAGCGAGGTCATACGCTCGGCAAGCGTGGTGCCGGCCCAGCTGGGCTGCCACACGCTGCGGGCGCACACGTGGGCGACCTGGTGCTTGGGCGCACCGTTGGAGTTGAGGAACTCGCGGGACAGGTCGACGATGGCGACGCCGTTCCAGGCCATGCGCATGCGCGGCTCGGCGGTAACCTCGGCGATAACGGTTGCCTCCAGGTTCTCCTCGGCGGCGTAACCCATGAACTCATCGACGTCACCGTCGGCGACGGCGCAGGCCATTCGCTCCTGGGACTCGGAGATAGCGAGCTCGGTGCCGTCCAGGCCGTCGTACTTCTTAGTCACGGTGTCCAGGTCCACGTACAGGCCGTCGGCAAGCTCGCCCACGGCGACCGAGACGCCGCCGGCGCCAAAGTCGTTGCAGCGCTTGATCAGACGGCAGGCGTCGCCGCGGCGGAACAGACGCTGCAGCTTGCGCTCGACTGGGGCGTTGCCCTTCTGGACCTCGGCGCCCGAGGTTTCGATGGACTCGGTGTTCTGGGTTTTGGAGGAGCCGGTGGCGCCGCCGATGCCGTCGCGGCCGGTGCGGCCGCCCAGCAGGATGATCTTGTCGGTGGGGGCGGGGCACTCGCGACGCACGTGGTTTGCCGGGGTGGCGCCCACGACGGCGCCGACCTCCATGCGCTTGGCCACATAGCCGGGGTGATAGAGCTCGTTGACCTGGCCGGTGGCAAGGCCGATCTGGTTGCCGTAGCTGGAGTAGCCGGCGGCGGCAGTGGTCACGAGCTTGCGCTGCGGCAGCTTGCCCTCGAGCGTCTCGGAAACCGGGACGGTGGGGTCGCCGGCGCCGGTGACGCGCATGGCCTGGTACACGTAGCTGCGGCCCGAGAGCGGGTCGCGGATGGCACCGCCCACGCAGGTGGCGGCACCGCCGAAGGGCTCGATCTCGGTCGGGTGGTTGTGGGTCTCATTCTTAAAGAGGAACAGCCAGTCCTGGTCCTCGCCGTCGACATCGACTTTTACCTTGACGGTGCAGGCGTTGATCTCCTCGGATTCGTCGACATCGGTCATGACACCGGTCTTCTTAAGGTACTTGGCGCCGATGGTGCCCATATCCATGAGGCAGACGGGCTTGGCGTCACGACCGAGCTCGTGGCGCATCTCCATGTAGCGGTCGAAGGCCTGCTGCACCACGGCGTCGTCGATCGTCACGTCATCCAGGACGGTACCGAAGGTGGTGTGGCGGCAGTGGTCGGACCAATAGGTGTCGATCACGCGGATCTCGGTGATGGTGGGGTCGCGATCTTCATCGCGGAAGTACTGCTGGCAGAAGGCGATGTCCGCCTCGTCCATGGCAAGACCGCGATCGGAGATAAAGGCGGCAAGACCGGCCTCGTCGAGCTCGCGGAAGCCGTCAAGCACCTCGACGGGCGCAGGCTCGGGGGTCTCCATGTGCAGCGTCTCGGGCAGGTCGAGCGAGGCGATGCGCGCCTCGACGGGGTTCACCACGTAGTGCTTGATGGCCTCGATGGCGGCCTCGTCCAGGGCGCCCGAGATCATATAGACCTTGGCGGAGCGTACGGCGGGGCGCTCGCCCTGGCTGATGAGCTGCACACACTCGCTGGCGGAGTCGGCGCGCTGGTCAAACTGGCCAGGCAGGAATTCGACGGCAAAGACGGCGCCGTCGCTTGCGGGGAGCTCGTTGTAGGTCACATCGACCTGGGGCTCGCTAAAGACGGTCGGCACGCAGGAGCGGAACAGCTCCTCATCGATGCCCTCGACGTCGTAGCGGTTGATAATCCTCAGGGCCTCGATGCCCTTGATGCCGAGAATCTCGGTCAGCTCGCCCTTGAGCTGCTGAGCCTCGACGTCGAACCCGGGTTTCTTCTCCACGTAGATACGAGAGACCATTGGTTCCTGCCTTCCTGATCGGTTGGGCGTACGGTGCGGTATGCGGCAGCGGTCGGTTTGCGGGGCAAGCCTCGCGGTCGCCTTGAGCCGCATACTTTTAAACCTCACTATGATACGACAGCTCGTGGCGCGTTGAGGACGGCGAGGGTGCTACAGTGGAGCGCAAACAAGAGAAAGGCATCACATGGCATTTGTTTCGCTCGCCATCATCGCACTCGTGGCCTTTGCAAGCCCCTTCATCGCCTCGGCGATTCCCGGAAAACCCGTTCCCGAGACGGTCTTTTTGCTCGTGTTTGGCGCGGTGCTGGGACCTCATATGCTCGGCATTATCCATGTGGATGCCGAGGTCTCGCTCGTGTCCGAGCTCGGCCTGGCCTTTTTGTTCCTGCTTGCCGGCTTTGAGATCGATCCCAAGAACATCACGGGCATCGAGGGGCGTTACGGCATGGCGACGTGGGTCGTCACGTTTGGCATCGCCTGGCTTGCCGTGCGCTTTACCCCGTGGTTTTCGGTCAGTCATTTTGATGGCATCGCCGTGACGCTGGCGTTGACCTCGACGGCGCTTGGGGCGCTCATGCCCATCTTGCGCGAGCGGTCGCTTGCCGGGACGCGCGTCGGCGATTCGATTCTTGCCTACGGTACGTGGGGTGAGCTTGGCCCCGTGCTCGCCATGTCGGTGCTGCTGTCTGCCCGTGCGGGTATCGAGACGTTGCTGATCTTGGGCCTGTTCGCCGTGGTGTGTGTGCTGCTTGCCGTGGTCCCCAGCCGCTCCAAGCGTATCGGCAGCCGCTTCTTTGCCTTTATTCAGGAGCGCGCCGATACGACTTCCCAAACGTTCGTGCGCCTTACGGTGCTCATCTTGGTCACGCTCGTGGCGTTTTCCGCCATATTTAGCCTCGATATCGTGCTGGGCGCTTTTGCGGCGGGCTTTGTCCTGCGCTATATCATCCCCGAGGGCAACCATACGCTCGAGCTTAAACTCGATGGCCTTGCCTATGGCTTTTTAATCCCGGTGTTCTTTACCGTCTCGGGTGCCAAGATCGACCTGACGGCTGTAGCATCGCGCCCTGGCCTGCTCGTGGGCTTTATCGTGGCGTTGCTGGTTATCCGCGCCGTGCCCATTCTTATTTCTATGAGCATTTGTCCTGCGACGCGCGACGTGTCGGCGTATGGCCGCATTACCGTGGCCCTGTACTGCACCACGGCGCTGCCGATTATCGTCGCCGTGACGAGCGTCGCTGTCAACGCCGGCGCATTATCACAGGGCGTCGCTTCGGTTATGGTGGCGGCCGGCGCCATCACGGTGTTCCTGATGCCACTGCTCGCGCAGCTCTTCTACCGCGTGGTCGATGCCGCGCCGGTTGCCGCCGTGGCAGAGGTTGCCGAGCATCCATCCGATGCGCTCGACATCCTGCGTGCCCATCACGATTTGGCGAGCCTGCTCGCACGCGAGCACGAGCTGCTGACCTCGCATGGTCACGGTCGCACGCTCGACGGCATACCTACCCTTGATTCCATTGCCGACCGCCTCTCGGCCGAGGCGGCAAGCGGGCACATCGATGCCCGTATCGTGGACGCCGCCCATTTGCTGGCCGAAAAGACTTACGGCGACGAGATCGACCCCGGCAAGCTCACCCCGCGTGAGCGCCGCCGCCTGGAGCGCGCCAAGCTCGCCGTGCGCGAATACCGCCGCCGCATGCTGGAGCTTTACGCACACGAAGAGGCCCAGGACGACGACGGCAGGTAGCCAACGTCGCCGCGGAAAATGCATCCCGGAATTGGCGTCTAGAGTGGGATGCGCTTTCCACGAGAAGTCCGTTGCGGAAAGCGCATCCCGGAATCCGGACCCAGAATGGGACATAGTTTCCGAAAGAAGGCTCTGGGGGAAGCTGCGCCCCGTTCTGAGCTGAAATACCGGGACGCAGTTTCCCATACAAACAGAACAAAGGCGCGCCGCCTGCAGTTGATGCAGGAAGCGCGCCTTTTAGTTGAGCAATGTTGAGGCTGGGAGCTGAGGCTTGTGGTCCCTTAAGAGCGGGCAGCTCCGTCGACGGGGAGCACAGCGCCCGTAACGTAGGCGGCCATGTCGCTCGCTAGGAAGACAAAGGCGTTGGCGACATCCTCGGGCTCGCCCATGCGGCCGAGCGGGATGGTAGCGATGATGGGCTTGATGACTTCTTCGGGCAGGTTGGCGACCATGTCGGTCCTGGTTACGCCGGGGGCGACGGCATTGACGCGAATGCCCACGGGGGCGAGCTCGCGTGAGAGCGACTGGACCATGCCGTTGACGGCGAACTTGGACGTGGGATAGCCAACGCCGGAGGGCTGACCGTACTTAGCGACCATCGAGCTCGTGGTGGTGATGGTGCCACCGTGGCCGGCTTCGGTCATGATCTTGGCAGCGGCCTGGTGACCATTAAAGACGGCGACGACGTTGAGGTCCATGACCTTGGCGAACTCCTCGGCCGTGTAGTCCAAAAGGGGCGAGCGCTGGGAGATACCGGCATTGTTGACGACCGTGTCGAGACCGCCCATGTCGGCTGCGGCCTGCGTAAAGGCCTCGGTTACGGCCTCGAGTGAGGTGAGGTTGCACGAACGCCCCCAGATCTTTGCCTCGGGATAGGCGGCGGCGAGCTTCTCAACGGCCGCGTCGGCGGTTTCCTGACGCGAACCAAAGACGGTGACGGCGGCGCCTTCCTCGATAAAACGGCAGGCGATGGCATAGCCGATACCGCGCGTGCCTCCGGTGATGATTGCTTTCTTACCCTCGAGCAACATGGTGCCTCCATTCTTCGGGGGTGGACATACGCAGCACAGCATAACGGCGCGCAAAATCAACTTCGTTCGCATATCGGTAAACGGCACCCTCGGTTGTCAGCGAATGGCCAAGTTGTTCAAACTTTTGCTTGATGAACGCAATGGGCGGTTTCAAACAAAGGGGCTCCCATCCAAACGGACGGGAGCCCCTCAGGTGCTATGTTGTGTGCCAAGGACTGGACTAGTTCGCCATGACGCCTTCGGTCCAGGCCTCGACGTCCTCGATGCGCAGGACGTTGGCGACCTCGGCCACGCAGTCGACGCTGGCAAGCTCGGCGGCGGCAGCCTGGACGTCCTTCTCGAGTGCGCGGTGCGTCAGGAAGATGACCGAGCAGGCATCGCTGACGCCCGACTTGCCGTCCTCGACCTGGTTGATGAGCGAGATCGAGATGTTGTGCTTGGCAAAGATGTCGACCGTCTCGGACAGGGCGCCCACGCGGTCGGCGACCTTCAGGCGCACATAGTACTTGGTCTGGAGCTCGTCCATGGGCTTAAAGGCGAGGTTGTGGCCATAGGGCTCAATCTCGGGCAGCGGAGCCACGCCGCGGCTGATCTGCTCGGAGAGCGACAGGATATCGCCCACGACGGCGCTCGCGGTGGGGAAGGAGCCTGCGCCGGCACCGTAGAACATGGTCTCGCCCACGGCGTCGCCCACCACGTAGACAGCGTTCATGGCGCCGTTGACCTTGGCAAGCATGTGGTCGGCGGGGATCAGCGTGGGATGCACGCGAACGTCGATGCCAGCGTCGGTGTTGCGAGCGATGCCCAGCAGTTTAATGGTGTAGCCGAGCTCGCGGGCCTGGGCGATGTCCTCGGCGCCGATGGTACGGATACCCTGCTGGTACACATCGTCGGTGGTAACGCGGGTGCCAAAACCGATGGAGGCGAGGATGGCCGTCTTGCTGGCGGCGTCGAAGCCGTCGACATCGGCGGACGGGTCGGCCTCGGCATAGCCCTTGGCCTGCGCGTCGGCAAGCACGTCAGCGTAATCGGCGCCCTCGGCGTCCATGCGCGACAGGATATAGTTGGTGGTGCCGTTGAGGATTCCGGCGATGGTCAGGATCTTGTTGCCCACCAGGTCGTGCTCGAGCGTGCTCACGATGGGGATTCCGCCGCCGCAGCTGGCCTCGCACTTAATCTGCACGCCGCACGCGCGCGCCTTCTCGGCGAGCGTCTCGACGTGACGGCCCAGCAGGGCCTTGTTGGCAGAGACGACGTGCTTGCCGTGCTCAAAGGCAGTGGTAAAGATCTCGGTTGCGGGATGCTCGCCGCCGATCAGCTCGACGACGATGTCGACGGCGGGGTCGGTGACGACGTCGTGCCAGTCACTCGTAAAGGCCTCGCGCTCAATGCCTGCCGCCTCGGCCTGCTCCCAAGCAAGCGCGCAGGCGCGGGTCAGCTTAAGGTCGATGCCGTAGGCTGCCAGGTACTCATCGTGGTGGCTCTTGATCAGACGGGCCACGCCGCCGCCGACGGTTCCCAGACCGATCAGACCGACGTTCACGGTGCGCAGGGGTTCGCTCATAGATAGCTCCTTCGTGCATCTTATGGATGGATTAACCGTTTAAAGGTTGAGTGCATTCTAGCGTGAACCGAGGGCGCGTGCTTGTCAGGCAGCTGGAGCTGCGCAAAACGCTACCCCCGAAACGCTGCGGAAACATTGGAAACACGCTCGCTACAAACGGACTTCCGTAACAAACTGTCAACGTTTGCACCATAAGGTTTGCCCTGTACCGCAAGACGGCATGGACGGTCCGAGGGCTTCGACACCTCTCTTGCCGAGGGTGTTCTGCTCATGACCCCGTTTTCCGCCGACGACGAGAAGAACGTCGACTTTGGTGATTCAGGACGGCAAGTACATCGCTGCCTAAGTGCGCATAAAACGCGACCGGTGAGGCTGTTTTATTCAGGGCAGGGACGCTTGTAACAGAATGGAAACATTACTTTTACATAATAAAGTGGCATTGCTGCATAAAATAATAGAAATACGCAGAAATATGGATAAATGAACAAATCAAAGAAAAGTTGAAATAATCGCCACTTTTCCTAACTAAAGCGTCTACTATTTTGCGAACGCCGAACACGGCGAAGGATGGCCTGTCGGGCAACCAAAACCCGACGAGATTTGAGAGGAGAGCCGCATGTCGAGCCTCACCGGTAAGTCATTGAACCCTGTTATGAATCGCAGGAGCGTTATCGCGAGCGCAGCAGGTCTGGGGGCGATGTCCATTCTAGCTGGCTGCTCCTCCAACGGCGGCGACAGCGGTTCCGCGTCGGGCGACGCTTCGTTTAAGATCGGCACCATCGGCCCGCTGACCGGCGCCAACGCGTCCTACGGCAAGTCCGTTACACAGGCTGTCGAGCTTGGCTGCAAGGATTTCTCGACCAAGGAGCTGCCGCTTGTCAGCAAGGCCGAGGACGACCAGGCTGACGGCGAGAAGGCCGTCAACGCCTTCAACACCCTGCTCGACTGGGGCATGCAGGCCCTCGTCGGTCCGACCACCACGGGTGCGTCGGTCGCCGTTGCCGCCGAGTGCGGCAACGACCCCGAGACGTTCATGATCACCCCGTCCGCGTCCTCCGAGGACGTTACCAAGGGCAAGGATTGCGTCTTCCAGGTTTGCTTTACCGACCCCAACCAAGGTGTCAACGCTGCCAAGTTCCTGGCAGAGAAGTATGCGAACGAGAAGTTCGTGCTGTTCTATAACTCCGGCGATGCCTATTCTTCGGGCATCGCAGATTCCTTTAAGGCCCAGGCCGCTAAGTCTAAGCTTGAGATTGTCGACGAGGAGACCTTTAAGGACGACTCCGCCACGAGCTTTACCAACCAGCTGACCAAGGCCAAGCAGGCAGGCGCCACCATGATCTTTGCGCCGATCTACTACACGCCGGCGTCCGTCCTGCTCAAGAACGCCAAGGACATGGGCTACGACGTCAAGATGATGGGCTGCGACGGCATGGACGGCATCCTGGGCGTTGAGGGCTTCGACACCTCTCTTGCCGAGGGCCTGCTGCTTATGACCCCGTTCTCCGCCGACGACGAGAAGAACGCCGACTTCGTCAACGCTTACAAGGATAAGTACGGTGATACCCCCGACCAGTTTGCCGCCGACGCCTACGACGGCGTGCATGCTGTGGTCGAGGCTCTCAAGGAGGCCGGCCTGGGCGTCGACGCCGACCCCACCGAGGTTGCCGAGAAGCTGCCTAAGGCTATGCTCAAGATTACTGTTGACGGCCTGACTGGCAAGCTCTCCTGGAACGACAAGGGTCAGGTCCAGAAGGACCCGACGGCGTACGTCATTACCGACGGCAAGTACGTACAGGCCTAATAGGCCGCCTTACATAGAGCGGTTTTGATCCCAAGCAGGGGAGGTTTTGGCCTTCCCTGCTTGCTTGGTATCTAGGGACGATGTAACGTCCCTGTTTCATACATCAACTGGAAACCTATTCGAAAGGGGGATGTGGAACATGACGGTCTTTATCCAATACCTGGTCAACGGCCTGTCCATGGGCAGCGTCTACGCCATCATCGCGTTGGGCTACACCATGGTCTACGGTATCGCCAAGATGCTCAACTTCGCTCACGGCGACGTCATCATGGTCGGTGCCTATGTCTCGTTCTGCGCCACGTCGTATCTCGGCCTCCCGGGCTGGGCATCTGTAGTTCTCTCTTGTGTGGTCTGTACGGTTCTCGGTGTTCTCATCGAGGGTCTGGCATACAAGCCGCTGCGTCAGGCGGGCCCGCTGGCCGTTCTGATCACGGCCATCGGCGTGTCCTACTTCCTGCAGAACGCCGCGCAGCTCCTGTGGGGCGCCACGCCCAAGAACTTCACTTCGCTCGTCACCTTCCCGGTGCCGGAGTTCTTGGCCAAGTTCAACGTAAGCGCCGTTTCGCTCGTCACCATCGTCGCCTGCCTGGTTATCATGGCCGGTCTGATGTTCTTTACAGGTAAGACCAAGATGGGCAAGGCCATGCGCGCCGTGTCCGAGGACAAGTCCGCCGCTCAGCTCATGGGCATCAACGTCAACCGCACTATTTCGATGACCTTTGCCATCGGCTCCGCCCTTGCCGCCATCGCCGGCGTGCTCCTGTGCTCCTACTCGCCGGTCCTGCAGCCCACCACGGGCGCCATGCCTGGCATTAAGGCCTTCGACGCCGCCGTCTTCGGCGGCATCGGCTCCATCCCCGGTGCCTTTGTCGGTGGCATTCTCATCGGCATCATCGAAGCGATGGCGCAGGCTTACATTTCCACGAGCCTTGCCAACTCCATCGTCTTTGGTGTTTTGATCATCGTCCTGCTCGTCAAGCCTGCCGGCCTCTTGGGCAAGTACGTCCCCGAGAAGGTGTAGGTGAGCGTTATGAAGTTCCTTAAAGACAAGCAGACGCGTCACGACTTTGTCACGTACGCCATGTGCATCGTGGCATTCGCCATCGTGTTCTTTATGCAGTCCAACCATATGATCCCGCGCATGATCGCCGGCCAGTTGGTTCCCATCACGGCCTACATCGTTATGGCCATTTCCCTCAACCTCGTCGTCGGCATCGCGGGCGACCTGTCGTTGGGCCATGCGGGCTTTATGAGTGTCGGTGCCTACACGGGCATCGTTACCGCCGTCGCGCTCGAGAGCGCTGTCCCCTCCGATCCGGTGCGCCTTATCATCAGCATCGTGGTCGGCGCTATCGCCGCTGCCATCTTGGGCTTCTTGATCGGTATCCCGGTCCTGCGTCTGAGCGGCGACTATCTGGCCATTGTGACCCTGGCTTTTGGCGAGATCATCAAAGAGATCGTCACCTGCCTCATTGTGGGCGTCGACTCCCGCGGTCTGCACGTGATCTTTAACATCACGGGCAACTCCACGATCGACGACCTGCACCTGCTCGAGGACGGCACCGCCATCATCAAGGGCGCCCAGGGCGCCTCGGGCGTGTCGACGTACTCGACCTTCCTCGCCGGTGCCATCCTGGTCATGGTCGCACTCGTGATCGTACTCAACCTGGTTCGCAGCCGTACCGGCCGTGCCATTATGGCCGTGCGCGATAACAAGATTGCAGCCGAGTCCGTAGGCATCTCCGTCACCGAGTACCGCATGATCGCCTTCGTGGTTTCCGCTGCCCTTGCCGGTGCTGCCGGAGCTCTCTTCGGCGGTAACTTCTCGCAGCTCTCCGCCACCAAGTTCGACTTCAACACGTCCATCCTCATCCTGGTGTTCGTGGTCCTTGGCGGTCTGGGCAATATGCGCGGCTCCGTCATCGCGGCGGCGTTGCTCACGGTGCTTCCCGAGCTGCTCCGTCAGTTCTCGGACTACCGCATGCTCATCTACGCCATCGTGCTGATCCTGGTCATGATCTTTACCAACAACCCGCAGCTCAAGTCGTTCTTCGCACGCATTAAGGACCGCTTTGCTTCCAAGAAGGAGGTGGCAGCCGATGCCCAGTAAGTTTGAGTTCAACAAGGGCAAGATGGTCCCGTATCCTTCTGGCGCCATCGTTCCCGACCGCGACCTGGGCCAGCGCCCGGCGCTCGAGTGCATCCACTTGGGCATTGAATTTGGCGGCCTTAAGGCAGTCGACGACTTTAGCCTGACCATCGGTAAGACCGAGATCGCCGGTCTGATCGGTCCCAACGGTGCCGGTAAGACCACGGTCTTCAACCTGCTCACCAAGGTGTACCAGCCCACGCACGGTACCATCCTGCTCGACGGTGAGGACACCTCGGGCAAGTCGGTCTATCAGGTCAACCGCATGGGTATCGCCCGTACGTTCCAGAACATTCGCCTGTTCAACACCATGACGGTGGAGGACAACGTTAAGGTCGGCCTGCACAACCAGGAGCGCTACTCTGGTTTTGAGGGCGTGCTGCGTCTGCCGACGTACTGGAAGCACGAGAAGGCCGCCCACGAGCGCGCCATGGAGCTGCTGTCCATTTTTGATATGGAGCACCTGGCAAACGAGCAGGCCGGCTCGCTGCCTTACGGCGCCCAGCGTCGTCTGGAGATCGTCCGCGCGCTTGCCACCAACCCCAAACTGCTGCTGCTCGACGAGCCTGCCGCCGGCATGAACCCGTCCGAGACCGCGGAGCTCATGGAGAACATCGTTAAGATTCGCGACACCTTTGGCATTGCCATCATGCTGATCGAGCACGACATGTCGCTCGTCATGAATATCTGCGAGGGCATCTGTGTGCTCAACTTTGGTAAGGTCATCGCCAAGGGCACGGCAGAGGAAATCCAGAACAACGACGCCGTTATCGAGGCGTATCTGGGCAAGCAGGATAAGGGGGAGAACTAAATGGCAGAGCCGATGCTTTCCGTCTACAACATCAACGTCTGGTACGGCGCCATCCACGCCATCAAGGACATCTCCTTTAACGTTAACGAGGGCGAGATCGTGGCCCTGATCGGTGCGAACGGTGCCGGCAAGTCCACAACGCTCAAGACGGTCTCGGGCCTGCTGCGCTCCAAGACCGGCTCCATCAAGTTTATGGGTGAGGACATTACTCATACGCCCGCCGATAAGCTGGTTGGTAAGGGCCTGGCTCAGGTCCCCGAGGGCCGTCGCGCCTTTTTGCAGATGACGGTCGAGGAGAACCTGGAGATGGGCGCCTACACGCAGCCCAAGACCACGGTTGCTCCGGGCCTTGAGCGCGTCTACGAGCAGTTCCCGCGCCTGAAGGAGCGCCGTCGCCAGGTCGCCGGCACCCTTTCGGGCGGCGAGCAGCAGATGCTCGTTATGGGGCGCGCCCTTATGAGTAACCCCAAACTGCTTATGCTCGACGAACCTTCCATGGGTCTGGCGCCGATTCTGATCGAGCAGATCTTCCAGATTGTCGAGGACCTGCACAAAGCCGGCACCACGGTGCTTCTGGTCGAGCAGAACGCCCAGATGGCGCTTTCGATCGCCACGCGCGGCTACGTGCTCGAGACCGGCAAGATCACCATGACCGGCACCGGCCAAGAGCTCCTGCACGACGATAACGTCCGCAAGGCCTATCTCGGTGGCTAGGAGGTTCCGCCGTTCTACCGAACGGCGGACCGCTCGACGCTGCGCGGGCACCAGAGCGACAACTTGTCATTCAAAGAGGGCGGCATGACCAGAAGGTCTATGCCGTCCTCTTTTCATGCCAATTTGTTCGCTCTGGTGCCCGCTCGCTGTCCGTCCTTTGCTTGCGGCGTTGCTTTGGTTCTGGCATTTGACCTAGTCGCTGGGGACGTTCTTGAATGACTAGTCGTTTAAGAACGTCCCCAGCGACTAGGTCAAAAGGCTCCGAGCGCGGCGTGCTCACGCCCATCGTGGTGCGCCCGAAGGGGGATGGCTGCTACGAGCTCGATCATTTGCGAGGAGAAGACGAACCAGCCGTTGCAGATCCAATATGGATCTCGCCGACCTCGGCAAGCTGCTCGATGAGCGGAAGCCCTGTCGGGTCGTCTATTTCAACACCACCCAGAATGATGGTGTCATCGCGCAGGTCGATCTGCGTGTTGAACACAGCGAGGTTAAAGCCGGAGGCCACAAATCCGATAGCAGCCAGGACGAGCCCCGTGGCAACAAGCCCACCCGCTACGGCAAGGTAAATCTTTTTTACGCTGGACATGTTTGCACTCCTTCCTATGCCGTAAGCGGCGCCGCTTCAGCGCCCCTGCGGCTCTTATTGCCTCGATTTTTCCAGAAGGGCGAAACGGCTTTCTTCGCCCAAAGGGCAGAGAGGCGCGCGATCTGCTTGGACGCCGTCCAGGCACCGGCTCCCGCGAGGAGCGCCACACCGATGGAAGCGAATCCCATTCCCATCGAGGTTAAAACGTACGGAACATGCCCGATAATGATGCCGTCCACGGTGAACAGGAGCCCCACCACGCCCGCGCCCCCGAATGCCGCGGCCACGATCCACACGCAGAGCGCAAGAACCCAAATGCAGATGTAGACTGTAGCGGCAACGGCGACGAACGCGAGCAGCAGCGGAATCCATACCGGAGAGCCCACGATGGCGAGCGCCCATAGAAGCGCTGTGCTCTTGCGCTTGGTCCTCACAATTGCGCGCGGCACGGCGGGCAGTTCGTCGAGCGTTGCCTCGGCGACCTCACCGAGCGTGCCCATGGCGGACACAGCCTCGGCCTCCGTCATGCCGTCCTCCATACGGTCGGCGATGGCCTCCGCGTAGAACTCCTGCGTTTCCTTTACCTGATCTGCCGACAGGCAGGCCAGAAGCTCGCCCAGCCGGTTCAAGAACTCATCGCGCGTCATGGTGCGCTCCCTTCACGTAACGGTAGATTTCCTGCACGGATGGCCATTCGGCGAGGAACTCGGCGATACGCTCATGCCCGGTGTCCGTGATGCGGTAGTACCTTCGCAGCCGCCCGTTGTGCTCGGCGGAGCGCGCCGTGATGCACCCCGCCTTCTCCAGGCGCTTGAGCAACGGATAGAGCGTGGATTCCGTGAGCCCCATGCTCGCGGGCACGTCCTTCACGATCTGATAGCCGTAGGATTCCTCGCCCGAGACGGCCGCGAGCACGCAGGCCTCGAGGAAGCCGCGCTTCATCTGTGCCTCCATCCGCACACCTCCTTTCGTAGTATACTGTGTAACACCTACTATATGACACATAGTATATGATGTCAACAGTTGTCGTATAGGGAGTCCGGTCTGTCTGTCCCCGGTATAGCGACGAGTGTCGGTTGACGCATCGCGCGAAACACCAACCAGTGCTCCTTTGATGCAACTCTCATTCGACCACATTTCTGAGCAGCTACCTTCCCGCACCAAAGCGTGCCTGATCCCGGGATAGTCGTTGGGGACGTTCTTGAATGAATAGTCGTTTAAGAACGTCCCCAACGACTACTTCTATACAGCAAAAAGGGGTGCTGACCATTTCGGTCAGCACCCCTTTAAGTTGCGGTGAAATAGGGACTGAATACGGGCTCCAGAGGCCAAAACAGTCTCTATTCCACCGCAACTTCATGGGGGCGTGCGACAATGCCCATCGGAAAACGTTTGTCATCTGGGGGTCTATCTATGCTGTACGAGTTTTGTGCCGAGAACTTTGAGCGTGTGCCGGCGGCTATCGATGCCGGTGCAAGGCGTATCGAGCTGTGCGACAACCTTGCCGTTGGTGGCACTACGCCTTCGGCCGGCGTTATCAGCGCTACGACCAACTATGCTCACGAGCACGATGCACGGGTGATGTGCATGATTCGCCCGCGTGGCGGCGACTTTCACTACAATCAGGACGAGCTGCGCATGATGGAGATGGATCTGGGCCTTGCCGTGAGTGCGGGCGTTGACGGCTTGGTCTTTGGCTGCTGCAAGCCCTGCGCCGGCGGATGGGCGCTCGACGAACTTACGCTTGGCGTCCTCGTGATGGCTGCGGGCTGCGCGACCGAGGAGTGCAAGCGCGATCCTATCGACATCACTTTCCACATGGCGTTTGACCAGCTCTCGCCCGAGGATCAGCTGGACGCCATTGACACACTCGCCGACTGCGGCGTCACGCGCATTCTGACGCACGGTGGTACTGCCGGTACGCCGATCGAGGACAACTTCGAAAACCTGGCCCGCTTGATCGAGTACGCGGGCGACCGCCTGACCATCCTTCCCGGTGGCGGCATTTCCACGGCCAATCGCGATACCGTGGCTGCGGCGCTAGGCGTCTCCGAGCTCCATGGCACCAAGATCGTGTCGCTGGAGGTATAACCCGTGGCGCTGGTATTTGACGTTCAGCAGGCGAACGGTAAGCCCGACGACAACCGTCGTCCCGGCACCGCGTGCCCCTTTTGCGATACCGAGGAACTCGCCAATATCATCCGGCGCGACGGTGACTGCATCTGGCTCGAGAATAAGTTTAAGACCTTGCGCGCCACTCGCCAGACCGTATTGATTGAGTCGTCCGACCACGACGCCGACCTGGTGACCTATGCACCGGACGAGCTGCATCATGTTATGCGGTTTGCTCTGGATTGCTGGCAGCGGATGATTGACTCCCGATAGTATCGCAGCGTTCTCATGTACAAGAACAAGGGCCCACTTTCGGGCGGCAGTCTGGTCCATCCGCACATGCAGATTGTAGGTTTGGAGCAGGAAGACGGCTATGCTTCACTGACTTCCGCCAATTTCGAAGGAATCAATGTCTGGCAACAGGGGAGAATCTTGGTCAATATCTCAACCGAGCCCATCATGGGGTTCTTTGAGGCCAATGTTTCAGCCCCGCAGGGAATCGCCGCCAGCGACGACGCCCACGACCAAACCGAAGCGGACCTGTTTGCCGATGCGATCCAGGTAGCTCTGCGCTATATCCTAAACGGGCACCACGGTGGTCGCGCAGAGTCGTACAACTTGTTCTTCTATCACCTGGGCGGTCGGACCATTGCCAAGGCGCTGCCGCGTTGGGTGGTTTCGCCCTACTTTGTCGGCTATCGTTTGGCCCAAGTCAATGCCGAGACGACGCTCGATATCGATGCTGAGCGTCTGCGTGCGCATCTGGAAACGCTCGTATAGCAAGACTAACACCCGCGTAATGCGGACAGCCTAGCGCGCCATGGCGTCGCGGCCAGCCTCGACCCGCTTGCGCTGGGCGGCGCGCTCCTCGCCGGTCAGGCGCTCAAAGAGGTGTCCGATAATTGAGGCCAACACCTGCTGAAACAGCGTGCCGCACATGACGGGGAATACCACTTCGCCGGGAAAATACTGCGTGGCGATGACGGCACCCGAAGAGATGTTGCGCATGCCGCAGGTAAAGCACATGGTGGTCGTCTCGCTATACGGCAGGTGCAGGGCCCGGGCGATCAGGACGCCGATGATAAAGCCGCTGATGGCGAACACCAGGATAAAGAGCGCGACTTCTAAGCGCTCAACATTCATGTGTAGCGCGTACTCGCTCATAGCGGTGGAGTTGGACGCGATGACGCCCATCATCATGAACTTGCAGGCGGGCGAGAGCGCGGGGGAGAGTTTCTCGTGGCCCCAGCCGCGCGTGAGTTCATTGATGACAATACCGAGCACAGCGGGGATGGCGATCGTAAAGGCCATGTTCTGCATCATGTTCGGCACGTCGATCGAGACGGTGGCGCCCAGCAGGAGCTTGAGCGTAAGCGGAATCGTCACAGGTGAGATGACCGAGGACGTCAGGATGATGGTGAGCGCGAGCGGGCCGTTGCCGCCGAACATGCTGATCCACATAAAAGCGGTGACGGCCACGGGCACGCTGTATTCGAGCACAATGCCGCAGACAAGGTTGGGGTTGGAGCCAAAGAATAACGATCCCATGGCATAGGCTGCGATAGGGATAAGCACCGCCGAGACGAGTAACGCCAAGACCAGGTGCAGCGGACGGCGGAACACCTCGGTTACCTGGTGAAAGGTGTTGCTGAGCGCACCCTGAAACGTCATAAAGGCAAACAAGGTGGGAACGATGGGCTTGAGTACGCCAATCTGTTGGGGAAAGAGCACGCCGAGTGCCACGCAAATCGGAACGATGACCTGCATGTGCCCCGCGAGAAACTTGCCCAGTCCAACCCATTGCTTCATATGCGCTTGTGACTCCCTTTGCCCGTGAACCCGTTTTGAATGGATATGCTAGACGCTCGCATGCGTCCGTGCGTCAGAAACGCTCGAATATTTCGAGGCTATTACCGGCATCGTTTACCGAAACCGCGGCGTGCTGCGGCGATTTGCGCCTGCTCTGCACGGTATAATAAATCCGTTCAACAGATCTGCCTGCCGAAGCGGGCATACACAGAGGACTCATCGCTATGAACCGTGAGAGGTATCGCGGCGACCTGCCCCTGTCGGGGGTGGGTGCCTATGTCATCGCTTAAGACGACGCATCGCTGGGCGGTTGCTCAGCAAAACCCCGAGCTCGAAAAGGAGCTTTCGGCTGGTCTAGGCATACCCGGACTGGTGGCGCGCATTATGGTTGCGCACGGCATTACCTCGATTGAGGAGGGTCAACTGTTTTTGACGCCTTCGCTCGACCGTGATTGGGCCGATTCGCTCACTATTCCGGGTATGTCGGTTGTTGCCGACCGTGTCGAGCGTGCCGTTCGCAATCGCGAGCGCATCGCCGTCTTTGGTGATTTTGACGTTGATGGCATTACATCGACCTGCCTGTTGACCGAGGCGCTGCGCGCGTTTGGCGCCGATGTCACACCGTTTATCCCGCACCGCTTTGACGAGGGCTATGGCCTTTCGCGCACGGCGCTCGACCGCGTCAACGAGCTTGCCCAGCCCAATCTGATCGTGACCGTCGATAACGGTATCGCGGCCAAGGATGAGGTCTCCTATCTGGAGAGCCTGGGGATCGATTTGGTGGTCACGGACCATCACGAGCCCTCCGATCAGGTGCCGCAGGGCGTGCCCCTGACCGACCCTAAGCTCGAGGACGAGGGACCTTCGCGTGAGCTTGCCGGTGCCGGCGTGGCACTCAAGCTGGTGCAGGTTCTGGGCGAGCGTCTGGGCAAGCCGTCGTATTGGCGTTCGCTGATCGAGGTTGCGGCGCTTGGTACCGTGTCCGACATGATGCCGCTCACGCCCGAGAACCGCGCACTGGTCGCCGAGGGCATCCAGCAGATGCGCGTGACCGCCCGCCCCGGCTATATCGCGCTGGCCGCGCTCGCCAAGGCCGACCTCTCTAGCATTACGGCCGATGGCCTGTCGTTTTCGCTCATTCCCCGCTTGAACGCCGCCGGCCGCATGGCCGATCCCAAGCTGGCACTCGACCTGCTGCTTGCCCGCGACCCCATCGAAGCGAGCGCGCTTGCCGCCGAGCTCGAGGAAATCAATCGCCAACGCCGCGAGATCGAGGCCGAGTTTACGCGCGATGCCATGGCAAAGGTCGAGGAGACCTATGATGGCGGTCGCGCAATCGTCGTGGGTGGCGAGGGCTGGCACGAGGGCGTCAAGGGTATCGTAGCGAGCCGTCTGACCAACCGTTATCACGTGCCGGCGCTGCTCTTCTCGATCGAAGACGGTATCGCCCGCGGTTCGGGTCGCTCGGTGGGCAAGGTCAACCTGTTCGACGCCGTAGAACGCTGCTCCGATCTGCTGATTCGTCGCGGCGGACATGCGGGCGCGGTGGGCGTGACCATCGAGGCGTCCAAGCTCGACGAGTTCCGTCGTCGCCTTTCCGCCGTGCTGTCCGAGCTTCCCGCCGAGGACTTTGAGGACACCGACGAGGTTGCCGCCACGGTCGACCTCTCCGAGCTGAATATTGAGACCATCGAGCAGATCTCCCGTCTTGAGCCGTTTGGCCAGGGCAACAAGGTGCCGCTTCTGGCCGCCGAGGGCGTGACGATGTGCGATCGCGCCGTGGTGGGCAAAACCGGCGAGCACATGCGCTTCGTGGCGACCGATGGCGCCGCGAGTGTGCCGGCCATTATGTTCCGCGTGCCGCAAATCGATAAGCTCATCAACTGCGATAGCGCTGTCGACTTGGTGTTCGAGGCCGTTGCCGAGCATTGGCAGGGGCGTGTGAAGCCCAAGCTCATGATCAAGGATGTTCTGGTTCGCGATACCACGCTGCCCAGCGTCGATGATCCGGCATGCGAGCTTCGTCGTGGCGTGCAGCCGGCGGATTCCGGCCTGCGCCTGGAGTCGCGTAAGCGCGAGACGCTCGCCCAGCTTTCCTATACCGAGCTCACGCGCTCGCTTATCCATAGCTTTATCGGATCGAACCAGCCGCACCGCGCGCAGGTTGAGGCGCTCGATGCCTTGGCCGACCACCAGAGCGTCTTGGCCGTTATGGGAACGGGCCGCGGCAAGTCTCTCATCTTCCATGTACATGCTGCGCGCGAGGCTGTCCTTCGCGGACGTGCGAGCATCTTTGTCTATCCGCTGCGCGCGCTTGTTGCCGACCAGGCCTATCACCTCTCGTCGACGATGGCAGCGCTTGGCATTGGCGTTGGCGTGCTGACCGGCGAGACCGTGGAGGCCGCACGCGATGATGTGTTCGCCGGCCTAGCTTCGGGCCGCACCGGTATCGTGCTCACGACGCCCGAGTTCCTATCTATCCACCGTGACCGCTTTGCGCGTTCGGGCCGCATCGGCTTTGTCGTTATCGATGAGGCGCACCACGCCGGCCTTGCCAAGGGCGGCGACCGCAGCGCCTATCTCGACATGCCCGATATCCTCAAAGCCCTGGGCGACCCGGTTGTTATGGCTGCGACGGCCACCGCGACGGCTCCGGTCGTGGCCGAGCTTGCCCGCATGCTGCCGATTACTCGCACGGTGGTCGACGAGACGGTGCGCGAGAACCTGCAGCTCGAGGACGACCGCGACCTTGCGAGCCGCGAGAACCGTTTGGTGTCGATCGTGGCGACGGGGGAGAAGACCGTCATTTACGTCAATTCGCGCGACCAGTCCGTGGCGCTCGCCAAGACGTTGCGCAAGCGTGTGCCCGATTGCGCAACCCATATCGCGTTCTATAACGCGGGGCTTGCGCGCTCCGATCGCCGCCGCGTGGAGGAAGCATTCCGAGACGGAAGCCTCAGCTGCATCGTCTCGACCTCTGCCTTTGGCGAGGGTGTCAATCTGCCCGATATCCGCCATGTCGTGCTGTACCACATGCCGTTTGGCGCCATTGAGTTCAACCAGATGAGCGGGCGTGCCGGTCGTGACGGACAGCCCGCCGTGATCCACCTGCTCTATTCGTCGCGCGACGCCCGCATCAACGAACGCCTGCTCGACTGCTACGCACCCGAGCGCGACGAACTCGTCACACTCTATCGTGCGTTGCAGACCATGTGGCGCTCCAACCGCGGTAAGACCGGGGATGATTCATTCTGCGCAAGCGATATCGACATCGCGCAGATGTGCCTTGCCATCGATGCTCGCACGCCGGTCGACGAGCGCTCGGTGGAAAGTGGCCTGGGAATCTTCGAAGAGCTTGGTTTCTGTCGCGTTTCGGGGTTTGACGACACCCGTCGCATCGCGATGGCCGAAAACCCCGGCCGTGTGCAATTGAGCAGGTCAATTCGCTATTTGGAGGGCTTGCGCTCGCGCATGGAGTTCTCGGCTTTCCGGAGTTGGGCGCTCGATTCGTGCGCTTCTGATATGCTAGCCAAAGTTAACCGCCCGATCGTACCGCGGGCCTAGGGGAAGGGGACCTCGATGGATGCCGCAGCCCGTACCGCCCATGATTCCACCCTCCAGCCGTTCTCGGAGATGGAGCACTATAAGCATGCCGATGAGCTGCCGCCCGAGATTATGGCGGACAGCTACGACAAACTGGAGCGCCTGTGCCTCAAATATATGAATGAGGACGACTTTTCTAAGGTGGAGCAGGCCTATTGCTTTGCTGCCGAGAAGCACTGCAACCAAAAGCGGCGCTCGGGTGAGATGTACATCAACCATCCCGTCGAGGTGGCCATCATTTTGGCCGATCTCAAGATGGACTGCGATGTAGTGTGCGCCGCGCTGCTGCACGATACCGTCGAGGATACCGAGACCTCGCTTGCCGATGTTTCCGGCCTGTTTGGCGATACGGTGGCCGAGCTCGTCGATGGCGTGACCAAGCTCACCAACATCGAAGTCGACAGTATGGACGAGAAACAGGCGCTCACGCTGCGAAAGATGTTCCTCGCCATGTCCAAGGACATCCGCGTCATCATCGTTAAGCTTGCCGACCGTCTGCACAACATGCGAACGCTGGCAGCCCTGCGCGAGGATCGTCGCCTGTTTAAGGCGCGCGAGACCATGGACGTGTACGCGCCCTTGGCCGACCGCCTGGGCATGAGCTCTATTAAGTGGGAACTCGAGGACCTGTCCTTCTTCTACCTGGAGCCCGATGCCTACCAGCGCATCGCGCGCATGGTGGCTGAGTCGCGCGAGGTCCGCGAGCGCTACCTTGCCGAGACCATCAAGACGCTTACCGATGAGCTCAACCGCATTGGTCTAGAGGACTTCCAGATCAACGGCCGTTCCAAGCACTATTGGTCCATCTACCAAAAGATGAAGCGCAAGGGCAAGGAATTCTCCGAGATCTACGACCTGGTGGCACTGCGCGTCATCACGCATTCGGTGCGCGATTGCTACTCCACGCTCGGCGCGGTGCATACGCTGTGGCACCCCATGCCCGGTCGCTTTAAAGATTATATCGCCATGCCCAAGGTCAATAACTACCAGTCGCTCCATACGACGGTTATCGGCCCCACGGCCCGCCCGCTCGAGATTCAGATTCGAACCTATGAGATGCATGAGCAGGCCGAGTACGGCATTGCCGCCCACTGGCTATATAAGAAGTCGGGCGGATCGTCTGCTTCCAAGACCAATGACGCTCAACGTTTGGACGACCAGATCAACTGGCTCAAGCATTCGCTCGATTGGGCGGCTTCCGACGAGATCACCGATGCCAAGGAATACCTGCATTCGCTGAAGGTCGACCTCTTCGATCAGGAGATCTTTGTCTTTACGCCCAAGGGCGAGGTTATGGCGCTTCGTGCCGGCTCCACGCCGCTCGACTTTGCCTACGCCGTTCACACCGAGGTGGGAAACCATTGCGTCGGCGCCAAAATTAACGGTGCGGTGGCTCCGCTCACGCACGAGATTAAGACGGGTGACCGTGTCGAGATTCTGACTAACAAGAGTTCCAAGCCGTCGCGTGATTGGCTCAAGATCGTTAAGACACCTTCCGCCAAGTCAAAGATCCGCCGCTATTTTGCCGCTGCGACCAAGGACGACGACGCTGCTGCTGGTCGCGATATGCTGGCTAAGGACCTGCGTAAGCGTGGCTATGGCATTTCTACGCCGCGTTCGACGCGTGCGCTCAACGCCGTGGCGGAGCAGTTTAACTTCAAGCAGCTCGAGGACCTGTTTGCCGCCGTCGGCGCCGGCAAGGTTGCCCCGCGCGCTGTGGGCAATAAGGTCGAGCAAATCTTGGACCCCAAGCCCGAGGAACAGCTCACCAAGGCCGAGGCTATCGCCGAGGTCGTGAAGCAGCCTGCTCGCGGCTCCAACCGCAAGCCGCAAAAGCGCGGCAAGAGCGCCAGTAACGGCATTATCGTCAAGGGCAAGAGCAACAGCGGCCTACTGGTCCGTCTGGCTCATTGCTGCAACCCCGTGACGGGCGACGACATCGTCGGCTTCATCACGCGCGGTCGTGGCGTTTCGGTGCATCGCGCCAACTGTCCCAACGTCAAGGGTCTTATGGAGCATCCCGAGCGCATGATCGAAGTGGAGTGGGACGGCGCTGCCGACACCCTCTTCCAGGTCGAGATCGTGGTCGAGTGCCTGGACCGCATGGGCCTGCTCAAGGATGTCACCATTGCCATTGGCGATGCGGGCGGCAATATCCTTTCTGCCGCCACGTCGACCAACCGCGAGGGTATTGCAACCCTGCGCTTTATGGTCGAGATCTCGGACGCGAGTGGTCTGGATCCGCTGCTGGCCTCCGTCAGCAGCGTTGACTCGGTCTACGACGCGCGCCGCCTGATGCCCGGTGAGGGTGGAGCCCAGCTTAAGCGCCGCGTTTAGTCGCGACGAACGTGTCACATTATCGATATTCGCTACACTCGAGGCATCGTTTGATGCCTCGAGTTCTATAGAGAGGAGAGGGACATGAGTGCTGTGTCCTTGGATTTAACTCCCAAGGGATCGGTCGAGATCGAGACGCTCGTAAACGGTCCCATTCAGACCAATAGCTATGCTGTTATTTCGGACAATGAGTGCGTGATTATCGATCCCGCATGGGAAGGCGAACGCCTGGTGGAGCATATTCGAGCCGAGCATCCCGGCGTACGCGTGTTTGGCGCCGTATGCACTCATGGCCATGCCGATCATGTTGGTGGTGTTGCAGGCGTGCGAACCACCGTTGGCGAGGGCTGCCAGTATGAGCTGTGTGCTAAGGATGTGGCGGTGCCGCATGCGAACATCGAGGAACAGCGAGCTATGTGGGGCATTGAGACGCCTGACCCCGGGGAGCCGACGCACCTGCTCGCCGAGGGAGATGCTATCAAGGTGGGCGATATCTACCTGCAGGTGATCGAGACGCCAGGGCATACGCCGGGCGGGATCGTCTTGTTTGCTGCCACCGAGCAGGGGAACATTGCCTTTGTGGGCGACACCCTGTTTCCGGGTGGGCACGGCCGCACCGATCTTTCTGGAGGAGACGAGGCGGCGATTCTGCGCTCGCTCTCCAAGCTCGCCCGGCTTCTCCCGCCCGATACCGTTTGCCTAACCGGTCATGGCGATTCGACCACCATGGCACGCGAGCTCATGCAGAACCCTTTCATGCAGATTTAGCTTAATAGTCGGCTTTTGAAGCACGAGAAGCGTCCAAACGTCAAGCTATTTTTCCCCAACGGGTCGATTTCGTAGGGCAAACGGTCAAAAAAGTCTGTTTGGACGATATTCGTGAACAAACGAACGTTTATGCTCGGGTGCGCCGTGGTAAAATCTCAGGCGTTATCGGAGCAACCTTACAGGAGGTTTCTTTTATGCTCGTCAACGCAGCAGACATGCTCAAGAAGGCCGAGGCCGGCAAGTACGGTCTTGGTGCCTTCAACACCAACAACCTCGAGTGGACCCTGGCTATTCTCCAGGCCGCCGAGGAGGCCAAGTCTCCGCTGATCCTTCAGTGCACCGCTGGTGCCGCTAAGTGGATGGGCGGTTTCAAGGTCTGCGCCGACATGGTCAAGGCTGCCGTCGAGGCCACGGGCGTTACCGTTCCCGTCGCCCTTCACCTCGATCACGGTTCTTACGAGGACTGCTTCAAGTGCATCGAGGCCGGCTTCACGTCCATCATGTATGACGGCTCTCACGAGGAGACCTTCCAGCTTAACCTCGACCGCACCAAGGAGCTCGTTGAGCTTGCCCACTCCAAGGGCATGTCCATCGAGGCCGAGGTCGGCGGCATCGGCGGCACCGAGGACGGCGTGACCTCCAGCGGCGAGCTCGCTGATCCTGCTGAGTGCAAGCAGATCGCTGACCTGGGTGTCGACTTCCTCGCCTGCGGCATCGGCAACATCCACGGCGTGTACCCCGCCGACTGGGCTGGTCTTTCCTTCGAGCGTCTGGGCGAGATTAAGGCCCAGACCGGTGACCTGCCCCTCGTTCTGCACGGTGGCACCGGCATCCCCGAGGATCAGATCAAGAAGGCCATCTCCCTGGGCATCTCCAAGATCAACGTCAACACCGACCTGCAGCTCGTCTTCGCCAAGGGCGTCCGCGAGTACATCGAGGCTGGCAAGGATCAGCAGGGCAAGGGCTTTGACCCCCGCAAGCTCCTCAAGCCTGGTCGCGACAACATCGTTGCCCGCACCAAGGAGCTCATGGAGGAGTTTGGCTCCGTCAACAAGGCGTAAGCGTCGCTAAACTTCCCGCCGGAAGCCCCGTCCCCCTACACTGTTTCCTTTGCGCTCACCTGGCTTTGCCAGAAGTCGCGCCAAGAAAACAGCTCCGGGGGACGGGGCTTCCTTCGTTTAACGCCGCAGGGTTACGAGGCTGAATTATTTATTTGACTACCGTTCAGCGGTGTTGATGGCTCCCTTGTTGGGGCTTTCTTTTTATCTCGCTACAATGGGCTTCAAGCGTTCTAGTGACTTGGAGTTTTGGTATGGCTGTTATTAATGTGCTGCCTTCGGATGGGAAGGTTATTGACGAGGGTCCAGTTGGTTGCTCTGCTGATGTTTGCTGTGATGACTTTCGTCATCTCGATGTTGGACTGCCGCCTGAGATTCTTCGTCTTATGGATGCCGGGTATTTGACGCAGGCTGTTGCTGCCTGCGATCGCCTTTTGGAGCAGAACCCCGAGCCTTCGCTGGCTGCTTGTGTTCGTGCCGAGCGGTATCGCATGCTCGAGACGCCGCTTCATTTTTCGGTGTCGCGCGACCAGGCTATTGCGATGATTCGCGAGGAGTGGCCAGAGTTTACCGAAGAGCAGTTTGATGACCTGATTAATCGTAAGCGTATTGACTGGCGCTTTATCGATGGCGAACTGTTCGTTCTCGACAACTTCCTCGATTCGCTTCGCGTATATCCCAAAGAGGTTCCCGGCATGCGGCCCGATTCTACGGACGGAATAGCACTGCGCAACGAGATGCTCAAGGAGATGGAGTCACAAAACGGATTGGCTCGCGTCATTACGCTTAAAGCGTCCGTGTCTGTCCCCGGCGCTCTGGAAGGGGAGACCGTTCGCGCGTGGCTACCCGTTGCCGCCGCCTGTCGTCAACAGTCTCATATCGAGGTTCTCGATATGACGCCGGAGGGTGCTGTTGCCCCCGCGAATGCTTCGGCGCGTACCGCCTCGTGGTCTTCTTCGAGTGAGCGCTCATTCTCGGTGACCTATCGCTATCAAATTGATGCCGCTTATCGTGATGTCTATGGGGGTGCGCTTCCGGTGCATCCTTGCATGGACGCGCCACTGCCCGTGGACACCTCCGAGGACCGTCCGCACATTGCATTCACGCCGTATCTACAGCAGCTGACAGCCCGTGTCATTGACGGGCTCGAGGATCCGCTCGATCGCGCCCGTGCTATCTATGATTACCTGACGCAGTACATCGACTATCGCTATCAGCCGCCGTACTTGCTTTTGGGATCTATTGCCGATGACTGCACGCATTCGCTCCGCGGCGATTGCGGCGTTATGGCGCTCACGTTTATCACCATGTGCCGTATCGCGGGCGTGCCTGCCCGTTGGCAGAGCGGCCTGTATGTTGCGCCCGATTCGGTGGGGTCGCACGACTGGGCAGAGTTCTATACGCCGCAGACCGGTTGGCTCAACGCCGACGTGTCATTTGGATCTTCTGCTCGCAGGATGGGGGAGGAGTGGCGCCGCCGTCACTACTTTGGCAATCTCGACCCGTGGCGTATGGTGGCCAACAATCGATTCCAGGCAGAGTTTGAGCCTTCTTTCGACGGCATGCGCGAGGACCCTTACGATAACCAGATGGGTGAGGCTTCGGTCGACGGTCGCGGATGCCGTCGGCGCGAGATGCTCCGCACGGTCGAACTCATCGAAATGCTCGAAGTTCCATTTTCGGACTAATCGGTAGAAAGCTGTGATAAACTAACTCACGCATTGCGTGCCCGAGTGGCGGAATTGGCAGACGCAGTGGACTCAAAATCCACCGTTGGCAACAACGTGCGAGTTCGAGTCTCGCCTCGGGCACCATACATGCAAGTGAGCGTTCAAGGGGGTTGCGGTCCCCTTTTTCGTGCCGAACTCGCGTGAGCGCGCGAAGTGTTAAGCAAACAGGCCTGTGGCCTGTTTGTAGCGGAGCGTGGCGAGGGCGCCACGCGCCCGAAGCCCGGGGCTTCGCGAAGCGAAGGCCCTTCGAGTCTCGCCTCGGGCACCATTCATGCAAGCGAGTGTTCAAGGGGGTCAAGGTCCCTTTTTCGTGTACGTAATGTGATAACGCGCTGTACGTGTTATTATTCGCAAGGCGTTGTTCCCGCAATGCCCTAAAGAGGAACCTGAGGGTTCCCACCTTTTGGCGCCAATGAGCAGCTGACTGGTCATACAACTTAGATTCCCTTCCTCAAATCGAGGAAGTCTATGTGTACGACCTGGTTGCTGAGAAGCGCCGGGTTATTTTTTTATGAATGGAGGTAGGGAAAATAGCTAAGTCTGATGACACCCGCATCAACGACGAGATCACTGCATCTTCGTGTCGTTTGATTGGCGTCGATGGCTCTCAGCTCGGCCTGTTCGCCATCCGCGATGCCCAGCGCGTCGCCGACGATCAGGGTCTCGACCTGGTCGAGATCGCTCCCAACGCGGAGCCGCCGGTCTGCAAGGTCATGGACTACGGTAAGTTCAAGTACCAGCAGGCCATGAAGGCCAAGGCTGCTCGTAAGAACCAGTCCAAGGTCGAGGTCAAGGAAATGAAGTTCCGACCCAAGATCGACGTTGGCGACTACGAGACCAAGAAGGGCCACGTTCTGCGTTTCCTCAAGAAGGGCGCACGCGTTAAGATCACCATCATGTTCCGCGGCCGTGAGATGGCTCACCCGGAGCAGGGCCTTAACGTTCTCGAGCGTCTCGCCGAGGATCTCAAGCCTTACGCTACGGTCGAGTCCAAGCCTAAGATGGAAGGCCGTAACATGCTTATGCTGCTCGCCCCGATTAAGGGCGCCTTCGATGAGGATAAAGCGGCAAGCGATAGCAAGTAACTAGTGTTCTGTAACCGATTAAGGAGTATTTCATGCCTAAGATGAAGTCCCACAGCGGCACCAAGAAGCGTTTCCGCAAGACTGGTACCGGCAAGCTTATGCGCGCCAAGGCTTTCAAGAGCCACATCCTGAGCAAGAAGTCCACCAAGCGTAAGCGTGGCTTCCGTCAGGAGACCGAGATCGCCGCTGCCGACCGCAAGGTCATCAAGTCGCGTCTCGCCTAAGTTCGCGTTCCCGTTTTTCGTTTTACCGTCTAGGAGTTGATAGAACATGGCACGTATTAAGCGCGCTGTTGCCGCCAAGAAGAAGCGCCGTACCGTTATGCACCGTGCGAAGGGTTACTACGGTGCCGCTTCGCGTACTTACAAGCATGCTAAAGAGCAGGTCCAGCACTCCCTGCAGTATCAGTATCGTGATCGCCGCAACAAGAAGCGCGAGATCCGTTCTCTCTGGATCACCCGTATCAACGCTGCTGCTCGCCTGAACGACATCTCTTACTCTCAGTTCATGCACGGCCTGAAGGTTGCCGGCATCGAGCTCGACCGCAAGGTCCTGGCTCAGATGGCTTACGAGGACATCGAGTCCTTCAACGAGCTGGCTACCATCGCCAAGAAGGCTCTCGAGGCCTAATAGATTCTCTTGAATCGCTAGGGGAGTGTCGCGTTGTGCGCGGCGCTCCCTCTTTTTATCTGAAGCGCGGTTTACATTGCTAAAAGCGCGGGTAGATAGACACTTACAGGTGACCGATCTCTATATATTCCTAAACCAAAGGGTCATCATCTGATACGTGCGGAAGATCCGCACCAGTCTTTCTATTAGCTATAGAAAGCGATATGTTGTGTAGGACTTGTGAAGAGTGGAATTGACGACCCACAGGGCTTCGCGGTCTGGCAATATATCTCCTTGCCGCGCGGCCCGGTGGAACCGGATCAGCCGCG
>BREX01000005.1 GCA_023708985.1 Collinsella sp.
AGCTGCGGAAACGCGGGGCCCGTTCAGGCTGTTGCGTTGAGATTGAAAATCAACCTAACTCCTTCCCAGGCATGAACATGTCCTCAAATAGACGAGGCACCCTCGCCAAAATTCGCTAGAGAACAAATAAGTCAATGCATAGCTTTATTAAAGACTAATTTTTATAAGTCCAGATGCCTCATAAGAAATCTCTGGTTTTATATTTTACCTCGGTAGCCTCCTTGGCCGGGCGCCACCAGGACTCGTTGGCCACGTACCAGTCGATGGTGGCCCTGAGCCCCTCGGCGAAGTCGGTGTGGGCCGGCCTCCAGCCCAGCTCGCGCCGCAGCTTCGTGCTGTCGATGGCGTAGCGGCGGTCGTGGCCGGGGCGGTCGGCGACCCAGTCGAAGTCCTCGGGGTCCTTCCCCATCGCCTCCAGGATCATGCGCAGCACGGTGATGTTGTTCTTCTCCCCATTGGCGCCGATGAGGTATGTCTCCCCCGTGCGGCCCTTGGTCAGGATGTCCCAGACGGCCGAGGAGTGGTCCTCGGTGTGGATCCAGTCGCGGACGTTCTCGCCGCGGCCGTAGAGCTTCGGCTTGACCCCGTCGATGATGTTGGTGATCTGCCTGGGGATGAACTTCTCCACGTGCTGATAGGGGCCGTAGTTGTTGGAGCAGTTGGAGATCGTGGTGCGAAGGCCGTAGGTGCGGGTCCAGGCGCGGACCAGCATGTCGGAGGACGCCTTGGTGCTCGAGTACGGGCTGCTCGAGTGATACGGCGTCTCCTCGGTGAACTTCGCCGGGTCGTCGAGCGCGAGGTCGCCGTAGACCTCGTCGGTGGAGACGTGGTGGTAGCGGACGCCGTATTTGCGGACGGCCTCCAGCAGGCGGAAGGTTCCCTCGACGTTGGTGCGCAGGAACGGCTCGGGGTCTGCGATGGAGTTGTCGTTGTGGGACTCTGCGGCATAGTGCACGATGGCGTCGTGGCCCGGCACGATCTTATCTAGCAGCGCGGCGTCGCAGATGTCGCCCACGACGAGCTCCACGCGGTCGGAGGGCAGCCCGGAGATGTTCTCGGGGTTGCCGGCGTAGGTCAGCTTGTCCAGGACGGTGACGTGGACGTCCGGGTGGTTGTCCACGACGTAGTGCACGAAGTTGCTGCCGATGAAGCCGCAGCCGCCCGTGACGATGATGTTCCTGGGCTCAAAAATCTCAGACATTATTCACCTTATTTACACAGCCCGCTGCTCAAGGCACCTTACAAGCTGTTCCTCAGAATGAACAAACTCGAACGGTTCGTACTCTCCATATGCAGAAGGACGACTGATGGTAACGAGTTAGAGGTCAGAGGCGCCAAAGCGCACCTGCACCCTTCGCATCTATCTCGACAAGTTCCACGCCTGGTTTAATGGCCATGAGAATCAATAACTGAATCTAAAATCAATTGTTGCGGATCTTGGCAGACTTGACACTTAGAAATGTTCACTACGCACCGGCTCAGCGTCGGCGATATCGACATGTGGAATCTACAAAACAGTCTCACCGAGCAGATTTTATACACCTTGATTAACGCGAAGGCCGACCAGTTCTACGGCGAGGGCGCTAACAGCAGGAACGGATACCATGACCGCACGATCGAGATATGCACGCGGTCACTCAATCTGAGGATGCCGAAACTCAGGACCAAGCGCTTCTTCCCGGAGAACGTCCTCGAGGCTACCAGCGCAAGGAAGGGGCACTCGTCGTAATCGCGGCCATTGTGTACGTCGTCAGTATCAAGTTGAGGCAAAAAAACCAAACAAAACAATAAACAGACGGCTAGTCCCTAGCCGTAGCAAAAGCAGAGCAGAGCTTATCTGCCGAGTTAGCCCATGTATGCCCAAACTCAACCAATTCCTGAATTGATTTTGATTGCTTGTTTAATACCGATCGGCTAGATGCCATCTGATACACAGCCATCTCAACCGACTCCGCACTCATCGATTTAATAATTGTCCCATAATCGCTACTCGGAATAAGCTCACGTGCCCCCCCGACGTCAGTAACAACAGCAGGACACCCGCATGCAGCTGCTTCTAGCAGTATTGTTGAAAATCCCTCAGAACGAGTTGGGAGACAAAGTAGATTGGACTGTTGAAGAAGAGCGGAGACATCAGATGCAGACAGACGTCCCACCCAGTGAAGCGACTCTCCCTGAGCCAGCTCAACCGCAGAAGTCATTGGTCCATCGCCCGCCAGGACAAAATGGACCCCGAGTTTATTAAGTCGATAGCTTTTCGAAGTGTCAATGATAGACTTGATTCCTTTTTCCGGAATAAATCGACCAACATAGGAAACTATAAGTGGGTCTTCGCTTAATCCAAGTTCATTTCTAAAATCGCGACCTGAAGACATGTTACGGTATTTCTCTGCATCAATTGCATTAGGGATGACGCCTTTGGCAGTAATCCCAAAATGACGAAGCCATTCAGCGCTTTTTTCAGATACACCGTAGTATGCTGGCTTATATCTTTTGCCCCTTAATGTAATAGCATGCTCATAAATGCGTACGAAAGGGTCAAGATACGGACTACTGAATGAAAGATGAGCTGATCCGTGATCAAGAACGACAGGCGTTAGACCTTTTCTTCGCGCATACTTCATGCCCATAATTGAATGAAGATAGAACCGCGCATTTATCAAAACGCCGTCAACATCTTGGGATTCAAGCCATTTCCATAGATTACGGTTCTTCTCGTCATGCTTAGCAACTGGAAAGCGACCATCAACGAATGGAAAACAAGACAAGCGAAGGACCTTAACACCGCAATCGGTCTCAATGTCTATTCCAATTGAATTGGTATCGTTTGTAACAACAATTACCCTAGCACCCTTTTCCGTAAGGGCGTATGCCATATTACGCGTAAAGCTCTCAATTCCGCCCACATGAGGCGGATATTGAGCTGAAAAAATCACATATGTCAGCGCCATCTAATTTCCAGACTCCCAAATTTGCCCATCACCGAAATCAATTAGCAATGGTAAGTGTGTATGGCGATCCTCGGGAGCCGGGATACTCTTCCAGTCACCGTACATTGTTGTAAGGTAGCGCTCCGTGCATCTCGGAACGGGATATGATCTACCTTCAAACTTTGCCCGACAAGTCGGAAGAATATCATCGACTGGAACGGGAGCCATATTAGGCCAGGCAAGCGTCAGGCACTCATTGCTAATTTGTCCAACGTTATCATCGCCAATAGCGTTATCAAATCTGTCCTGATATTGGCGAGGATCCTTACAACGCATCCTTTCAATACCATGGAGCAAAACACAGACTGCCTTTTCGATTTCACCAAGCATGCCCTTATGCGGAACAGAAATACTCCCTGAATGGTATAGATAAGAAAGCCGTTGAGCGGAAGAAGCAGTTTTTATCTGTCGAGAACGCAAATTAGCATCAACATACAAATAATCGTAAGGAAATACATCTACGAAAATACCCATCGCAGATCCGGCGTCTCTTCCTTCTTGATTTTCAAACCTAGTACCGTCCATGTAAACTTTTGAAAACATAGCCGCGTAGCAATCTGTATTTTGTGAGTTATGAAGGGAAAACCCAGGCTGAAGCTCCTTAGGTGCAACTTCACAAAAACGCTCATAATCTGAACGCATCATGCCGATATCAATATCATCATCCCAAGGAATAAAACCATTATGTCGCATGGCACCAAGGCAGGTTCCCCCGTCGAGCCACCAGTTGATATCAAATTTAGCACAAAGAGACGCGATCGCGTCTAATATTTTAAGTTCAGCCGCCTGTAAGTGCGACAATGCCTCAGAATCATTCATTTTAGAAAACCCATTCCAATTAACTATCTTGAGTATCAGCAGTGCTCTTGCGAACAGATCTATAGAGAAAGCCAAGTAAGATTGTGCAGGTCACAAAATAGCTAATAATAACTACATAGCTGGCACCATTTAATCCCGTTTGCGGAATCAAAACCCAAGACAAAGGGAACGAGACCAAACAACCGATGGTATTTCCAATAAAGCAACCAGACATATCACGAATACTAATTAGAAGGTCACTTAAAAATGCTACTAATGCTGTAAAAGCAGAGCTAAATAGGCCTGCATAAATTAAATAATCATAGCGAGAGATTGTGCCTCCGAAAACCATGCGGAGCAAATCGTTCCCAAAGAAAACGAAAACGCCAGCACACACCGCAAACAAGGCAAACATAGACAAAGCAACGGTAAAAACAAGTCGGAAAAAGCCCTGGACGTCTTTAGCCTCAAATCGTTCGGCAAATGACCCCAGAAGAGGGGCATAAACATATGAAGCGCAAGCTTGAATGATCACGATCGGCGTACAGACAGTCGCATAAATGCCAAGCGATGAGGAACCATAACACTCCCCTAAGAACTGACGAGAATATGTAACGACTACTGAACAGAGAGACATGCCGACTACGGCGGGCAGACATGACTGAAATAAATGTTTACTAGTCGAAAGATTAAAAGAAGGCAATACGTTCGTAAATCGAGATGCAATTTTATAGTCATAAATAATCACGGGATAGGTGGCAACTACCATGCCAAGCAATGCAATATCTAAGCTATCAAAAAATCCCAATCCAATAATAAAGGCAACAAGAAATAGGGTTGCTCGAATAATCATCGAGATACCGCAGTAGTCCATCCTTTGATGTTGCTGATCGACCCCGTGCAGCACATCAATAAAAACATCTCCAGCGCGAAAGGCCAGATAAAGCAATATAGCAATAAAACTATCTCTTGAACAAGTGAAGCACATATATATTAATGTAATTGCAAAGCCCAAGACGATGGTAACAATTCTAAAACCAACGTATTGCCTAGCCGATACCTTTTCATGAATGTCGGACACTTGGTATGATCTAATTCTAAAAAGACCAATTTGCGAAAAAATATTTGATACTGACATCGCCACTGAAAGCAATCCAGCGGCTCCGTAGGTACTAGAAAGCCTTGCTACAACAACGGTAATAAGCCATTGGCAGCCTGAATAGTATAAAGAACCGATAGAGTTCCATAGCATGTTTGACTTAAGTGACTTTTCTTTCAAGTGATCCTCTTACCCAAATTAACAACGCGCACCATTGAGACACATTGTATTTACTCTAGACAAAAATAATATCTATAGTCCAAAGCAACAAACAATCGCGTAAATGCCGCGTATCGAATGTAACATTAGTTACCCTATCGACATGAACACCCTTTTATCAGTCTAATTAATAGTCTTCGTTAATACGTAACAACCTTCGTTCCATAAGGAATATTATCGTAAATCCATTTTGCGTTCTGAATCTCAAGACGCACGCATCCGGCAGAGGACGGGACCCCCATCGTAGGATCCATCACGCGATTGCTGTTGACATAGTAGGGCGAAGAATGGAATAGGTAATCACCATAGAACTGCGTGTAGTAATAGCAAGTATATCCATGCCCAAAGGAGTATCCCTTACCGTAGACTTGATACTCCCCTATCACCGTAGGCGTGCTAGCTTTTCCCGTCGAACATACATATCGACGGTTTAAGGACCAGTTATTCCAGGATCCAGTGTAAATACTCGTAACGCAACGTGATGTATCGACAAGTATCAGCCAATTTGTATTGCTTGAATAACTTTGAGCCTTAGCATCCATATAGTCTGACACCCACGCGCCGTTGGCCATGAAGTAATTCCAGGATCCGTCCACAACGCGCCAGCCAGTAGCCATGGCGCCACTAGCGTCAAGCCAATACCAGGTACCCCCCAGGTTAAGCCACCCTGTTTGCATATAACCAGACGAATTCAAGTAATACCAAGATCCGTTAACGGAAACCCAGCCGGTTTTCATAACGTAGGTAGATGGGTCCAAATAGAACCAGGAGCCATCCTTGTACAGCCAGCCAGATCGTGCATAGCCAGCGGTCTCATCAAAGAAGTACCATTTTCCGTTAACGTTCTTCCATCCAGCGCAGGGGGAGCCATCGGTTGGATCAGCATAGAACTTGCACCCTCCAAGCGTCACAAACCCGTGAGCTTCGGCTAATTCACCATCACCGTTTGTTGTAAATAGCTTTCCACTACGCAACGCTCCACACAATGAGCAATCAGAACCAGCAAAAGCCTTAGACGGCTCATCCTGGACCGAGCCCTGGACATCTACCCATTCACGACAAGCAACAGCGCCTGAAGCTTTTGCATAATAGCTTTTCCCATTTACAGAAAAATGACCTAGCAGCATTTTACCGTCGGCGGCAGGATCGAGATAATAGTATTGGCTATTGTCCTTCAGCCATCCCGCCTTTACAATGCCCGACGCATGAGAAGGCTCAGCGTAATACCAGTCTCCATCGCTCATAAACCAGCCGAGTGACAGCGCTCCCGTTGAAGAAAAATGATATTGATTGGATCCGATGACAAAAAAGCCGGTAGCCATTCTATTGTCATTTGCGACATCGAGCCAATACCAAACGCCATTCACCAAACGCCAGCCCGATGCAAGTGCGCCGGAACCGTCAGCGTAATACCAGTCCGTCCCATCAAACGCCCAACCAACAGCCATTGCGCCGGAATCCGATAAATAGTAACGAGACGAACCGACAGAAACGATTCCTCTAGACATAACACCATCATTGGCGGGATCAAGCCAATACCAGTTATTGCCAGTTTGAAGCCAGCCGGTTAAGACTTCACCATTGCTACCCCAATACCATAAACCGTTATCAAGGCACCATCCATTAATCAATCCATAGGTTCCAAGAAGATAAGGGTGCCCATCAATAACACGTCGACCAGTAGCCATAGAACAGCTGTTAAGGGAGTCAAACCAGTACCATTGGTCTCCAATAAACTGCCAGCCACTTGCCAAAGCGCCTGACGGACCCGCGTAATACCACTTATTTTCAGTAAAAATCCAGCCGCAGCTCATTGCGCCGTCACGAGCGGGGTCCAAGTAGTACAGCGAGTCGTCAATATTCTGCATTCCGGTCAAACGACAGCCATCTAGATAGTAATACCAGGACAAACCGTTCCATTGCCATCCAGATAGTTGTTCTGTAGTCGACGGGTCATGGCTTTCGACAACCTGTAGGCTCGAATCTTCCGTTGTTTTGTCGGCACAATCGCTGGAGTCTTGAGAGCAACCGCCACCGACCAATGCTCCCGGCCCTCCTGTCGAGTCGCGCTCTACGACACCGTTATCCGCCCCCTCTTCCACGGCATAAGCAGTGCAAGAAAATGCGGGGGCTGTAACTGAGAGTAAGGCGGAAAAGAGCATCAAGCGAATTACTCGCCAGCAAATTCGATGATCAATCCGAGCATTCATTTCAGGCCCCCCAAACCGATATCGACCGCCTTGCAGCAAATCAATTAAATAAACGGACGAGCTGCGCCGATTACATTTCCCCTTGCGCCAATAGGATGAATTCCGACACCTTGATGAGGCCAGGAATCAATCATCAAGCCGCCGCCAAGTGCAATTGCGATATGCCCGCGATAATAAATCACATCGCCACGCTGAATTGAGTTCGTGCTCACGGGCATAAAGATATTGCTTCGATACCAATTCATGGAATTATAGGTTTGGCTTGGATCCCAGCGATGGTTATAAGGGTTGTAAACACCCATATCCATGCCAGTAGCATAAAGGCACTGCAAGACAAAACCAGAGCAATCAACAGCTCCACCGGGAGCGGTAGACCAAGGCTCAATATATTGCGTACCAATATACTCATAGGCGCGCTGGATAAAGGCGTTCACGCAATCTTCCCGCGTTGCTTCGACAGAAATGCGAGAAGGGGTCACATAGGTAAAGTATCCGGTGCAATAGCTAGGCAGCCGAACAGTCCAAGAACTGACCTGAGGATACTGGGATGGATTTTGCCAGCCAACTTTGTCGCACTGTCCATCGCTCCAGAAAACTCGACGAACGCCATCGATGGTCCTTGCGCCCGTTGCCATAGCGCCGCTGCCGTCTAACCAATACCACTTACCCGAATCTTTAAGCCAGCCAACGTGCATGCTTCCATTGGACTCAAGGTAATACCATGTTCCATTCAGGCATTTCCAACCAGTTGCCATTTTTCCGTCAGCGTTTAGGTAATACCATGCACCGCCAGTAAAAACCCATCCGGTCTTCATCACGCCAGAATCGGCATCAAGCCAATACCAATCGCCGTCAATCTGCAGCCATCCAAGATGAATGGCACCCGTTCCGGGCTCAGCGTAAAACCTAAGGTTTGCGACATTAACCCAGCCGGACGCAACCTGCCAACCATCAGCTCCAGCGGTTTTTAGGATAGTGCCGTTTTCGCGAATCACATCCTTGCAAAGATATCCATTATCATTAGCGTATCTTTGAACGCCGTCATTAACGGTAACCCAGCTTGAAACCACAAGCCTACCGCTCTGGTTTGCAAAACAATCGTTACCGCCCACCTCAAATAAGCCCGTTTTCATGAGATGGCTAACAGGGTCCAGGTAATACCAGCTCGTGCCCTCTTTATACCAGCCAGAAATTAGTGCACCAGATCGGGAGGCGAAATACCAGCCGTCCTCGACCTGGGTCCAACCAACAGCCATAGCCCCGTTAGGCTTTAAATAATAAGCTGCATTGCCAAGGTCTAAATACCCAACGGACATCTTACCATCGGAGGCTGGGTCGAGATAATACCAAGCGCCGTTAACGAGTTTCCAGCCAGTGGCCGCAATACCGTTAGAGCAGTAATACCAATCTGCTCCGTCTTTGTACCATCCATTTGCGAGGCCATAGTCACCAAAAATGTAGGTTCTTCCATCAATCTTTTGACGACCCTTAAACATGATGAACGTCTGTGGGTCAAAATAATAGCGAGCCCCACCTATCGTTTGCCATGACGAAGCAAGGGCACCCGATGAATAAGCCCAGTACCAATTCCCGTCAACGAGAATCCAGCCGGTTTTCATAGCACCAGTGGCATCTAAATAGTATTTCCCGCTCCCGAGGTCGACAAAACCAACCTGCATTATATGGGTGACAGGATCCAGGTAATACCATGTGCCGTCTTGATAAAACCAATCAGCAGCTAAATCGCCTCCAGCATTGGCATAAAACCAATTTCCATCTGAGTTACGTAGCCAGCAGTTCTGATATAGCGCGCCAAAAGGCGTTGCGGCATTGCCGTCATTCGCATAAAACGAAGCAGTCGATCCGCCAGCATCGGTCACATTGAAATATCCTGTCTGCATTGCACCATCATTGGCTGGATCAAGCCAATACCAATAGCCCCCGCTTTGCAGCCAGCCAGTTTGGTGTTTACCGTTTTTTCCGTAATACCAAACTCCAGACGACTCATCCCGTTGCCAGCCATCTTTTATGACGGAAGAAATATCAGGTTGCAAATCATCGGAAACCACAGAAGAAAAAACCGCTTTTGACTCAATACTCTGAGCCTCAACGGAATCCTGTGCAAGCGCGACATTCGCACTCAAGGGCAAGCAGCAAGCAGCGATTATTGATATAGCGGCACAGACAAGCGCAGCCTTCTTTTCGAATCGATACATAATCAACCCTCCCAGATATCCTATTTAGTTATTTTAATCCACCTTTCGAGATTGATTTTCGCTACTTTCTGTTCAGTCTATGTAGCTAAATACAATTGATTGAACATATCGTTCAATCATTCTATTCTTTTCCTAAGCAATGAACATCTTAATTGGAGGCCTGCAGTGGAACTGACCAAGCGTAACTTTACAGTTCTGTACGAATACCTAAAGAACCCATATGCCAGCCAGCGAGAAGTTGCCGAGCGCACTGGCCTTTCACTTGGATCAGTAAACGCAGCAAATAAAGAGCTTACGAATGAGGGCCTTCTCGAATCGGACAGCCTAACCGACAACGGTTACGAAGCACTTCATCCCTATAAGGTTGAAAACGCAGTGATATTGGCCGCGGGGCTTTCAAGCCGCTTTGCTCCCATTTCGTATGAAAAGCCCAAAGGCCTTTTAAAAGTACGTGGTGAGATTCTCATTGAGCGTCAGATTAGGCAGCTGCAAGACGCGGGTATCAGCAATATCACCGTCGTTGTCGGTTATAAAAAAGAGTATTTCTTCTATCTTGAAAGCAAGTTCGGCGTTTCGATTGTCGTCAACAACGAATACGCATCCAAAAATAACCACGCATCGCTTATGTGCGTAAAAGAGCGACTTGGCAACACCTACATTTGCTCAAGCGATGATTACCTTCTAAACAATCCGTTTGAAGCATACGTTTGGAAAGCATTTTATTCTGCTCAATATGCTGAAGGCGCCACCAAAGAATGGTGCATTCAAACGGGAGCAATGGATAGAATCACCAACGTTACGATCGGTGGTTCCGATGCATGGTATATGCTTGGACATGTTTACTTTGATAAAGCCTTCTCGCTTGCGTTTAAGCAGATTCTTGAAACGGAATATAACAAGCCCGAGACAACGGACAAGCTTTGGGAAGATTTATATATCGAGCACATCAAGGAGCTCGATATGGTGATCAAGAAGTATCCTGAGGGCGAGATCAACGAATTCGATTCTCTTGATGAGCTGCGTGCCTTTGATCCGCATTTTATCGAAAACGTTGACTCCGATATTTTCGATAACATCGAGCAAGTGCTCGGCTGCTCCAAATCAGAGATTCACGACGTTTATCCCCTTAAACAAGGTCTTACGAACCTATCGTGCCACTTTAGAACCAATGATGGAGAGTACGTTTACCGCCATCCGGGAGTCGGGACCGAACTGCTTATTAACAGAAATGGAGAAGTAGCCGCACTTAAAAAAGCTAAGGAACTTGGCCTTGACGACACGTTCATTCATGAGGACCCAAAGCGCGGTTGGAAAATTTCGAAGTTCGTACCCAACGCAAAGCAGCCTGATCCGCATGATGCTGCCCAAATGAATCGAATGATGCAGATGTGTCGTTCGCTTCACGAGAGCGGTGCAAATGTCGAAACCGAATTTGACTTCTACCTCGAAGCGAAGCGCTACGAATCACTTCTTCTGGAAAAAGGTCCCATCGACATTCCAGGCTACAGGGAAATGGCCGCCGAAATCGATGAATTGGAGCACTTTGTTCAGGCCGACAATGCGCCAAAATGCCTTTGTCACAATGACTTCTTCTACCTCAATTTTCTTATCGATGAAAACGACAAGTACTATCTCATTGACTGGGAATATGCTGGCATGAGCGATTACGCGAACGATTTTGGAACTTGCAGTGTCTGCTGTGAGCTTTCCGAAGGCGAAGTCGACCGCGCGCTTGATGCATATTTTGGGCGCAAGGCAACAAACAACGAAGTTGCGCATAACTATGCGCACATTGCCCTTGCAGGATGGTGCTGGTACCTCTGGTCTCTTCTGAAAGAAGCCGAAGGTGACTTCGTGGGCGAGTGGCTCTATATCTACTTCAATTACGGTGCCAAATACCTTAAAAAGGCACTGGAGATCTATCGGAAAGGTGAATAACGATGCAATTCGGCTTTTTTAGCGGTCTTCTTTGGGGCCTTGATACAGTGATTCTTGGAATCGGCTTGGCGCTTGCGCCCTATATTGGATCGGCGGAAGCGCTTGCATGCGCCTCCATTGCGGGATCCTTTCTCCATGATGCCTTCTGTGCAATCTGGCTCTTTGGCTACATGGGAGCCCGAGGCAGACTAAAAGACACGATCGCTGCACTTAAAACTCGTTCGGGCAAGGTTGTCATCGCCGGCGCTCTGCTCGGTGGACCTATCGGAATGACCGGCTACGTATTAGCGATTAATAACATCGGAGCTGCCTACACGGCAATCATCTCCGCCTTCTATCCCGCGGTCGGAGCATTCCTTTCGTTCATGCTGTTGAAGGAGAAAATGGGCAAAGGCCAGATTCTTTCCCTTCTCGTTGCTCTTTGCGGCGTAATGACGATGGGCTATCTATCGGCCGGATCGAGCGAGATTGCAAATGCCCCTCTCGGCTTACTCGGCGCGGTGCTTGCCGTTATTGGATGGGGATCCGAAGCGGTGTTGTGCGCATGGGGAATGAAAGATGATGCTGTTGATGACGAAACGGCTTTGCAAATCCGTGAAACTACGAGTGCGCTTGTTTATGGAGTGCTCGTGCTCCCCCTCTTCGGAGCATGGCATTTCACGCTGGGTGCTATCCCGAGCATACCCACATTGATTATTGCACTCGCCGGACTCGCAGGAACTGCATCCTATCTGTTTTATTACAAGGGCATTGCGGCAATCGGAGCAGCGCGTGCGATGGCTCTGAATATCTCCTATTCGGCATGGTCGGTGGTCTTTGGCCTGATCTTGCTTGGAACAATTCCCGACATGGCATCTGTAATCTGCTGCATTGTAATTGTATGCGGAACAGTTTTGGCAGCCAGTAACTGGGACGAACTATTTGGACGTAATAGGACAGCGTAGCTTGATTAAAAATGTAGTAAAAGGGGGAGAGCTCGTCGAGCTCTCCCCCTTTTTTAACATCATGGCTATTCAATTACCACAGCCTGGCTATCCATCTGTTGCCACGTGCCGAAGAACACCTGGGCATTTCGCGTAACATTGCCGTTAATCGAATCCGAAAGATAGACAATTCCCTGCTCGTCATCATAGCCTTTAAGGACTACGGCATGATTACCGCCCCACAGGCCATAGGAATGCCCGTTATACCAACGCGCAGCATAACGGCGTCCTGGCCAACTTCCCCACTCGGTATTCCACATCTCAACAGGTTGCCCACAGGTCAGTCTGTTCTTAATGGAAGAAATTGACGAGAAAGAGACGTCTTTTGCCTGCTTGCCACTTCCAGCAGCGCGCAGAAAGTTATTACCAGCAATGGTAATCGCAGGGGCGACGCATCCCATGAGACCCCCGCTGCTACGCCTCGGGTTGCCATCAAAGGCGGTAACAAAGTTGCCATTGCTTCCCTTGGGCAAGTAATAATCCGCAATAATCGTCTTACCTAAACCGAAACCATAGTAGTTGAGCATGTTTGTAAGAGCAACCGACTCACAGCCAGTAGGAAGTTCCGGGTACTGCGAATAGCAAGGAACATTGACCCAAGCGCCAACCATTGCGCCGGATGAACTGAACTTGTAGTCAGTAGAGCCGATCCAATACCAACCACTGCTCAGCATTACTCCCCCACGTGTGACATCAAGGTAATACCATGTGCCCCCAAGGGAAAGCCATCCCGTCTTCATTGTGCCGGAAGCGGAATCTAGCCAGTACCAATTGCTGCCATCGTTAAGCCAACCGGTCGCCATTCGACCATCCGAGTTAAAGTAATACCAAGACCCAGCAATTTGCTGCCACCCAGTCAGAATTACCCCATTAGCAGAACAATAATATCGAGAACCCTGACTCTCAATCCAGCCCGTTCTAACATTCCCGTCATCGTCAATCAGCTGGATTCCCGAATCAGTCATGATGCCTTTAAGGTCAATTGCACCGCTGGATGAAGAATGATACATCCAGGACCCATCACCGTTTGACCAGCAATTAGCCATCATCTTGCCGGAACTATTAAATATGTATTCACATGATCCAATAGTTTGGACACCCGTAGCCATGACGTACGTCGAGGGATCGAGCCAGTACCACGTACCGTTTAGGTTGAGCCAGCCGGAGGCGAGGGCGCCGGAGCCAGTCGCGTAGTACCAGGTCCCGCCGTCGAGGACCCAGCCGGTCGCCATGGCGCCGGAGGAGTTGAACCAGTATGCGGAGCCGTTGCATGCGTGAAGGCCCGTCACCATGGCGCCGCCCGCGTCGGGGTCGAGCCAGTACCAGGAACCGCCGGTGTAAAGCCAGCCGGTCGAGGCGATACCGTCAGCGAACCAGTACCAGGAGCCGTCGACGAGGCCCCAGCCGTTAAGGGGACCGCAGCTGCCGAAGTAGCGGCGGACGCCCTGCGCGTCCGTCTGGTAACCCGTCAGCATGGCCCCCGTCCGGGCGTCGAAGCAGTAGGGCACGCCGCCGACGGATACGGGGCCGCGCGCCAGCGCGCCGGAGCCAGTCGCGTAGTACCAGGTCCCGCCGTCGAGCACCCAGCCGGTCGCCATCGCGCCGGAGGCGTTGAACCAGTACGCGGAGCCGTTGCACTCATGGAGCCCGGTGGCCATGGCATGCGTCGAGGGGTCGAGCCAATACCAGGCCCCATTGGTATGGAGCCAGCCAGAATGCAACGAGACCGGATTGACTGAATCCACATAGAACCAGTTGCCGTCAAACGAATTCCAACCCAGATTCCATTTAACGGATTCTTGAGCAGGACCATCATCGATTGAATCTGAAGGAGAAAGAGTCGAGGGGACGGATTGCCGCTCAAAATCAGTAGGGATGGAGGAGCTTATGGGTTCTGCGTTCGCGATATCAACCACACCGGGTCCAGCGAGCAGTAGAGTTGAAAGAATGATTAGGATTAATGTTATTCGCTTTTTCCTTGCCATGTGCAGCCCCCAGTAGTTACCAATTTTTACATAAACATAGTCTACAAATGGATAGCTAAGAGCAATATGTAATTAGAAAAAAGCAATTAAAGAAGAGTTGCTAGCCGAGCCAAGCGCCATTACTAGCAAAAGAGTATTTCACCCCATCGATTTCTTGAACACCCGTAGTCATAGCGTGCGTCGAGGGATCGAGCCAGTACCAGGCGCCGCTGACGTATGCCCAGCCGGAGGCGAGGGCGCCGGATCCCGTCGCGTAGTACCAGGCACCGCCGTCGAGCACCCATCCGGTCGCCATCGAGCCGGAGCCGTTGAACCAGTACATGGAGCCGTTGCACCCATGGAGCCCGGTGGCCATGGCGTGCGTCGAGGGATCGAGCCAGTACCACGTACCGTTTAGGTTGAGCCAGCCGGAGGCGAGGGCGCCGGAGCCAGTCGCGTAGTACCAGGTCCCGCCGTCGAGGACCCACCCGGTCGCCATGGCGCCGGAGGCGTTGAACCAGTACGCTGCGCCGTTACACACATGGAGGCCCGTCGCCATGGCGCCGCCCGCCTCGGGATCGAGCCAGTACCAGGAACCGCCGGTGCGAATCCAGCCGGTCGAGGCGATACCGTCAGCGAACCAGTACCAGGAGCCGTCGACGAAGCCCCAGCCGTTAAGGGGGCCGCAGCTGCCGAAGTAGCGGCGGACGCCCTGCGCGTCCGTCTGGTAGCCCGTCAGCATGGCCCCCGTCCGGGCGTCGAAGCAGTAGGGCACGCCGCCGACGGATACGGGGCCGCGCGCCAGCGCGCCGGAGCCAGTCGCGTAGTACCAGGTCCCGCCGTCGAGGACCCACCCGGTCGCCATAGCGCCGGACGAATTAAACCAGTACAGGGAGCCGTTGCACGCGTGAAGGCCGGTAGCCATGGCACCGCCCGCGTCGGGCTCGAGCCAGTACCACGTGCCACTTTGAAACAACCATCCGGTATACGCCTTGCCGTTGGAGGCTGCATAATACCAGGTGCTGTCAATTAGTTGCCAATGATAAAGGGAGACATCAACATACGCGTAGTTCATATCAACGTTGCCGTTGATTCCAGGGACTTTTCCGTTGCTCTTATACTGCCAAAAACTGTAATTGCCGGTATAGTCACATTGCGAGTTATATTGAGCAATCCAATGATCCCAAGAACCACTCTTAAATACAGGGTCGGTCAATATCTTGGTAAACCAATTTAGGTTTGCATAAATGCCTGGCTTATATCCAGCAGCAGAAATCTTATTACAAAAAACCTGCGCCCTCGATGCAATTCCGGATTGACGACCATCTGCAATAATTGTCTTGTCCTCAAGATCGTAATACACCGGCAATCTTGGATTATGCCCAGAAAGGCAATTGATCACCATTGATGCCTCATCGGCTGCCTGTTGATTATCAAAAGCATATGAATAGATATAGACGCCGTAGGGAATTCCGAGTCGCTCGCACTCAGAAATATTTCGATTAAATTGATAGTCAACTCGACCGCCCCAAGATGGAGCGCCAAACCCAACGCGCAGAATAGCGAAATCGATGCCAGAAGCTTTAACTGCGTCCCAATCAATACGCCCTTGGTGCTCGCTGACGTCAATGCCCCGAGCTGTAACCTCATCGGGAAGAGCGTCCATAGACAATAAAGCTATTCCGTCTTCTTCGGAAGAAGCATCATCTGAAACTAATTGTCCACCCTCGTAACGCCAAGAATTCTCAACCAGAGTCTGAGCAGCCTCTGCATCCGCAGGGCATACAAACATAGAAACGGATGCAAGGAGCATCAGCACCAACAATGTCGAAAACAGCTTAAGATGTTTGTTCATGTAAACCTCGTCATTCGCTCTTGATTGCGTCTACCTTACAGCATATCTATGGAAGATTTCCGAACATCCAGCTGGACAAGACGCCATCTAGGACGATAAATAGTTGGGCGCGATGCTATAAAGAAAATAAGAACTTACCGGCAAGGTTGAACCCGAAGGCTCATTGCCCCCTACCTCCCCAAGAATACCGACTTCAAATAAACATTCAAACCAGATGTCAAAAAAGTAGGGGGCCCAGAGAGTCCCCTACAACTCGGAATTCTAACGAATCAGTATTACTTTCGATGGGCCCAAAGCGGTCAAGCCGGAGATGCGATTTCCATAGCCATCGCTATGCCAGAACAAATTTTCGCTCGGCGAATTGCCCCAGAAAAAGCCAATGTGGCTATCGTCCACATATGGGTTGTAAGGATTAAAGAACACAATGTCCCCCTTACGAGCCAAACCGCTACGTAACAACTCATCAATAGAGTTGAAATAAGTCACGTTCGCGCACGTATCGATAGCGTAGCCGTACCAACGATAAGCGTTTACGCTGCCGCCCCTTCCGGGACCTCCACTCCAAGGAGAATGGCTCTGCTCGGCGGCAATGGGAGCTAAATTCCCGCCCGCTTTCATATATGCATGCGATACAAATCCGCCGCAGTTCATACCGGTATACCCGTCCCAACGAGGATCACCCTTTGGATACATGCATGTTTCTTGGCTAAGATGCGTATCATAGCGTGTTCCACGGTAATAGCCGTCGTTTTCGTGGCTCATAAGCCAATTGACCAGACTGGACCTATTGACCCCCAAAACAGAGCCAGACGTATTCAACCATGCACCACTTGCATTGAAGTAATAGTCAACGCCATCGATTTTCAGCCACCCGTTAGCAAACATGGCACCCGAAGGCTGAAGCCAGTACCACGTACCGCCGTCATTAAGCCATCCAGTTTTCATCTTGAACGTGGAAGGGTCCATCCAATACCACGCACCGTTGACATATTGCCAACCAGACTTAAGGACACCATTGGAAGATGCGTAGTACCAAGTATTGCCGTTTTCGTCAGAAGCGTCATTCGACATAATCCAACCAGATGCCACATTAACGACACCGTTTGGGTCCGCATAGAAAACCGCGTCTCCAATATGAATTGTACCCGGCAATGAAGACAAGTCGGCACGATCAGCGACTAAGGGAGATCCATCAGATGAAGTAGGCAACGGCTCGCTCAGTGCTCCAGACGAATTCGCCCATGCCATACCGTTGCTCAAATTGATCCAGCACGAAGATGCCATCGCACCGGAATCATAAGAAAAATAGCGCGTGCTTCCTACCGCAAATTCACCAGTACGCATTGCGCCGGATACATCATCAAGGTAATACCAGGCGCTTCCGGACTTTATCCATCGTCCTCGTTGAATAGCTCCGCTTGAGGCGGCGTAATACCAAGTACCATCAGCAAGTGCCCAGCCCGTTGCCATGGCACCTGAACTCATAAGGAAATAGGTGGACGAGCCCACTTGCACAAAGCCCGTGAGCATAATATGGCTTCCTGGATCCAGGTAATACCAAGAATTCCCTAGAAGTAACCAGCCTCCATGCAGTAAGCCGTTGGAGTCAGCGTAATACCAGTTGTTGTCAATAAGTGCCCACTGGGAGGATAGCATGGCCCCTGAACTGTTAAAGATATAAGAGGTGCCATTGCATTCATTCAGCCCGGTGACCATAGAACCGTCTGCAGGATCAAGCCAATACCAACGACCCCCATCCGAGAGCCAGCCCTTTACCAGAGCGCCAGAGCCGGAAAAATAATGCCAGACAGAAGCATCAAGATGCCATCCGATAAGCATTGCACCAGAAGAAGAGAATCCATACGTGGCTCCCCCGATCTGCAGCATCGCATCGTGGACCATCTTGCCCTCATCATCCAGCCAATACCAGTTGCCGCTGTCTAAAAGCCAGCCTTTTACCATGGCACCAGAGCCGGAGAAATAACGCCAAGCAGAAGTAGAGCCTGTAGAATCTAGGTACCAGCCGACACGCATTGCACCCGAAGAGGAGAATCCATAAGTCGCACCCCCGACTTGGACCAATCCATCCTGAGCCATTCGACCTTCGTCGTCGAACCAGTACCAGCTACCGTTTATATGTCTCCAAGAAGAAACAGCGATTGTTCCGTCGGACAAGCCCCAACGCCAAAAACCAGCCCCTTCTTCGGGTGATATCCACCCCTGATGCCAAACAATTTGATTCGAGACCTCAGAAGGGGTCTCATTATCCACCTGAGAGTTCTGCTCGACAGCGAAGGTAGATTCGCGCTGAGCATCAACGTCTGACTCGACAGAAGCAATAGCAACGTTAGATGCGGGACCTTCGTCAGTGTTATTCGAATCAAGGGCGTATAACATCGAGGGCGAACTCAAAAGGAGCCCCAAAGAAACCAGGCCCGAAAAGACCAGCACCCCGAATGAACATTTCTTCATAGCAGCACGGTATCCAATCATGCAGCGACCCCGTCACCTCAGGGCAACGGGGCCTCAATCAAAACTAACTCAGTAATGTGCTAGCCAATTTGCTGACAGTTTTTGCACTCTCGTGAAGCGCCACGCCTCTGGGCCTCCTGAATAGAGATCTGCGAATAGCCCTTTGCGTCCTTGCCAACGGTACGGCACTTATGCGTATGATAAACATCGCTACCGTTCTTATACCAAACTAAACCGTAGCCCGGAATCCACTTGCCGTCCTCGCCGACATAGTAGGAGCCAACCCAGGCATTCGTAGCCATGGCACCGGAAGACTGGAGGTAGTAGTCGCCGACCCATGCGTCGTGGGCCATAGCGCCGGAACCGCTAAAGTAGTACCAGGCGCCGCCGACCTGACGCCAGCCGGTGGCCATCGCGCCGGAATCGTCGAACCAGTACCAAACTCCACCAACGTTGGCCCAAGAGTTAGAGGCCATAGCGCCCGAACCTCCGAGCCAATACCACGTGCCGCCATTGCTGAGCCAGCCGGTTGCCATGGCGCCCGAACCGCTCGCATAGTACCAAGAGCCGCCTGCCAAGAACCAGCCAGTGGCCATTGCACCGGAGTCGCCGAACCAGTACCAGGAGCCGCCGAGGCTGCGCCAGCTGTTAGCGGCCATGGCGCCCGAGCCGTCGAGGTAGAACCACGTACCGCCGATGTTGAGCCAGCCAGTGACCATCGCACCGGATGCATTGGTGTAGTACCAGGTACCCGAATCGTTGATCCAGCCAGTCAGCATGACCCCAGATTCGTTGAAATAGTACCAAGTGCCGTCGAGATTATGCCAACCGGTTAATAGCTCACCGTCGGAGGTCGCATAGGACCACTTTCCGTAGATGGAGTCGTAGAACCAGCCACTATGCTGCATGCGGCCGTCGGTGTTGGCGCCAGGGGTGTTCAGGAAGTAGTTCTTGCCATCAATCTGAACTCGGCCGTATGCCATATCATGGCTTTCGGGATAGAAGTAATACTTGTCCCCACCGATAGACTGCCAGCCCGACACCGCGGTCCCGTCAGCGCCAAAATAGTACCAGACAGCTTCGTATTCGTTATGCCACTGGTTCGTGACCATGGCGCCAGTTTCGAGATCGAAATAGCGAAGGCTGCCGTCCTCGCACCGAACGAGTCCGGTCTGCATCAAACCATCTTTGTTGAAATAGTATGTACCTGCGGGACGTGATGTAACTCCAGAAGGATCGGTCCTCGAGGCGCTCCGATCAATAGAGTTTAAACCTACTAGAAAATCTCTGTGAGCAGTCCCCCCAGCATTACACTCGACGCTATACCGCGTAAGAGGGCCAGACATCGGTTCATTTTGAGTGCCGTTCCAACCGTCATATTCCCAGTAAGAAATCGGACGGTTATCGCCAACGCACCATTCCGTGGGCTCGTCTACCGAGGCGCTACCCCCTCCAACACCGCCAATAAGACCTGCTTTTGCGGTCAATGGAGCACAAGTAAGGCAGGCAGTTGCAAATGCGGCCAACCCGAAAGCCTTTAGCCCGCGCCATCTCCTTCGAACGTCTTTCATAGAACATCCTTTCCACGAATCCGGCGGAATCTATATGTTATTTTTAAACTAACAACTGGTGAATTCAAGCGTTTTCAAGTCTGAAACCGAAATATATATTTGACTAGCCCCATTCGCCTCCACATTCAAATATGGCTAGAGCCCCGCTCTCACCCGGGATAAGAAGGCCCGCCCAACAAAACGCTCAGGCAGGCCACAGCAACGAACAGAATGTAGTGACGACGATGGTCTAGCAAGACAACAGACATGGCCGCTCCGATCTACAAATCTCTCTTTCCCAGGATATTCGCGGCCATGCGTTTGCACGCCCGAAGGAGCCCAGACCTAAAAACGTCGTAATCGAACATGAGCCTCCTGCACGCACGGACGCTGGGCGCCTTGTTAGCACGCGCTGCGCGCACCATAGCAGCAACAGAAGGAGCACATCGCGTAAGCGCGGCATCGCTCCCCATAACGGAACCAGCGAGCACCGTAGATACAGCGTCGAACACTTTGCCGCAGCCCGTACCCAGCAACCTTATTGCATCGTACAGCACCAAATCACACAGGAAGTATGCCAGGTCATCGACATGCTGCGTGTCAAGGCCATCTCGATGCCAGTCGGCCAACACCGCGGAATATATTTTCACATGCTCCAGCAGACGCGTCTCGTCGTCGTAGCGCATGGTGTCCATGAGCGAGCCCTTGCGCGCCACACGGTAGTCATACAATTTATTCGAAATCAGCGTTGTTTTTCGCGAACGACCATAGATCGCCATTTCGAAAACTTGATCTTCGCCATAGCAGATAGATTCATCAAACTGAATAGCGTTATTCGCCAGAAAATCACGTCTGCAGGCAGTCCGCCACACAAAGGGACGCGAATCCTCTTTAAATAATAATTCGAAACTATATCCATGAAAAGAAACGTCCCGCGGACTCAAAACCCGATTAAGCCACGGATACCCCGCCTCCAGCGGATACGGATTCGCGCCAAAGGTCAAAACGTCGCAGTCCTCGCGCTCAAAGGCATCGACGATCACGCGGCATGCATCGGGCGTAAAGCGATCGTCGGAATCCAAGAACGCGACAATAGGCGCCGTGGACGCGGCGATGCCTGCATTGCGCGCGCTCGACAGGCCCCCGTTCTCTTTATCGACCAACGTAAAGCGCGCGTCCTTTTCGCAATAGGCAGCCGCAATATCGCGCGAACCGTCCGGCGAGCCATCGTTGACCAGCACGCCTTCCCAATCGGGCATGTCCTGCGCAAGCAGGGAGTCCAGGCACCAGGCCAGGCACTCCTCCACCTTATAGATGGGAACGACAACGGAAATCTTGGGGGTAGTCATAGCCAAGTGCTCCTACTGTGCGGCCGGCACGTCATCGGGATGCGGATTATCGCCGTATGTGCGCTGATACGTCAGCACGCGCCAGACCAGCGGCAGGCCGCCAATCTTAAAGTAGTGCTTAAACGTATTGAGCTTGCCGGGCTTCTTAAAGTCAAAGCGCGAATCGATATAAGCACGGGGCGACTTGATCATCAGGCGCAAGTCGGTCTCGCCGCGCGGATCGAACAGCGACAGATCAAAGCGACCGGCATCCCAATCGGCCTTGAGCTCGGGCGAAGCCTTCTCCCAAAACTGCTCGCGCAGCTCATCGACCAGACGCTCGTCATTCCAGCGATACGTATCGACCTTCATGCGCATTAAAATGCCCTGGAGCTGAACCTTGAGCTCGGGACGTTCATCCAAAAAGCGCTGCATCTCGGCGTATTCGTCGCACACGCAAAATACCTTGTTGGGCGAATTAACTGAGCTCTTCTCGTTGTCTTGGCGATAGCACAAAATGGGGTCCGCGATAAACGCTGCACGCTCGGCGCATGCCCAAACCTTAAAGTTAAAGCCTGCGTCCTGATACGAGGCGCCCGGCGTGGGAAGGAACCGAATCTGATTGTCGTTGAGGAACTCGCGCCGATAGATGGCCGACCAAATGGAAGGTTTGCGGTAGAAGATGCCCGGGCGATCGACGGGGCGATACGCGGCGCCCGTCATATGCTCGTCGATGATCCCAAACAGCTCACGGCGCTCGCTGGGCGTGGACCAATACAGGTAAAAGTCGCCCTTAACGACATCGGCATGCTCAGCATCGGCCTTGGCGACCAGCTTTTGGAGCGAATCCTCAAACATAAAGTCGTCGGACTCAAGGATGCCCACGTACTCGCCGCGCGCCGTCTCCAGGCCGCGGTTCATCGAGTCGCCGTAGCCGCTGTTGGCTTTGTCGATCATCTTTACACGGGGGTCGCGCTCCATGTACTCGCGGATGATATCCGGCGAGCTATCGGTGGAGCCGTCGTTGATGCAGATGATCTCGATGTCCTTGAGCGTCTGCGCCACGGCGGAATCGAGGCACTCGCGCAGGTAGCGCTCGACATTGCAGATGGGGACAAGCAGCGAAACTTTAGGGGTATCAGAGTTCTGCAAGAGAACCTCCTGTTGAATAGCGTGTAACAGGGTTATTTTAGCAGCCGAGCTGCGGCGGGCGGCAGCGCTTGGAATTAGAGAAAGCGCTCCAGACAGGCTTTGAGACCGCGAGTCGAAAGATAGAACAGCGTGGCGTCTGCCATCGAAACGCCCGAGGTCGTCGCGACGAGCTTGTGGGCAACACGGCGAACGGCGCCCTTAGCAGGCATATCCGCCCACTCCGTTCCCAAAAACGTCGTGAGGTCCACGTTGACGCGAGCCGCCACGCGATGGAAGTCATCGGCATCCAAGCGTGCCAGGTCGAACACAATGAGGTCCAAAAACCAAGTTATCAGCTCGCCGGGACACAGATCCAAAAGACTGTAGGCCGCCCAGTCCTCCAAGACCTCCTCGAGCATCCACATGTGGGCGTCAAGCTTTTTGGCGCGAGCCTCGGCACTGTTGAACTCGTGCGTCGCCGATTCGCTCTCCATCACGTAGTGGTAGAACTTGTCCGGCATGACGACGGTCCTGCGGGCAAGCGCATAAGCCGCAAATTGGAAGACGACGTCTTCGCCCAAAGCCAAACCGGGGGCGAAGCGAATGCCTTCGCGATTGAGCAGCTCGCGCGAAAAAGCCGCACGGCAGGCATAGGGCTGCGCATTCGAATGGAACAGCAGTTGAGGATCACGGGCACCGAAGGCACCAGCTTTGGGGCTCATGAGTTGCTGGACGCGTTTGGGGGCAGCATCGGCAGGTCCACAGACGCCGCCAAAGACGGCGACCTCGGCATCTGCAGACTCCATGGCATGCAGCACGCGCTCGACCGTCTGGACATCGATGTAATCGTCGGCGTCCACAAAAAAGACGGTCTCGCCCTCGGCGGCATCGATACCGGCATTTCGAGCACACGAGACGCCCGCGTTTTCCTGGTCAATCACCAGCACGCGATCGTCGGCCTGTGCGATCTGGCGCAACACGTCCAACGAATCATCGGTCGAACCGTCGTTGACGCAGACAACCTGAATCGAGCGCTCGGACTGGGCCAACAGCGAATCGAGGCATCGCTGAATGGAACGCACAGAGTTGTAAACGGGGACGACAATGGTAGCTTTAGGACACGAGGCCTCTCCCATGCCGACCTACCCCCTCAGCGATTCGATGAGAAAGGCGGCGACCACGCCAGGGCCTCCAACCGAGGCGTAATACTTAGCGCGCCCCAAGGCACCATCCGTCGCAAAACTCGGATGCTCGTCAACCCAGCCCTCAGGATCTTTGAGAATGGCAGCGAGATTCGCGCGCTTCCACGGCTTGAGGTCGTCAAGCGAAAACTCCCCCGCGTCCAAAGCCGCCTGAAATTCTTTGGCCATCTGCACCAGGAACTCCTTATAGAACTTGGGCGCCAGGCGCACGTAGTTCCACATGTACGAATCGTACTTAATGAGCTGATTGAACTTGAGCATGCGCGCGACGTCATCACTTGCGTGGTCGCGGGCATAATCCTCTCGAATCCAACGCTCAATCTCGGCATACTCGGAATTGACGCAAAAGACCTTAGCCGAAGAATTGACCGAGGAATTCTCGTTGTCCTGGCGATACGACAACACGGCATCATGCAGGTAAACAGCCTTATCGGCGCACGCGATCACCTTAAAGGCGAATGACGTGTCCTGAAAGGATGCCCCCGGAGTCGGCAGGAACTTAATGCCGTTGCGCTCAAGAAAATCGCGACGGTACACGGCCGACCAAATCGACGGCTTTTGCTTAAAGAACTGAGTCGTATCGCTCGGGTGCACCGGCTTGCCGCAATCCTGAGGTCTAAACATCTCGTGCAGCGAGCGGCGCTCCTCGGGCTTAGACCAGTAGAAATCAAAGTTCGCCTTCGCAAAGTCGGCATTATTGCTATCGGCGGCCGAGACAAGCTTTTCGAGTGCGTCGGGCGCCATAAAGTCATCGGACTCCAAGATGCCAACGTACTTGCCACGCGCCATCTCCAGACCGTGGTTCATCGAGTCGCCGTAGCCGCTGTTGGCCTTGTCGATCATCTTGACGCGCCCATCGCGCTCCATATACTCGCGGATAATCGCCGGCGAGTTGTCGGTCGACCCGTCGTTAATGCAGATGATCTCAATATCCTTGAGCGTCTGCGCCAGGGCGGAATCGAGGCACTCGCGCAGGTAGCGCTGAACATTGTAAATGGGAATAAGCAGCGACAGAACAGGGCTGCCAGAGGCGTTAGTAGACAAATGTGCTCCTTAGGAAAAACCTGTCGTTTCATAGTATCAAAGGGTCAGCTCGCCAGCAGGCGTTTATATAATCTATGGAGCTCGCAGAGGAGAAACCGATACGAAAGGACGTCATGCAGCCCAAAGCCGCACGCAACATACCCATCGAAGCGCTGCGCTTAATCGCGGTCGCCGGCATCGCGGTATTCCACACGTTTCAGTGGACCTTCCAAGCGACCTGCGTCGGCTTGCCGGAATACGCGCCGCTTGCCGCCTTCCCCTATTCCGGCGTGCTCGGTTTTATTAACCTGCTGGGCTGCTGGGCCAACGAGGTCTTCTTTATGATCTCGGGCTATTTTCTCATCGCCTCAGCCGCGCGTGCTTGGGACGGTGGAACAACGTGGAAGTCGCAAATGCAACGGACGGCGCAGCGCCTTGGCAAGGTCGTTATGCCCACTGCGTTTTATTGCCTCGTGGCACTCGCGTGGTCCACGGTCGTCTCCCCCATTCCCGATGTTACTCTCAACACGCACTACTGGTACACGCTAGGCCTTGAGTTTATCTGGGTCTATGCCGCCACGGTCTTCATGGCGCCATGGTTTGGACTGGCTAAGAGTCGACTCTCCCAGAAGAGCTACACGGCGACGGTCATCGCCGTTGACATCCTCGCATTTGTTGTTAACGGGTATTTAGCCGCCATGAGTACGACAAGCGCCGGCGAGTTTTCTTGGCTCCAGAAGCTCATGAGCGCTGCCACGTACGTAATCGCGTTTTTGATCGGCGGTCTGCTCCGCGACGTTACCGATGTCATGAATTCGGACAGGGCGGGCGCCTTGGGCATGCGGTCGCTCGCTGCGATTTTGGCGCTCGCCACCATCCTGGAAGGAGCACTCTCCTTCACCGGCAACCTCACGGCGATGGCAGTCCTCTCCTACAAATCGACCTCGTTGATCTCGTTTGCCCTCGCTGCAGCCTCCCTGCTCTTTGCGGCTACCCGACGCAGGGCCTTAGGCAATCCGCGGAATGCAGGTGTCATCGTCACCTTATCGACCGCCACGCTCGGTTTCTATGTGATGCAGTCGCTCACCAGTAGCCTGTGGCGTCCCGTCTTCAACACCCTGCTCGCAAACATACTGGTCAGCCAAAACAGCCCGGCAGCTATATGTATCATCACGGGTACCGTCATTAGCATCGTCTTTGCTCTGGCGCTTCTCATCATCGATGCAGCTAGAAGCCTTATCGCTCGCTAGCTCAAGCGGCAATAGACACGCTGCCGTCAGACGCCAAAGCCACTACACCCGTGGCAGGTTCCTGCGTTTTATTCAAAGCTTGCCGTCAAGGTGCGCCGAGCCTTTACAATAGGACGGTCCCAAGGACTTATTCGATAGCTTCCGCGCAGCACTCGCCCGCCGCGCGTGAAAGGATAAATTGCCCCATGCCTTCAACCCTTCCCGCCCCCATCGATAAGCTCGCCATCGTTGTCGTTACGTACAAGCGCCAGGAACTCCTAGCCAACTTGTTCGACTCCATGACCGAGCTCACGGCAACGCCCTGGCGCATCGTGATTGTCGATAACGAGAATTCGCGCGAGACCGAGGCCATGTGCACTGCATTCAACGAGCGCCTGGCCAACCTGTGGGGCATCGACACCGAGCAGCCCGACGCGCAGGGCGGCACCGACCGTGTCATCTACGCCCCGCAACTCGAAAACGGCGGCGGTGCGGGCGGCTTCTCCGCCGGCACCAAATGCGCTTACGACCTGGGCGCCCAGTGGTTCTGGGTGATGGACGACGACGTGCTCGTCATCCCCGAAGGCATCGAGCGCTTGGCCAAGTGGACCGACCGCTACGATGTTATCCAGGGTTCGCGCCTGGACTATGACGGCGGCGCCTTCTTTTGGCAGTACCAGCTCATCCTTTCGCTCGGCATTCCCAACCCTGTCGCCAAGTGGGACTTGGGACCCAAGGGCTACCGCACCATGAACCAACTGTGCTTTGAGGGCGGCATGTTCTCGCGCCGTGTGGTCGACAAGATTGGCCTGCCCGACGCGCGCTTCTTTATCTACGGCGACGATGCCTGCTACGGCTACGTAGCCAGCCAGCACTTCCCCGCCGCCGTGGTTGCCGACGTGGTGCTCAAGCGTGCCCGCGCCGTCTCCAACTGGGACATCGCCGGCAAACGACAGCTCAACTCCACGAGCGACACCAACCGCTACTACATCATGCGCAACCGCGGTTATCTGGCACGCTACATGCAGATCTACGGCGACTACCACCCCGTGCTGTTCCGTCTGGGCAATGCCGCGACCTTCTGCAAGGAGTTCATTCGTCTGGCAGCAGTCGACAAATGCTTTAAGACCGGCATTCCGGCGCTGCGCCGCGGCATGAAGGACGCCCGCAAGATCGTTAAGGATCCCAACTGGAAGCCCATGCCGCCCCTGAAGGACGCCGAGTAGTAAAGGGCTTTCGCCCGCCGCTACAGTCGTTGACACACCACGGACACACGCTGACCGTCAAAGCCAAAGCCCCAACGCATGCGCCCGACGGCGGGGCGCGGCACGCGGATATCATCGATGCCGTCGCGCTCTATGTCGAGCAGCGCCTGAACCGCCAACAGTTCCAGGCCCAGGGCATCGACGCCAGGGTCGTACAACATGTTGACCGTAATGAGCGGTCGCTCATCGAGCATGCCGAGCGTGTCGGCCACGTCAAACACCCGACCGGTGGGAATCACCTGGATATCCCAGCGATCCGAGACGCCACTTCGCTTGGAGCTGGGATTGCAATAGCCGGGCAGTCCAAAGCAGAGCCCCTGCAGCGCCAGATGATAGGCTGTCGGCATATCTGATTGGCCCACATCGATACCCAGATCGCCGATAGCACAGCTCAAAGCTTGCTTTACAGTGTCCTCGTCTCCTCGACACAGCCCGTCATGGAACGAGTCGATAACTCCAACGTCCTCAACGGCGCACTCAAACCATTCCAGAATTACAAGACGGAGCGCCTGACGCACTTCGTTGTTAGGCAGACGCAGGGAACGAAGGCACGCGCCGTCCTCCGAATGCCCCGTCATGTCCGTCGTAAGGAATCCAGACAGATACAGCGCAGTCCAGATATCTTCGGGCTTGGCGGCATCGGCCTCCTCGGCATGCACATGCACTGGCGCCTCAATAAACCCATGCGGCTCAAGCAAATCGAACAATGCGGACAGGCGCATGAGATTCCAGTCGCCGACGCATGCGCTCAGACGGTCGGCGTAACCATACAGATCTGCCCGAACGGGCGCGACGCAACCGCGATGTGCGTAGTCCACCACGCCCTCCGGGCTCGAGCAATAAAAACCACCAAGCAGGTAGCCCTCGAGCCACTCACGCGCGTCATCCAGACAACCGTTGCGACCGATGCAATCCAACAGCACCTGGACTTCGTCGTCCGAAAAACCGAACCATCGATCACACCAACTCGACAGCGGTGTCGCCGACCGATAGGAAGCCCCACGCTGGGACAACGCAAGCTCGGCAGGACCAGGGTGCTCGCCCATCAGACACGTCAATCGCAACGAGTCGCCGGCGTCAGCAATGGTGTCGAACAACATCCGGCTGAGCGACTCTAGGGAATCCACGCTACCGTCGTCCTTAGCGCCCAAACGCTTTGGACATACCGCGTCATAGTCGTCTATCAGAAGAACAACCCGCTCATCGAAAGCTGCCTGGAGCAGTTGAATAAGCACACCAAGCGCCGCATCGACCTCCTTATCGCTGGCCACCCCACGCGCCGCCCTCTCGATAAGACGGACCTCACGTCTTGACAGATCAGGCGCGGCAAGCAGCGGCAGCAATCGGGCGCACTCGTGCGCGACAGCGCTGCGAATAGCTGCCGCAGCATCAGCGTCGCGCCTCGCAGCGGCAGCTGAAAAATCGAGCATGATGACCGGATAGCACGCGTACTCATCCCGATAGCGACCGCCGCCCGCCTGCCAGATCTGGGTGCCGACGAACGGGCTTCGATCCGGCCGCCGGCAATCAGGTCGTTCCAAATAGCATTTGAGCATCGATAGGTTCATGCTCTTGCCAAAACCCTTAGGCCGACAGCAAAGCGCAACGGGTACTTCGCTGTCCAATATATCGGCAATAAACATAGTCTTATCGACGACTAAGCACCGATTGATTGCATCGGAAAAGTCGTGTACATCAACCGGCAGAGCTGCGTTATCCGCATAACCGAGCAACCGTGCACCAAACGCATGAGCAACACCATAATTCGCCTGTTCAGACACCGTAAACTCTCCTTCTAACGCAGCACGATGCCCATTGTAGCGAGCGGGTAGAGCGCAACAATATCGACATGCAAACGTTTCGGGCAGCGGTAGCAACAGACCCCCGAGGGGGCATAACAAATCGTTGCACAACAAAAAGGGGGGGCCGATGCCGCCGCACCGGACCCCGTCCCAAACTCTTATAGAAAACGATCTGGAAGATTACTCCTCCAAGCCGTCCTCCCCAGAAGCCTTCTTCTGCTGATCGAGCTTATGCTTACCACTTACGATAGACGTAGCGCCCAGTGTGGCCAAGCTTGCACTGGCAAGGCTCGCCATCACAATCAGATCGCCCGTCTTGGGCATGTTGCCGCCCGAGGACTTGGTAGTTGTAGTCGTCGTGGTCGTGGTGGTCACCGTTTTGGAGTCATTTTGCTCTTGGACCTGGTTGTCAGCACCGCTCTTGTCGTCGTCTTCGGACTGTTTCTTTTCGCCCTCGGCCTTGCTCTTGTCCTTCTCCTCAGATTCAGACTTCTTATCCTCGTCCTTCTTCTGTTCGGACTTGTCGCTCTTCTCCTCAGAGCTAGAACCCTTATCGGATTCGGTCTTCTCGGAAGCCTTGTCCTTGGAGTCGCCCTTTGCGGCCTCGGTCTTTTCCGTGGAAACCTGATCAGAGTTGTCCTTGTTCTGGGTCGAGCCGTTATTGACGCCAGCCATCAGCGAAGAGCCCAGCGTAGAACCAAGTTGCACGGAGAAAGAAGGCTTCTTGTCCGGCGAAGCAACGGGAGCGTCCGGCGCCTTATTCGAGTCGTCCTTGGAAGCATCAGAATCAGGGGTTGCGTCAGAGCCGGAGCCGTTGTTAGAGCCGGTGCCAACGGACGAATCGCCCGAGCCAGTGGAAGAGTCAGAGGAACCAGCGTCGGTCGAACCAGAGGCGGCGCTGTCCGTATTGCCGGCAGAGCTTGAAGACGAATCGCCCGCAGCAGAGCCGTTTGAATCGGAGCCGTTCGAGGTAGAGCCGTTGTTGGTAGTGCCACCAGCAGAGCCATCACCGTCAGCATCGGTCGAGGGCGCATCCATCCTGTCATCGTTAGCATCGTCACGCGAGTCGTCATTCGAATCAGGCGTCGGCGAGGGCGCCGGCGTAGGTTCGGGCTGCACGGGCGTCGCAGCGGCCTCGTCCTCGGCGATATAAACCAAGCAGTCCTTCAGCTCGTTGCGATAGCGGTTCTTCCAGCCCTCATGATACTGGGGCTGGCTCGAATACTTGGTAGCGACGTTATCGACCACGCTATTGGAAAGCGCCGTCACAAACTCGCGGTCGGACATATCGTTGGAGAGATTCGCCCAACGGAAGAAGTCCCTGCAGCCACCGGTGCCGCACATGTTGGTGATGCTCCACACCATGCCCTTAACGCAATCGGCACGGCCCGAAATATCAATGCCCAGGCCACTCTTGAGCCACGCCTCGGTCACCGCATAGTACGAGTTGTACGCATAGGCATCTTGAAGAGCTGAGAACTCAACAGGATCGATGTTATAAGCGCCCTGGAAGGCCCCCTGCGCAATACGGCCCAGCTCAGTGAGCTGGCCGTTCTCGTACATGGCATTGCTCGTGTTGGAAATCTCGCTGCCGCGATCAATCGCATCCTTGAGCATGCTGTATTTTTCGGGGTTGTAGTTGTAGGCCTGCTTCATAAACGGAATGAGCGACCATCGACGGTCGAACTGGTAATAACCCAGCGCGTTATAGCCGTCGCCATACGAAAAGCCCTGGTTGTAGTTGCCATGGCTCTCGTACTTGGTAAAGTACTTCATCTCGGGGGTCACGTTAACAAACGAAACGCCCTGGACCGACCTCAGCACGCCCGAGAAGGACTGCTGGGTATAGAGACCCTTATCGATATCGGTCGCATCCGAGGCAACGCCCGGTGTGGGCTCCTCAGCGGCAGCGGGTGCGGGTGCGGTAACGGCGCCAAACGAAAGCGCCAGCGTCAGGCCCGCGACAATCGCAGAATGCTTGGGCTGCATAAGATCCTCCCTGCATTGGTGTAGTTAAAGTGCAGTTTGCAAAGATAGAAATAAGTATTGCAGCTCGCCCGTTGTTGCACAACAACCCCTCGGTAAACGGCAACAACCCTCCGCGAAATCTTAAGGAATTGCGCTCAACCTACAGTTTAATGTCAAAGTTGATCTCGGGGACGGCGGCCAGGTCTGCCAGGGTCACACCGTCGACGTACTTTTCGATGATCTCGTCCAGACCGCGCCAGAACTTGACGGTTGAGCACAGATCGCTACGGGCGCAGCTGTTGTCGATGCCGTCGCACGCCACCGGAGCGGTACTGCCCTCGACAGCGCGCAGGATGTCGCCAGCACGCACCTCGGCCGGGTCCTTGGCCATCATGTAGCCGCCGCCCTTGCCGCGCACGCTCTTAAGCAGGCCAGCCTTCATAAGCGGACGAACCAGCTGTTCCAGATACTTCTGCGAAATGCGCTCGCGGTCGGCAACCTCGCGCAGAGCAATCTTGCCCTCGGCGTCACCGAGCGCCGCGATATAGATCATCAGTCGGAGGGCATAGCGGCCCTTGGAAGAAATGAGCATACCTACCCTCCCATCGTTACTGGGACAAAACCAGGCTTGTTTGTCCCAAATCCTATGCAAGCGGAACAAACAAGCCTGATTATTATGTCCCTCATCTAAAAAGTCGAGTGGATTAGTCGGGTTTTCCCTTGACTAACGCCGAACCCATAGTAACTTTATTCCGAGAAGATTCCTAGGGTTTCGTACACCCATGAGTACACCATATACAGAGAGGGACAGCATGAGCGCAAATCCGCTGCTTTCCATCGAAGGTCTGACCGCCTCCGTGGACGAGAAGACCATCCTCCACAACGTCAACCTCAACGTCGCCGTCGGCGAGACCCACGTGCTGATGGGCCCCAACGGCGCCGGCAAGTCCACCCTCGGCCACCTGGTCATGGGCGACCCCGTCTACACGGTCAACGACGGACGTATCGTCTTTGACGGCCAGGACATCACCGAGCTCACCACCGACAAGCGTTCGCGCGCCGGCCTGTTTCTGAGCTTCCAGGCCCCGGTCGAGATCCCGGGCGTGCCGCTGTCGAGCTTTTTGCGCGCCAGCATCGCCGGCCGCCCCGGCCTGGAGATGAAGGGCAAGGAGTTCCGACGTCGCGTCAAGGAGCTCGCGGCCGAGCTTAACATGGATACCTCCTACCTCAACCGTGAGCTGGGCGTGGGCTTCTCGGGCGGCGAGAAAAAGAAGGTCGAGATGCTCCAGCTTCTGCTGCTGCAGCCCAAGCTCGCCATCCTAGACGAGACCGACTCCGGCCTGGACGTCGACGCGCTTTCCACCGTCAGCCACGGCATGGACGCCTACCGCAAGAGCTGCGACGGCTCCATGCTCATCATCACGCACAACACGCGCATCCTGGAGCACTTGGATGTCGACCGCGTCCACGTTATGGTCAAGGGTCACATCGTGCGCGAGGACGACGCCTCGCTCATCCCCTGGATCGACAAGAACGGCTTTGAGACCTTCGAGCGCGAGGCCGCCGAGCAGCGCGCCCAGGCCGAGGCCGCCGCTGCCGAGCAGCAGGCGTAAAGGGGCGACGTAATGACCAAGAACCGCACCGAGGTCGCGGACATCGACCGCAGCCTCTACGACTTCACCTATGGCGAGGAGGGATTCGAGCGCCTCGACGCCGGCATCACGCCCGACATCGTGCGCGAGATCAGCGCCAAGAAGGACGAACCGCAGTGGATGCTCGACCTGCGCCTCAAGTCCCTCGAGATCTTCAACCGCTTCCCCGATCCGACGTGGGGCCCCTCCATCGAGGGCCTGGACATGGACAACATCGTCACCTACGTCAAGCCCAACACCGACCAAAAGCACGACTGGGAGTCGGTGCCCGACGACATCAAGAACACCTTTGAGCGCCTGGGCATCCCCGAGGCCGAGCGCAGCTACCTGGCGGGCGTCGGCGCGCAGTACGACTCCGAGCTGGTCTACCACAACATGCAGGACACCGCGTCCAAGATGGGTATCGTCTATTCCGGCATCGAGGAGGCCCTGCACGACCCGCAGTGGGAGCCGCTCATCCACGAGAAGTTTATGACGCTCATCCCGCCCACCGACCACAAGTTTGCGGCCCTGCACGGCGCCGTATGGTCGGGCGGCTCGTTTGTCTACGTGCCCAAGGGCACCAAGCTCGATTTTCCGCTGCAGAGCTACTTCCGCCTTAACGCCAAGGGTGCCGGCCAGTTTGAGCACACGCTCATCATCGTCGAGGACGACGCCGACCTGCACTTCATTGAGGGTTGCTCAGCGCCCAAGTACAACGTGGCCAACCTCCACGCCGGCGCCGTCGAGCTCTTTGTGGGCAAGCGTGCACATCTGCGCTACTCGACCATCGAGAACTGGTCCAAGAATATGTACAACCTCAACACCAAGCGTGCGCGCGTGGACGAGGACGGCGATATCGAGTGGATCAGCGGTTCCTTCGGCAGCCACGTGGGCTACCTCTACCCCATGAGCGTGCTCAACGGCCGCCGCGCCCGCTCGAGCTTTACCGGCATCACCTTTGCCGGCGCCGGCCAGAACCTGGATACCGGCTGCAAGGTCGTGCTCAACGCGCCCGATACCTCGGCAACCGTCGAGACCAAAGGTATCTCCAAGAGCGGCGGCATTCAGACCTTCCGCAGCTCTATCGTGGCCACGCCCAAGGCAGAGGGTTCCAAGGCAACCGTGAGCTGCCAGTCGCTCATGCTCGATGACCAGAGCCGCTCCGACACCATCCCCGCCATGGACATCCGCGCCAAGAACGTCGACATCGGCCACGAGGCCACCATCGGCCGCATCGGCGACGACAAGGTGTTCTACCTGATGAGCCGCGGCATCTCGGAGGAAGAGGCCCGCACCATGATCGTCAACGGCTTTGCTAACCCGGTCTCCAAGGAGCTGCCGCTGGAGTACGCCGTCGAGATGAACAACCTGATCAAGCTCGAGATGGAAGGAGCGATCGGATAATGAAACAGGAAACCAACGCCGCTGCTACCACGCTCGAGCAGGTCAACGCGATGCCCGCAGCAACCTGGGGCTGGTTGAAAATGAATCAGACCAAGCTCGAGCTCTCTGACGAGCTTGCCGCCGCTCCCGCGGAGGCCGTTGAGGTCGAAGGCTTGGGCGAGCAGTTTTCCGGCGCTGCCGACGCGTTTGGCACCGCCATGAACGCCATGGCCGAGCGCTTCCCCGAGCGCCGCGCCTCCGCCCCCGGTGATGCCGCCGACCGCGCCCGCATCACGCCCGAGACCGAGCTCGACGTGCCCGCCACCTCCGTCTACCAGGCCGGCGCCATCAAGCTCGAGGAGGAGCTCTCCCCTGCTGAAGCCTTCGAAACCGGCATGGGCGAGGCTGCCTACGCCTACTTGGCCGAGCACGCTACCAAGCGCATCGTCATCGATGTTCCCGCTTACCAGCACGCCGCCGTTACCGTGCGCGTGAGTGGCGTCGACGCAGCGGCTGCGATTGCCGCCATCGACGTCGTCGCCCGCCCGCAGGCAACGCTCGACCTCGCCCTAGCCCTGGACTCCCCCGTTGCCGGCGAGGGCGTCGTGGGCTCCGTGCTGCGTGTGTGCGCCCACGAGTACGCCACCGTCAACGTGACCTGCACGCAGACACTCGACGACAGCTGGATCGCACTCGACGACACCGGCCTGTTCCTAGACGAGGGCGCGCGCGTCAACGTGCAGCACACTGTCCTGGGTGCCGGCGCCAGCGCCACCGGCCTTGCCGGCGACCTGCTGGGCGATACCGCCAAGGTGACCATCGATACCGATTACCTGGGCGCCCGCGAGCAGGTGCGCGACTTTAACTACGAGCTGCGCCACCGCGGTCGCAAGACCGAGTGCGAAATCGACGCCAACGGCGTGCTGACCGGCACGTCCAAGAAGGTCTACCGCGGCACCATCGACCTCGTGCACGGCTGCAAGGGTGCAACCGGCACCGAGCGCGAGACGGTGCTCTTGGCTAACAAGGGCGTCGACAACAAAACCGTTCCCGTCATCCTCTGCGACGAGGACGACGTCGCCGGCAACCACGGCGCCACCATCGGCCACGTCCGCGACGAGCAGCTGTTCTACCTCGCCTGCCGCGGCCTTGACCAAAACGCAGCCGAGGACCTGTTCATCCGCGCCAAGCTGGAGGACGCTGCGCTTTCCGCCACCGACGAGCGCACCCGCGCCGCCGTCGTCCGCCTGGGCAACAACCTGATCGACAACTTTGAGGAGGAGCTCGCATGATCGATACCGAGCACGTTAAATGTGACACCTGTACCGCACCGGAGCCTATGGAGCTCGACGCCAGCGACGAGGCTTCGCGCGGCTGGCCCACCGTAGATATCGAGACCAACCCCTACAAGGGCCAGTTCCCGCTGTTCCAGCAGCACCCCGAGATCGCCTTCCTCGATAGCGCCGCCACCGCGCAGCGCCCTGCCTGTGTGCTCGACGCCGAACGCGACTTCTACCAGCGCATGAACGCCAACCCTCTGCGCGGCCTGTACTCGCTGTCCGTCGAGGCCACCGACGCCATCGCGAAGGTCCGCCAACAGATCTCCGACCTCATCGGCGCCCCCCAGGCCAACGAAGTCGTCTTCACCCGCAACACGAGCGAGTCGCTCAACCTGGTCGCCAAGAGCTTTGCACCCACAGTCCTCGAGCCGGGCGACGAGGTCGTCATCACCATCATGGAGCACCACTCCAACCTGATTCCGTGGCAGCAGGTCTGCCGCGAGACCGGTGCCAAGCTCGTCTACCTCTACCCCACCAAGACCGGCCAGCTCACGACCGAGGAGGTTCTGGCCAAGGTGGGCCCCAAGACCAAGATCCTGGCCGTGGGTCAGGTCTCTAACGTCCTGGGCGTCGAGAATCCGGTCAAGAACCTCGGCAAGCTCGTGCACAAGTACGGCGGCTATCTGGTCGTCGACGGCGCACAGTCGCTGCCGCACATGCCAGTCAATGTGGCCGATCTGGGCGCCGACTTCTTTGCCTTTAGCGCGCACAAGGCCATGGGCCCCATGGGCATCGGCGTGCTGTGGGGCAAGATGGATCTGCTCAACGCCATGCCGCCCATGCTTACCGGCGGTGAGATGATCGACTCGGTTACTGAGCAGGACGCCGTCTGGGCTCCCGTCCCCGAGAAGTTCGAGGCCGGCACGCAGGACGCCGCCGGCATCTTCGCCACAGGCGCCGCCCTCGACTACCTCGTCAACACGGTGGGCTACGAAAACATCCAGGCACGCGAGCAGGCACTCGTCCACTACCTGATGGGCGAGCTCATGCAGCTCGACTTTGTCCAGATCATCGGCTCAATCTATTGGGATAACCACCACGGCGTCGTGAGCTTTAATGTCAAGGGCATCCACCCGCACGATGTCGCGAGCATCATGGACATGGACGGCGTCTGCATCCGCGCCGGTCACCACTGCGCGCAGCCGCTGCTCACCTGGCTGGGCGTCGAGAACCTCGCCTGCTGCCGCGCCAGCGTGGCCTTCTACAACGACAAGGCCGATATCGACAAGTTCATCGCCGGCCTGCATCACGTTTGGAGCACGTTCAATGGGTAATCTGTACACCTCCACCACATTTATGGAGCACAACTCGCACCCCGACTACAAGTACGAGATGGATGCCCCCACGCACGAGCACGACGGCATCAACCCCAGCTGCGGAGACGAACTCACTCTGCAGCTACGTGTCGAGAACAACGTGATCGAGGAGGCCTCCTTTACCGGTCACGGCTGCGCCATCAGCCAGGCAAGCGCCGACATCATGGCCGACCTCATCACCGGCGAGACCGTCGAGGAAGCTCACCGCCTGGCAGAGCTCTTCCTCGCCATGATCCGCGGCGAGCAGCTCTCCGAGGAAGACCTGGAAGACCTAGACGAAGCCGCCCAGCTCCAGGACATCTCGCACATGCCCGCCCGCGTCAAATGCGCCGAGCTCGCCTGGCGCACCCTCGACGGCATGCTCACGGGACAAAATAATCAGTAGTATTTGTCCCAAATCTTAAGAATTTTGTTGGCCGAATCGCTAGACAAGAGTGGTTCGGCCATTTTCTATTCCGAGCCCTCAGCCTGAGCATTCACCCGCGCATAAGCGCGCACGATACGAGAGACGGTACTCTTGCTGATTCCCGTATACCGTTCGATCTCGCGCACCGTGTAGCCGCCATCGTGCAGGGCGAAAATGATTCCGTCTCGCCGCGAGGGTGCTACGGTCTTGAGTTTGTTGAGCGGCACACCCAGGCGCTTCGCCATCTTGTCGGCAAACGCACGCCGCTCCCACTCTGTCTCATCCATATCGTGAATCACCGGATCGGAACCATCGGGCATTGACAGAGAATAATCCAGAAACCCCCTGACAGACTCAAAGAGCTCGAGCACACAAGAAGGGTCCGAAAATCCCCTCGTCATATCGTTGTCATACGCTCGCAGATACTCGGCAAAGCTGCTCCACGGATAGCGCTCGATCAGGGCGATACCCGCCTCCTGCGGATTAGCATGAACATAGCGAATGGCGGCCATTAGATAACGGTCGGTATCGAGCGAGCGCCGGTCAAAACGGTTCTGGAACAGATGGCCCGTGCGCCCCGTGCGTTTATTGAACCGACGAGCGTACGTCAAAAGCAGCCGGTGCATCGCCACGCTCATCGCGTCCTCGTAATCTGCAAGCACAAGATCCACGTGATTGCCCATAAGGCACCAGGCGATAACCGTCACGCCCGCCTCGCGGCAGCACTCGCGCATCAGCTCCAAAAACTCCCACCGGTCTTCATCGCCCTCAAAGATGAGCTGCTTGCCCGTACCGCGGGCACAAACATGGTAAAAGCCGGTAACCGTTCTCCAAACGCGCTGCATGGCGCTCCCTTCGCCGGGATCTGCTTGCCATCCAATACAACACGATTGAAGCGTGCCACCAAAACATTCACGCAAAACAATACATTCGCGCGGCCAAAGGCAATAAACAGGCGGCGAACGGCACCGTTGCAACAGGTCAGCCCCTGCAACGCTTACAAGAGCTGACCAAAAGCTTGCCAAAGACGGACCCCCTCTACGGAAGTTCGCGACCACGGAACATAGAGTTAAACCGTTTCAATTAAAACTTCCGGACTTCTCGCTACGAAAACTGAGCCGTTCGCCGAATATTCCGTGCATTTCGCGGTATTATAGGGGCTGCATGTCATGTCCCTTTCGAAGGGTCGCCCGGCAATCGCCAGCCACGACCCCCAGACGGGACGCCAACACGATAGAGAGGAGAGGCATGCAGTACTCACAGGAAGTGGAGAACATGTGCCCCGTTGCCAAGGGTGCATACCACGGCCCCGCACCCATCCCCGAGGAGGGCAAGTGGGTCCAGGCTAAGGAGATTTCCGACATCTCCGGTCTTACGCACGGTGTGGGTTGGTGCGCACCTCAGCAGGGCGCCTGCAAGCTCACGCTGAACGTCAAGGACGGCATCATCGAGGAGGCCCTCGTTGAGACCATCGGCTGCTCGGGCATGACCCACTCTGCCGCCATGGCTTCCGAGATTCTTCCCGGTAAGACCATCCTCGAGGCCCTCAACACCGACCTCGTCTGCGACGCCATCAACGTTGCTATGCGCGAGATCTTCCTGCAGATCGTTTACGGCCGCAGCCAGACCGCGTTCTCCGAGGGCGGCCTGCCCGTGGGCGCCTCCCTCGACGACCTCGGCAAGGGCCTTCGCTCTCAGGTCGGCACCATGTTCGGCACCAAGGCCAAGGGCGCTCGTTACCTCGAGCTCGCTCAGGGCTACGTCACCCGCATGGCTCTCAACGACAAGAACGAGATCATCGCGTTCGAGTTCCTGAACCTCGGCAAGTTCACCGACGCCGTCAAGGCCGGCAAGACCCCCGAGGAGGCCATCGCTGGCGCTATGGGCCACTATGGTCAGTGGGAGAACGCTGCCAAGTACATCGACCCGCGCACCGACGAGGAGACTCACTCCGTCGCCAGCGTGTTCCCGGTTCACGAGTAGAAAGGGAGGGAAATAACTATGACTGTTACGTTCGAAGGTTACGAGCGCCGCGCTGACAAGATCAACAAGTGCCTCGCCGACAACGGCATCGCCTCCCTCGAGGAAGCTCTGCAGATCTGCACCGACAAGGGCTTCAACCCGCGTGAGATCGTCAACAACACCCAGTCCATCGCCTTCCAGAACGCCGAGTGGGCCTACACCCTCGGTTGCGCTCTCGCTGTCAAGCGTGGCGCCAAGTCCGCTTCTGAGGCTGCTGCCATCATCGGCGAGGGCATCCAGGCCTTCACCGTTCCCGGCTCCGTCGCCGAGGACCGCAAGGTCGGTCTGGGCCACGGCAACCTGGGCGCTATGCTGCTCTCCGACGACACCGAGTGCTTTGCCTTCCTGGCCGGCCACGAATCCTTCGCTGCCGCCGAGGGCGCTATCGGCCTGGCTCTGAACGCCAACAAGGCTCGCAAGAAGCCGCTGCGCGTTATCCTCAACGGTCTGGGCAAGGACGCCGCCCAGATCATCGCCCGCATCAACGGCTTCACTTATGTAAAGACCCAGTTCGACTACTACACGGGCGAGCTCAAGGTCGTCGAGACCATCCCCTACTCCGATGGTCCCCGCGCTGCCGTTAACTGCTACGGCTCCGACGACGTCCGCGAGGGCGTTGCCATCATGTGGCACGAGAACGTCGACATCTCGATCACCGGTAACTCCACCAACCCCACGCGCTTCCAGCACCCCGTCGCTGGCACCTACAAGAAGGAGCGCCTCGAGGCTGGCAAGAAGTACTTCTCCGTCGCTTCTGGTGGCGGCACTGGCCGTACCCTGCACCCGGACAACATGGGCGCCGGCCCTGCCTCTTACGGCATGACCGACACCATGGGCCGCATGCACTCCGACGCCCAGTTCGCCGGTTCTTCCTCCGTGCCTGCGCATGTCGACATGATGGGTCTCATCGGCATGGGCAATAACCCCATGGTCGGTGCCACCGTCGCCTGCGCTGTCGCCGTCGAGGAGGCCCTCAAGGCCTAATCGCGCCCGCGCGATGCTCATATAGTTGAGCTTTAGAGCCGCTACCTTTTAAGGTGGCGGCTCTTTTTGTTTGCGCTGTCGCAGGGTAGCTAATGCCGATATATCAGTTGGGGCGAAATACGAGATGTGATGAGACGGAGCGCCAGAGCGTCCATGACGCCCACCTGCCATATTTGCCCTTTACCGATTTGCCGAGTCTTTGCGGCCCCATTGCCGATCACCCGTGCGACAATGCGCCGGACGAGAAAGGAATCCGATGGAATCGACTGACGTACTGGTAATTGGATCTGGCATTGCGGGCCTTTGCGCCGCCATCGAAGCGGCACGCACGGGTGCAACCGTCACTGTGGCAAGCGCCGGAAAGACTATGAGTGGATCGAGCTTCTTCCCGGGCACCTGGGGCCTCGGCCTTATTGGTCCCGTCGACGAAGGCGACGAACAGAACCTTATCGACACCATCCAGGCCGTCGGCGGCGGCGTTGCCGACCCTGAACTCGTCCAGACGTTCGTCCACGGCATTCCCCAGGCAATTGAATGGCTCGAGCAAGACTTGGGCGTTGAGCTTCAGCGTCCGCAAAGCGTCGAAAGCGCTCAGCAAAAGCAGTTTATCCCCTGCTTTGACCATAAGACACGCAAATGGCGCGGCCTCACCCGCAAGCCCCTTGAGGACGCTCTGACGACCCGGATCGAGTCGCTCGGCATTCGCCTGCTCCCCCGCCATGAGCTTATCGACCTTGTTGAAGATACGGACGGAAAGATTGTCGGCGCCACGCTCTACGACCGGACAAACGAGCATCTCGTGCCTATGGCAGTCAAGGCCACTATCATCGCTGCGGGCGGCACGGGTGGCCTGTTCGAGCGCAGCCTCACTTCCGCCGACGTGCTCAGCTCATCACAGGCTATCGCGCTGGCGCACGGTGCGTCCCTTACTAATATAGAGTTCATGCAGATGATGCCCGGCTTTATAGAGCCCAAGCGAAACCTTGTTTTTAACGAGAAGACCTGGCGCTACGTCAAGTTCGACCAGCCGGTCGATATCGCCGACGATAAGCTCGACAATCTGCTCGAGCAACGCTCCGGATATGGTCCCTTCACTTCGCGTCTGGATTCTCGCGCTATCGACCTAGCCATCGACCAAGCGGGAGCCGAAGGCCTGGCACTCCACTTCGACTTCCCCCGCGAGGACGTCCCCGAGTTTGTGCAGACCTTTGCCACCTGGCTACAAGACGAGCACGGCATCGCGCCGGCCGACGAGATGCGCGTGGCGATGTATGCCCACGCCGCCAACGGCGGTATCAAAATCGACAAGACCGCGTACACGGGCGTTGAGGGCCTCTACGCCTGCGGTGAGGCAACAGGCGGCATGCACGGCGCCGACCGCATCGGCGGCTTGTCGAGTGCCAATGACATCGTATTCGGGCGCATCGCGGGCGCATCGGCAGCTCGAGCAGCGCTGGACGCTCCCGAGGCGGCCGCTCCGATGGATATCGCCCTCCCTCAGTATGGCATTGCCACAACAGATGCCGAACGCCTGACACACAGCCTTAAGCACACGATGAGCACCTATTGCATGATCAACAGGACCGAAGCAGGTCTATCCAAGGCCCTGCAACAGCTTGAAAGCCTGAAAGACGAGGCAACGGCGCTGAGCAAGCCGCATGCCAATGACAGCGAGATCGCAGCCCTCGCCCGCCTGCAATCGCAGAATCAGCTGGCAACGGAGATGGTCAAAGCCATGCGCAAGCGGACCGAAAGCCTGGGTTCGCACTATCGATCGAATTAAACTGGACACCTATCTAGAGCAGAGCACAACTAATCGATATCTATGGGCCCCGTGACCTCGAAGTGGCACGGGGCCCATTCGTGTCCGCACGGCAGCGTATCCTTATTCTGAGTACAGAGCGGGCAAAGCGCGCATAGACAATAGATCAGCGAGGAGGAGATATGGACAGTAGAGATATCGAGAAGTGGCGTGTCGAACTTGATAGCTGCGCCAATGTGGAAGACGGCGTTGAGTATTGGCTCGCACGCGATTTAATGGAACCCATGGGATACACTCGATGGGAGAACTTCGCCGAAGTTGTTAAGAGGGCAAAAGTCTCGTGCGAAACAAATAAAACTCCAGTTGATTCCCATTTTCGTGACACCACGAAAATGATAACTGCCGGTGTCGCCGCTCGCGCGGTTAAAGACTACAAGCTTACGCGCTATGCATGCTATTTAATCGCCCAAAACGGAGATTCAAACAAGCCAGAGATCGCGCTCGCCCAGGCATACTTTGCCGTGCAGACGCGCCGGTTTTACTGATCCCCAGGGTAGACTCGATCTGTGAAAGCGGCCGTGCCCTTTCGGGTTCGACCCCATGTACTGTTAACAAAAAACGGCCAACCGAAGTTGACCGTCTTAACAATCTTTGGTGGGCCGTCAGGGGGTCAGCCTGCTGCGCAGGCGGCCGCTGCGGCGCTTCGCGCCTTGCGCGCTGCGCTGGCAAATGCTCGCGCATTTCCTCAGCTCCGCGCCCTTACGGGTTCGACCCCATGTACTGTTAACAAAAAAAGACGGCCAACTTTCGTTGACCGTCTAAACATGCTTTGGTGGGCCGTCAGGGGGTCGAACCCTGGACCTTGGGATTAAGAGTCCCCTGCTCTACCAACTGAGCTAACGACCCAAAGCTAAAGTCCGTGGTGGCGGACTTTAGAGGAGATATCGTGTGGTGGGCCGTCAGGGGGTCGAACCCTGGACCTTGGGATTAAGAGTCCCCTGCTCTACCAACTGAGCTAACGACCCGATATCAACACGAAGCAAGAACTGGGGTGGGTAAAGGGACTCGAACCCTCGACCTACGGGACCACAACCCGTCGCTCTAGCCAACTGAGCTACACCCACCGTGTCCTGTGCGCTTCGCGCTCGACTATTATTGCAAGGAACGCCACGCGATGCAAGCCCCAATTTTCAAGAATTTTGAAAAGAGTTTTTCGAGCCCGTTTCGAGCAAATCCCACCGGTTCCATAGGAGTAAACTTGCTCCACCCAATGCTCGAAAGGATAGGCATGAAAGAACTCTCCAACCGCACGGCGGCGTTTACCGATTCGGTCATCCGCCGCATGACGCGCATCTCCAACAAGTATGGTGCCGTCAACCTGTCGCAGGGCTTCCCCGATTTCGATCCCCCGGCGCAGCTGCTCGATAGCCTCAGCACCATCGCCACCGACCCCAAGCCGCTCTACCACCAGTACTCCATCACCTGGGGCTCCCAGGCCATGCGCGAGGCGCTTGCCGCCAAGCAGGAGCACTTTATGGGCATGCCGATCAACCCCAACGAGAACATCGTGGTCACCTGCGGCTCCACCGAGGCTATGATGGCCGCCATGATGACGGTCACAAACCCCGGCGACAAGGTCGTCATCTTCTCGCCGTTCTACGAGAACTACGGCGCCGACACGATCCTTTCGGGTGCGGAGCCCATCTACGTGCCGCTCAACCCGCCCACCTTTGACTTCGACCGTGGGATCCTCGAGGCGGCCTTCCGCGACAACGATCCCAAGGCGATTGTCCTATGCAACCCGTCCAACCCCTGCGGCAAGGTCTTTACCCGCGAGGAGCTCACCTTTATCGCCGACCTGTGCAAAAAGTACGACGCCTACTGCATTACCGACGAAGTCTACGAGCACATCGTCTACGCGCCCCACGAGCACGTGTACATGGCCACGCTGCCCGGCATGTTCGAGCGCACCATCAGCTGCAGCTCGCTGTCCAAGACCTACTCCATCACCGGCTGGCGCCTGGGCTACACCATCGCTCCTGCCGAAATCACCGAGCGCATCAAGAAGGTCCACGACTTCCTCACCGTAGGCGCCGCCGCTCCCCTGCAAGAGGCCGTCGTTACCGCCCTCAATTTCGACGATAGCTATTATCGGGAGGTCCTCGACCTCTACACTGCCAAGCGCGACCTATTCTGTCAGGGACTCGACAGCATCGGCCTCACGCACAACGTGCCGCAGGGCGCCTACTACGTGATGATGGATATCTCGGAGTTTGGCTATGACAGCGACCTCGACTTCTGCGAGGACCTGGCCTCCAGGGTGGGCGTGGGCGCTGTTCCCGGATCGAGCTTCTTCCGCGAGCCCGTCAACCACCTCATCCGCTTCCACTTTGCCAAGCGAGACGAGACGCTTAACGCGGCGCTGGAGAACCTCAAGTCTCTGCGTGATAAAATCGAGCCGCGCGGGTAAGGACGGTCAGTAACTAAAGGCACTAAAGAAACCTCGTGAACCCGTTGGGCCACGAGGTTTCTTTTTAAAGCGACCTCATTTATTTTTTAGAGCGCTATACTTTAGTCACGGAGCAACTTGTCCCAGAGAGGAATACTATGGCAGAGCAGCAGCTTATCGGAGCGCTCGAGGCCGGCGGCACCAAGATGGTCTGCGCCACGGGCTATGCAGACGGCACGGTCCTGGAACGCGAGCAGATTGCGACCACGACCCCGCGGGAGACCGTTGAGGCCGTCAACGCATGGTTTGCCGACAAGGGCATCGCCGCGCTGGGCATCGGCGCCTTTGGCCCCACCGCAGTCAACCCTGCCTCGCCCCAATACGGCAAGATCCTGGAGACGCCCAAAACGGCATGGCGCTACTTTGACCTGCTGGGCACCATCCAAAACGAGCTCAATATTCCCTGCGGCTACGACACCGACGTCAACGTCGCCTGCCTGGGCGAGGTCACCTTTGGTTGCGCCCAGAGCCTCACGGACGTGGTGTATCTGACCATCGGTACCGGCGTGGGCGCCGGCGTGCTCTCGGGCGGTAAGCTCGTGCACGGCATGATGCATCCCGAGGCCGGCCACATCCTGGTCACTCGCGACCCGCGCGACACCATCGGCGAGCACAGCGGCTGCCCCTTCCACGACAACTGCCTCGAGGGCCTCATCGCCGGCCCCGGCGTCAAAAAGCGCTGGGGCGGCAAGAGCGCCGGAGAGATGGCCGACGACCCAGATGCCATGGACCTGCTTGCCGGATACCTTGCGCAGGCGCTCATGACTTACATCCTGTGCTACGCACCGCAGAAGATCGTCATCGGTGGCGGCGTGGCCGACCACACCCCCATCGTGCCGCTCGCACGCAAGAAGTGCGCCGAGATGCTCAACGGCTACATCGTCACGCCCGAGGTCAACGACATCGATACCTACATCGTCAACAACAGCCTCGAGGGCAAGCAGGGCATCATGGGCTGCCTGGCCCTAGGCGCACAGGCGCTTCAGTAACAGACGCACCCACAGGGCGTGGCGCACCCGGCAAATCCGACCTATGGAACGACGCCGCCACACCTCATATAAGCCCTCCAATAAAAAAGGCCGCCTAGGACCAAAAAATGCGTCCTTAGGCGGCCTTTTTGGCGCACATCAGCGACCGTAAGAGATATCGGAGCACAACGCCCGTTGCCGCTCCACAGCAGTCGATCATCACATCGGTGATCATGCCGGCGCGTCCCGGCACAAAGAGCTGAATCGTCTCGTCGATCGAGGGAATCAGCAGCAGGAACACTGCCGTGGGCAGCAGCACGTCAAAGGTGCGTCGGCCCTCAAAATCAAAGGCGTGCGTTGCCAGGATGCCGAGCACCAAATACTCGGTAAAATGCGCGCACTTACGAACAACAAAGTTGGTCACCCATTCATATGGAAGTCCCACGCCGTGCAGGAAACCGCGGATAGCTTCCATGACCGTTAGGCTCAGTGAGCCCGACCCCGAGCCGGGAACCAGCGAATTGCCCCAGATCAAGAGCGCCATCAGGCAGGTTACGACCGCCCATTTTCGATTGATCTTAACCATGCAGAAGTTATGCCTCCGCACGGAGCGGCGCGAAGCTGGCGGTACCGCCCTCGATAACGCTCAGATAAGCACGGCCCGTACGCTTGGCGGTAGAGGACTGAAGACGCTCGATCTCTTCCTCGAGGATCTGATTGACGCGCTCGTGACGACGATTTTCCATAATGCCGGCGGCAATAGCCTCGGCCCGCTCGATGCTCTCACGCGAGATACGGGCAGTATCCTCGGGGAACACAGCGCTGTGACGGCCGACATAGGCGGGGGCAGCAGGCTGAGGGGCAGCGACGGGAGCGGGGGCTGAAACAGGAGCAGGCTCGTCAATCTCATCCAGAATCGCGGTGGCGGCGGCCCACATACCCTCGTGGCCCGAGTAATCGGCCATGGGGACATCAACCTCGAGCGAGGCGTCCGGAAGGTCGCCGGTGTCGATGCGATCTTGGGCATCAATCGATGCGGTGATGGCTGCAGGCTCATCGAGGTCATCGAGATCGATGCCCGCGGCACCGGAGATGATGGGCATGCTGGCGAGGTTTGCATTGTACGGCGCAGCCTCAGCCGCCTGCTGCTGGGCAGGAGCGCCCCAAAGCGAGCTTTCGGCGGCACGGCGGGCGGCAACGGCCTCCTCGTCCGCGGTAATGGCTTCATCAATGTACGAATTGTCGGCAGAAGTGTTCGCGTCCGCCGAGGTAGCGCTGTAGGCGTTATTGGCTGCCGCGTTGGCAACGAGCGCCACGAAAGCCGCCGTGCTGCCCGCAGGGGCGGCCTGGGAGCCCGATACGGCACGTGCCGCGGCGGCGATGTCATCGCGATTGAAGGAGCCGGTCTGCCCGCCGTTGGTGAGCTCGTCGATGGCGACTTGATAGACGTCGCGCGAGCGCGCAGGGTCGCAGCTAACCGGCGAATCGTCGTCGAGCATGCTGTCGATCATGGACCAAGCCTCGGCCTCGTCCATAGCATCTGCGGCTCGAGCGATGGTAGGAACACCATCGTCGGCATGACGGCGTTGGAACGCACCAGTCAGGCCGGAAAGGAATGCCGAGGTAGACTGCTCCGACTGAGCCTGAGAAGCAGAAGCCGCAGCGTATGGAGTCGCATCCTGCTGCTGAGCTGGAATCGAGGCGGTCTTGAACTCGCTTTGATGCTGATTGAGATTGGCGGCACCGCCCATGGCATCGGGCTGGAACAGACGCTCTTCACGCTGCGCACGGTACTCGGAGATACCCAGCGAGGCGGCATAGATACCCACGCCCGCCACCGCGCCCACGGCGAAGGGAACTGCACCCGCCACGACCGTCTCGTTCACCGACGAAAACGGCAGCGTCGCGGCATACATAACCACGGGAGCGGCAAGGCCGATCCCGCACGAAAGTCCGGCAAGGACTGCTCGTTGTGTTGCATCAGAAGAAGCCATGAGCTCTCCCCATCTTCCAGCACCCAAATCGCATCATTCAGTTGGCTGCGCGAGAGAAGATGAAGCGGGGCTATGCCCCAAAGCAACGGTATATGGTTCGTTTCATCTGCGTTTTCCGTCGCGAAGCTTAAAAGTTATTATGCGAAACCGTCCTGTCGATTGCAAGTGACGATGTCGGATTGAAACGGGAAACCTGCTGCTCGTCGGTCTTACGGTCAAAAATAAGCGCGGAGCGGCGCTATAGAAAAGGGCCGAGGCTCAAAGCCCCGACCCTTTATCGCATTGATGACTATCGCTGCGCGTGGATGACAACCTAGAACGTCTGCTCGTAGTCGCTGTGTTTTTTGGCCGAACGCACCAGGAACTCCTGGTTGGTGTTGGTGCCCTTAAGACCCTTGATAAACGATGCGGCTGCGCGCTCGGTGTTGTTCATGCCGGCAAGAATGCGACGCAGACCAAAGACAAACGGACGCATCTGCTCGTCGACCAACAGGTCCTCGTTACGCGTACCGGAGGCAACGGGGTCGATAGCCGGGAAGATGCGGCGGTCGGCCAGGTCGCGGTCGAGCTTAAGCTCCATGTTGCCGGTGCCCTTGAACTCCTCAAAGATGACTTCGTCCATCTTGGAACCGGTGTCGATGAGGGCAGAGGCCAGGATGGTAAGCGAGCCACCGTTCTCGATATTGCGGGCTGCACCCAGGAAGCGCTTGGGCGGATATAGGGCCGCCGAATCGACGCCGCCCGAAAGGATGCGGCCCGAGGCGGGCGCCGCCAAGTTGTAGGCGCGGGCGAGGCGCGTGATGGAGTCGAGCACCACCACGACGTCGCCACCCAGCTCTACGATGCGCTTGGCGCGCTCGATGACGAGCTCTGCCACGCGGGTGTGGTTGTCGGCAGGCATATCGAAGGTCGACGCCACAACCTCGCCCTTGATGGAACGCTGCATATCGGTGACCTCTTCGGGGCGCTCGTCGACGAGCAGGCAGATGAGGTGCACCTCGGGGTTGTTAATCGAGATGGACTGGCAGATCTTCTTGAGGATCGTGGTCTTGCCGGCCTTGGGCGGGGACACGATCAGGCCGCGCTGGCCCTTGCCGATCGGTGACACGATGTCGATGGCGCGACCGGTAATAGAGTCCTTGCCGTGCTCCATGCGCAGCGGCTCGTTGGGATAGACCGGGGTGAGGTCGCCGAACTTGGGACGGTTGCGAATCTGCTCGGGGTCCAGACCGTTGACGGTCGTGATTTTGGCGAGGCCGGCGCGCTTGTCGCCGCCGCGCGAAGGACGCAGCGAGCCCTCGATGACGTCGCCCGTGCGCAGGCGCGCGGAGCGGATGAGGTAGGCGGGCACGAAGGCGTCGTCGTTGGACTTCATGTAGCCATGGGCGTGGATGATGCCGGAGCTGTCCGGGCGAATCTGCAGAATGCCCTTGATGTCGCGGAAGCCCTCGGCCTTCGCAGCGGTGACGTAGATTTCCTCGACGAGCTCAGCCTTCTTTTTGCCGGTCGTCTCGATCTCGAACTCTTTTGCCTTCTCGCGCAGCTCGGCGACCTTCATGGCCGCAAGCTCCTCGCGCGAAAGCGTTGGCTCGGTGGGAGCGGCATTACGCTCCTTGTTGCGTTGCTTGCGATCGCGCTGGCGGTTGCGACGGTCGTTGTTGCGCTCGTCCTTGCGCTCGTTGCGCTCCTCGTTGCGCTTGTGCTGGCGACGGTTGGGACGAGTGCCGTCTTCGCCCTCAGCGGGGGCGGCACCATCGGTTGCGGCGGTGCCAACATTGGCCGCGGCGGCGTCATTGGCCTCGGCGCCAGAATCAACCTGCGCTTCGACATCCTGCTGCTCGGACGCCTTGGCCTTAACGGACTTCTTACGACCGCGCTTGGGCTTCTCGGACGCAGGTTGTTCGACGTCCTGGGCCTTGGCGACATCAGTCGACGCATCGGCGGTCGTCTCGGCAGAATCCTCGGACGCACCCTTCTTGGCAGCCTTGGCCTTGGACGTGCGCTTAGCAGCAGTACGACGGCTGCGACCGGGACGGACGTCGGCGGGCTCGGCATCGGCGGGAGCGGCCTCGGAAGTCGTAGCATCCTGGACGGGTGCATCGGCAGCGGTTGCAGACTCGGCGGTCGCCGCAGCATCCCGAGCGGCGGCGGCTGCTGCTGCGGCCTTCTCCGCCTCGACAAAGGCCTTGGGCTTGCGACCGCGACGGTGCGGGCGCAAAGCCGGATCGACAACGGGAACTTCGTTGGCCTCGACAGGCGCAGCGGGCTCAACAGGCAATGTGCCCTCCCCTGCCGCGGAACGGACCGAAGCCTCAGTGAGCTCGGGGGCTACCTGTTCCGCAACTTGCTCGGCCTTAGCAGCCGTGCGGCGGCGTGTGCGCGGTGCCGGCTTCTCGGTCGGCAGGTCGGCGGCAGGGGTCTCGATGGCGGCAGGCGTCTCGGGCACAGACGGAGCTGCAAGCTCGGTCAGAGCCGCGGCCTCGCGCTCGGCAGCACGACGGCGGGCGCGCACCACCTGAGCCTCGCTAATCTGCGCCAACGCACGTGCCTGCGCGACCTCATCGGAAATCGGCGCCGAGGAGTCAGCTGCAACGGTGCGCTTGGCGCGCGTCGTGCGCGTGGTACGGCGCTTGGGCTTGGTGACCTCCTCGCCGTCAGCGGCAGGCTTGGCCGTGCGGCGCGCGAGCTTGGGCTTTGCCGGAGCAGCCTCCTCACCAGTTGCAGGCGCAGGCGTCGAAGCAGCCTTAGGCGTCTCGGGAGCCGAGGCTTGCGCGGGCGCCGCGACCTGGTCCGACGCAACCGGTGCAGCGGGAGCGGCTTGCGTCGTCGTTATTTCGTTTTCTTGCTGTTGATCAGACACAGTGTTTGCTCAACTTTCTTTTCAAGCCCTGTGATCACATGCTCCCTGCATAAACCTTCAGGGCGGCTAAACAGTCTAGTTCCGTTCAAAACGACGGACATCATTGATCTGTATCGAGATGATTGCGTCAACTACGCAGCGTTAGTGTAACACAACCGCCGCCACCTGCAACTTAGTCATTGGGGGCGTTCTTAAACGACTAGTCAAAAGGGACACTCTTTGGTCTACCACCCACAAATCAGACTGCCTCCGCCAAAACTATGGCGGTTTACTACGACGAATCGATCAACCGCGACCACTCCGAAACATGTTGAACTAAAACCGCAGGTAGATGCCTTGCGCTTTTTTGCGAAAAGCCGGCGTGGTTGGGAATTCCCAATTCATCGTAGTAAACCGGCATAGTTTCGTATTTCCAGCAGTTCCAAATTCGTCAATACGTCGGCGTTTGCGAAAAAAGCCCGACCTCCGTAGGAGATCGGGCTTATAGGGCTCAGTTAAACCAAACCTACACGGTCAAATGACCCGCAGATTACATCTGCTCGGGCGCGGAAACGCCAACGAGGGTAAGCACCAGGGCGAGCGTCACGCGGACAGCGTCGCAAGCTGCCAGACGGGCGCGCGAAAGCTCGGGGTCGACGGGACGGCCCTCGCTCGGCAGAACCTGGCAGGCAGCGTAGAAGCTGTGGAAGTCGCCGGCGAGCTCCTCGGCAAAGTGGGTCAGACGGAACGGAGCGCGATCGCGAGCACAGCTGGCGATCAGGTCGGTGAGCTCGTTGAGCTTGCGCGAAAGGGCGAGCTCGGTCGGGTCGGTCAGCAGCGAGTAATCGACGTTCTCACCGATGGCCTTGGCGGCAACGGCCTTCATGCCCATCTCGTCGGCCTGCTCGGCGGTAACGTCGGCGGCACGGCGCAGGATGGAGCACACGCGGGCGTGAGCATACTGCACGTAATAGACCGGGTTGGAGTTGTCGCGCTTCTTAACGGCCTCGATGTCGAAGTCGACCATCTGGTTGGAGCTCTTGGAGATGAGCGTGTAGCGAGCGGCATCGGAGCCGACCTCGTCGACGAGCTCCTGCAGGGTCACCATGGTGCCCTTGCGCTTGGACATACGGACGGGCTTGCCGTTACGCAGCAGGTTGACGAGCTGGCCCAGCAGAACCTCAAACTTGCCGGGGTAACCCAGAGCGTCGCAGACGCAGCGTACGCGCTCGATGTAACCGTGGTGGTCGGCGCCCCAGATGTCGATGACGTGATCGACGCGCTGGAACTTATCCCAGTGATAGGCGACGTCGGAGGCGAAGTAGGTGTACTCGCCGTCGGACTTGATCAGGACGCGGTCCTTGTCGTCGCCCAGATCGGTGGAGCGGAACCACAGGGCGCCGTCCTTGGTGTAGAGGTAGCCCATCTTGTCGAGCTTCTCAAAAGCGCGGTCGACGGCGGAGGTGCCGGCGGTCTCGCCCTCGGTGTCCTTCACATACAGCGAGCGCTCGGAGTACCAACGATCGAAGTCGCAGTTGACGGCGTGGCAGAGGTCGCGCATGTTATCGACCATCTTTACATAGCCGCGCTCGCGGAAGCTCTCCATGCGCTCCTGAGGATCGGCGTTGACCCACTTATCGCCGTCGGTGCGCCAGAACTCGGCGGCCTCGTCGATGATGTAGTCGCCGCCGTAAGAGTCCTTGCCCAAGGTCTCGGCAAAGTTGTCCTGATACGGATGGGTCTCGGGGTGCTCGTCGTTCTCGTCGGCAACAAAGGCGTCACGGTCGGCAATCAGCAGCTTGTGAGCCTCGTCGATATCAACGCCCTGCTTGGCGATGATGTCGGCAAGCTGCATATAGCGCGTGCTGATGGAGTTGCCGAAGGTGTTCATCTGAGAGCCGTGGTCATTGATGTAGAACTCACGCTGGATCTCATAGCCGGCGTGGTCCATAACGCGGCAGAGCGAATCGCCCAGCGCGGCCCAGCGGCCGTGGCCGATGTGCATGGGGCCGACGGGGTTGGCGGAAACGAACTCGACCTGGGTCTTCAGGCCACCACCGACGTTGGACTTAGCGAAGTCCATGCCCTTCTCGCGAGCCTCGCCAAAGATGGCATTCTTGACGGCAACGGAGAGGTAGAAGTTGATGAAACCGGGGCCTGCGATCTCAACCTTCTCGATCGCGGGATCCTCGGGCATATGGGCAACGATGGCCTCGGCGATCTTGCGCGGGGCGCAGTGGGCCAGCTTGGCGGACTTCAGGGCCATGGTGGAGGTCCACTCGCCATGAGAAGTATCAGCCGGTCGCTCGATAGCGCAATCGTCAAGTTCAAATGCGGAAAGGTCGCCGGCCTCCTGGGCCGCTGCAAGCGCAGCGCGTACCAGCTCTTCAATCTTCTCGGGCATAGATCCTCCTTGTGTTAAAGCCCCCGAGCTCTTGGTCACTCGTAGGGCAAAAGCCAGAGTTTGTAGCACTCTATCACAAGCGACGGGCACTGTCGCAGGGTAAAGCTAATAGATATTGCATATGCACAAAAATGACTACAGCTTGCATGGAGTCACTCAAAGATGCCGGTCTGCCTGCAGATTATGCAGGCGTTGAAAATGCATAAAGGTGTGAATGAGCTGTGTCTTTTATCGAATACTCTTACCTATCAGAATTGTGTGCTTTTCCTGCATAAAGTAAGGGTTTGCGCACGTCAGCGCGTTATTCTAGACATACGTAAATTCGTATAAGTTGGAGGTAGCATGTTCTCAATCGGTCAACACGTCATTCATCCGGGTCAGGGAGTCTGCACCGTCGTCGGTTTTAGGGACGACACGCCGCAGCCCATGCTGTTGCTCGAGACCAAGCAGGGACATGCGCAGACGATCCTCATGTACCCCGTGGCGCAGGCCGATCGTTTGCATGCCGCCATCTCCCAACAAGATGCCGAGCACCTGCTGAGCCACTATGACGAGCTGGAGTGCGACACCTTTACCGAGCGTAACAGCTCGCTTGAGGAGACGCACTTTAAGCAGCAGCTCAAGCTGGGCGCGCCCGAGACGGTCCGCGTGGCAAAGACCATGATGCACCGCATTCGCCAGGCCGAGGAAGCTGATAAAAAGCCCAGCTCTTACTACATGCGCGTACTCAAGGAGGCCAAGCGCCGCTCCATTGAGGAGTTCGCCGTGGCCCTGGGCGTCACCGAAGAGGACGCCGAAGCCCGCCTAGCCCAAGCCGCCCTCAACTAACCCATCCGCGCCAAAACCACCACAAAGGGGACAGGCACCTTTGTGGTGGTTTTTTCGTTCTAGTCGTTCTAGTAGTATTCATTCTTAGCGATACCTACGAGCACAAGGAGCCTCTTATGGCAGAGCCACTTACCGCCGGAATCACCCGCGACCGTGCGTTCGAACTGCTCAACGAGCACAACAAGGACCCGTTCCACATCACCCATGGCGAAACGGTCGAGGGCACCATGCGCTACTTTGCGCGCGAGTTCGACCCCGAGAACGAGGAGTTTTGGGGCATCGTCGGCCTGCTGCACGACCTGGATTGGGAGGAGCATGAGGATGACCCCATGAACCACACCATCTATGCGGCCGAGATCCTCGAGGGCGAGGGCGCCTCTCCCGAGCTCATTCGCGCCATCCAGACGCACACGTCCGATTTCAACACCTCGCTGCCCAAGCCCGAACTGCAGATGGAAAAGATACTGTTCGCCTGCGACGAGCTCACCGGCCTGATCGGAGCCGCCGTCGTCATGCGCCCGAGCAAGAGCGTCATGGACTTTACGACCAAGTCGCTCAAGAAGAAGTTCAAGGACAAGCGCTTTGCCGCCGGCTGCTCGCGTGACGTGATTTCGCAGGGCGCCGAGATGCTGGGCTGGGAGCTTCCCGAGCTCTTCGACCGTACCATCGCGGCCATGCAATCCTTCGCTCCCGATCGCGACACCTTCCAGGCCTAACCGCCCACGCCACCTATAACCACCGCAAAGGGGACAGGCGCCTTTGTGGTGGTTTTTCGTTTGCAACAGGTTTAGGGACGGACCTGGCCGGTGCCGCGGAGCTTGTATTTGTAGGTAGTGAGGGCCTCGGCGGCAAAGGGGCCGCGGGCGTGGAGCTTTTGGGTCGAGATGCCGATCTCGGCGCCCAGGCCAAACTCGCCGCCGTCGGTGAAGCGCGTGCTGGCGTTGGCATACACGGCCGAGGCATCGACCGCGTCCAGGAAGCACTCGCAAGCATCCGTGTCCTCGGCAACGATGGCCTCGGAGTGCATGGTGCCGTAGCGGTTGATGTGCGCGATGGCTTCGTCCTCGTTCGCCACGACCTTCACGCTCATCTCGAGCGCCAGATACTCGCGGCCCCAGTCCTCCTCAGTCGCGGCAACATAGTCGTCGCCCTCGGCAAGCCCGGCGGCAGCGCATGCGGCGCACGTGGCCTCGTCGCCGTGAATCAGCACGCCGTGGTCGTGCAGCACGGCAACGACCGCCGGCAAAAACGAATCCGCCACGGCACGGTCGACCAGCAGCGACTCGGCGGCATTGCACACGCCCACGCGCTGCGTCTTAGCGTTGACGATAATGTTGAGCGCCTTGTCAAAATCGGCGGATTCATGCACGTAGATGTGGCAGTTGCCTGTGCCCGTCTCGATCACCGGCACAAGCGACTCGCGCACGCAGCGCTGGATCAGGCCCGCACCGCCACGCGGAATGAGCACATCGACAATACCGCGGAGCTTCATGAGCTCGCCGGTGGCCTCGCGGTCGGTAGACTCGATCATCGAGACGGCCTCGCGCGGGAAACCCTGGGCCTCAAGCGCATCGGCCAGCAGCTCGGCAATCATGGCGCACGAGTGATAGGCCAGCGAACCGCCGCGCAGGATGCAGGCGTTGCCGGTGCGGATGCAGATGCCCGCGGCATCGGCTGTCACGTTGGGGCGCGCCTCGTAGACCATGGCAACCAGGCCCAGCGGCACACTCACGCGCGTAAGGTCCACGCCACTCGCAAGCACACGGTGATCGAGCACGCGACCCACGGGATCGGGCAGCTCGGCGAGCTTCTCCAGGCCGGCGGCCATGCCCTCGACGCGCTCGGGCGTCAGCAGCAGACGATCGAGCAATCCGACCGAGGTGCCCGCATCACGCGCAGCGGACATATCGAGCTCGTTGGCGGCGACGATGGAGTCGATACCGTTGCGCAGTGCTGCGGCCATGGCGCGCACGGCCTCCTGGCGCTGCTCGTCGCTCGCCGTGGCAAGCGAGGCCGACGCTGCCTTAGCGGCAACGGCAAGATCGTGGACATACGTGGCTATATCGACCGACATGGACGGACCTTTCTCCTAGAAGTTTGCAACCATGGTAGCCGATTTGCGCATGGCCTCGCCCGCGGCGGTAGAATTGGTCAACCCGAAACACCGCAACGAACGGAAGACTCACATGGCCCTCATTACTTCGTACCACGTCCCCGGCCTGTATGTCGAGGACCACAGCATCGACGTCCCCCTCGACTGGCGCGGCCTGGAGCCAATGCTCCTGGCCGTCGGCAGCACCATGCGCCGCGGCGCTATGCCGGCACCAATCGCCGGCGCGCCCGAGAGCATCAAGCTCTTCTACCGCGTGGTTTGCGCGCCCGACCGCATCAACGACGACCTGCCGCTCCTTCTGTTTTTGCAGGGCGGCCCCGGCGGCGAGAGCCCGCGTCCGCTGTCACCCACAAGCGATGGCTGGATCGAGGAGGCCGTCAAGCACTTCCGCGTGGTCCTGCCCGACCAGCGCGGCACCGGACGCAGTAGCTGCGTGGACGGACGCACGATTGCCACCTTGGGCAATCGCGCCGAGGCAGCCGGCGCCGATGCGGCCCGCTCGCAGGCGGACTTCCTCAAGCGCCACCTCGCCAGCTCTATCGTGCGCGATTTTGAGTACCTGCGCCTGGTAGGCTTTGGCGGCAGGCCCTGGGTCACACTCGGGCAGAGCTACGGCGGCTTTTTGACGCTGAGCTATCTGTCGCTCTTCCCCGAGGGCGTGGCGGCAAGCTTTACCTGCGGCGGCATCCCCCACGTGCCGGCGAGCGCAAGCGAAGTCTACGCGCACACCTTCCCGCGCATGGTCGCCAAAACGCAGCAGTATTACGACCGCTACCCTGCCGACGTCGAGCGCGTGGCAGCCCTGGCCGATGCGCTCGAGGCTCAGAAGCCCGTGCTGCCCGACGGCTCGCCGATGACGGTCGAGCGCCTACAGCTCATGGGCAGCGACTTTGGCATGAAGCCGAGCTTTGAGCGCATGCATTGGATTATCGATCACGCTTTTGTTGACGGCGACGGTACGCTGAGCTGCGGCTCCTCAGTATCCGACAGCTTTTTGATGCGCGCCTTCGAGCGCACCAACACGCGCACGAATCCGCTGTACTGGACGCTGCAGGAGTTCATATACGCCGACGGTGACACCATGCCCATTGGCTGGACCGCGGCTGAAGAGAAGGCACACCGCGCCGAGTTTGACACCCTCGCGCGCCCGCTCATGTTTACCGGCGAGGCCATGTTCCCGTGGATGTTCGAGCAGATGCCCGAGCTCAAGCCCTTCAAGCCCGCCATGGACCTGCTGATGGAAGACACCAGCTGGGACAAGATCTACGACCCGCAGCGACTAGCGTGCAACGAGGTGCCCCTGCAGGCCGCGGTGTATTTCGACGACATGTACGTCGATTCGGGCATGCAGCTCGATACGCTCAGCCGCGTGGGTAACTCGCATGCCTGGGTGACCAACGAGTTCGAGCACGACGGTCTACACGGTAGCGTGGTGTTCAAGCACCTCTTCAACGAAGCCCTCAACCGCGGAGACCTGCGCCAAATCTTCTAGCAAAGGAGCGTCCCCACCTGCCGGCACAAAAGGAACGTCCCCAAGTGCCGGCACGAGAAAGACAGCGCCACGGGAAACGATCCGCAGCGCTGTCTTTCTTTATGCAAATACGATCAAGTTATCCCTGTGTATCGCGGGCTTCTCGGCCAGGTCTGCGAGCAGGCGGTTGCTGGCGATCTGGTCCTGGCGGCGACCGGCAGCAAGCTCCAGCACGTCCGAATCGGCCTCGGCGATACCGCGGGCGACGACCATACCGCTCGGATCGCACACATCGAGCACATCGCCCTCGGCAAACTGGCCATCGACCTCGCGAATACCCACCGCAAGCAGGGAAGAGCCACGGCTGACCAGCGCCTTCGCAGCACCATCATCGACCGTCACCGAGCCATGTGCCTTGTCGCCCAGCGCGATCCACAGCTTGCGGGGTGCGATGTCCAGACGCTCCGCCGGCGGATCGAACAGCGTGCCCACGCTCTCGCCGCGGGCGAGACGCACGAGCGCATCGGGCTCCTCGCCCGAGCAAATCACGCTCTGAATGCCCGCCGTCATCAGGATGCGGCTCGCGCGGATCTTGGTAATCATGCCGCCCGTGCCCACCGATGTGGAAGAATCGCCCGCCGAGGCAATAATCTTGGCATCGATCTTATGCACGACAGGAACAAACTCGGCCGTGGGGTCTTCATGCGGATTGGCAGTATAGAGACCATCGATGTCCGAGAGCGTCACGCACAGATCGGCAGAAACCAGGCAGCTCACAAGCGCCGCCAGCGTGTCGTTGTCGCCAAACTTGATCTCATCGACGGTGACGGTATCGTTCTCGTTGACGACCGGCACCACACCCAGCTCCACAAGGCGAAGCAGGGCGTCGCGCGCGTGCAGGTAGGACGTGCGGCGCGCCGTGTCGTGACGCGTGAGCAGCACGAGCGAGGTGAGCAGGTCGCGCGCATGGAACTCCTCGTCGTAGGCCGACGAGATGATGCACTGACCGGCCGAGGCGCAGGCCTGCAGGCTCGGCAGGTCACCGACCGGCTTGCGGTCGAAGCCCAACACGGGATAGCCACAGGCGATAGCGCCCGAGCTCACCACAACCAGGCGCCAGCCGAGCTTGCGCAGCGCTGCGGCCTGATCGGCAAGTCCGCCGATAAAGGCGCGGTTGACCTTGCCATCGGCACCCACCACCGTGGACGAACCGATCTTTACCACCATCGTTTTATAAGAAGTCGTCATACGTCAAACCAATCAACTGTTCAGCGAACGGCCGAGCCGGCGGCCAGGGAAGCGTGACTCGCCCCTACCGCCAAGGAATTAGTGAGCCCAGGGGAAGGCCGAAGCCGCGGCCATGTTCTTGCGCACGAGCTCGTCGCGCACCTGAGCCAGCCCCTGTTCCATGCCCACCACATAGGTCTGCGGGTACAGGAAGCGCTTGAAAGCTGCGTCCAGATGATCGAGTGCCCAAGCACAGCGCTCGCGCGCGTCCTGGATGCTCTCACGCGGAGCCACCGCGCTGCCATCGCGCACGATCGGCACCAGCAGCTCGCGATACTCAAGTTCGGACACGTCGGTCACCAGGGCGGCATCGTTCACGGCCACAAGGGTATTGCCGCGCGCGGCGCCCTCCCCTGCCAGATGGTCCTCGTCATAAATCATGTCGCAAACCGGGCCGCCAAAGCCGTCGTAATAGCGTCGTACGCGCTGCACGCCGGGGATCGTGCGCTTGTAGGGCTGCTCGGAAAGCTTCACCACCGGCGTCCACGGGTCCGTCTCACTCGCACGGCGGGCGGCGAGCTTGTACACGCCGCCCAGCGCCGGCTGGTCGTAGCAGGTCGCGAGCTTGGTACCCACGCCAAAGCTATCGATGGGCGCGCCCTGGTCGATCAGCGACTGAATCGTGTACTCATCCAAATCGTTAGAAACCGAGATCCCCACATAGGGCAGGCCCTCGGCATCAAAACGGCCGCGCACATACTTGGAGAGCTTGGCGAGGTCGCCGGAGTCGATGCGAATGGCCGACAGGCGCTCGCCCACCGCTTCCATCTCCTTGGCAACCGTAATGGCATGTTCACAGCCCTCGCGCACGTCATAGGTGTCGATGAGCAGCGTACAGTTCTTGGGGCTCGACTTGGCAAAGGCGCGGAAGGCCTCGAGCTCGGAATCGAAGCTCATCACCCAGCTGTGCGCATGCGTGCCAAAGACGGGAATACCGTAGCGGCGGCCGGCGAGCACATTGGACGTAGAGGAGCAGCCGGCAACGTAGCTCGCGCGCGCGACGGCCAAGCCGCCATCGGGACCCTGAGCGCGGCGCAGGCCAAACTCGGCAACGGGACGGCCGTCCGCCGCCAGCACCACGCGCGCCGTCTTGGTGGCGACAAGCGTCTGGAAGCCGACAATGTTGAGCAGCGCCGTTTCGAGCAGCTGGCATTCAAGCGCGGGGCCGGTGACGCGCACCATGGGTTCGCGCGGAAAGACGAGCTCTCCCTCGGGGACGGCGTCGATGTTTACGTGCGCACGAAAATCGCGCAGGTAGTCGAGGAATGCAGGCTTGAACATCGCGCCGCCGGCCGGGGCCTGAAGTGAGGCGAGGTAGTCGATATCCTCGGGCGTAAAGCGCAGATTCTCGACAAGCTCGGGCAGCTCGGCGGTGCCGCACATGACGGCATACGCGCTGCCGAAGGGATGGTCGCGGTAAAACGCCGTAAAGCAACCCTGCTCATTGGCCTTGCCGCTCTCCCACAGGCCCTGGGCCATAGTGAGTTCGTACAGATCAGTGAGCATTGCGATGTCGGTGGGATGCGAGATGTCGGTCAAAGCCATGGGGCGACCTTTCGGATGCGTTGTGCAGAGGTTGAGGGTTGGAGAAGGGCAGAGTGTTCGGGCATGACACCCGGCGCGAATCGGCTAGAGCAGGCCCATGCTGGTCAGGATCGTGTAGCCCATAAAGATGACAAACGCGATGAGGGCAAGGACAATGATGATTTTTTGAGCCGGCGCCATGCCAGGGATCTCGTTCTCGCCCGTAGGCTCCTTGGAGGTAACCATGCGCTGGGCAAAGCTCATCTCGTCACGGCTCGGCTTGGGATCGACGGACTTGGGACGAGCGGCCTTTTTAGGCTGAGGTTTAGGTGCGGCGGGCGCGGGCTTCGCGGCGGCGGGCTTGGGCTCGGATGCGCCCTTCGCAGCAGCCTCCTCGGCCTTCGCACGCTCGGCACGCAGGGCGACCAGCTCCTCACGCTCGCGGCGTGCCTCTTCCTGGGCCTCGCGACGAGCTTTCTCGGCGCGGAGCTCTTCCAACTCGGCGCGTTCCTCGGCAGACAGTGGTTGGGACTCAAGCTCGGCCATGGTACAGCCCTTTCTTTTTAAAAAAAGCCGCCGACACAATGTCAGCGGCTTATCAAATCCAAGGGTGGAGACGAAGGGAGTCGAACCCTCGGCCTCTGCCATGCGACGGCAGCGCTCTCCCAACTGAGCTACGTCCCCAGGACAAGTTGATATTTTACCTACGGCTCGCCAACTGTCAACGCCCAATACCCAGTCTTTTTGGGACGGGGCTTTTTTGACTACTTTCGGATGCCGGTTCGGCCCCACACCGGGAGTAGTCTTTTTGGGACGGGGCTGTTTTAGCTACCCCTGCCGCTGTTCGGCCAAACCGTTCGCGCTGCCTGTCGGGGTAGCTAAAACAGCCCCGTCCCAAAAGACTACTTCTAATGATTTTTTAATCCCCGTCCCAGAAAAATCATCGGCGAACGCGCTACTTTGCGCTGGTGAGGACGCCGGTGGTGTCGAACGCCGGGGTAAAGCTCTCGTCTACCGCGCCGCCTTCTTGCCAAAACATCGTCGTAAAGCCCAGGTCGTCGGCATGGTCGAGCACCTGCTCGTACTCCTCGCGCGTCACGGCGCGCGCCAGGTCACCGCCTTGTTCGCGCATGAGGGCATTGGGCGTGTACTGGTTCATGACCGAGATCGGCACGTCGCCCACCGTCTGCCACACAAGGTCTAGCACGCGGCACGAGTCATCCGCATGCCCCGGCAGCACCAGGTGGCGCACGATCATGCCGCGCTTCATGAGCCCATTCTCGTCCACTAGCTCTCCCCCGCGGCGCTCGATCTCGCGTGCCATCTGCGCTAAGCCCGACACGGCCACACGCGGGTAGTCCTTAATGTGGGAGAGCGACTGCGCAAGCCCGGCATCGGCATATTTAAAGTCCGTAAGCCACACGTCGACCAGGTCGCCCAGCGCCGCCACGGCACTCGCGCGCTCGTAACCACTCGTGTTGTAGACAATTGGGATGACCAACCCGCGCGTCCGTGCCGCGGCAATCGCGGCAGGCAACAGGTGCGCATAGTGCGTCGCCGTCACCAGGTTGATGTTATTGGCGCTCTGGTCCTGCAGCTCCAGCATAATCTCGACCAAACGCTCGGGCGAAATCTCAAGACCGAAATTGCCCGTCGAGATCTCGTGGTTTTGGCAGTAGATACATTTGAGCGAACAGCCGCTAAAGAAAATCGTACCCGAGCCGGCCTCGCCCGAAATGGGCGGCTCCTCCCACATATGGAGCGCCGCGCGGGCGACCTTAAGCGTGTTGTCGGCGCCGCACACGCCACGCGCGCCCTCGTCGCGCGCCGCACCGCAACGGCGCGGACACAAATGGCAGGCGGGCGAAAAAAGTTCGGTCAACGACGTCGGCATAAAAACATGCTCCAAAACAATGATTCAGCAGCTCAAACGTAAAGGGACCAACCGCACAGACGGCTCGAGCCCAAGGCGCCGTAATCGTCCGACACGATTTTTATAATGTCAAGACTGGAATCGACAAAGTGCCGCTTTATGATGTAGGTATTCCGCCCCCCGCGGAGCAACTGGGTGAACCGTCGCGTTTATTTAGGGAGCCCACACAGTCGTACCTAGTACAGGTATCCTTCGTTGTTAAGGACGCTGGAACAGTCGATGAGGGCACCCACCTGTTTTAGGTGGGTTCATTTTCGTAACGTGGGGGGTGGTTTTCTTTTGCCGAAAACCACCATTACAGCCCATATGGATCCCCGCCGGTATCCCGACAAGCTATCGACAATACCCTAATATCTGGTAAGCGCGTGATTATCGCTGCGTGCAATTCCATGCACCCCCCTTGGTCGAGTATCATGGTTCGGCTATGCCCTTTGCGCTTAGCAACCTTTGACCTTTTCCTTCGACGCTTGGCGGTTTTTAGATTCATGGCTTCATCCCCGAGTTACATACCGTATCTATGCGTGGCAGCAGCGGCCTTCATCACGACCTTCCTCACGGTGCCCCTGGTCAAGCGCTTGGCAATTAAGCTCGACGCCGTCGACTATCCTTCTAAGCGCCGCATCAACACCAAGCCCATCCCGCGTTTGGGCGGAACGGCGGTGTTTTTGGGCCTGGTCGTTGCCTGTATTGTGCAAATCCTAGGCACCTGGTACCTGGGTTGGCCGCCCGTTTTGGTGCCCCACCCCCGTCTGCACATCAGCTACCCCATACTTGCGCTTTCTTTTACCGTCATCTTTGCGACCGGCGCTATCGACGACGTCTTCCAGCTCAAGCCCAAGCAAAAGCTGGCCGGACAGGTCCTCGCCGCGCTTATCGCCTGTATCGGCGGCCTACGGATCGGCGTCATCGTCAACCCGTTTGCCCCCGGCGAGATCATGCTCGGATGGCTCGCCTACCCCATCACCGTGATCTATCTGGTGGCATTCACCAACATCATTAACCTCATCGACGGCCTCGACGGCTTGGCCACGGGCATCTGCGGCATCGCGTCGTTCACCATGTTTTCGATGGCCGTTCTCTCGGGCCGCATCGACGCCGCCGCGCTCTCCATTGCGCTCTTTGGCGCCTGTCTGGCCTTTTTGCGCTACAACTTCAACCCCGCAAGCATCTTCTTGGGCGACTCGGGGTCGCTGCTTCTGGGCTTTGCGCTGGGCTCCATCTCGCTGCTCAACGTGAGCCGCACCGCCGCGCTCACCTCGCTTATCATTCCGCTCATCGTTGCCGGCGTGCCCATCATCGACACGTTTAGCGCCATCGCGCGCCGCAAGCGCGCCCACATTAGCATCGGGCAGGCCGACAAGGGCCACATCCACCACCGCCTGATCCAAGAAGGCTACAACCAAAAGCAGGCTGTGCTGCTCATCTATGCCTGGTGCATTATGCTTTCGGCCGGCGCCGCCGCGATCAACCAGGTCGAGGTGCCCATGCGCGTGCTCATCTTTACCGTGCTCGCCATTGGCTCGGCGGCCTTTGCCAAGCATCTACATCTGTCTGAGCCCGTGCTGCGCCACCATTACAACAAGCGCACGCACGAGGATGAGCTCGTCACCCCCGACGACCCCGCCTTTAAGCAGGAGGAGCAGGCAGCCGAGGAACGTAAGGAAGAGCGCCACCACAAGCTCTAGGGTAAGCTGCCGAGAATGTGCCAAGGCATCGCTGACCAAGTGCAACTACATCGCATCAATCGCGTAAGCCACCCCTTGCCAGCCCCTCGCCTACTTACGCCCCGCCCCTCCAATAAACGCGTTATCATCTTGACCCATGAACATACGTTAGGAGCAATCATGCCAAACGAGAACAGCTACGAAGTCGCGCTGCAAAAGAGCAACGCCATTCGCGAGGGCCTGGCAAAAACGCCCGAGAAGTTCACCATGCTTACCGGCGACCGCCCCACCGGCCGCCTGCACCTGGGTCACTACTTCGGCACCCTCAAGGGCCGTGTGGAGCTGCAGAACATGGGTGCCAAGACCAACGTACTCATCGCCGACTACCAGGTCATCACCGACCGCGACACGACCGAGCACATCCAGGACAACGTGTACAACATGGTCATGGACTACCTTGCCTGCGGCATCGACCCCGACAAGACCATGATCTACGCGCACTCCGCCGTGCCCGCCGCCAACCAGCTCATGCTGCCGTTCCTGTCGCTGGTCTCCGAGGCCGAGCTGGCGCGCAACCCCACGGTCAAGGCCGAGATGGAGGCCTCGGGCCACGAGCTCACCGGCCTTCTGCTCACCTACCCGGTGCACCAGGCCTGCGACATCCTGTTCTGCAAGGGCAATGTGGTGCCCGTCGGTCGCGACCAGCTGCCGCACATCGAGCTCACCCGCACCATCGCCCGCCGCTTTAACAACCGCTACGGCAAGGTGTTCCCCGAGGTCGACGCACTGCTGTCCGAGACCCCGCTGCTGCCGGGCCTGGACGGTCGCAAGATGAGCAAGAGCTACGGTAACGCCATCAACATCTCGATGACCGCCGAGGAGACGGCCAAGCGCATCAAGAAGAGCCAGACCGACTCCGAGCGCATGATCACGTTCGATCCCGAGAACCGCCCCGGCGTGTCCGGTCTGCTTTCGACGGCCGCCATCTGCACCGGCCGTTCCGAAGTCGAGATTGCCGAGGAGATTGGCATGGGCGGCTCCGGCCAGCTCAAGAAGTACGTGACCGAGGCCGTCAACGAGTACTTCGCGCCGATCCGCGAGCGTCGCCAGCGCTACGAAAACGACCTGGATTACGTGAAGGACGTGCTGCACGAGGGCAACCGTCGCGCCAATGAGATCGCCGAGCAGACCCTTGCCGAGGTTCAGGACGCCATGGGCATGGTGTACTAGGCAAAGCGCCTTCGCACAACATAGACGGTGAGGCTGAATCCTCACCGAAACAGGAACAGGCCCGCTGGCAGATAGTTGCCAGCGGGCCTGTTCCCGAAGTACACCGTTGAATCGCACAGAGGGGAGGAATGCGAATCAAACTCAACAGGGCAGGCTTTTTCATCGCCTATTGCCTGCTCCGTTGCTGAAAACAATATAGTTCACCGTGGTTTACTTTGCTGCGACAAACCGCGCCGCCATACCTTCTCCATAAGTTAACCTCGGTAAACCTGCCAAAACCACCACAAAGGGGATAGGCACCTTTGTGGTGGTTTAAGCCACGGCAGAGCCGCTAGAGCCCTGCAGGCCAGCGACAGGCGGCCAAGTCGACGTGCATGTCGTCCTTAAACGCCACACCCTCCCCTAGCAAAAGCTCACGTTGAGCATCGGGACCGCCAAAAGCAAAACCATCGCATATGCGGCCATCGGCAAACACCACGCGGTGACAGGGAATCTCGCCGGGGCGTGGATTGCCATGCAGGGCATACCCCACATACCGCGCACTTCGTGGACGTCCAGCAAGCAGCGCCACCTGACCATACGTGGCGACCATCCCCTCGGGAATCTGCTCGACCACCTCGTACACCCGCTCAAAAAAGCCCTCAGACGCCATTGCTCGCTCCCTTCCACCCGGAATAGCATAAACCACCACAAAGGTGCCTGTCCCCTTTGTGGTGGTTTTGGCAGGCGGACTAGTTAACGGGCTGGAAGAAGGCTACGGCTACGGCGCCGGGGCCTACATGGGTGCCGATGGTGGCGCCGATGGTGTGAACGGGCAGTTCGCCCTCGGTGTGGCCAGCCCACAGTGCCGCGCTGTCCTCGATATACTTCTTGAGCACCGCATCCGAAAGGCCCGTATAGCCGAGCGCCAGCGGCATGGAAAAGTCGATGCCGCCTGCCTTTTCGACCTTCTGGTTGAGCAGGTTACGTCCGTTCTTGGAACCGCGCGCCTTGCCCAGCTGCACGATCAGACCGTCCTCGGCAGCCACAACAGGCTTTACGTTGAGCAGCGTACCCACGGCACCGGCAGCAGCAGACAGGCGACCGCCGCGCACCAGGTACTCCAGCGTCTCGAGCAGACCAATAACCACCACGCGGTCACGGACGGCCTCGACAGCCGCCGCGATCTGGGCCGCGCCCTGGCCCTCGTCCACTAGGCGCAGGGCATACTCGACCAGCACGCGCTCACCCAGGGTAACGTTATTGCTATCAACCACATACACGTCGCCGCCCGGCGCCTCGGCAAGTGCGGTACGGGCGCTCTGATTGGTCCCCGAAAGTTTGGCACCCACGGTAATAATCACCGCCTCGTCGCCGGCCTCACGTGCTTCGGCAATCGCCTGCGAAAAGGCGTACGGGTTGACCTGACCGGTCTTGGGCAGCTCATCTCGCTCCACGAGCATCTCGTAAAAGCGCTGGTGATCGATGTCGACGCCATCCATATACACATCGGTGCCAAAGGTGACGGACAGCGGCAGAACGCGCAGAGCGGGGTGCTCCGCCGGCGACATATCGCTGGCGGAATCGGTAATAATGCGGACGGACATAGCGAATCCTTTCTTGCGCAGGTCTCGCGCAGGGAATTTTGACAGCAATGCCCCGGCACGGCGTACGCGCTCAAACGGGACGATGCAGTTTTTAATGGGAAGCAAATGCCTTGGCGGCCTTAGATCTCACGCAGGGTGTTGAGAATCGTACGCAGCGACGCATACATCTGCTCGCGCTGCTCCACACCCATAGCCTTACCGGTGGTATCGAGCACCTCGCGAATGATGCGGTCCGCCTCGCTCATGCTCTCGCCGCCCAGAGCGGTCAGGCGCACCGGGGCACGATACTTAACGGCCGCATCACCCGAGTCGTCGACCTCGACGTAGCCGCCCTCCTCCAGATGCGCGAGCGTGCGCGAGACGGCGGCACGGGTCACACCTGCCATGCGAGCCAGGTCAGCGCCAGTCAGGCCGTCCTTGCTGCGCTCAAGATAGTACAGGCACATAACGTCGGAGCCCTTGAGGCCCAGCCTTGCGCCCTCGGATGTCTTAATGCGCTGGATCTCCTTGTAGAGCCCGCTGATCAGTCCGACAAAGTCCTCGAAACGTGTCTCGTCGTTCTGCTGCATGGGAGACGACCGCCTTTCGCTTACATGATGCTAACGGGTAAACATCTTAGCCGCACGAGGCAACACCCATACCCAAATATCCCATTTGTTAACCCATCAACATAAAAACCACCACAAAGGGGACAGGCACCTTTGTAGTGGTTTTGACCGGCGAACATGATCCGCAGGCGTCGTTACAGTTCCACGCAGGGATTGTCGCGGGTCACAAGCGTCTTAACGACAACCGTCGCTCCCAGATAGCGCTCGAGCAACTCGGCGAGACGATCAACGGTAGCCTGGCAATCCCCCATCCGCTCGGGCTCCACGCACTCAATCGCCAGGAATGCATCGGCCGAATCGTCGGACAGCGCCGTGCGAACGCCATCGCGCCAGTTCCAGCAGCGGCATACGGCGCCCGCATCATCGATGTAGGCGAGCTCGCCGGGCAGCGTCGGGTCATCCGTTTCCTCGCCAAGTGGCAGGAACGCATCGCCACCGTCGGTCACCTTCAAGCGAAGGTCTCCCTCGATCGCATGCAGATCCTCACCTCCCACGGGCAGCGCGTAGGTCAGCGACACCGTATTGTAAATATCCACCGCGGGCGTAATGTGGCCCACCGGCTTGCCTTTGAGCACGCGTTTGAGCAAGTTCTCGATCGAGCAGTGCGCGCCTTTCTTGGTCTTGAACAGACGATAGGCCTCGCGCCATGCCTTGACCGGTGCGTTCTCGCTGATAGTGTCGCTGGTCAGATGACGCTCCGCATCGATATTGGCGCGGTCGAGCAACGCGGCAATCGCATCAACGTCCTCTTGAGGAATCTGAGCCGCGGGCTTCATGCCCTTTACGACCACAACACCGACAGCCGCCTGCGGAAATAGCTCCCAAAACGAATCCTCGGCAATAAAGCTCTTCATGCGCTCTCCCTTCATAGCATGCGCCCGAGCCCGGGTGCCTAAACAAAAAGCGCCCTTACGACGGCCACCTTCAAAGTCCTACGGTGCCGCCACAAGAGCGCTTACGCTGCCCCCATCCGGAGAAGGGAGCGATATGTCAGGCGTATTGTAACCCGAGTCATCCGCGCGAGTAAAACCACCACAAAGGTGTCCCCTTTATGGTGGTTTTGGGTCTGAAGCAACGTTAGTGTCGGAGTCCCAGCAGGCCGCGGCCGCGATGACGGGCGTCGGCGTGCGCCTGAGCGTGCGGACCGGCGGCCTTGACGGGCTCGGGCAGGTGCGAGTACTTCTTCTCGAAGTTCTCCTCGAACATCACCGCCAGATTGTGCGCGGCCTCGTCATAGCGCGCGGTGCTCTGCCAGTACTGGCGCGGCACCAGGATGCCGTCAGGCACACCGTGGCACGTCGTGGGAATGTCGACGTTAAAGATATCGTCGTGGACGAACTCGCTGTCCTCGATGGTGCCGTCGAGGGCGCGCGCGACCAGGGCGCGCGTGTAGGCCAGCTCAATGCGATGGCCAACGCCGTAGCCGCCGCCGATCCAGCCGGTGTTGACAAGGTACACACGCGTGCGGCCGTCGGCGATGCGCTCACCGAGCATCTTAGCGTAGACCATGGGGTCGAGCGGCATAAACGGCTCGCCGAACAGCGAAGAGAACGTGGGCGTGGGCTCGGTGACGCCGACCTCGGTGCCGGGGATCTTGGCCGTAAAGCCCGTCACAAAGTGATACATGGCGGCGTCGGTCGTCAGGCGCGAGATGGGCGGCAGCACGCCAAAGGCATCGCAGGTCAGGAAGAGCACGACGCTTGGAGTGGTGCCCATGCCCTTGGTCCACGCGTTGGGAATGTGCTCCACAGGGTATGCCACGCGCGTGTTGTGCGTGATCGAGATGTCGTCGTAGTTGGGCTTGCGGTTCTCGTCGAGCACCACGTTTTCGCAGATCGCGCCAAAGCGGACAGCGTTGAAGATCTCGGGCTCGTGGAAGGCGTCCAGGCCCTCGCATTTGGCGTAGCAGCCACCCTCGATGTTGAAGATGCCCATGTCGGACCAACCGTGCTCGTCGTCGCCGATCAGCAGGCGCGTGGGATTGGCCGAAAGCGTGGTCTTGCCGGTGCCAGACAGGCCAAAGAACACGGCGGTCTCGTGCGTGACGGGATCCATGCTGGCCGAGCAGTGCATGGGCAGCACGTCGTCCTCGACGGGCAGCAGGTAGTTCATGACGCTAAAGATCGACTTTTTGATCTCACCGGAGTAGCCGGTGCCGGCGACCAGAATCACGCGTTCCTGGAAGTTGATGACCACGGCGGCGCTGGAGTTGAGCCCCTTAATGGTGGGATCGCACTGGTAGCCGGGAGCGGCGAGCACACAGAAGTCGGGCTCACCGGTGCGTGCGATTTCGCGGGCGAGCGGGCGGGCGAGCATCTGCTTAATAAAGAGTGCCTGACTGGCACGCTCGCAGGCAACGAGCAGTCGACGCGTGTGGTTGCGGTCGGCGCCTGCCATGCCGCGGGTGACAAACACGTCGCGCTCGTTGAGGTAGTCGACAATGCCGGCCTTGATGGCCTCGTAGCTCTCGACAGACAGAGGGCGGTTGACGGCGCCCCAGGCGATCTTGTCGTGCACGTCGGGCGTGTCGGCGATAAAACGGTCGTTGGGCGAGCGGCCAGTGCGCTCTCCCGTCTCGATCACCAGTGCGCCGTTGGAGGCCATGCGGCCTTCGTTGCGGCGGATGGCGTGCTCGACGAGCTCGGCTGCCGGCAGGTCAACCAGCAGGCGGGGCTGGTTCTCGGCGGGGTCTTCGACCAGCGTAATGCCAAAGTTGGACAGAACTTCTGCAGGGGTAACACCAGACATGGGGCCTCCTTTAAAAACGCGACACGTGGGCGCGGCGCGCACTTTACTCACGTAAAGCCCGTTGTACCCGATATGCAAAAACGTTTTTGCGGCAACGGCGAAGCGCCCGCCCAACGGTCAAAAATCGCACGCAAGCGGCCTAGTCGTTAGGGACACTCTTGAACAGGCAACAACCAAGGAGCGACCCCGGATGCCGGCACTTAGGGACGTTCCCAAAGTGCCGGCACATAAGGAACGTCCCCAAATGCCGTCTACTGAATGGCGCCGCCGAAATTATCGAACAACCTGTTCAAAAACACGAACGAACACCGTCGCGTCTATACTAGAGCGCAGCAATAGAAAGGACTCCGCTTTGAGCATCACGCCCATCGATAGCATTCGCCGCGCCATCGCCCGCCGCAATGGCGTCGCCGACCCCACCGTATCGGACGGGCCGCACGGGCAGGGCGGACGCATCGAGAACGGCCTGTTCCCCGCATCGCACACCGCCGAGGAGCTCGCACGAATCCAAGAGCTAAGCCAGCGTAACGCCGGCGGTCCCGACAGCAGCCAGGTCACACGCCGTCGCCGCGAGCGCGATCGCCAGCCCGGCCCCATCCACCGCATGGTCAATGCCTGGTGGAACCGCCTGCTCGGAGCCGTCTACGGCGGCGGCTTCTCCACGCAAGAAGCCGAGTACGAAGATCACGCCACCCGTCGCGACTACCTTTGGAATACCCTGGGCACCGCCGTGTGGGGCATGGCGTTTCCGTTGCTCACCATCGTGTCCACACAGCTCGTGGGCGCCGAGGAGGCTGGCAAATTCTCCATCGCCTTTGTCACCGGCACGCTCATCATGATCGCGTGCAACTACGGCGTGCGCAATTTCCAGGTCTCGGACATCGACGAAAAGACGTCCTTTGCCTCTTACCAGCTCAACCGCTGGATCTGCGGAGCGCTCGCGCTGGCATGCGGCCTGGTATACAGCAGCGCCCGCGGCTACGATGCGCAGATGGCCACAATCGGCCTGGGCGTCTACCTGTATAAGGTGATCGACGGCATTGCCGACGTGTACGAGGGCCGCCTGCAGCAGGCCGACAAACTCTACTTGGCCGGCATGAGCCAAACGCTACGATCCGTCGGCGTCATCGCGGTCTTTAGCGTGGCACTGCTCCTCACGCGCAGCATGCCCATCGCCGCCATGGCCATGGGTGTTACCGCGATCGCCTCGCTCGTGCTGGTCACCGCGCCGCTCGCCCTGCTCGAAACCGAAAAATCGCGCCGCGTGAGCCTGCGCGAGGTCGGTCACCTGTTTATCCAGTGCGCCCCGCTTTTTGGCGCGCTGTTCCTGTTCAACCTAATCGAGAGCATGCCCAAGTTCGTGATGGAAGGCACGCTGGCCTACAAGTATCAGCTGTACTTTAATGCCCTGTTCTTTCCAGCGCAGGCCATTTTGTTGAGCATCGGATTTGTCTATAAACCGCAGCTTCTGCGTCTGTCGAGCATTTGGACGAATCCGCGCAAGCGTCGCCGCTTTGACCTGATTATTGTTGCCGTTATGGCACTGATCGTGGTCATCACCAGCGTGTGCGCCGCATTTATGGCAGGTCCCGGTATTCCCCTCATGAGCTTTATGTACGGCCTCAGCTTTGAACGCTACAGTACGCTGGCACTGCTGATGGTTGTCGCCGGCGGCGTCACCGCGGCCATCGACTTTATCTACGCCATCATCACGGTGCTGCGCCATGCCGGCGACGTCACCAAAATCTACCTGATCTGCTTCGCCGTAAGCGTAGTGCTGCCGGTGATCCTGATCAACCTGCTGGGTCTGATGGGCGCCGTGATGAGCTACCTAGCCATCATGGCCCTACTCCTGGTGCTGCTGATTATCGAATACGCCCACATCCGCCAACGCATCGAGCGCGACCGCAACCCGTACGGCGCCTAATTGGCGCAATGGGGGGTCTCGTTGCGGACGATTTGCGACACGCAAAACTAAGTGAGTAGACTTTTGCCGAATCCCTGACCACACCGGCAAAACACAAGTCAGTGACCTGCGGTTTTGTTGAGGCAAATTTGCCGGCTGCTCGGCATTTCCAAAAAAGTCTACTCACTTAGCCAGCGGGCAGCCAAAAAAGAACCGTCGCAACGTCGTTTGACTCCGTTGCGACGGTTTTTCGAGCATTTTCGCACTGCCGAGGACGCAGACGTTCCTCATTTCTCGCGCTTACCGAGCAAGAAGGCGCTATTCTCCGAAAGTAGTCAAAAAAGCTCCGTCCCAAATTAGCTACCCTTTGCACCGATTATTCGCCTGGGTTGATATTCGCGTAGAACTCCGCGCCATCATCCAGGCGCAGGATCCCGACGCGGCCGAACTCGGAGCCGGTGGCGGCGGCGCAGTCGATATCGATACGATCGGGCACGCCGGCGGTATCCTCGCCACCCAGGCGCACAATCTGCCCGCGGCCCGACTCCTCATCAAGCCCCGCCAGGCCGCCAACCTTGCAATAGCGCCCAAGCGACACCGTGGGCGTGTGGCCGCTCACCACGACCGGACCCTCGCCCTCGGCAGAAAGCAGTCCCGTCGGCGCATCCCAATAGCCGTGACGAATCCACAGCAGGTCATCGGACGACTGCACCGCGAGCATCTGCTGCAGCAGCTCGCGATCGGCACCCACCGCTCCGACGCCATCGGCACAATCGACGCCATGCTCAAGTAAAAACGCGCGCGCCGCCTTCATCTCGATTCCAGCATGTACCAGCAGATACGGGCGCTCCTCGGTCTCGGCCACCGCGTAGAGCGGCAGCGCGGCCATCCATCGCACGAGCTCCTCGTATGCCTCAAATTCCATGTCGTTGAGCTGCTCGCGCGTCGTCCAGCCACCGTTGATATCCCAGGTCTCGGCATCGAGCGGATCCTGGCCAATGATGGCATCGAGCATGATCTGCTCGTGATTGCCCTTGAGAACGCGGGCGTTAGGCAGCGAGCGCACGAGCTTAATAACGCCGACCGGATCGGGCCCGCGATCGATCATGTCGCCCAGCACGTACAGCGTGTCGTCGGACGTCAACGAGATCTTAGACAGGGCCTCGTCAAGCGCATGCACGTGTCCGTGAGCATCAGATGTCACATAGATCGCCATGGAACGCCTTTCCCTACCTTGCGACCGAAGCCCGGAACCGCAACTAAAACTTCAAGTTGAACTTAAACGTTACCCATTGTACTCCGTTGCAATAAAGCTGGAAAGGGTTTCCGAGCAGAGGCAAAGACGGCAGCCGTCTATGACGATATCGCGCACGCCCGCAATCTAACCCCATAAACCCACCATCTTTGGGTACAAATAACCGCAGACAACTGACCGTGCCACGCCAACCACCCAGGAGCGGACACCATCCATGAACCAGATCCTTCTCTTTATCGGCCTCGTTATTATTCTGTGCCTGACCATCAAGCCCGTCGGCAAAAAACTCCCCTTCCCCACCCTGCTCATCTTTATCGCGCTCGGCATGCTGTTGGGCGTCAACGGGCCGGCTCACATCGACTTTAGCGACTACGCGCTCACCGAAACCGTCTGCAGCACGGCGCTGCTGTTCATCATGTTCTACGGCGGTTTTAACACCAACATCGACCGTGCCAAGCCCGTCGCCGCGCCTGCGGTGCTGCTGAGCACGCTCGGCGTCGTCATCACTGCCGGCATTACCGGCGTGTTCGCGCACTTTGTACTGGGCTTCGACTGGATCGGCGGCCTGCTGCTGGGATCGGTTGTGGCGTCCACCGACGCGGCCAGCGTCTTTAGCGTTCTGCGCGAGCACAGCCTTTCGCTGAGGGGCGGCACCGACTCGCTGCTCGAGGTCGAATCGGGCTCCAACGACCCCGTCGCCTACATGCTCACCGCCGTGCTCGCCACACTCGCAGCCGGCGGCGACATCAACATTCCCACACTGCTGGCCAAGCAGATTATCCTGGGCGTGGGCCTGGGCCTTGCCATCGGCTGGGCGGCGGGCCACCTGATTGAACGCGCACGCGCAACAGCCGAGGGCGCGCAGACCATCTTTTTGTTCGCCGTGGCAATCGTCGCCTACGCGCTGCCGAGCTACCTGGGCGGCAACGGCTTTTTGGCCGTGTACCTGGCCGGCATTGTGCTGGGCGCGAGCGACATCACCGGCAAGGTCGAGCTGGCGCACTTCTTTGACACCCTCACCGAGATGGCCGAGATGACCATCTTCTTTTTGCTGGGCCTACTCGTCACGCCCGCGCGCCTGCCGCAAATGCTGCTGCCGGGCCTGGCGCTCATGGCGTTTATGCTCTTTGCGAGCCGCCCCATCGCCGTCGGTCTGCTGCTGGCGCCCTTTAAGACGAGCCCTCGCCAGGTTGCGCTCGTAAGCTGGGCGGGCTTGCGCGGCGCGGCTTCGGTCGTCTTTAGCCTCTTTGCTGTGGTGGCCGGCGTTCCCGGCGGACACGACCTATTTGACCTGGTGTTTGTGATTGCCGTATCGAGCATTGTGGTGCAGGGCTCGCTGCTGCCGGCGGTGGCGAAGAAGCTCGATATGATCGATGCGACCGGCGACGTACGCCGCACCTTTAACGACTATCGCGACGAAGACGGCATGTCGTTTGTAAAGCTCAAGGTGGGCGCTGGACATCCGTTTGCAGGACGCTCGCTCGCGGACATTGGCAGCGCCACCGACATGCTCGTGGTCCTGGTGCTGCGCGACGGGGCGCACCCGGTACTGCCCAATGGCGACACCGTGATCCAAGAAGGCGATCTGCTAGTGATGGCAGCCCCAACGTTCGAAGAGCGTGCCGAGGTTACGCTGCGCGAGGTCACCGTGACGCCCCACGGTCGCCTGGCCGGTCAGCGCCTGCGCGACGTGCCGCAGGGCAAGCACCCGTTTATCGTGGTGATGCTCAAGCGCGAAGGCCAAACGATCATCCCCGACGGCGACACCCTAATATACGCCGGCGACGAAGCTGTCATCGCCACACTGGCGTCGTAGTGACCAGGGGTTAGCTAATTTGCGACGAAGAAATCAAGCGCCTAGAGAACCTCATGCCTTCGCTCGCAGATTTGGATTTGCCCGAGGAGTAAAGCACCCCTCCCCCATGTAACCATCCTGTAAATCATAGCGGCGCACTCGAGTTTTACCGTGATGCGGTCGCGCCTGACGCTGCACTGTGCTAAAGTATCCCGAACGTTCAAACGACTACGAGGGGAACTAGAAGATGGCACGTGTGCACAACTTCTCAGCTGGCCCGGCCGCGCTGCCTACCAGCGTGCTCGCCGAGATCGCCGACGAGATGATGGACTACCACGGTTGCGGCATATCCGTGCTCGAGATGAGCCATCGATCTAGCATGTACCAGCAGATCATCGACGACGCCGAGGCAACCCTGCGCCGCCTGCTGAGCATCCCCGATAACTACCGTGTTCTGTTTTTGCAGGGCGGCGCCACGCTGCAGTTTGCGGGCATCCCGATGAACCTCATGCGCCGCGGCCGCGCCGGCTACGTCGTGACCGGCAACTTCGCCAACAAGGCGTACAAGGAAGCCGCCAAGTACGGCGAGGCCGTGCTGCTCGCGAGCTCCGAGGACGCCAATTTCGACCGCATTCCCGCCATGGCCGACATCAACGCGCGCATTGCCGCCGAGGCCGCGGGCGGCGGGCTCGACTACGTCTACATCTGCCAGAACAACACCATCTTTGGCACCATGTACCACGAGCTGCCTAACTTCGGCGACGTACCGCTGGTCGCCGATGTCTCGAGCTGCTTTTTGTCGCAGCCGCTCGACGTCGAGCGCTACGGACTCATCTACGCCGGTGCGCAGAAAAACGCCGGCGCCGCGGGCGTGACCGTGGTCATCGTGCGCGACAACCTGATCGCCGACGACCCGGCCTTTGCGCAGACGCCGCAGTACCTGAACCTTAAGACCCAGGCCGCCAAGGGCTCCATGCTCAACACGCCCAACACCTTTGGCATCTACGTGTGCGGCAAGGTGTTCCATTGGGTTGAACAGACCGGCGGACTTGCCGCCATGGCCGAGCGCAACTGGGCCAAGGCCAACCTGCTCTACGACCTGCTCGAGAACAGCAAACTATTCCACGGCACCGCACAGACAGACAGTCGCTCCATCGCCAACGTCACGTTCCGTACCGGCGATGCCGACCTCGACGCCGCCTTTGTCGCAGGCGCGGCCGAGCACCAGATTCAAAACGTCAAGGGCCATCGCCTCGTCGGCGGCATGCGCGCCAGCGTGTACAACGCCGTCACCATGGAAGACGTGCAGGCACTGGCCTCGTATATGAAGGACTTCGAAGCGCAGCATAGTTTGAGTCCGCGATCTAACTAGCCCGCAACGAGCGGGCCGACCAGCCACTTCAAACCACTTGTTATAAACAAATCCGCTAAGGAGTTTTTCATGCGCAAGATTAAAACCATCGACGACATTACCAAGGACGGCAAAGTCGAATTTGGCGAGGGCTACGAGTTTGTGGGCACCGCCGAGGAGGCCGACGCTATTCTGATGCGCTCCACCGACCTGCACGGCCACGAGCTGCCCGAGGGCATCCGCGCCATCGCCCGCTGCGGCGCCGGCGTCAACAACATCCCCGTCGAGGAGTACGCCAAGAAGGGCGTCGTCGTCTTTAACTCCCCCGGTGCCAACAGCAACGCCGTCAAGGAGCTCGTCCTGGGCATGCTGGTGCTTTCGAGCCGCGGCGTCGTGCAGTCGATGAACTGGGTGCGCGACAACGCCGACGACCCCGAGATCCAGGTCGACGCCGAGAAGGCCAAAAAGGCCTTTGTGGGCCGCGAGCTCAAGGGCAAGCGCATCGGCGTCATCGGCCTGGGCAACGTAGGCTCCAAGGTCGCCAACGCCTGCGTCGACCTGGGCATGGACGTCTACGGCTATGATCCGTTCATTTCCGTCGAGCACGCGTGGGTGCTGAGCCGCGAGGTGCAGCGCGTGGGCACGCTCGAGGATCTGTGCCGCGGCTGCGACTACCTCACCGTGCACGTGCCCAGCAAGGCAGACACCATCGGCATGATCAGCACCGAGCAGATTAACCTGCTGGCGCCCGACGCCGTGCTCATCAACTACGCGCGCGAGACCATCATTGACGAGGACGCCGTCGACGCCGCCCTGCGCGAGGGCAAGCTCAGCTGGTTTAGCTGCGACTTTGCCACGCCCAAGACCGTCAAGATGCCCAATACGTTTATCACCACGCATTCGGGCGCCGGCACCGGCGAGGCCGAGGCCAACTGCGCCGACATGGCCATCAGCGAGCTCAAGGATTACCTGGAAAACGGCAACATCGCGCACAGCGTCAACTACCCCGCCTGCAGCATGGGCAAGGCGCGCGCCGCAAGCCGCATTGCCTGCCTGCATGCCAACGTGCCCAACATGATCGGCCAGATCACGGCCATTCTCGCCAAGGACAACGCCAATGTGCAGCGCATGACCAACGAGTCCGCTGGCGAGAACGCCTACACCATGTTCGACACCGATGAGCACCTGGACGGCAGCACGATCGAGGCGCTCAAGCAGATTCCGTCGATGTATCGCGTGCGCGTGATTAAATAGCGCCGGTGCCAAGCCTGCCAGACAGACCACGAAGCCCATTCGCCCCCCCGTTTTCACGAAACGGGGGGCGATTTTGTTGCTCCGGACGTCTTTAAAATGATACCCAGAACAAGTTTTTTCAGATAATCGATAGTGAGGCTCCAGTCGCTAAGCACGCCCGCTTTGATAAACAGCTTTATCAGGGACTTTAGTAGGTAAAAATCGGTCTCTATGTGCCGAATGTAAGTTGACTGTCTATTTTCCGAAACAACTTATTCTAGATAGCATTTTTAGGGTCCCTCCAAGGCAAAATTGAAGCCTTTTTGCGACCAGAACTCTAGCTCGCGCTACCGTTTACCCACCGCGCGACTACATTCCCGCCCAATCGATAAAAATCTCCTCACGAAGCCGCCGTTCGAGCTCCTGCTGTCGCGGCGTCTTGTCTTTCAGCGGCACATCGAGATAGGACATGATGAGCTCCATCACCACGCGGAAGGCATCGAAGTCGGCCAGCTGACCATAGGCCATCAGAACGACGGGATATCCCATGGCTTGCAAGGCCGTCGTTCGATCGGAGTCCGAGATCTTGGATTCAATGGATCCGTGAATGGCTTTACCTTGGCATTCAACCAGACACTCTCGACTGCCGTCCTTATTTGCCAGCAGGATATCGGCATAGCGCCTATCAAGCCCCGAAATCAGGCGGGCGCTGCGCGTCATACGAATCTCAACGTTATTGGTAAGGCTCAGCCCTTCGCCGCCGCGCAACCTCGTAAGGCCAAACAGCATCGAAGCCTGGACCTCGAGCGGCGATGCTGCCACCCCCGTAATGCATTTCGCGGCTCGTATGAACGTTTTAGCGCCGCGGAGCCCCCGGACCTTATCGACGAACTCTGTAAGCTCAGAGAGCTCGATCAAGGGAGGTCGTTTCCACAAGTCCGTTGGATTCCCCGAGACATCCTTTACGTTTTCCCAGCCCGACCGTGCGTCACTCCATCGGCTCCCATATGCCTGCTCAAGTGCCGACTTTACCTGAGGCGCAATCTTGCACACGGCAAAGGTGCCGCACATCTCATACATGCACATGATTAGACGCTCGTTTGAGACCGAGGAAGCCAGAGTCAGCAGGGTAAAGAGTGGGGACGCAACATCGAGGCCAAACTCCGACTGCCGCACGGAATCAAACGGCCTCTCCCCGTTCCAAACATGCCTGACAATGCGATCGCCCTTACGTCCGCAGCTGCCCTGCGCCAACACGTGTAACGGGGTGCCCAGGAAATGCGTGACGAGCGGATGCTCACATAGGTGCTCCCTGCGCGGATCGTCCGCAGAATCGGGCAGGTCCGGCATTATTGCCAAGACCTGTGGAGGTATCCGGTGATACCGAAAGGCAGATATGTCGCACAGCATGTCGTCCATGAAGGGTACGTACCCGCTGCGTCGCTTGTGAACCCGCTCGGACGGCAAACGCGCTGGCTCGGCCTGCGAACGGTAAATACTGCCACGCCCACGTCGCGGATCTCTCAGGAGGCTTACAATCGGTTTGGAAAGCAAACTGATTGTGAGGTTGCATATGGTTGATGAGGACTTTGCCTGGCGGCTTGCGCAGGAGCTTGTGCGGATCGACAGCTCAGACCCGGGCGCGTATGAGGATGAAATTGAGCGCTTCATTAAGAGGCTCATTGAGCAGCAGCTGGCACAACTTGATAGTTCTGCGCTCGATGCCGTGCAGATTGAGGAGCTCGAAGTGCTGCCCGGGCGCCGCAACCTTAAAGTCACCGTGCCGGGCCAAAGCGACGAGCCGCGGCTGATCTATATCTGCCACATGGATACCGTCACCTTGGGCGATGGCTGGGACGCAGACATCGCACCGCTTGGGGCGGTTGTGCGCGACGATAAACTCTATGGCCGCGGTGCCTGCGATATGAAGGGTGGCCTGGCCTGCGCTATTGCCGCACTGATCCATACGCTCGAGCGCGTGGCGGCGGATGGCGCGTTGCCCCGCCGCGGCTTTTCGCTCATCTGCTCGGTCGACGAGGAAGACTTTATGCGCGGCTCAGAGGCCGCGATCGATGCCGGCTGGGTCGGCTCGCGTGAATGGGTGCTGGACACCGAACCCACCGACGGACAGATTCAGGTGGCGCACAAGGGGCGCACGTGGTTCGAGATTGAAATGGCTGGCGTAACGGCGCATGCGAGCCAGCCGTGGAAGGGCGCGGATGCCGTCGCCGCCATGGCCGAGGTCGTGTGTTCGCTCCGTCGCGTGTTTGTGGCGCTGCCCGCGCACGATGAACTGGGGTCTTCGACCATCACGTTTGGCCAAATCGAGGGCGGATATCGCCCCTATGTCGTGCCCGACCGCGCCAAAGTCTGGGTCGACATGCGTCTGACCCCGCCGACCGATACGGCCGCCGCGACGCGCATGGTAGAGCAGGCCATCGCCGTCGCCGAAGCCGCCGTTCCCGGTTGCCATGGCAGCTACACCGTGACGGGCGACCGCCCCGCCATCGAGCGCGACCCGAACCCTCCCCTTCTAGCAGCGCTCAAGCGTGCCGCCGATGACGTGACGGACGCGGACACGGCCGTCGGCTTCTTTACCGGCTACACCGACACCGCCGTCATTGCCGGCAAGACAGGCAACCGCAATTGCATGAGCTACGGTCCCGGGTCGCTCGCGCTCGCACACAAGCCCAACGAATATGTGCCCCATGCCGATATCGTTCGTTGTCAGCAGGTGCTAATCGCGCTCGCCGATAACGTGCTCTGGGACGCGAGCGGCCAAGTTGGGGCATAATAAGCCGCGAACAAACCGACTCGTGCGTTAGGACCGCCCATGAAAGCACTTCCGTTTCCCTGCATCCGCCCGGCTCAGGACCGCGTACTCGAGGCGCTGCCTGCAATGGGCAGCATCCTGAGCGGCAACGATGCTCTGCGCGGAGCCCTTGCCGATGGCCTGATGCTCAAGGACCCGGGTGCGGCGTATTACGTGTACGAATGCTCGGGCGAGCCGGGACGCGTGACGGGTGTCGTGGCGATCTGCCCGACGAGTGTACTTGCGGACGGCAAGGGCGATGCCAGCGCCGACGTGGCCGCCGCCGCGCGCGCGATCGCCGAGCTCAAGGTGCAGCCGCGCCCCGTGTCGCTCGCCTACGAGGCCTCGCCCGTCATGGATATCATCCTGGGCGCCGCCAAAGAGGGCGCGTCGCTCTACGCCGTCACCGACCCCGCGGGCATTACGCACCGCGCGTGGGAGGTCAAGCGCGAGGACGCCGTCGGGGCCATCCGCGCTATGCTCGACCAAGCACCGGAGCCGGCACTGACCGACGACCCCGCCTACGCCGCCGCTCTGACCGGGGCGTCGCAGCTGCTGGCCGATGAGGCCCGTGCCGCCGGAACGTACACCGGCAAGGAGCCGTTCAACTTTACCGTTGCCGTGCTCTTCCCCGCCGCGCAGGTCAGCGGCGCCGCGCCGCAAGTTCCGACAGGTCTGCTCACGCACCAGGTCGCGCGGTTCTAGCAAGACCAGACCGCCCAGCACAAAAATCGGCAGCTCAACAAACAGGGGGCGGAGATGCAGCAGGTACATGCATCTCCGCCCCTTTTGCGTCGAGAAGTAAGTCGGCGACCCGCACCGCCACGCCCAAACTACCCGCGCTGCGGACCCGCGGCAGCCACGAGCGGCTCAAGCCCCAGCTCGCGCGCGTAGTCTTCCTGCGTAAAGATCTCAACCAGTTCAAACGTATCGGTCGTATCGTCAAACACGAAATGCAGCACCGAGCAGTTGCCCGGCACGCGCTCGCGCTCGTCGGCCTCCGTGCCCTTCACGTGATCCAAAAACTCCTTGATGGCCGACCCGTGGCTCACCGCGAGCACGCACGAATGGTCCGGGCGTCGCATAAGATCGGTCAGCGTCGTCACCATGCGCTCGCGCACCTGCATCTGGCCCTCACCGCCAAACTGGCGATAGAAATCGCGCCACGGGCGCTCGGGCATAAGCATCACGCGCTCGGCCTCAAAGTCGCCAAAGAACCACTCGCGCAGACCGTCCAGGCGCTCGTACGTCATGCCCGACCACAGGTTGGCGATGGTCTGTTCGGTGCGGTGCAGCGTAGAGGTGTAGGCGTGGTCGGGCTCAATGCCGCGCGCACGCAAGAACATGCCGGCACGCGCCGCCTGATCGCAGCCCAGCTGTGTGAGCGGCGAGTCACTCCACCCCTGAATGATACGCTTAAGGTTGAATATCGTCTGTCCATGACGGACCAGATACAGATCTTTATTCATAGGGGTCCTTTCGTTCGTTACCAACCCAAGAGCGAAAACGCCCCATCGCAATAGCCAAAATGAAGCACGGCACCGTTGTCGGGCAGCTCTCCCCCGCCGGTCACATACTCAAGAAACTCCTGGCAGGCTGAGCCGTGGGAAACCGCCAGCACGCAGTCGTGCTGCGGCCTGGCCATGATGCGGGACAGCGCCGCGACCATGCGCGACTGAAGCTGCATTTCCGACTCGCCGCCAAAGGCCACCGGATAATCGCCCCAGGGCTGCGGCGGCATCTCGCGATTTGATGTGCCCTCCAGCAAGCCAAAATGCCACTCACGCAGGTCATCGACCAGCTCAATGGAACGGCCCTCGCCAACGATAAGCTCGGCCGTATGCCGCGCCCGGCCCAACGGCGAGGAATACACATGATCAAAGGCCACGCCACGCGCCGCAAACGCCGTACGCGCCGTCAGCGCCTGCTCGCGCCCGCGCGCCGTAAGCGGCGAATCGTGCCAGCCCTGCAAAATGCTCTGCACATTGAGCTCAGTCTGCCCATGCCGCACCAAATACAGATCTGCCACACACCCTCCCCTCGTACCACCACAAAGGGGACAGGAGCCTTTGTGGTGATTTTGCCGCCGGATTGCACCGCAACGACGCACAACTACAGCAGCACGTCGGCAAGCGGACGCTTGGGTACGTGGTGCACCCGCGCCTCGTCGCGCCAATAATTGATGGAGCCGTCGGGGTTGGAATCGATCGCATCGATCACCTGTGTCTCGGCCGGAATGCCAAACGCCATGATCAGCTTGAGCTCATACTTGTCGTTATCGAGCCCCATGGCATCGATCGCGTGGGGCGTAAAGGCCTTGAACATGCAGGCTGCCACCTCGGGCGTGGCGCTGCGGGCGGCGAGCATCATCGTCTGCGCGGTAATGCCCGTGTCGACATCGGTAATGGGAGCGGCGGGCTTGCCCGGAACGGCGCGCTCAGCAAGAATCGCGATGTAGCCGGTCGGGCGCTCGCCCTCATCGGGACCCGGCCAATCCTTGAGCGCACCGGCCCATGCAAGCTCGTCAAATACACGCGCGCAGTCCTCTGCACCGCTCACCACGTGAAAGCGCAGACGCTGAGCATTGGCGCCGCAGGGAGCCAGGTGCGCCAGTTCCGCCAGCTCGAGCAAAAACTCGCGCGGCACGCGCATAGACTCGTCAAAGCGACGGCACGTACGGGCACGACGGACCAGCGCATCAAACGCTTCCAGACCGAGCTTTTCGCAACCTTGCTTTGCCATCGATTCGACACTCGACGGTGCCTCGGGAACTGCTTCGTTCATAGGGACCCCCAATACAAGCCAATTGTCCTTAGGAAAATCTAACCTAAAACGTAGGCAATAACGAACAGGGCTGCAATGTTCTACACCTGTTGAATAGAAAACCGCGACGTGGGGAACAACGGAAACAATTCGGGACCTTTGGGTTACGTTTCGCCCTCCCCGACCCATACGCCAGCGCCTTTAAGCGATACTGGTTGTAACGATCAAGGCTTACGCCGCACGGAAAGGAGACGTTATGGGTATCTTTAGGAACGATGACCAAAAATCGAGCCAGTTTGGATTTGACGAGAAAAGTATGGCGGGCAAAGCCGTCAAGGCCGTGCGCTGGATCTACGCCATCACGGGCGTCGTGGCGCTCATTGCTGGCATCGCGCTGCTTTTTGCACCCGCCAATTCCCTCGTCTTTTTGACGACCGTCCTGGGTTTTTACTTTGTAATCACCGCTGCCATCAGGCTGTTCACTGCCATTTTTGAGCCGCTGCTGCCCACTGGCTGGCGCGTGACGAGCATCATCTCCAACCTACTCATTATCCTGGGCGGCGTCATAATCCTGCGCAACCAGGCCTTCTCGACCGCGACACTCACCACGATGGTGGTTATCGTGGCCGGCTTTGGCTGGATTGTCGAAGGTGTCATGTCCATTCTGGAGTCCGAGCTTTCGTCCAACCGCGCCCTTGCCATCCTGAGCGGTGCACTCTCCATCATCGCCGGCATGTTCGTGTTTATCTATCCGCTGTGGTCGGCCAAGATGCTTGTCAACTTTAGTGGCGCCGCGCTGCTGGTGTTTGGCGTAACGCTCATTGTTCGCGCCATTCAATTTGGCAAACTGGTGCACTAGATGCCGCGAACGCTCTTTATTGATGCCGACGCCTGCCCGGTCACGCGCGAGTCGATTGACTGCGCGCGGCGGGCGGGCGTCGCCGTTGTTATCGCCGGCAATAGCACGCAAAACCTGGAACGACACATTCGCCGCGACGACCCGCGCGATGCCGAGCACGCGCGACGCGGCTTTTGGGTCACGACGCTCGACGTGAGCGTGGGCGCCGACAGCGCCGACTTTGCCATTGTCGAACGCCTGCAGGCGGGCGACGTGGTCGTGACGCAGGACATTGGCTTGGCGAGCATGGTGCTCGGGCGCGATGCCGCCGCCATCGGTGTGCGCGGGCGCGTGTACGACAAGGCGACTATCGACATGCAGCTGTTTATTCGCCACGAGGAAAAGAAGGTACGCCGCGCCGGCGGACGCACTCGCGGTCCGGCAGCATTTACCAGCGAAGACCGCGCCCGCTTTAAACGCAACCTCACCGAGTTGCTGCACTAACCAAGGTAGATTTTTGAGACATGCCTAAAATCTACCTTTTTGTTTTGAGCGGTGTGAGCGCTCGGAATCCATGGCTCAACAAAAAACGGGCTTCAAAATGCCATGCGTCGCCGCATTGCGCAGGCGCTGAGCATGGCTATTTGAAGCCCATTTTTTAGGCCCACTTAGAGGCCAACGGCGGAGAGGATGAGGCCCCAGCCAGCGCCGATGACGTACATCATGATCAGGAACACGGCATTTTCGCGGGCGCTGCGGTTGGTGCGGAACAGCACCAGATAACCCACGCCGGCGGAAATGAGCGTGCCGGCGAGCATCGGCGCCAGTTGCAGCGCGCCTTCCAGATACAGCTGTGTAATGACCACGCTCGCCGAGCAATTGGGAATCAGCCCGACAAGCGCCGAACCCAGGACAGCGAGTGTCTCGTTGCCGCGCAGGAACTGCTCGATCGCGGACTCGCCGAACGTCTCGAGCACGGCGACCAGAATCAGCGTCACCAGAAAAATGAATACCGAGACCTGCACGGTGTGCGAGATCGCACTGCGGATGATCGACAGGACAGGCGTCCCTTCGTGGGAGTGAGAGTGACCGTGACCATCATGGTGTTCATGTTCGCCCTCATGACCGTGATCGTGGCCATGTCCGTGTTCGTGCTCGTCTTCGTCTTCATCACATCCGCAATGGTCGCGCTCGCACAGCTCGTGGATGTGGTCGGCGCTCACGCCCGCCTCGGCCACCTCGTCGATGATGTCACCGCCGCTGTGGTCGTCGTGCGCGCAGTTCACGTGGGCCGGATTGGCCGCGGTTCCCAGCACGGTACGGCGAATCGCCGCGTGCGCGCGGGCGTTACGGCGCAGGCCGCGAATGGCAGCGTCCACGATAAAACCCGTGACCAGTGCGATCAGCGCTTTCGAAGCCAAAAGCATCGCCATAGTCTGCACGGGAACCTGCTCGGCAAGCAACAGCGGCAGCATCTCGTCGGAGGTCGAAAGGAACACCGCCACCAACGTGCCCAAGGTCACGACACGGCCGGCGTACAGCGTGGCCGCCATGGCCGAAAAGCCGCACTGCGGCACCATGCCCAGCAGCGAGCCAACCACGGGACCCGCGGCACCAGCACGCTTGATAGCGCCGTTGACGCGGTCGCCCGCAACGTGCTCAAGTGTCTCGAGAGCAAGATACGTCACCAACAAAAACGGCACCAGCGACAGCGTGTCCTTGCCGGCGTCGAGCAGAATATCAATCAGTAAATCCATGACGGATGGAACCTTTCGTGTCTTTCGGCAGCATTGTAAAAGTCCTAGCGGTCAACTAGGGTATTGTAGTTGTCCCGGGCGCGGTGCCAATAGTTGCCTATGGTAAACTATCATCTCGCCATAACTCAGTAGCCTCGAGCCGCACAACGCGGCCCGTCCAAGGAGTAGCATATGAACGTATCGCAAGCACTCGAATACGAGCGCCAGCCGTTTATCCCCATGTTTATCTACGGCGACCACGGCGCCATGGAGTCCGAGCGCCAGAAGGGCGAGGAGGCCCTCAAGGTGCTCGAGACCGAGTACTTTACCGCCGAGGGCGACCCCGGCTTCGACTTTGCCACCGTGCGCGACCTGGCCGACCGCAACCGCGACCTGTGCGACCAGATTGGCGAGGCGCGTCTGCGCAACGTGACGCCCGCGACGCTCTCGCGCGGCCTGTCCGATGCCGACACCTGCGCCGCCATCGGCAAGATGCAAAAGCGCACCGCCGCGTCCGTTATGCGCGAAATCCGCGGCGACCGCGACGCGCTCGGCGTGGCCTACGCCCGCAAGCCCATCCAGGGCACCGTGCTCGGTATCGACATCGAGACCACCGGCCGTGCACCCGAGCGCGGCTATATCATCAACGTGGGCTGGGAGATCATGGAGCTCACCAGCGACGCCGTCCCGCATGACGCCGAGGCACACTACTGCGGCCTGCCCGACATCTACCGCGGCGAGGATGTGCCGTTGTCGAATATCCACCACATTACCTGGGACGACATCGACGGCAAAACGCCCTTCCGCGAGAACAAGGAGCTGCAAAAGCAGCTGCTCAAGCTTATGAAGAAGTACCCGTACATGGCGCATAACGCCGCGTTCGAGGACAGCTGGTTCAAAATTCATCTGGACGGTTACGCCGAGGCACGCCGCGCCGGCAAGATTATCGTCATCGACTCGCGCCAGATCTGCCGCAGCTTGGACGCCGACGTGCGCTCGCTCCCCCGCGAGTCCGCGCCCGCCGCGCTCGAGAACTGGGCGCGCCGCCGTGGCACCCTCGCCGCCGATGCCAACGAGCAGCATCTGGGTCTGGACGACACCGACCTCATGCTCCGCACCGTCCAAGCCGAGTTCAACCTCAAGAACCTGTTTGCCAAGTAGAAACGTCTACGACAAACTCCGGCGTAGATCACGAGCGGCCTCGCAGCGGAAAACCCCGCAGCGGGGCCGCCCTACATTCCACAGATAGATCTGCCATCACAAATTCTGAACCCTCATTTTGAACGATTTTGGCCAATTCCCGACACGTAATTCGTTGTCGAATGGTGATGCATCACAATCAAATGTGCAGCAATTGAGTAGTTATATGCTATAGCTAAGCTGCGAAAACTTTTATTTAGGGCATACCAACTCATAATTGCGTCAAGCTTTTGGACAGCATTTGGTTAGACCTCTAAAACGACTTTTTCACTCAGCGCCATCAACACGGCATTAGCTGACACGATATATACCATGAGTATCGTATTGTCACATACCACTGCAAAAGCGGTCTACCAGGCCGTGCATTCGGTGTCTGCGAAAGGCATCGAGTCCTGTAACCCTGCCGCGATTTACGGATCATGTCCCACCGGAACGCTCCTTGACGCAGCCGCAGAATGGCTCACCAAACATGATGTTTCCCTCGGCGCAAATGATTCCCTCGAGGTGATGGTGTTTGATCGCAGGAATGCGCGCTATGCAATGAACTGTCAATGCCACGTTTCGTCAAAACGATTCTCGAACTCACGCTTTATAGAGCTCAAAGATGGCATCTTCATTGTTGGCGTTGAGCTTTGCGCACTTCAAGCCGCCACCTATCTCCCTTTTCGCGAACTGGTGGAGTACTACTTTGAATTGTGCAGCGCTTACTCCCTTGGAACCGGCTCTTCCACCTCTTATAACGAGCGTTTCGCGCTCACCTCGACCGAGAGGTTAAAGCAGTTCTTTAATTCCATTACCAGATGCGACGGTTTGGCCCTTGCCCGAAAGGCGATCCAATGTGTACGCGACGGATGCCGGTCTCCCATGGAAACGGCATTTGTCATGATGCTAACGCTGCCCAAAAGCGAAGGAGGGCTTGGTATTAAGGGAATTGAGACCGATTACGAGGTGCAGGTCACCGCCGCCGCAAAGAATCTCACGAGACGCAAAAAGTTCTTTATGGATGCGTATCTAAAGAAATCTCGCACAGACATTGAATACAACGGTTTTTATCATGACGCGGAAGAAGACCGCGCCATCGATGAGGAACGCAAGAATGCGCTTGCGTCCATGGGATACGGAATCATCACCGTCAGCCGTTATTCCTTTATGCATGCCAGCTCTTTCGTTAGGGTCATGGAAGCAATCCAGCGGAAAGAGGGCGTACGCCCCTCGCGTCTACCAAAAGACTTTCAAATCATGCAAGAGGACCTGAGACAGTTTGTGCTCAGAAGGTTTATAGAAGAGAAAAGGCGAATTCAGAAGCAGCTTCGCCAGGATTCCGAAGAGCGCCAACGAATCGACCTCGAAAAAGCAACACTCGAAGGCATCACGCTGGATGACCCGAAAATTAATGAAGTTACAGCAATCGATGACATGCAGACAGTCGAATCCGACAGCCCATCATTTGCCCAAACAAGCAGCCTCGCGCCCGAGGGCAGGATCTTCGGGGCCGGAAGCTAGACCGGCTAACAAGGTGGGTACCCTAGCGATGTGCAAAAATGCGAGTATTCAGCAGGGTCGGCCCTCCAGCACCCACAAGTTAATCCAAATGAGAAACAAAGACGCTATCGAACGGGAACGTTAGGCAACACTTGAGGAAGATCTTATCTGTTTACCGCCCTTGGATAACTCTTGAGCGGCTTTATTTGGCCCGAAATAGATAAACAGACCCCTATAGTTGCAGAATACTCCAATTTTTGCACGGCGCGGGGGCACCCACCTCGGCATCGACTATCAAAACCGCTCAATCCGGAATCTCGTCCACTATTCCCCCTCATTTTGTGCGATGAATTACTTAAACGTTATTGACATATGAACATACGCTCATATAATCGGAAGTAAGTTATTTGAGCGTATGTTCATATGAAAGGATATTGCAATGAGCATCCGCGTTGATGAAACGAAACCCGACACCAAGGCCACCGAGCCAGTGATCCCCACCACCTGCTCGCCCGAGGACCTTCCCGACGAGGAGCTTCTCTACGACCTCGCCGACCTGTTCAAGGTCTTCAGCGACACCACGCGTATCAAGATCCTTTACGCCCTCATGGGCCGCGAGCTCTGCGTGGCAGACATCGCCGAAGCGACCGAAACCTCGCAGTCCGCGGTGTCGCACCAGCTGCGCACACTCAAGCAGTCGCACCTGGTTAAATTCCGGCGCGACGGGCGCAATATCCTCTACTCGCTCGCCGACGACCACGTCTACACCATGCTCAACCAGGGCATGAGCCATATCTGCGAATAGCAACCAACCACGGTACCAGCGCGGCCTGCACCCAAGCCGCAAAAACGGGAAAGGAACCCACCATGAAAAAGCAGTACAAGCTCGATGAGATCGATTGCGCCAACTGTGCGCGCGAGCTTCAGGACGAGCTGGCCAAGCTCGAGGGCGTCAAATCCGTGTCCGTCAACTTTATGACCCAGAAGCTGACGCTCGAGGCCGATGATGCTGAGTTCGACGAGGTGCTCAACCGCGTTGTTGAGTTTACGGCCGACGCCGAGCCGGACTGCGAGATCATTCTCTAGCCCAGGTTTACGCCAACCTGCAAGGCCGCGCTTGCCGCGGCCTTTGCTCGCGAAATTATATGAGCGAGTGTTCATTCATTCAAATGGGAGGATACGAGTCATGGCCACCGCCGACCCCAAAAAGAAAAAGAAGAAGCGCAAGAAAAAAGAATCACTCGAGCATAAGCGCAACCGCATCCTGGTAGCGCTGGGCATTTTTGCCGTGGTGTACGCCCTCGATGAGCTCGGCACCCTCACTGCCGCATTCGGCACCCCGGGCGACATCTACGCCAGCTTTGTGCTGTTCCTCGTGCCGTTTTTGATTGCCGGCTACGACGTACTGCAAAAGGCATTCAATAACATCCGCCGCGGCAAGGCCTTCGACGAGAGCTTCCTCATGGCCGTCGCGACCATCGGCGCGTTTGCCATGGTGCTCTTCCCCGATACCGACCCGCACATGGCCGAAGGCGCCGCCGTCATGCTGCTCTACCAGGTCGGCGAGCTGTTTCAGGCGTACGCCGTGGGCAAGAGCCGCAAGTCGATCAGTGCCATGATGGACATCGCGCCCGACTACGCTAACGTCGAGCAGCCCGACGGCACACTCGAGCAGGTCTTCCCCGATGACATCGCCGTCGGCACCGTGATCGTGGTCAAGCCCGGTGAGCGCGTGCCTATCGACGGCGTCATCGTCGAGGGCGAAACCCAGCTCGACACCGCCGCTCTCACGGGCGAGTCAATCCCCCGCCCCGCCAAGTCCGGCGACGACATCATCAGCGGCTGCATCAACATGACGGGCCTCATCCACGTGCGCACCACCAAGCCCTTTGGCGAGTCCACCGTCGCACGCGTCCTGGAGCTCGTGGAAAATGCCAGCGAAAAGAAGGCGCGCACCGAGAACTTTATCACGCGCTTCGCCCGCGTCTACACGCCCGCCGTCACCGGCGCTGCCGCGGTACTCGCGCTCGGCGGCGGCTTGGTCACCGGCGCCTGGTCCGACTGGATCCTGCGCGGCCTGACCTTCCTGGTCGTCAGCTGCCCGTGCGCGCTCGTGATTAGCGTCCCGCTCAGCTTCTTTGGCGGCATTGGCGGCGCATCCAAGCTGGGCGTCCTCATCAAGGGTTCTAACTACCTCGAGACGCTCGCCGATGTGGACACCGTCGTCTTTGACAAGACCGGCACGCTCACCAACGGCACGTTCTCGGTGGTCGCGGTGCACCCCGAGGCTGGCTATACCGAGCAGTCGTTGCTCGAGGTCGCAGCCCTTGCGGAGTCGTTCTCCGATCACCCCATCGCGCAGTCCGTGCGTGTCGCCTACCAGGGCGAGGTCGACCCCAAGCGCGTAAGCGACTCCACCAACGACGCGGGCCATGGCGTGACGGCAACCATCGACGGCAAGCACGTCGTCGTTGGCAACGCAAAGATGCTCGCCGCGGCCGGAGTCGAAGCGCCCGATTGCGAGGTCGTCGGAACAATTCTGCATGTGCTCGTTGACGGCGTGTACGCCGGCCACATCGTGATTGCAGACACCGTCAAGGCCGATGCTGAGCAAACGATTCGCGACCTACACGCCGCCGGCGTCAAGCGCACCGTCATGCTCACGGGCGACCGCGAGGAGGTTGCGGCGTCTGTGACCAAGCAACTCAGTCTCGACGAGTTCCACGCGCAGCTGCTGCCGGGCGATAAGGTCGAGCGTGTTGAGGCGTTGCTCGCGGGCGAAAGCGGCAAGGGCAAGCTCGCTTTTGTCGGCGACGGTATCAACGACGCACCCGTGCTTACCCGCGCAGACGTTGGCATCGCCATGGGCGCTATGGGCTCGGACGCCGCAATTGAGGCGGCGGACGTCGTGCTCATGGATGACAAGCCGTCCAACATCTCCCGCGCGATCCGCGTGGCGCGCAAGACCATGTCGATTGTTTGGCAGAACATCATCTTTGCGCTGGGCATTAAGTTGCTGATTCTGGTGCTTGCGGCACTGGGCATCGCCAACATGTGGCTTGCTGTGTTCGGCGACGTGGGCGTGGCGATCATCGCCATCCTGAACGCCATGCGCGCGATGGGTGTCAAGAACCTGTAGCACTCGTGGTCCCTCCGGCCGGGGCCGGGCTTGGTTTTGAAAACGTCCTCACGCATGAGGCCCGCCTTTCCTGCTCCTGCGGAGCAACGGAAAGACGGGCCTCGCGCTGCGGAGTGTTTTCAAAACCAAGCCCGACCCCGGCCTACGGTGACGTTGCTGATGGTTCTTGGGCATCGCTTGCTGGCAGGGTTCCTTTGCTGAAATGGACTTGGCCGAAAGGGCCGCTGGTCCCAGTCGCTGGTTCGCGCTTTGCGTGAACTCCGCGCTACTGTGGGACAGTTAGGCTTCTGTTGTTGGACCCGCTGCATCTTCCCGACCCAACATCGCCCGTAGCTTCTCAAAGCTCTCCTCGCTCAGGCAGTGCTCCATGTGGCAGCCCTCTTGCGACGCGACCTCAGCCGAAACACCCGCATCCTCCAGCAGCCCCACGAAAAAGCAGTGACGCTCCCACATTTGACGAGCAACCTCCAGACCACGCTCCGTCAGATGAACATCTCGCTTGCCCATTTCGACGTAGCCGTTGTTCTCCAACGTCGCCATAGCTTTTGAAACGCTTGCCTTAGTTACGCCAAGGTACTCTGCAACATCAATCGAGCGCACGATGCCCTGACGTTGCGACAGAACGTAGATCGATTCGAGATAGTCTTCTCCGGATTCACGTAGGGCCATGGGCCGCCTTTCGCGATGATTGCTAGTTAGCCGTTGGATACTTTCCACGGCTTACTTAACCGCAAAAGTTGCCCATGTCTTACTACTTTGCCTAAAAGTTAGCCGTGTTTCACAAAACGAGCGGGACGAAAACAAAATGGGAACACGCCCCGCAAGGAGTGTCCCCAGGTGCCAGGTGCCGGCCCGCAGTTACATCAATCCAAAGTACTTCGCGGCGTTGTAGATGCCGTCGTCGTCCACGGCGGTCGTCACATAGGTCGCCGCAGCCTTCACCGTGTCCTGCGCGTTGCCCATGGCCACGCTCGTGCCCACGGCGGCAAACATCGACAGGTCGTTCTCGCCGTCGCCAAAGGCAATCGCCTCGCCCGCGTCGATGCCCAGGCGCTCCAGCGTCGCCGCCACGCCCAGGTCCTTGCCGCCGTTAGCGGGAATAATGTCGCAGAACAGATCGCACCAGCGCGTAGTGAGCGAATGCGACACGGCGTCGGTCACGATATGCTCGTCGGCCGGGTCCACAAAGGCGCAGAACTGGTAGACCGGCGCATCGAAGGCATGGTCAAACGGCTCCTCGTGGTAGACGATTCCCGCGTTGCTACCGGCCGTCACCACGCGCTCGGACAGGCGGTTCACAAACGAGTTCTCGCCCTGCATGCACAGCGAGTCGTAGCGCCCCTGCGCCACCTGGTCCACAATCACCGCAACGTCGTCCGGATCAATCGGACAGCTACGGTAAACGCCCTCGGCATCAAAGCAGTGCTGGCCCGAGAGCGTAATGTACGCATCCCAGCCCAAGTTGAACAGCCAATCGGGCATCTGGTAGGTCGGACGGCCCGTGGCGATCACGCACGCAATCCCCTGCTCGTGAAAGCTGTCGAGCACCTGCTGCGCCGACGCCGGAATCCGGTGGGTCTTAAAGCTCAGCAGCGTGCCGTCGATATCGAAAAACGCGGCTTTGATCATCCTCGTCTACTCCTCGCCCTCGAGCTTTTCGCTCGCCTCGAGCCACGCCATCTCCAGCTCGTCCATGGCGGCGTGGGCCTCGTCGATCTTTGCCTGCTGCTCGCCCAGCGCCGTGTAGTTGGTGGGATCGACCTGGGCCATGGCGGCCTCGGCCTCCTCCACGCGAGCGCGCTGCGTCTCCATCTTGCGCTCGAGCGAGCTCACCTCACGGCGGAGCTTCTGGCGTTCGGCGTTGGAAAGACCGTTGGGCTGCCCGCTCGTCTTAGGCTTTTCGGCCGCAACCGCTGCGGCACCGGTGTCGAACGTGCCGGTCTTGGCACTCGGCGCGCCCACGGGCTCGCCCTCGGCGGTGGCGTTGCACAGGCGCAGGTACTGATCGACGCCGCCGGGCATATGCGTCAGGTGGCCGTCAAGCAGTGCCCACTGTTGGTCGGTCACGCGCTCCATGAGGAAACGGTCGTGCGTCACCAGGATCAGCGTGCCGGGCCAGCCGTCCAGCAGATCCTCGACAATCGCGAGCATATCGGTATCCAGGTCGTTGCCCGGCTCGTCCAGGATAAGCACGTTGGGCTCGTCCAGGATCGTCAGCAGCAGCGACAGGCGACGGCGTTGGCCGCCCGAAAGGTCGCCGATACGACTCCAGAGCTGTTGGGTCGTAAAGCCCAGGCGCTCGCAGAGCTTCTCGGGCGAAGTCTCCTTGCCGTCGATGACGTAGTACTTCTTATAGTTGCTGAGCACCTCGCGGATCGTGTCGCCCATGTAGGGCTCGAGCTCCTCGAGCTGCTGCGATAGCACGCCAAAACGTACCGTCTGGCCGATCTTCACGCGGCCGCGCAGGGGCGCGATCTTGCCCTGGATCACGTCGAGCAGCGTGGACTTGCCGGCACCGTTCTCACCCAAAAGACCATAGCGGTCGCCCGCGCCGATAAGCCAGGTCACGTCGGAGAGCACCTGCTTGGGCGCGCCGTCGGTATCCGCATAGCCGGCGTCCACGTCGATCACGTCGATGACCTGCTTGCCCAGGCGGCTCACCGCCAGGCGCTTGAGCTCCAGCTCGTCGCGCACGGGCGGCACGTCGGCGATGAGTTCGCGAGCGGCATCCACGCGAAACTTGGGCTTGGTGGAGCGAGCCTGGGCGCCACGGCTCAGCCACGCGAGCTCCTTGCGTGCCATGTTGCGACGACGCTCCTCGGTGACGGCGGCCATGCGGTCGCGCTCTACGCGCTGCAGGATGTATGCCGAGTAACCGCCCTCGAAGGGATCGACCTGGCCGTCGTGGACCTCCCACATGCTGGTGCAGACCTCGTCCAAGAACCAGCGGTCGTGCGTGACCACGAGCATGGCGCCCTGGCCGCGCTGCCAGCGGGCCTTTAAGTGACGCGCGAGCCAGTTGATGGTGCGCATGTCCAGGTGGTTGGTGGGCTCGTCGAGCATGAGCACGTCGTAGTCGCCGATCAGCAGGCGCGCAAGGTCCACGCGACGGCGCTGACCGCCCGAAAGCTCGCCCACCGTGCCCTCCCAGGGCACATCGCTAATGAGACCGGCGAGGATCTGGCGCGTACGCGGACTCGACGCCCACTCATACTCGGGAGTGTCGCCCACGACGGCATGATGCACGGTATCGGTGTCGACAAGTTGGTCCTTTTGGCCGAGCAGACCGATCGTGGTGCCGCGGCGATGCGTCACGCGGCCATCGTCGGGCTCCAGCGTGCCGGCGAGCACGCTCAGCAGCGTCGACTTGCCGTCGCCGTTTTTACCAACAATACCAATGCGGTCGCCCTCGCCCACGCCGAGCGTCACGCTATCGAAAATATGCTTGGTGGGAAACTCTAGGCTGATGGAATCGCATCCCAAAAGAATCGCCATATGCCCTGCTCCTTCGTAGAAATTCAACGTTGTCCATGATAGCAGCGAGCCCCACCCCAAACCACCACGAAGGTGCCTGCCCCCTTTGTGGTGGTCGCTTCGGTCGCAGAGCAAAAAGGCGGGCCATCTCCCGCAAGAGATGACCCGCCCCTCCAATCAGTCCCGCGGCAACCATAGCCGCCACGGGCCTCAAGCATGTCCCGGACTAGGAGAACATGCCGGTGAGGTAATCATTCAGCCGCTTATCCTTGGGCCGTTGGAAAATCTCGTCGGTCTCGTCGTACTCGACCATATCGCCCATGTAGAAGAACGCCGTGCGGTTGGACACACGCGACGCCTGCTCCATGTTGTGCGTCACGATGACGATGGCACGGTCGGCAACGATTGACGACATAAGGTCCTCGATCGCCAGCGTCGAGATGGGGTCGAGCGCCGAGCAGGGCTCGTCAAACAGGATCACGTCGGGGTTGAGCGCCAGCGTGCGCGCGATGCACAGACGCTGCTGCTGGCCGCCCGAAAGCGCGTAGGCACTCTTGTCGAGCTTGTCCTTGACCTCGTCCCACAGCGCCGCGCCGCGCAGACTCTCCTCGACCATGCGGTCGAGCTCGTCACGGTCGGTGATGCCGTGGCGCCTAGGCGCAAACGTGATGTTGTCGCGAATGGACTTGCGGAACGGGTTGGGCTGTTGGAACACCATGCCAATGGAGCGACGCAGCTCGTAGGTGTTCTCGGTCTTGGTATTCACGTTGCGCCCGCGGTAATTGATCTCGCCCTCCACGCGGCAGCCGCGAATCTCGCGATTCATCAGGTTGAGGCTACGCAAGAAGGTCGACTTGCCGCAGCCCGAAGGCCCGATGAGCGCCGTGATCTCGCCCTTGTGAAAGTCGAGCGACGTATCGTGCAGCGCATGGTGGTCGCCATAGTACACGTTGACGTCCTTGGTGGAGAGCACGACCTCGTCGCTCACGGCCCTGCCGCTCACGCGCACGCGTTTTTCGCTCTCCCCCACACTCGACAGAAAGTCCTGGGTCTCGGACGTGGCCGCCTCGGTTGCGGGCGTTGCATTCATCTCGCTCATTCGGCCGTCATCTTCCTTGCCAGTTGCTTGCCCACGATACGGGCAACTATGTTAAACAGCAGCACGCAGATCATCAGCAGTGCAGCGGTGCCCCAAACGATCTGCTGGGCCTCGGGGCTGCCCTCGCCGTAAATCTTGTAGATGTGCACGGCGAGCGACTCACCGGGGCGGAACACGTTCCAAGCGCAGGTGGGGCTCGACAGGTTAAAGCTCAAGAAGTTCAAACGCACCGGCGAGCTCATGCCCGAGGTAAAGAGCAGTGCCGCGGCCTCGCCAAACACGCGGCCGGCCGAAAGCACGATGCCGGTCACGATGGCAGGCATGGCCTCGGGGATCAGGATGTGCAGCGTGGCCTCCCAGCGGGTAAGGCCCATGGCCAGGCACGCATCGCGCTGGGCCTGCGGCACGTCCTCGAGCGCCTGCTGGATCACGCGCACCAGGATGGGAATGTTGAACATGGTGAGCGCGACGGCGCCGGAGATGATGGAGTACTTCCAGCCCAGCTGCACCGAGAACACCAGGAAACCGAACATGCCGACAACGATGGAAGGCAGCGAGGACAGCGTCTCGATGGCGGTGGAAGCGATGTCGCGGATGGGACCGTCCGGCGCGTACTCAACCAAAAAGACCGCGCCGCCCAGGCTGATGGGCACCGAGATGATCAGGGTGATCAGCAGCAGATAGAACGAGTCGAACAGCTGGTAGAGTACGCCGCCCTGAGTTCCGTTGGCGCGCGACGGCTGCGTGAGAAAACCCGGCTGGAACAGCGTCGAGATGCCCTCGAACAGGATATAGGCCACCATGGAGACGACGATGAGCATGACGATGGCGATGATTGCCGTCAGCACGCCCGTGGCGATGCGATCCTGCTTTTGGACGCGCCCGAGTCTCGCCTCGTCGATATGGATGCGCGTGCTAGCCACGAGCCTTCGCCCCCTTGCGGCCGATAATGTGGATGATCAGGATGAAGATGAGGCTCATACCCATCAGCAGCAGACCGAGCGCCCACAGAACATCGTCCTGGGCCGAACCCTCGGCATAGACCGCCATGGACGTGGTGAGCGTGGTGGTGATGGTCGAGGCCGGCGACAGCAGCGACGTCGGCATGGCCTCGATACCGCCGATGACCATGCGCACGGCGAGCGTCTCGCCAAAGGCGCGCGTCATGCCAAGGATGACCGCAGTCATGAGCGACGGCATGGCGGACTTGAGCACCACGTGCCAGATGGTCTGCCAGCGGGTGTAGCCCAGCGCGAGCGAGCCCTGACGGTAGCCGTCGGGCACGGCGCGCAGGCCATCGACCGAAAGGGTGGTCATCGTCGGCAGGATCATGACAGCCAGCACGATGGCGCCGGGCAGGATGCCCAGACCCGTGCTCACGTGGAAAACGGACTTCATAAGTCCGACGACCACGTGAAAGCCAATCAGTCCAAAGACGACCGAGGGAATGCCGGTCAAAAGCTCAATAAGCGGCTGAAAGACCTTGGAACCAAATTTGGGTTGGATCTCGACCGCAAAGATGGCGGAGCCGATGGCGATGGGCAGCGCGATGAGCGTGGAGAGCACCATGACCGCAAACGAGGTGACGATCAGGGGCAGGGCGCCGGTATAGGGCAGACCGTTTTCGGCTGTGTTGGCCAGGTCCCACTTGGTGCCGGTGAAGAACTCGACAACCGAAACGCCATCCTTGAGAAAAGCCGAGAGGCCCTTTTGGGCGACCATGAAGATAAGCGCGGCAACGACAAGCGTCACGAGCGCTACGCACGCGCCCGTGACGCCCAGGCCCACGTTCTCAAGGTCGCGCTTTGGCAGCTGTTTTGCCATTGCAAACCTTTCCGGGGGCGATTACTTATTTAGCAGAGACCTTGCCGCTGGCGTCCTTGACGACCTTCATGGCAGAGACGGGGATAAAGCCCTGCTCCTCGACGAGCTTGCCCTGGACGTCGTCGGAAAGCATGAACTCCAGGAAGGCCGTGGTGGCCTCGTCGGCGTCCTTGGAGCAGTACATGTGCTCGGTAGCCCAGATCTTGAAGGAGTCGTCGGTGACGTTTGCGCTCTTGGGCTCGACGCCCTCGACCTTGATGGCGTTGAACTTGGAGTCATCGAAGTGCGAGAAGTCGAGGTAGGAGATGGCGTTATCGGTGCTGCCCATCTGAGTCTGGACGTCGCCGGACTTGTCGAGCTCGGCTTCGCCCTTAAAGTCGACTGCCTCGTCGCCAAAGACGGCAGCCTCGAAGGTGGCGCGGGTACCGGAACCGGCCTTGCGGTTGAGAACGACGATCTTGGCGTCGTCGCCGCCGACCTCCTTCCAGTTGGTGATCTGGCCGGAGAAGATGCCCTTGAGCTGCTCGAGGGACAGGTCGTCGACCTTCACGTTCTTAGAGACGACGGGACCCATGCCCACGACGGCGACCTCGTGGTCGACGAGGTTCTTGACCTGGTCGGCCTCGAGCTTGGTCTCGGCGAAGACGTCGGAGTTACCGATGGTGACGGTGCCGGCGGCAACAGCGGTCAGACCTTTGCCCGAACCGTTGCCCGAGCCGGAGACGGAGACGTCGGGGTTGGCATCCATGAACTTCTCGGCAGCGGCCTCGACGAGAGCCTGGAACGAGGAGGCGCCGTCGTAGGTCACCTCGCCGGAGACGGACTCGGCAGCAGCGGCGCTACCCTTGTCGGCGGCGTCGGATGCGCCGGAGCCGCCGCAACCAACGAGACCGAGACCGACGATGCTGGCAAGACCACCAGCGAGGCCGAGGAACTGACGACGAGAATAAGCCTGATCGAGCATGATCTTCCTTTCATACATGCGACTCGCGGGCACCCCGCCCGCTTTGCTGTTTGGAAAGATACGGCCCCGATCGGGCGACGACCGCCTTATCTGCGGTTTCTTACGGGCTATTGATAGACCCTTACCGCAAGCTCTGCCCAGCCTTTACAAACGGATAACAATCCAGCGCCGAACATGGCGCACCTTTTACACCAAAGGAACGTCCCCAATGACTACCCCACCGCAACAGAAAAAGCCCGGGCCGAAGCACCGGGCTCGTAATGCAAGTTTGTATCCAAGCAGGATATAGGGGTTTCCCAGGTGCCCGAGATTGCCCCGAAAGAGGAGCGCCGCGTACTTTGGTACGCAAGCGACGGTTTGAGGGGCAAGGTCGGGTGCCTGGGGAAGCCCTACAGCTCAAGTTCGTTGAGGCGCAGGATCGCCACGATATAAATCTTGAGCGCCTGTTTAAGCTGTTCCTCGTTGGCGCACTCGTTGGGGCCGTGCATCTGGCCGCCCCATGCGGGCAGCTCCAGGCCGGTCTCCTCGGGGCCAAACGATACGGCGCGGGCAAAGTTGCGCGCGTACGTGCCGCCGCCCATGGCAAAGGGCTCAGCATGCTTGCCCGTAAACTCGTTATAGGTATCAATAAGCGCCTTCACGGCCGGATCGTCGGCAGACACCGAGAACGGCACCTTAGCGCGACCCAGCTGACACGTCACGCCAAAACGGCCCACGAGCGGGTCGAGCTGCTCGCGGATGGTATCGGCACTCGTGCTGTCGGGGAAGCGCACGTCGATGACCTGCTCAATATGGCCATCCGCCACGCGGATGACGCCAGCGTTGCAGGTAAGCGGGCCAAACGCCGGACTCGTCGCATCGATACCCAGGCCGCGGCCATAGGCATCCGCATGCACAAAGGCCAGGAACTTGACGAACTCGTGCTCGGCAGGCGTCAGCAGGCGTTCGTCGCGTGCACCAAACGCGTCCTCGGCCTCGCGCAGATACGCCACGATCAGGCCGACGGCGTTAATCGTTCCCTCGGGCATCGAGGCATGACCGCCAATGCCATGGGCAAAAATCTGCGCGTGCCCGTTATCGAGCGCCGTAATCTCCAAGCGGTCGGCGTTCTCGACCGGCGCCGGCAGCTCATCAGCGGCAATCGCGAGCTCGCAGATGGACTGCGACGGAATGGCGTTGCTCGCCTCGGCACCGCTCCAGGACACAATGCGCCCGCCGTCGATCTTGGGGCTCACAAACGTCGCCCCAAACTGGCCCTTCTCGGCATTGCAGACCGGGAACTCGGCATCGGGCGTAAACAAAAAGTCGGGGTCTGCGTGGTTCTCCAGATAATGGTGAACGTCGGACATGCCCACTTCCTCATCGCAGCCCAGCAGCGCGCGGAAGGTATAGCGCGGCACAATGCCGTGCTTGAGCAGGTAGGCACCGGCGTAGAGCGACAGCACCGCCGGACCCTTGTCATCAATCACGCCACGGCCGAGCAGCCAGCCCTCGCGACGCTCCATCGCGAACGGATCGGTGTTCCAGCCGGGGCCGGCGGGCACCACGTCCACGTGGCAGATGGTCGCGAGCTGCTTGTCGCCGCGACCCGGGATATCGGCAATGCCCACATAGCCCTCGTCGTCGCCCGTCTGGTAGCCGAGCTTTTGCGCAATGCCGAGCGCGCAATCGAGCGCATCACGGACCGGTCGGCCAAACGGCGCACCGGGCTCTGCATTGGCAGCAACGGCCACGGACGGATAGCTCACCAGTTGTTCGATATCGGCGACGACATCTTCCCAGACCTCGTCGACATACTCGATAACGCTCTGCTCCACCTGATTCATGGACGACCTCCTCACCAATGAGTGACGGGTACGCCCGCCCCTCACATTACGTCTATTAGATAGCGAAAAGTTTAGCAAGCTCGGCCACCGAGTGCACCACTGCATCGGCACCCGCCGCCTCGTGCTCGCCCGACGCCGCCGCGCCCGAATAGATACCAATGCACGGCACGCTCATCGCGTGCGCGCCCTCGACGTCGTTAAAGCGATCGCCGATCATCACGGCATCGCCCGCCGTCGCACCGAGCTCTGCCAGGGCATCGCGGACCGAATCGGCCTTGGTCTCGCGCCCCTGCGGCGGATTCATGCCAACCACCGCCTCAAACTGAGAAAGTCCCAGCTCTCCCACCATGTCGATACACTTTGCCTCCATGCGTGACGTCGCCACGGCCATACGCTTGCCTTGGGCGACCAACCCATCCAGCAGCTCGGGGATCCCGTCAAACACGGGATACTCCTCCGGTCCCAGTTCATCAAAAAAGGCACGGTACTCGTCGGCCACCACAAGCGACTCCTCGCGCGAGAAGCCATAAAAGTCGTGAAAGCTCTTCCACAGGGGCGGCCCGATCATGCGGCGCAGGTCACCCATCTGCGCCTCCGAAAACCCGCGCGCGGCCAACGTCTTGCGCGTCGAGGTCATCACCGCCCGGCCCGTATCGGCCACCGTGCCGTCAAAATCGAACAGCACAACCGGCCGCTCGCATAGCTGTAATGCCGCCATCGGCACTCCTCTTCCCCAGTTGATGATTTCCACACCGACACTTCAAACTGTTGACTATTCAACAATTGAACCTAGCAATGTAGAGCAACTCCACTATACTTGTCGCACTTTGCTCTCAGAAGGCGGCGCGAAAGCGCCCCAACGAAAGGTGCAATTATGTCTTTTGCCATCATAACCGACTCCACGTCGGACATCTCCCCCGCCCGCGCTCAAGAGCTCGGCATTTACGTGATTCCACTGCATGTGATTATCGAGGGCGAGGACCTGCTCGACCAGGTACAGATTACCGCCCAGGAGTACGTCGCGCGCATGGCCGGCTCCGAGCAACTGCCGCACACCTCGCAGCCGAGCGCCGGCGAGTTCAAGGCACTCTTTGACCGCGTGCTCGCCGACGGCCATGATAGCGCCATCTTTATCTCACTGTGCAGCGAGTGGTCCGCCTGCTATGCCAACGCCAGCCTGACGGCCGAAACGCACGAACTCGACGTGCGCTGCATCGACTCGCGCACCGGCTCGGGTGCCGAGGGCCTGCTGGTGGAGTACGCGCTGGCCATGCGCGAGGACGGCCGCAGCCTGGACGAGACCGAGGCGCAGATCCGCGCGACGCTGCCCGACGCCCACCTGTTGCTGATTCCCCGCACGCTCGAGAACCTCGTTAAGAACGGCCGCGCGCCCAAGCTCGCCGGCCAGCTCACGCAGATGCTCAACATTCGCCTGGCCGTTTCGCCGGAGTGGAAATCGGGCGAGATCAAGGCCATCAAAAAGGGCCGCGGCGCCAAGCGCATCGTCGCCAACACCATGGCAGACTGCCTCGCGTTTTTGGCCGAGCATCCGGGCTCCAGCGTGCGCGTGCTCACGACCGGCGCCGCCGAGGAGCAGGAGCTCGTCAGCCAAGCACTCGCAGGCCAAGACTATGTAGACGCCGGCACCGGCCCCATCGGCTGCACCATCGCCACCCATGTAGGCGTCGATGCCATCGCCATCAGCTACTGCCCCCGCTACCAGCCAACTCACTAGGGACGCCCACATCAGTTGCGGTGGAATAGGGACTGTTTTTGGCTTATCAGCCGCAAATCAATCCCTATTCCACCGCAACTTGGAAATCGGCGATCAGCCCAGCGGACCCTGAAACAGCTCCTGATGAGTGCCCATTCTCACCAGCCTAATCACTGGGTTAGTCTTATGGGGAAGATAAAGAACGACCACATCGACCAAGCCATCGGATAGGTGGAAATCGATGTGGCCGTTGTAGTTTCCGCCCGGGTTTGAGAGCTCGTGGGCGCCATACTCCGCCGGAAGTGACCCATGGGCCACAAGCTCTGCAACCGCCGCTTTAAACTCACTTTTTAGCTGCGGATGCATGCGCATCGTTCGTTTGTAGTCCACCTTAAATTGAGCCTCGACTTTAATCTCGAACATCGCTATTCCTCATCGAGGAATGACATAAGCTCATCAGCGTTATTGAATGACAGGCTATCGTCCGGCAAAATCCCCAACTCATGAGCCTCGGCAATCACCATGGCGCGTCTCGTCGCCTCGTTGGGCACCTCCGCCCTTCCTACAATCTCAAAAGGAATCTTTCGCTGATTTACCAGCTGCCGAACGGCAAGATTGAGATAGGAATTGAGGCTGAGGCCGACCGAATCCAAGAACTCAGTCGCCTGCTCCTTGAGCCCCTCTTCGATTCGAACCGTCGTAGGCTTAACTGTTGCTGTAGACATTTGCGACCTCCTCGCCCTCGTCTTTTACACAAGTATACCCAATATAAATGGCAATCTGATGTTAAATAACATCAGATTGCCATGCGTATTCATGTCGCGTGGGCACGATTGATCTACATCAGCCCGCTGAGCGCAATGTCAACGGCCTCGTTGAGGTCGTCGGTAATGTGTACCAGATCCGGATCGAGCGGGCTAATCATACCGGTGCTCATCACCGGGCCGTTGAGCCAGTCGAATAGGCCCTGCCAGTACTCGGTGCCCACCAGCACGAGCGGCATGCGCTTGACCTTGTGCGTCTGCACCAGCGTGAGAACCTCGAACATCTCGTCGAGCGTGCCAAAGCCGCCGGGAAATACGATGGCGCCCGAGCTGTACTTAACGAACATGGTTTTGCGCACAAAGAAGTAGCGGAAGTCCATGCCGAGGTTCACGTATTTATTGAGCCCCTGCTCGTGCGGCAATTCAATGCCTAGGCCAACTGACTTGCCGTTGACACTCGCCGCTCCCCTGTTGGCCGCTTCCATGATGCCGGGGCCGCCACCGGTGATGACCGCCACGCCACGTTGCGCGATCTTGCGCCCGACGGTGCGCGCCGCCTTGTAGAGCGGATCGGTCTTGGGCGTGCGGGCGCTACCGAAGATGGTCACCGCAGGTCCAAGCTCGGCAAGCGCGCCAAAACCATCGACAAACTCTGCCTGAATGCGCAGCACGCGCCACGGGTCGGCATGCAGCCAGTCGGTCGAGTCCTCGGGCGCCAGCAGGTTGGCGTAGGTGTTGTCCTTAGGAATCATGGGGCCGCGCATGACCACGGGGCCGCGGCGGTACGTCTCGTCGTAGACAGGCTCGCCCTCGACGTTCTCATTCTTAATCATGGGTACTCCTATCGAGAAAAAGAAAAACGGGCGGGGTCGACGCTGTGCGCCAAACACCCGCCCGAACATCAACTATTCGGTATGGTACCCACGATGCATCAAGTGCTTGCAAGCTATCGGTCATCGGTCGCGCAAGCGGTGTTAGCAAACGTGATGACCGGCCGGCGCTCGACCATTGCCGTTGCCCACGCTCTGCAAGCGTGTCTGTCGCCCTTAGTAATCCACCGCGGCAGGACTATTCATCCAATCGCTCACGAATGCGCCGTAGCGGCCCTCGATAATGGCCTGGCGGGCACGCTGCATAAGGTTGAGCAGGTAGTAGATATTGTGCATCGAAAGCAAAATGCCGCCGAGCATCTCCTTCTGCGTGACCATGTGGCGAATGAGCGCGCGGCTGTAGCCGCCCGTGCACACCGGGCAGGTGCAGGTGGGGTCGATGGGGCCGTCGTCGTGCGCAAAGCGCGCGTTACGGAAGTTAAGGCGACCTTCACTGGAGAACGCCGTACCCATACGGCCGGTGCGCGTCGGCAGCACACAGTCGAACATGTCGATGCCCACGCCCACGCCGCGCACGAGCGTGGTGGGGTTACCGACACCCATCAGGTAGCGCGGCTTATGCTTGGGCATGTACTCGCTCACGAGCGGCGCCAGGGTCTCGAACATGGTCTCGTGATCCTCGCCCACCGAATAGCCACCGATACCATAGCCCGGGAAGTCGCCGCACTCCTCCAGATGGCGCAGCGAACGCAGGCGCAGATCCAGGTGCATGCCGCCCTGAACGATGCCAAAGAGCGCCTGGTCATCGCGGGTATGCGCCTTATAGCAGCGCTCGGCCCACATGCTCGACAGCTCAACGGCGCGCTCAACGTAGGCGCGCGTGGCGGGATAGCCCGGGCACTGGTCGAGCTGCATGCAGATATCGGAGCCGAGTTTCATGGCGATTTCCATGTTGTCCTCGGGCGTCCAAAACACGTGGCGGCCGTCGTAATCGTTGACGATAAAGCGCACGCCCTCGTCGGTGAGCTTGACGGCATCGTTGTGGCTGAAGACCTGGAAACCGCCCGAGTCGGTGAGGATGGGGGCGTGCCAGTTCATGAACTTGTGCAGGCCGCCCAGCTCGGCGATGGTGTCCTCGCCGGGACGCATGGACAGATGATAGGTATTGGCGAGCACGATCTGGGCGCCGAGCTTCTTGACAGTCTCGGTAGGAATGCCCTTGACGTTTGCCTTGGTGCCCACGGGCATAAAAATCGGCGTCTCGATGTCGCCGTGCGGGGTGTGCAGTACGCCGGCACGCGCGTGCGTCGTCGGGTCCTCGGCGATCAGGTCGAATTTAAAAAGGTTCTGGTCCATAAACTGGAACTCCTTGGTTGCGGTTCATACGCAAACCATTATACGGGCAACCCGCAAGAAGCACCGACTCGACAGAAACTGGCGCGAGGAGGATACGGCAGGGACACGGCAAATGAGCGTGGATTTTTGGACGCTTACCGGATGAGCGTGGATAATCTCCCACTTTTGCCCAAAGCACAGCCCAAAAACGGGAGATTATCCACTTTCATTCTGCGGGCACTCATTTAAGTACGTCCCCGATGAGTGGAGCCATTTACCAGCCACGGCAACGCCGATATTTTGGCAACGTCAGCGAGCGGGTCGCATTTGAGACAAGGTGCCGTGAAATGAAAGGGCGCTGACCTTCTGGTCGCGCCCTTGAAATTGAACGGCAGATTGTCCAAATGCGGCCCGCGCAGCGTCGGCCGGTCCGCCGTTCGGTAGAACGGCGGAACCCCTAAGGACGCTGGCCCATGCCACCCTCGAGGGTGACGGTCTCGCCGTTCATATACTTAAAGTCGGGACCGCAGAGCTGAACGACAACGCGGCCGATTTCCTTCTCGACGTCGCCGTAGTGACCCGCCGGCGGCATGTGGACGTTGGCCTTGAACGCCTCGGGATAGGCATCCTGGAAGTTCTCGAGCGCGGCGGTCCAAGCAAGCGGGCAAACGATATTGACGTTGATGCCGTCCTTGCCCCACTCGTTGGCGGCAACGCGAGTCAGACCACGGATGCCTTCCTTGGCGGCGGCATAGCTGCACTGGCCGTAGTTGCCAAACAGGCCGGCGCCCGAAGCAAAGTTGACCACGGAGCCCTTGGTCTCCTTCAGGTGCGGATAGGCCTTCTGCATGTACAGGTAGGTGGCATACAGGCCAGAGTAAATGGCGAGGTTGAACTGATCCATGGTGTGATCGGCAATGGTCACGCCCGAGGCGCTGGCCTGAGCGTTGTTGACGACGGCGTCGATGCGGCCGAACTCCTCAATAGCCTTGTCGATGACGTTCTGGACGACGGCCTCGTTGTCCTGACCAGCCGAAACATCGGCCTGAACAGGCAGAACCTTGACACCGTACTCGGCCTCGAGGGATTCCTTGGCGGCCTCGAGCTTGGCAACGTTGCGACCGGTAATGACGAGGTTTGCGCCCTCCTTGGCAAAAGCGATATCGATACCGTAGCCGATGGAGCCAGCAGAGCCGTCCTTGAGCGTGGCCTTGCCACCGCCGGTGACGATCACGGTCTTACCAGTGAAAAGTCCCATATAAAGTCCTTTCAAATCGCGACGGGCCTGCCCGTCGACTGCGCGCATCCAACTTCACGCGCCAAAAGCTGAAATGCAACTTTAGCGGGTTCAAGTGAAAAATAAAGCCCATGGCAGGCGAACGGCGCAACGTCTTTCGGCGAAGGGAATGTCAAGTACAAACTGGATAAAGTGGCCGAGTTTTTGCTATCGACGCGAGCCATCGAACACGTTTTGAAACTTTGCTGCAGCGCGCGGGATGTCGGCGCGAGACTTTATCATAGGGTGACAAACTACGATGAGGAGCACATGCCTATGACAGACGAGCTGGACCCCCAGACTCAACAGCATATTGATGATTCCGCAGACGTCACTGCAGATGCCGACGCTGTGACCTGCGATGATATTGACCTCGACGGCCCATTCTTGGACGAAAGCGCTACGGCGGAAACCCCTGGCGCCGAAGATGCAGACGAGCAAAACGACGATGCGCCCGCTCAGGACGACCGCCCCGTACAGGATGCTGCTCCGCAAGCTGCGGGCCCTATCGAGGTTTCTTCGGAAGAAGAGCTCGACGCCGTCATGGACTCCATGATGGATGCCGTCAAAGCGATGAAAGACGCCGTGGCCGACGCTGACGTTGACGCCGAGGAAGAGGAGGCCGCCGAGGCAGCCTCGACCTTCGTACCCGGCGAGACTCCGGTTGCCGACCAGGGCAGCACCATGCCCTCGTTTCTGCAGCTCGAGCATCCCACGATTGGCGCCGATGCGGTCGACCCGCACGCAGCAGGCTTTTCTGTGATCGAGGGCGGTACCGGCAATATCGCCGTGCCGCAGGCTGCCGATGCGGACGCTGCCGACACCGCTCGCCCGACCGCCCCGCACTCCTCCGCCGCGAGCCGCGATCTGGGGACCGCTGTCTCGAACACTGCGAACGCCGTGGGCACCTTTATCGCCCAGGGCGCCTCGGCCATGCGCGAGATGAACGCCGCGAAAAAGGCACTTGCCGATGCCCGCGCCCACCTGGCCGAACTTGAGCAGCGCATTGCCGATCAGGCCGAGGAACTCGAGACGCGCCAGGACATCGCAGGCCGCTACGACCAAATCGTCGCCGAGCAGCGCCAGACTATCGACACGGCACAAAAGGCCGCCGCGGCAGCAGAAATCGGCCGCGATACCCATGCTGCCAAGGCAACAGAGCTCAAGGCGCAGCTCGAGCAAATAAATGAAGAGGACGATGCCACCGAGCGGCGTCTCAAAGCCGCGCTCGATGCCGTGGAGGCGCGCGAAGCCAGCTCGCGCGAGACCGGTAACCGGCTCGTTCGACGCCTCGAGGATTCCAAGCGCATCCGCGACAAGGTGCAGGCCGAGCGCGACGCCGGCGTTGCCGCCGCGCAACAAACCGTCGACGCCACGCGCGCTCAACTCGAAACGCTGCGCCACGAGTATGCCGAGCTGCAACGCAATCCCTCGGCAAATCCCGCCAACTATACGGTGCGCACCAGCGAGCTCTCGATGCAGATTTCCGACACGGCAGATGCCCTGCGTAAAGCCGAAGAAGATGTCCCGCGCATCACCGCCGACCTTGAGCACTCGCTTGCCGCAGCCGAGCAGGCCGTCGAGCAGGCTCAAGCCCCTATCGCCGACGCAAAACGCGCGCACCAAGCCGTGACGACCGAAGCCGATGCCGCGCGCGACGAGCTGCAGACGGCGAAGACAGCCGCCGCGACTCGTCAGCGCGAACTGCGCGAGAAGATCACTGCCGAGGACAAGGCACGCCGCGACCAGGAGCAGAGCATCGCCAACGCCCAAGCAGATGCCGCACATGCGCAGTCGATCATCGAACAGGCGACCGAAGTGCACGACCACCCAGAGATCACTGAGTCGCTTGCAGGATCCTTGGCCCGAGACAAAGCCGAACACGCCGAGACCGAGCGAGAAGTCGCCCAGCTCGAGGCCACCGAGGACGCGGTGCGCGAACGTACCCGCGACTCACGCATCAAATTCACCGGCGCCATCGTCTGCATCGTCGCCGCAATCCTGGCGATCATCCTAGTCTGGCTGTTCGCAAGCAAGTAGTCATTGGGGACGTTCTTAAACGACTAGTCAAACAAGAACGTCCCCAACGACTAGCCCAATGACGAGAGTGGATAATCTCCCACTTTGAGCCCCCAAGCAGGCCAAAAACGGGAGATTATCCACTCTCATTCTGCAGGCACTCATTTAAGTACGTCCCCAATGAGTACCTGCCGATGCTTTGGCAAAGTCAGCGAAAACGCCCCTGAGCGAGCAAGGTGACGTGAAAGAGGGGGGCATTGACCTTCTGGTCATGCCCGACGATTGAACATCAGATTGCCGCTTAGGGGGGTTTGCAGCGTCGGCCGGTTACGGCGTTTGTAAAACGCCGTAACCTACAAAATGAGCATCGCGTCGCCAAAGCTGAAGAAGCGGTAGCGCTCTTCGATAGCAGCGGCGTAGGCATCCATGATCTGGTCGCGGGTGGCAAGCGCGCTTACGAGCATCATGAGCGTGGAGCGCGGCACGTGGAAGTTCGTGATCAGCGCGTCGACCACGTGATAGGTCGAGCCGGGCATGAGGTAAAGCTGCGTCGTGGCGTTCTCGCGCGCCACGATGTCGCCGCGGCCGAGCGTGTCGGCACCGTCCTCGCGGCCTTCAAAATAGCGCGCCGTCACAGCCGGATCGGACACCGGCGCGTCCGCGTCAAACGCACTCTCGAGCGAGCGCACCGCGGTGGTGCCGACGGCGATCACACGATGACCCTCGGCCTTCGCCTTATGCACGGCGTCGACAACCTCCTGCAACACGTGGTAGCGCTCGGTGTGCATGACGTGCTGCGTAGGGTCGTCCTCCTCCACCAAGCGGAAGGTATCGATGCCCACCTCGAGCTCGACGGCGGCAAACTTCGCGCCCTTGGCCTCGATAGCGGCCATGAGCTCGGGAGTAAAGTGCAGACCCGCCGTAGGAGCGGCAGCCGAGTGCTCCTCCTTCATGGCGTAGACGGTCTGGTACTTCTCGGGGTCGCCCTCGTAATCGGTAATGTAGGGCGGCAGCGGCACGTGGCCGGCCGCATGGATGGCCTCGTCGAGCGTGCGCGAGTCGCCGGCGGCATTGCAACCGGCCGGCTCAAAGCGCACCAGACGGCCACCACGGCTATCGGTGACAAAGTCGATGACCTCGGCCGTCAGCACCACGGGAGCCCCCTCGGGCGCATGGGCGCCACCGGCGCGATACTCAATCTGGGCACCGGGCTTCAGGCGCTTGCCCGGCTTGACCAAGCACTCCCAAACATGGCCCAGCGGGTCAACATCCTCGCGGCGCTTGAGCAGCAGCGTCTCGACCACGCCACCCGAGCCGGCTTTGCGACCGATCAGGCGGGCCGGCATCACACGCGTCTTGTTGATGACGAGCACGTCGCCCGGCTCGATATAGTCGATGATGTCGCGGAAGATGCGGTGCTCAACGGTGCCGCCATGCTCCAGCGGCGTTCCCGCCTGGGAGCCCTTGCGATCCACCACCAGCAGGCGGCAGGAGTCGCGCGGCTCGGCGGGAGCCTGGGCGATCAGTTCCTCGGGAAGGTTGTAGTCAAAATCATCGGTACGCATAGACACGTCGGATTCTCCTTATATAGCTAAAGTCCGCCCTACATCCTAGCAGGCTGACGTCCCAAATGAACTACTTTTTGGCAGCCTTGCGCTCGTCGCGAATGCGAGCGCGGTCCATGGCCGCCTCGACGGCAGAAAAGCGGCAGCCGCAGTAGTTCTGTCGATACATGCCCAGTTCGCGCGAACGGCGCGTAGCCTCGGGATAATACGGGCGAAAATCGCGGATCACCGGGGTGAGCCCACGTGCCGCCGCCAGGCGCTCGAGTACGTCATTGCAGGTGTCGAACAGCTGGTACGGCGAGACGGCGAGCGTCGTACCCACATATTCAAACCCGCGCTCCTGGGCAACGCGGCATGCCTCGGCCAAGCGCAAGGCATAGCACACGCGACAGCGACGGGGACGATCGGCACCCAACGGGGCCACGCCGGTCTCCCAGCGTTCGCGGTCCTCCCCGGCCTCGATGAGCTCGATGTCGCCGTCGGCACACCACCGGCGCAGCTCGTCCAAACGACGCTGCCATTCATCGCGCGGCTGAATATTGGGATTGGTCCAGCAAATCGTGGGCTCAAACCCCTCCTCGCGCAGCAGGCGAACCGGCTCAAGCGAGCATGGCGCGCAACAAGCATGCAGCAACAACGGCTTCATCGACATCTCCTCCCCCGCAATGATTTTTTAATCCCCGTCCCAGAAAAATCATCCCAAAAAGACTACTTTGCGAAAAAGCGCACGCCAAAGGACGTATCCTCGCAGGCGACGATACGGCGGTCGCGCAGAATGGTCCGCACGTAATACCAATCACCCACACAGCCCGACAAGTGCAGACCAGCCGCCAGGTAGCACAACAGCGGATAGTCCGAGAACGCAAACCCCAGGGCAAATGCTGTCGTCACAACAACCGTCGGCGCCAGGCAAACCGCCATGTACCGCCGGCGCGAATACACAACGCCCTCGGCGCAGGCATAGATCATCGCCGTCTCGCGATTCGCCCCAAAGGTCACCTGCGCGCCCGCAGGCGCCAGCAGCTTAAAAAACACCGCATGCACCAGCTCGTGCACGGCAAACGATGCCATTGAGACCGCAGCCAAGCCGACTATCCAGCCCACGACAGCCATCCAGCCGCCCGCCTCAGCCGCGTCCAAGTCCGCAGGCCCGCCCAACAGCATAAACACCGGCACCAGGCACACGGCAAACACCGCGATCACGGCCATCCCCCACACGAAGCAAGCGTGTAGAAAATCCTCGTCCTCAAACGCATGTATGTTGGAAATCTCATTCATAGCATCTTAGGATAGCGCCCCTGCCACGCACCCGCCCGCATGTGCGATAATGTCGAACGATATGCACGAATTGACCACCGCGCCGCCGAACCCCGTGCCCGGCCGCGCTCTTACCTATATGCGAAGGAGTCCCATGGCATCCAAATACTCCATGAACGACCGTCCCAGCTGGCCGCGCCGCGCCATCGTTACCGCCGGCGAGCCCTACGGCAACAAGGGTCTGCACTTTGGCCACGTCGGCGGCGTCTTTGTCCCGGCCGACTTCTTCGCCCGCTTCCTGCGCGACCGCCTGGGCCGCGAAAACGTCATCTTCACCTCGGGCACCGACTGCTACGGTTCGCCCATCATGGAGAGCTACCGCAAGCTCAAGGAGAACGAGGGCTACGACAAGTCCATCGGCGAGTATGTCGAGTCCAATCACTCCCGCCAGGCCGCGACCCTCAACAACTACAACATCAGCTGCGACATCTACGGCGGCTCGGGCCTTGAGCCGGCGGCCCAGATCCACAACGAGGTGACTGCCGAGATTATCGAGCGCCTGCACGAGCAGGGCACCATCTCCAAGCGCTCCACGCTGCAGTTCTACGATGCCAAGGCCGGCACGTTCCTCAACGGCCGCCAGGTCATCGGCCGCTGCCCCATCCAGGGCTGCAAGTCCGAGAAGGCTTATGCCGACGAGTGCGATCTGGGCCACCAGTTTGAGCCCGAGGAGCTCATCGCGCCCAAGAGCCAGCTCACCGGCGAGGTGCCCGAGCTGCGCCCGGTCGACAATCTCTACTTTGACCTGCCGGCCTACCTCGACTTTATGAAGACCTACACCGCCAAGCTCGCCCAGAACCCGCAGGTTCGCTCCGTGGTCTCCAAGACCATGGAGGAGTGGCTGCTGCCGGCTCAGCTCTACATCCAGAACAAGTTCCGCGAGGCCTTCGATGCCGTCGAGGACCAGCTCCCCGAGCACACCGTGCTGGAGCCCGAGGGCAACAAGAGCAGCTTTACCGTCACCTTCCCCAGCTGGAAGGAGCGCGACGACGCCCACGCGGTGCTCGCCAACGGTGGCGTGCGCTTCCGCAGCGGCAAGGCACTCGTGCCCTTCCGCATCACCGGCAACATCGACTGGGGCGTTCCGGTGCCCGAGGTCGATGGCGTCTCCGACGTCACCTGCTGGTGCTGGCCCGAGAGCCTGTGGGCGCCCATCAGCTATACGCGTACCGTGCTCGCGCGCGATGCCAAGGCCGCCGGCGTGACCGAGGGCGTCGCCGCCCAGGATGCCGCCCTCATGGGCGAGCCCGCCGCCGACTCCACACAGGTGCCCGCACCCACCTACCAGCACAGCTCGCTCGACTGGCGCGACTGGTGGTGCTCTGACGACGCTCAGATTTACCAGTTCATCGGTCAGGACAACATCTATTTCTACTGCATCGCGCAGACCGCCATGTGGGAGGCCCTGGGCTGGGACCTCACGCAGAGCACCGTCAGCGCCTGCTACCACCTGCTCTACATGGGCAAAAAGGCCAGCTCGTCCTCGCAGACGCCTCCCCCGCCGGCAGACGACCTGCTCAACCACTACACCTGCGAGCAGATGCGCGCGCACTGGCTGTCGCTCGGCCTATCCGAAAAGCCGGTGAGCTTTAGCCCCAAGGCATACGACACGCGTGTGACCGGCAAGGACAAGGACGGCAACGAGGTACGCGCCTGCGACGACAAGCGCGTTATCGACCCGGCCCTTAAGGAGAGCGCCCTTTTGACCGGCGTGTTCAACCGTCTGGCCCGCAGCTGCTTCTACGGCGTCGCCGTCAAGGAAGGCGACGAGAGCCCCTACCGCAACGGCTGCATCCCCGCCGGTGCCGCTTCTGACACCGTGGTCGAAGCCGCCGAGCAGGCAGCTCTCGCCTTTGAGCAGGCTATGTACAAGTTCGAGACGCACCGCGCGCTTGCCGTGTGCGACGACTACCTGCGCGCCGCCAACAAGCGCTGGAGCGACGCTTCCAAGGCCGCCAACAAGCTCGAGGGTAACGAGGCAAACGCCGCAATGACGCAGGCGCTCGTCGACGCCTTTACCGAGCTGCGCGTGGCGACCGTGCTCATGCACGGCATCGTCCCTGCCGGCTGCGAGCTCATCTGCGAGTACTTCGACATCGACCCGGTCGCCTTCTTTAGCTGGGATAACATCTTCGCCTCCACGGATGAGTTTGTGGAGAGCTTGGGCGAGAAGCCCGGCGAGCACCGCGTGAAGCCGCTGCCCCCGCGCTTCGACTTCTTTAGCAAGCACGAGAGCCAGTACTAAAGCACGCCAGCAGCGGCGTGTCCGGAAAGTAGTCAATTTGGGATGGGAAGGAAAGACGGATGTCCAAGCCGCGTCGTCGTAAGCAGAAAAAGCAGGTCAAGGCCGAGCTCAAGCTCAGGCAGTTTGCCGCCACCGAGCTTTCCGACCAGCTTGCCGCCCAACCCTCCGCCGCCGACCTGCCGCGCTTTATGGTCGACACGGTCGCCGGCGCCTATGCGCCCGCCGATGCTCAGCTCATGATCGAGGGCTTCGGCGCCGCTGCCACGCGCCCGGTCACGCTGCGCGCCAACACGCTCAAGGCGACCGCCGAGGACATCGCCACCGCGCTCGACGCAGCCAGCATCGCCCACCGCCCCGTCGCATGGTACCCGGACGCCTTCATCCTACCCGAGGCCCAGGTATCCGATCTCTGGGATCTCGACATCTACCGCGACGGCAAGATCTACCTGCAGAGCCTGTCGTCCATGATGCCGCCGCTGGTCCTGGGCGCACAGGCAGGCGAGGACATCCTGGACATGTGCGCAGCCCCTGGCGGCAAGACGACGCAGATCGCCGCCCTCACGCAGGGGCAGGCGCACCTTACCGCCTGCGAGATGAGCATTCCCCGCGCCGAGAAGCTCGAAGCCAACCTCCACCGCCAAGGCGCAAAAAACGTGCCCGTCATGCGCATCGACGCACGCGAGCTCGACGAGTTCTTCCGCTTTGACCGCATCCTGCTCGACGCCCCCTGCACCGGCACGGGCACCGTCATCAGCGGCAACGAGAAAAGCCTGCGCGGCCTGACCGAGCAGCTGCTGAGCAAGTGTGCCCGCTCGCAGCGAGCACTTCTGGACCGCGCCATGGGAGCCCTTAAACCGGGCGGCACGCTCGTCTATTCGACTTGTTCGATCTTGCCGCAGGAAAACGAGGACGCCCTGCAAGAGGCCCTCGACAAGCACATGGATTGCGAGCTTATCCCCCTCGACGGCACGCCGAGCGAAAGTGAAACGCGCCGTGCTCAGGAAGTTGGCGAAGAGCCACGCATCGAGTGCAACGCCCTCACCGAGGCCATCGCCGCCAGCCACGTCTCGTCCGTCGCCAACGGTATGCCCGGCACGCTGACCATTCCGCCTAGCCGCGACTTTGAGGGCTTCTACATTGCCCTGATCCGAAAACGCAGCTAGCGCACGGATCCAAAACTCAACAAGCTATCTCTGTGCGCGTTTGCCCTGCTGGTCGCGATGCTGTTTAAGCATCGCGCGCTCCTTGCGTTCGACCCTTTTGCCCTTAATGGCCGTGACCACAAAGTAGATGACCGCGGCGGCAACGATTGCGCCCACACACAGGCCAATCGAGCCCAACATTGCTGTCAATTCCATACCGCGTCACCTCTCTTTTAAACGGGACTTTCAAGATAGCACCTCGATCCCCGCCACCACAGCTCCTTCACGTTCGCCGCCCTTCGGTCTACGGAGGACGCGGCGGGGAAAAATCAACTCGTCAAACGATTTAGCAAGCACAACGCTGCCGGTACCCTGCCGGCCGTCATCACATAGAATCGAGCCTCCATGGATACCCTCAACGATCTAAACGAGCGCGTCGACGCCTTCGTCGGCACCAGCTCCTTCGACACGCCTGCCGCGGCAAACGACCAAGCTCCCATCGATGTGCCCGCCGAGGTTCACGAAGACATCGCCGCCTCGGTCGATTTCTCCGAGGTCGAGCTCGCAGACGAGTTCACCGAACCCCAGGTAGCCGTGACCCCCAACGGACTGCTTCCCATGGAGCCGCTGCCCATCGACGGGCGCCTGCGCAAGGCGGCCCTTCGCATGCCTGACGAGATTGAGGAGGCCAGCGGCTTCACGCTCTTCGGCCGTCGTATCAAATCGCTCATCTACACCACCGACGTCGCGGTCATCCGCAACTCCAATGCCGATGCCGTCTTTGCCGTTTACCCCTTCACGCCGCAGCCGGCCATTACGCAGGCGCTGCTGACCGTCGCCGAGTGCCCGGTCTTCGTAGGCGTGGGCGGTGGCACCACCACCGGCAAGCGCTCCGTTCAGATGGCAGCCGTCTCCGAGATGCAGGGCGCGGCGGGCTGTGTGGTCAACTCCCCCGCCACCGCCGAGATGGTCGAGCACATCACCAACATCGCCGACATCCCCGTCATCGCCACGGTCGTACGTTGCGACGACGATGCTCACGCAAAGGTGCGCGCGGGCGCCAAGATTCTTAACATCGCGGCCGGCAAGAACACGCCACAGGTCCTGCGCGAGCTGCGCGAGCACTATCCCAACCTGCCGCTCATCGCACCGGGCGGCAAGACGCCCGAGAGCATCCGTGAAACCATCGCCGCCGGTGCCAACGCCATCATCTGGACGCCGCCTTCGGCCCAGCAGCTGCAGACCGACATGATGCAGCGCTACCGCAAGATGAAGGAAGACGCCACGCCCGTCATCTCGCACGACGATGTACCCATTATCGACCAGGTTGCCGCCGCCGAGTTCAGTCAGGTCGAGAACATGAATCCCGACGTGCCGATTCCCGACGAAGTCATCGAGCGCGTCGCTTCGATCCACGAGCGCGTCGAGGAGCATCGCGCCAACCGCGGCCTCAAGCCGTCACTGCACGGCTTCTTCTTCCGCGGAAAGAAACGCTAACCCCCAACAGCAAGGCCCGCCCCACTGAACTGCCTCCCATTTCTTGGACATGAGAAATGGGAGGCTTTCTTTATG
>BREX01000006.1 GCA_023708985.1 Collinsella sp.
CGCGCATAAAGAAAGCCTCCCATTTCTCATGTCCAAGAAATGGGAGGCAGTTCACAGGCCGAAGAGGGCTTCGTTGTCATCGCTATCTTTGAGCGCGGGCACCTCGCGTTACAGTCCGCGAATCCGTACGGCCTCGGGCGGAAACTCCTGCTCGCCGGCATCGGTCTTGATGGTCGCGCGGCCCCAGATGTCCAGGCCCGCAAACACACCGACCGCAAGCGGCAAACCGTTGGGCGACACCGCCGCAACCTGACGACCCAGCAGCGGCACCATATCGAAGTACTCACCCAGCACCGGAGCCAGCGGGCCGGCAGCGCCCTGCGGCGTGTTGGCGGCAACCGCCCAGGCGTCAACGCGGGTCAGCACGGCGGCGGCCAATGCCTCGATCAGCGCCTCATCTGCCATATCCACGCCAAGCTCACCCAGCGCCGCACGCTCAACATCCACCGTCACCGCGGCAAACATGCCCGCGGCACCGGCACCGCCGTTGACGGCGACGTGCGCGAGCGACGTCTCAAACGCAGGCGCACCGCACACGATATCGCTCGGCCACTGGATACCCACTTTACCGGCAAGGCCCAACCCCGGCGTCGAAGCCGTGCCCACGAGCGCGTCCATCATGCCCATCGCGGCCACAAACGGCAGGCCGTGGAAGGCGTGCATGTTCACATCGGGGCGCACAACCAGCGAAAACGTCAGCGAAGCATCGCCCACGCTCCACGCGCACCAGCCCGCGGACACGCCCTCGCGGCCCGTGTCACGCGCCGCGTCGAGCTCGGTGCCAGCGGCAACAGCATTCATCTCGATCATCTACATACGCCCCAATTCGCCCACGATATGGCCCACGCGATCCTCGGGCTCCTTGACCTCGACGCCGTTGTAGCGGAAGAACCGCGCCGGGTCGTGCATCAGATCCTCGAGCGGCACCAGCACAAAGTCACGCTCGCCGATCAGCGGATGCGGCAGGCGCAGCTTTTTGCCGCCGTGGGTCTCGCCGTCCATCCACAGCAGGTCCAAGTCGATGGTGCGCGGACCGTTGGCCTTGGCCTTTTTGGAGCGGTCGCGACCCAGCTCGGCCTCGATCTTCATGAGCTCGTCGAGCAGCACCAACGGCGCCAGCTCGGTCTTAATCTCGATGACGGCGTTGGCAAACGCGTCCTGGCGCGTCTCGTAGGCCGGCTCGCTCTCGTAGATCTTGGAGGAGTTGGACACGCAGGTGAGTGGAATCTCGGCGATCATGTCGCGTGCGGCGCGGATGTTGTCACAGCGATGCCCCAGGTTGGAGCCCACGGCCACAAACGCGCGGCGCGGCTGCGGCTTGGCAACCGCCCAGTAGCCGTTCAGGAACTGCGCAAAGCCCGCGGCGTCGTGCACGCGCACGATGTTGGCACCGGCCTGGATGGCGCCCAGGCACACGCCAAACGTAGCGGCATCGCGCTCGGCGGCCTCGGTCACGCCCGAGACGGCGCCCACAAAGCGCTTGCGCGATACGGCGCACATGAGCGGATAGCCCAGTGACGCCATCTTGGCAGTCTCGCGCTGGATGACGATGTCCTCGTTGCCCGTCTTGCCAAAGCCCGGACCGGGATCGATGCAGATGCGGTCGCGCGACACGCCGGCATGGATGAGCGCGCGGGCCTGGTCGGACAGAAAGCCCATGACGCGGCGCATGATGGGCGCCGAATCGGGCAGGGTGAAGCGGCGGAGCTGCGAGGTGGGCACGTAGGCTTCCTCGCGGCGGGCGCTGCGGCGCATCATGGCGGCCAGGCGGTCATTGGGCTCCGATGCGGCCTCGGTGGCCTCGGGCGCGGCCTCGGGCGCGGGCGCGACGGTCTCGGCGGCAGTAGCCTGCTCGGCGGCGGGCGCCTCCTGCTCGCTTGCGGGCTCAGACGTGGGCTCTGGTTCACCAAACGGCAACGAGGGCTGCACCACGCCGCCCGGAAGCTTGGCCTCCGGCTTAGGCTCGCCCAGCAACTTGCCGCGACGGCGACGGGCCGGCTTCTCGGCCTCGCGCGCGGCCTCGGCAGCCGCTTCGCGTGCCTTCTCGGCAACAAACGCCGCTGCCGAGGTATCGAGCTGCACCGTTGCGTGCGTGCGCGCGGGCGCGGCGACCTCGCCGGCATGCATCACGATGACGCCGCAGGTGCTCGTCTTAACAAACTCGACCATCTTGGGGTCGGTGAAGCCGGTCACGTCGTTGACGATCGAGGCGCCGCAGCGCACGGCCGCCTTGGCAACCGCCACGTGACGCGTGTCGATCGAGACGATGGCGCCCTCCTTGGCCAGCGCGCGCACCACGGGCAGCACGCGGCGAGCCTCCTCGTCGGGATTGACCGGGGTAAAGCCGGGGCGCGTGGACTCGCCGCCTACGTCGATGATGTCGGCGCCGGCGTCGAGCATCGTCAGGCCATACTCGATCGCGGCGTCCGGGTCGAAATGCTCCCCGCCATCGCTAAACGAATCGGGCGTCACGTTGAGGACGCCCATGATGCGCGGACGGTCAAAGCTGAGCTCGTACTTTCCGCACCGCCATGTCTTGCTGTCGTTCGCCATGAACATCCTCCTAAAATGCCCACGCCGCCGAGCTTGGGGAGCTGGCGGCGGGGTCGCTTTGCACTCAGTCTTTCTATTGTATCCGCGTACACGGGCTAGAACGCAAACGCGGCCGCGATGTCGCAAGAAATCAGCAGGTCGGCATTTGCATCCTGATCGGTAGGCGCCAAATTGCAAATGGCCAGCGTATCGCCGGTAAAGTAACGCGTAAGGCCCGCCGCCGGATACACCACGAGCGAGGTCCCACCCACAATGAGGGCATCGGCCGCGGCGATGGCGGCAACGGCACCGGTCAACACATGCTCGTCGAGCGGCTCTTCGTAGAGCACCACATCGGGCTTGATGCGACCACCGCACGCAGGGCACACGGGCACGCCCGCGGCGTCCTCATGCTCGCGCGAGCAAATCCACTCGGCGCTATAGACCGCGCCGCACGACTGGCAAATGTTGCGATGGACCGATCCGTGCAGCTCGAACACGCGCTGCGAGCCCGCCATCTGATGCAAGCCGTCGATGTTTTGCGTCACCACGGCATCAAGCTTGCCGGCGCGCTCCAGCTCGGCCAGCTTGGTGTGACAGCGGTTGGGCTTAGCGTTAAGCGCGATCATCTTGGTGCGGTAGAAGTCGAAGAACTCGGCCGGATGCGCCTCGTAAAAGCTATGCGACAGCATGGTCTCGGGCGGATAGGCAAACTGCTGGTGATACAGGCCGTCCACGCTGCGGAAATCGGGGATGCCGCTCGCCGTGGAAACACCAGCGCCGCCAAAGAAGACCACGCGCTTGTGGGTGTCAAACAGATCCGCCAGCGCGGCGGACGCCTGCCTGGGGTCCGATATTGCCTGCGTCATATGAGTCCTCCGTCCTTGTTGATCGGGCGGCGTCGGGCGATATCCCAGCATGCGACCTTTAAGTCAGCATGCGCGGAGCCCACCCCGCCCCTGTTGCGCTAATCTTAAGCCTGCCAACCCCGTCGAAAGGACACCATGCCTCAGACTTACACTTTCGCCTCGTGGAACGTCAACGGCCTGCGCGCCGTGCTCAAAAAGGACCCGAGCTTTATCCAGATCGCGCAAGAACTCGACGTCGATATCCTGGCGCTGCAAGAGACCAAGTTGCAAGAAGGCCAGGTCGATATTGACCTGCCCGGCTATCACCAAACCTGGAGCTACGCCGAGCGTAAAGGCTATTCGGGCACTGCGGTCTTTAGCCGCCAGAAACCGCTGCGCGTGCTGCACGCCGACGCGCTGTTACCCTACGCCGGCGAGGGCGAGGCGGCCGCACTCGTCACCCAAGCCGTAACCGAGGGCCGCGTCTGCGCGCTGGAGTTCGACAAGTTCTGGTTTGTGGATGTCTACACTCCCAACGCGCAAAACGAACTCGCCCGCATCGACGTGCGCATGGCTTGGGACGATGCCTATCGCGGCTTTTTGAGCGCGCTTGAACGCGAGACCGGCAAGCCCGTCGTAACTTGCGGCGACTTTAACGTGGCGCATGAGGAGATCGACCTTAAGAACCCCAAGTCCAACCGCGGCAACGCCGGCTTTTCGGACGAGGAGCGCGGCAAGTTCACCGAGCTGCTCAACGCCGGGTTTACCGATACCTGGCGCGCGGCAAATCCGGACGTCGAGGGCGTCTACAGCTGGTGGAGCTACCGCTTTAATGCCCGCAAGAACAACGCCGGTTGGCGCATCGACTACTTCCTGGTAAGCGACGCAATCGCCGGCAACGTGCGCGACACGGGCATCCGCGGCGACATCTTTGGCAGCGACCACTGCCCCGTCACCCTTACGTTGGAGCTCTAACTCCAGCTGCCCCCGGAGACGAAGGAAAACGGATCATTTTGGGCCTCGTGGGGGTATCCGCGTGACCCATCCGCCACGAAACACGCCCATCTACTACGTTTAAGCCACTACCCTCGACCACAGTGAACAACGCAAAAAGAAAACCGCAGGTAGAAAGCCTACGGTTCTTCATAAAACACGGTTGTGGTTGGGGGTGTCGGGCCAAACGTAGTAGATAGACCGATTTCGTGGCGGGCGGGTTCAGCTGATTCCCTGGGAACGTCTGGAGGCGAAAGGAAACGGATCAATTTGGCTCTCCGAGGGCCACGATGCCCGTCGTATCAGCCGGCTATTTCAAAACTATGCCGGTTTACGGGGCTGAATCGCGAACCCCCAACCATACGCAATTCCGAAATAATAAAACCGCAGGTAAACGGCTTGCTCTATTTCAAAAATAGCCGGCATGGTCTGCTTGTGCCAATCTGGCCCCGTAAACCGGCATAGTTTTAAAATGGCACTTCGGCAGTATTGATTCCCGCCCCGGCGCAACCAGCCCTACAGTCCGTACTTCACGACGACTCGGTTGATGCGACGGCACCAAGGCCTGTACAAGGCGGCCAAAAACACGCAGGTCGCAAGGCCGTGCGTGATATCGAACGGTACGGCGGTGGCAAGACGCGCCATGGCACCCGCCCACGTGAGCGGTTGAACAAAACCGATAATGTCGTAGGCGTTGATCACGACGCCATACAGCAGGCCCGACGCAAAGCCATACGCCAACAGCGCCGGCATGCGCACGGTTCCATCGGCGCGGTCAAACGCGCCCGCATGCGCCAGCGCACCACCGATATAGCCCACCAAACCCCAGGCATACATCTGCCACGGCGTCCACATGCCCTGTCCAAAAAAGAAATTACTGGTCAGCGCTGCCAGCGCGCCAACCATAAAACCATTGCGGCGACCAAGCGTCGCCCCCGCGATAATGGCGATGGCGCTCACCGGTTTAAAGTCGGGAATGGGACCAAACAAGATGCGCCCCGCCGCGGCCAACGCCGCCAGAACCAGCGTTGGCATAATCTGGCGCAGGCCCGGTCGCGACGCCTCGTAGCCTGCAAAGAACAGCGCAAGCACCAGCGCCACCACGACAAGCATGGCGAGCGCCGCCTGCTCAACGCCCGCCAGCAACGCCGCAGCCATCACGGCTGGCACCGCCAGCAGCAGCGGTATCTCCAGTTTTGCGAGTAGGCGCACGATGCGATAATCCGTCATCCCATCACGCCCTATAAAACACGTTGTCGGCAAAGAAGTCGGCCGGGGGCTCCATGCAGGCAATCTCGCCATCGAACATCATGGCGATGTCGTCGGCGACCTGCTCGGCAAAGTCCAAATCGTGCGTAGCCATGATGACGGTGCCGCCAGCCTTCGCATGGTCACGCAGGGCTCGAGCGATGATGCGGCGGCTCTCCAGGTCCAAGCCCTTCGTGGGCTCGTCAAGCAGCAGCAGCTCGGGGCCAATCAGCAGCAGCTTTGCCAGCGCGAGCAGCTGGCGCTGTCCGCCCGAGAGGTCGTAGGGGTGACGCGTCTCCAGGCCGTCCAATCCCAGTTGCGCCGCACGCTCCCGCGCCAAGTTCTCGTCATATCCGCAGGTCGAGGCCCATTCCATCAGCTCATCGCGAACCGTCTCGGCAACCAGCAATGCTTTGGGATTCTGAGGCAACAGCGCCGCCGAGGCCGCTCCGCGCACCATGCGGCCGCGCTGCAGCTTGGCGGTCTTGGCCAGCACCGAAAGCATCGTCGACTTGCCGCAGCCGTTTCCGCCCACGACTGCATGCACCGCGCCAGCCGAAAACGACGCATCGAGCCCGCGCAGCACCCAACCGCCCGCGCGATCGTAGCGAAACCAGCCTTCCGACAGGGTGGTAGCCGACCCAGCGTGCATTTTTTGGAGTATTCTGCTTCCATTCGTGCGCGGGAAGGCTTCCGAGCCGTTCTCGAGCGACGTTTGCGCCACAAATTCGGACGATTTGTCCAATTCCGAACTTTTTTTCGCGCTCGATACGTCCCCGGGCGGCTCCAGAGAGCCCAAATTGTCCTCACGCCTGCTGAATACTCCGTTTTTTGCACATCGGACGGCACCCCACCCCAACATGTCGTCGGAAAACAACGATTCTCGGCGTCCCAAAGAAGCCATATCCGCCACCTCGCGCACGCGACCGTCCTCAATCCGGTACGCACACGTCGCATACTCGAGCATTGGGCGCGGTTGATGCGTAGCCACAACAACCGTGCAGCCCAACTCACGGTTCACACGAAACAGCGCGTGCAGAAAACTCTTCTCGGCAACGGGATCGAGCTGAGACGTGGGCTCGTCGAGTAGCAGCACACGCGGACGCAGCGCCAGGACGGCGGCAAGCGACAGCAGCTGCTTGCGGCCGCCCGAAAGCGTATCGGTATCGCGATGAAGCCAGTCCTCCAGACCAAAGAAATAGCTGGTCTCAGCTACGCGACGCCGCATCTCGTCGCGCGACACACCCAGATTCTCTAGGCCAAACGCCATCTCGTGCCACACGGTTTCGCACACGATCTGGTTCTCGGGATCCTGGAACACATAACCCACGCGCTCCGCCGATGCCCGCACGTCCATGTCGGCGACGGGCTCGCCCAGCACGAGCAGCTCGCCGGAGCGCGTACCCGCCGGCGCGATCTCGGGCTTGAGCAGCGACAGCAGCGTCGACTTGCCCGAACCGGTACCGCCAACAAGCAGCGCAAATGCACCTTGGAGAACACGCCAATCAAGTCCCTCGAGCACCGGTGCCTCGGCCCCGGGATAGGCAAAACTAAGGCCCTGCACCTCAATCGCCGGAATATCCGGGCCGCACGCCGCGCCCGACACCGGGCCCCTATCCAACCGAGCCATCAGCCAAACCTCTTCTCATCAATCGCGTGCGACGCGCAAGGCAGCATCATCCAGGCAGCGTACACGACATAGCCCAGCCACGACGCCGGCACCGAGAGCTGCGGATAAAACGAATACTGCGTTGTCGCGGTCCATGCCACCGCCACCGCGGCGGCACCAAACAGCGCAAGCCCAACCAGCGCGGCAACGTCGCTGCGCCCCAGCCGATACCGCGCATACGTCGTACGACGCGTCGCGGCACCCCACCCGCGCGAGCGCATCGCGCCCGCGCGCTCCAGCGAATCTTCCATGCCCCAGCCCATCAACACGCTCGACGCCCGCAGGCGCGAGCGTACGGGGTCGGCCGGCGCGCGGCCCGGCACGTCAATCGCATCTTGCACCGCCAGCACCGTACGACCGCGGCGCAAAAACTGCGGGATAAGCCTCATGCACATCGAGATCATGAGCGCAATCACCGGCGCGGCGTTGCCCAGCAGCGCGAGTACCTTGTCGTATTCGAGCATCGATGCCGCCGCCTCAAACCACAGTATGCTCGCCACAAACAGCCCGCCCATGCACAGGCCGTATACCATGCTCTCCAGATACACCGCGCGCATGCCAATACGGAACAGCTCCGTCGAGCCCGAGGCGCTAAACAGCGGATTGAGCACCGCGACGATCAAAATCACCGGCAGCTGCCAGCGGAGCGCGCCCAGCGTGCGGGCAGCCCCACGCGTCGCAAATCCATTCGCCAGCCCGCCCGCAAGTGACAGCGCAATCAGTACCGGCTGCATCGAGAACATAGTGAGCCCCAGCGTCAGCGCTATATAGAGTGCCGGCACAGCCGGATGCGACATCGAGAATGCCGCGACGGGCTCGCCGCCAAACTCCTCTCGTATGTTGTCCACGGGCACCCCCGTCCCCTCGCTCAAACAACAGCTCCGCAGCACCGCCAACGCCGCACGCACGCAGTGCAAACGCCACGCCGGCGGTGCAAGCCTCAACCGCCGCAAACCAATCGTTACGCGCTCGTCATATGCCTGCGGTATCATATTGCGCCGTGTATCGTTTCCAAACACACGTCTCTATAACGTAACAGGAGATCACATGGACGCAACCGCAATTATCCTCGCTGCCGGCGAGGGCACCCGCATGAAGTCGAACCACTGCAAGGTTTCGCACAAGATCCTGGGTAAGCCCATGGTCCAGTGGATCGTCGACGCTACCATCAAGGCCGGCTGCAGCCGCGTCGTGGTTGTCATCGGCAGCCACGCCGACGAGATGCGCGCCCTCATCGACGGCGCCTACGCCAACAGCGCCACCAAGGTCGAGTGCGTCGAGCAGACCGAGCGCCTGGGCACCGGTCATGCCGTGAAGATCGCGCTCGAGGCCTGTGGCATCACGCAAGGCCCCGTCGTCGTGCTCAACGGCGACCTGCCGCTCATCACCGCCGACACCGTCGCCAAGTTCGCGCAAACCGTCGCCACCGGCGAGCTCGCCTGCACCGTCATGACCATGACCCCGCCCGATCCTTTCGGATACGGCCGCATCAAGCTGGGCGCCGATGGTCAGATCGAGCGCATCATCGAGCAGAAGGACTGCACGCCCGAGCAGGCCGCCACACTGCTGGAGTGCAACGCCGGCTGCTACGCCTTCGACGGCGCGCAGCTCGCCGCCCACATCGACGAGATCGGCAACGACAACGCGCAGTCCGAGTACTATCTGCCCGACATGCTCGAGATCCTCAAGGGCCACGGCCAGGCAGTCTCCATCTTCCACTGCGACGACTACCGCGACGGCCTGGGCGTCAACAGCCGCATCCAGCTCGCACAGCTTACCGCCATCGCGCGCGACCGCATCAACGAGCACTGGATGGCCGAGGGCGTTACCTTCATCGACCCCACGCAGGCCTGGATCGGCCCCGACGCCACCATCGGCCGCGACACCGTCGTCTGGCCGCAGACGCACCTGATCGGCCACGTCACCGTGGGCGAGGAGTGCCAGCTCGGCCCCAACAGCCGCCTCACCGACACCACCGTCGGCAGCGGCTGCACCATCGATGAGACCATCGCCATCGAGGCCGTCATCGAGAACGGCGTCGACTGCGGCCCGCGCGCCTACCTGCGCCCGGGCACCCACATGCTCGACGGCTCCAAGGCCGGCACGCACGTGGAGATCAAGAAGTCCACGATCGGCGAGGGCTCCAAGGTGCCGCACCTGTCCTACATCGGCGATACCACCATGGGCTCCGGCGTCAACGTGGGCGCGGGCTCCATCACCTGCAACTACGACGGCGTACACAAGCACAAGACCGTCATCGGCAAGGACGCCTTCATTGGCTCCGACACCATGATGGTCGCGCCCGCCCAGATCGGCGACGGTGCACTCGTGGCCGCCGGCTCCGTCATCACCGAGCCGGTCCCGGCAGACGCGCTCAGCCTGGGCCGCGCCCGTCAGGTAAACATTGAGGGCTGGGCCGCCGATTATCGCCGCCGTCTGCACGAGGACGACGAGGTATAACGTTTTACCAAGCATCTAAGGAGCTGTTCCATGGGGGGGCGGCTCCTTTTTCTATCGTGACCTGCGCAACCGGATGAGTGGTCGGTTCGTGTCCGTTGACGGTAAAGACGTTATCAAGACCCGATAAGCCCCGTCGCGCGGTTACAATGCAAAAAGGCATCTATATGGCATTCGATGTATAAAGGAGAAGGGTAATGCCGATTAATGATCCCGAGAAGTCGGAGAATATGCGCAAGTCCATCCGCGTGTATTCCGGTTCCTCCAACCGTCCCCTCGCTCAGAAGATTGCTGAGTACCTTGGGGTCGAGCTTTCGGGCCTTACGCTAAAGCAGTTCGCCAACGGTGAGATTTACGCCCGCTACGACGAGACCGTCCGCGGCGCCGACGTCTTCCTGATTCAGTCCGTGGCCGGCGGCAACGTCAACGACATGCTCATGGAGCTGCTCATCGCCACCGACGCTGCCAAGCGCGCATCCGCCCGCTCCATCACCGCCGTCATCACCCACTACGGCTATGCCCGCCAGGACCGTAAGGCCGGCCCGCGCGAGCCCATCACCGCCCGCCTCGTCGCCAACCTGCTCGAGCGCGCCGGCGTCGACCGCATCATCACCCTCGACCTGCACCAGGGCCAGATCCAGGGCTTCTTCGATATCCCGGTTAACCACCTGTCCGCACTGCCGCTGTTCGGCCAGTACTACAACGACATGCACTTCGACACCGACAACCTGGTTGTCGTCTCCCCCGATGTGGGTCGTGCCAAAGCCGCCAAGAAGCTGTCCGATATGCTCGGTTGCAGCCTCGCCATTGCGCACAAGGGCCGTCCGCGCCACAACGCGGCCGAGGTCATGGGCATCATCGGTGACATCAAGGGCAAGACCTGCATCATCAATGACGACATGATCGACACCGCTGGCACCCTGTGCGCCAACGTCAAGGAGCTCAAGGCCATGGGCGCCGGCGACATCTACGTGTGCGCCACCCATGGTATCTTCTCCGGCCCAGCCATCGAGCGCCTGAACGACGCCCCCATCGTCGAGTGCGTCGTCACCGACGCCATCCCCGTCGAGGTCGGCGGCAAGATCAAGACTATCTCGGTCGCCGAGGAGTTCGCTCAGGCCATTTCCGCCGTTTACCACGAGGAGCCCGTCTCCACGCTCGTCGGCGGCGACTTCGCACTGTAGTCGCTCGACCCTCACATCCCTCCGGAAGCCCCGGACGCGCCTGCGGGGTTATCACGCGAACGTCCTCGCCGCTTTGCGGCTGCGGGATGTTCGCTTTGATAACCCCTCCCGGCGTGTCCGGGGCTTCCTGCTGTCTCGGGGCAGCTGTTTTCTGAAATGACTTTGCTGCAACCTTTCCTCGCCTTCGGCGGGCGTGGTAGCCTTTGTCGTTGATTAAACTTTTTATGTAACGGAGGACAAACATGGCAGCTGCACAGCCGCTTAAGATTCGCATGGTTGCCGGACTTGGCAACCCTGGCGAGGAATATGCCGAGACCCGCCACAACGCTGGCTTTAAGGCAATCGACAAGTTGGCCCGTCAGGCCGGCGTCACGTACTGGAAAAACCAGGCAGGCGCCGAGGTCGCGCTCATCAACATCAACGATCCCGAGGAAGAGGGCGGTAAGCGCCAGATTGTACTGGTCAAGCCGCAGTCGTACATGAATACCTCGGGCGGCCCCATCTCCAAGCTCTGCCGCGAGTACAAGATCAAGGCCGAGGAGCTGCTCGTCATCCACGACGAGCTCGATATTCCCGCCGGCGACGTGCGTGTTAAGGTGGGCGGAGGCCATGCCGGTCACAACGGCCTGCGCTCCATCATCGACAAGATGGGCAGCCGCGACTTTAGCCGCATCCGCACCGGCATCGGCAACCCTCCCGGCAAGATGGCCGTGGCAGACTACGTGCTCAAGCAGCTGCGCGCCCGCGAGGCCGAGGACTTCCAGGACACCTGCGCCCGCGCCGCCGACGCCGCCGGCCTGGCAATCGTGCACGGCGTGATCTATGCCCGCGACCACGTCAACGGCGCCGCTTCCTCCAACGGCAAGCACTAAAACCTACCATTTAGGGATGTTTATTTTGGCAGGTTTTATCTGCGGAAACGCCGCGGTGGCCGCATCGCAATAAACACGCTGCCACCATACATGCATAACGCTCCAAAGGGGGCCGGCCTCATCAAAGCGCGAGGCCGGCCCCCTTTGCCGTTTTGCCTGATAAAACCTACCAAAATAAACCTGTCCCTTTTTGGCAGGTCACTTTTCCCAACCGCCGAAGACACACGTAAACAGCATGTCCATGAGGGTATAATTTGTACCGTATGTCTGCACAACGCCTGTGCGCGTACGGTTTTATTCGGGCTACCGTCCATTTCCGTGGAGGCACGGTTCGGCGGCCCTAACAAGAGAGGGGTTCTATGTATAAGATCCTGGAGAAGACGCAGTTCTCGGAGAAGGTGTTCAAGTTCCGCATCGAGGCGCCCGCAATCGCCAAACATGCGCACGCTGGACAGTTCCTCATGGTTCGCGCCAACGAGACGGGCGAGCGCGTCCCGTTTACCCTGGCTGGCTGGAACGGTGACGAGGGCTGGGTCGAGTTCATCTTCATGGTGATCGGCAAGACCACCGAGATGCTTTCCACCTATGAGGCCGGCGAGTCACTGCGCGACGTCGTGGGCCCGCTGGGCGTTCCCACCGAGATGGCCGAGGGCCCCTGCGCCGTCATTGGCGGCGGCGTCGGCCTGGCAATTGCCTTCCCGGTCGCCAAGCACCTGGTCGAGACCGGCCACGAGGTGCACGCCATCATGGGCGCCCGCACCAAGGACCTCCTGCTCATGGAGGACCAGTTCCGCGAGCTCCTCGACGAGGACCACATCCATATCACCACCGATGACGGCTCCTACGGCGAGCAGGGCGTTGTCACCGCTCCGCTGGAGCGCCTGCTGCAGGACAAGGCCGTGAGCCAGGTCTTCTGCGTCGGCCCCGTTCCGATGATGAAGTTCTCGACCCTCACCGCCCAGAAGTACGACACCCCCATTACCGCGTCCCTCAACCCCATCATGGTTGACGGCACCGGCATGTGCGGCTGCTGCCGCGTCGAGGTGGGCGGCGTGACCAAGTTCGCTTGCGTCGACGGCCCCGACTTCGATGCCACCCTGGTCGACTGGGATGACCTTCGTGCCCGCCAGGCCGCTTACCGTTCCGAAGAGGGCGAGTCCCTCAAGGCTTATGAGGAAAAGAGCTGCGCATGCCACTAGTTAACGGCCGTTTCGTTGCCGATATGAAGTCGCCCCGCACCCCCGATAACGAGGAGCCGGCTGCCGAGCGCGCCTGCGACTTCCGCCCCGTCGACAAGGGCTTCACCGAGGAGATGGCGCTGGCCGAGGCCGAGCGCTGCCTCAACTGCAAGAAGCCGTTCTGTGTTGAGGGCTGCCCCGTCAACATCAACATCCCCCGCTTTATCGAGCAGATCCGCGCGAAGGACTTCGGCGGCGCTCTCGATACCATCCGCGAGGACTCCATGCTTCCCGCCATCTGCGGCCGCGTCTGCCCGCAGGAGAACCAGTGCGAGGGCAAGTGCATCCGTGGTAAGAAGTCCGAGCCCGTGGCCATCGGCCAGCTCGAGCGCTTCCTGGGTGACCGCCCCGAGCTCGCTTCCACGCCCAAGATGGCCCCCAAGAACGGCAAGAAGGTCGCCGTCGTCGGCTCCGGCCCGTCCGGCATCACCTGCGCCGGCGAGCTCGCCCGTAACGGCTTTGACGTTACCGTCTTCGAGGCCTTCTTCACCGGCGGCGGCGTGCTGGTCTACGGCATCCCCGAGTTCCGCCTGCCCAAGGCAGTCGTCAAGCGCGAGATTGACGGCCTGGAGGACATGGGCGTCAAGTTTGAGTACAACTCCGTCGTGGGCAATATGGCCACGGCCGAGGAGCTGTTCGAGCAGGGCTTCGACGCCATCTACGTGGCGACCGGCGCAGGCCTGCCCAAGTTCCTCAACGTCCCCGGCGAGAACCTGCCCAACGTCTTCTTCGCCAACGAGTACCTCACCCGCGTGAACCTGATGAAGGCCAACAAGTTCCCCGAGTACGACACCCCCACCAAGCACGGCAAGAACGTCGTCGTCTTTGGTGGCGGCAACGTGGCTATGGACGCCGTCCGTACCGCCAAGCGCCTGGGCGCCGAGCACGCCATCATCGCCTACCGTCGTACCGAGGACGAGATGCCCTGCCGTCGCGCCGAGCTGCACCATGCTAAGGCCGAGGGCGTCGAGGTCCTGCCGCTCGTCTCCCCGCTCGAGTTTGTCGCTGGCGAGGACGGCTCCGTGTGCGCCGTCAAGGTCCAGAAGATGGAGCTCGGCGAGCCCGACGAGTCCGGCCGTCGTCGCCCGGTGCCCATCGAGGGCGCCATCGAGGAAATCCCCTGCGACGTCGCGATCTCGGCTATCGGCACCAACGCCAACCCCTTCGCTGCCAAGATCGGCGGCAAGATGGAGCTCAACAAGTGGGGCTACATCGTTGCCGACGAGGAGACCGGCCAGACCACCGATCCCCGCATCTGGGCCGGCGGCGACATCGTCACCGGTGCCGCTACGGTCATTCTGGCGATGGGCGCCGGCAAGAAGGCCGCCGCTTCCATCACCAAGAGCCTGCTGGGCGAGTAATCACCCACAGCGCTAGCCATCAAACGGCAGAGTCCCCGTCGAGCACACGCCCGGCGGGGACTTTTTCTATGCCGACCGCCCCACCACCACAAAGGGGGCAGGTGCCTTTATGATGATCTGGGGTCTGGTCGGTCGTTTTGTCTCGATCTGTAACAGTTAGAGCCTGTTGAGCCTTGTAGTTGTTACAGATCAAGATATTGTGCGAACATCCGCCTGTTCATCTCGATCTGTAACAGTTAGAGGCCAAATTCCTCGCTACATGTTACAGATCGAGACGTTAGGCTGGCGGCTGAACAGTTCATCTCAATCTGTAACACCTGGAGCCGTTTTGGGCAGCTTGGTGTTACAGATTGAGATTTTGCCGATGCCGAGGATGGGCGCTGCCACCAAAACCTAGCGCTTGCGGCGCTTGGTCGCGGCAACACCGGCGGCGGCAACGGTTGCGCCGGCGATACCTAGGACGGCGACCGTCATCGCAGTGGCGTCTCCCGTGTTGACGAGCACCGCGTTATCGAACTTCTTACCGTTCTTGCCCTTATCCTTGGACTTGTCCGTCGCCACCGTTGTCGTCGTCGAAGTCGAACCACCCGCAGGAACCCCGGTACCGCCAGAGCCATCCGCACCGCCACCCTGCTCGCCGCCGCCAGGCGTCGGCTTGGGTTCCGGCTTGGGCTCGGGCTCCGGCCCGGGCTCCGGCTTGGGCTCGGGTGTCCCCTCATCGGTCACCGTAATCGTAATGTTCAAACGCTCGGAATACTCGCTGTACGACATGCCAGGGCGCTGTGCCGCAATGCGCACATACATGTTGCTATCGAGCGCAATAGGCTCGGTGTACTTTACGCGGCCTTCGTCACGGCAGGGGCAGGTGTCGTTGGTGGTGTACCAAATCGTCGTGCCATCCTCGGCCGAAAGCTCCAGCTTCGTGCCCTTGGGCACCGTAATGTAGTTCTCCTTGGGCGACCATGCACCAAACGTCGTCGCACCAATCGTCGCCACCGGTCGCGCCGGTCGCACTGCCTCGGCAGACACGCGAACGTCGACCTGCTTGGACAGCGCCGTGCCGTCCACCGCCGCCGTCAACGTCGTCAAACCAGGCAGAGCACCATGCAGCACAAACGTCGCCGCGCCGTCCTCGCCCGTCACGGCCTGGGTGGCATCGACAGAGCAGATAGCCGAGGACTCCAGCCCAACACTAACCTTTGCGCCCGCAAACGGCTTGCCCGCCTTATCGGTCACGTGCGTCACCAGCTCAAAATCACTGCCCTCAAGCATGGTCACGGCCTGCTCCACGTTGAGCTTGAGCTTGTCGGCACGAACGCCCACGACAAGCTCGCCACTTGCCCAGCGCGCCATGGCCGTGCCGGCGTAGTTGCGAGCGCCGTCGAGCTTAAACGCCACCGTCGAGCCCGCCTCACACGCATCGGCATAGCGAATACGCAGCACGCGCGCCAGCGGCTTGCCATCGGGATCGTCCTGCTTGTCGAGCCACGTATACGTCACGTCGCCCAAGCCCTGCGCGTACAATGCGGCCAGGGCATCGTCGCTCGCATCCATATACTGCGCAAACTCAACCTCGACGCAATCGGTATAGGCATGGGCCGAAGCTACCTCGGGCGCCGCCGTCGACACCAAGCCAATGTTCACCTCAGTCTGAATCGGCGGCACGCGCAGCCAAGCCGAACGCGCCTCCTCATATCCGTCCTTGGTCACGCGCACCTGATACCAGCCGGTCGGCGTATTCCAGTTGTACGCACCGTCCGCACCCGTTGCAAGCGGATTGTCCTGCTCATACTCCTCGGCATCCCAACGCACCGCATTGGTACCGGCCGCATCGTCGGCGCTCCACAGCTCAACCGTCGCGCCTTCAACCGTATTGGACAGCAGGCCCTCGTACACCACGCCCGCAGGGTCGGGTGCAGCCTTGGCAGCCACATTGCGATAACGCGCCTCGAAGATCGACTGCATCTTCTCGTCCGAGATCAAGCCGTCCTTGTTGGCGTTATAGACCTCGGCATCGGTCAGCTCGCCCCAGTTGACCGTAATACGATTCTGGCATGCGCGCTCCACCTGTTCGCAGGCAACATCGTAGGCGCATTCGGCATTGGTCAGCTTAATCGCGCGCTCCGAACCTACGCTGGTCGAAGCCGCGTCATAGGCAGCGCCCACCACGGTACCCGCCGAACCGGCCGTCAGCACGCCGGCGATTGTCATAATGGAGCCCACTGCCACATCGGTGCTGTCGTGGCAGAGCTGGCGATACAGCAGATCCTCAAACGCACGCGCCTTCTCCATGGCGTCACGCAGCGCGTAAATGCACTTCCAGTCGTCCTCGGTCTTCTCGGGCTTGGCAAGCAAGCGCGTATGCTGAAGCTCATAGCCCTCGCGCTCGCCCTTCACCTTCTGCATACGGACGTTCACGTTCTCCCAGTTCTTGCTGGCATCGTTCACGCCGTAAATGCCGGTAAAGATGCCGATGCCCTGGGTCGCCGCGGGAAACGCCTGTCCGGCCGCCTTCCACGCATCGGTCTTAAAGACCTGGCCGAACATCTCACACTCGATCTTGTAGCTTTTGAGCGAACGAATCGTGCGGATGAGCTTCATGTGGGCGCTGACGTCACCGTTGCGCTTCCAAGCCATAAGCCAACCGCGAACCGTAGAGTTATTGAGGCTGTGGACTACGTTCCAGTTGTCGTACAGGTTGTCCAGAATGTCGCACTGCATGGCGATCGAGTTAAACAGTAGCGCCTGGTTTTTGTTGTTATTGGAGTTCTCGATAAACTCCGACTCGATATAGGCCGTCTGCTCGCCATCGGGCGCGGCGACCTTAAAGCCCTTGACGGTATCGTCGTCAGCCGCCTTGTAGCTCAGCGAACTGCCGAGCGCCTGGCCCAAATCGTTAAACCCGCTCGTCGACTGGCCGTTGTACTCGCTGGCCTTAATGCCCGCACACTTGTTGAGCGCCGCAGCGGTTGCGTCATTCCAGCTTCCGTATTGGTTGAGCTGACCGATACCCATCGACTGGCCCACCAGATCCTCGGCCTGCTGGGCAATAAACTCCGCTCGCGACGCATGGTCGACAAGTTCCTTGATGGCCGCCGCGTCCGCCGCATTTGCACCCTGAGCCGACGCGAGCTCCTGGTACCAATCCTCGCCGGTGCCATACGCGTCCTCAAAGATCATCTTGTCCACGTTGACGCCATAGCTGTCGCCCTGCTTGGTCAGCAGCGCCGACGAGCCCCCAACCGCAGCCTTAAGCTCGGCGGCAAACCGCGCGGCCTCGTCGTTGCCAGCATCATCACCCTCGCCGTCGCTGGCGGCGGGGGCGCGACGAGCCTTGCGGGCAGCTCCACCTTGGGCTTCGTCCTCTTTACCGCCCTTCTCTTCCTCGGCAAACGCATCGGCGACCATCTGATCAATCGCGTCGTTAAACGCCTGGTCGACATCATTAAACGAGTTATCCATCATATACTCGTGCCACTGCTGCACGGCATTCGAGAACTCCTGCTGGCGCTCCTCGGCCGCGGCGGAATGCTTTTTGGCCGAAGCGTTGGCGTCAAAACTCAGCATGGTCATAAGCTGGGCATTGGAGATGCGGTAGGTCTGCGGCATAAAGATTTGCTCAAAGTTGCCGCAGTTCACATAGGTCGAGTCATTCGCCTTGTTAAACTCATCGAGCAGCTTAAGGTAACCCTCGTCCACATACTCCGCCACATAGCGCACATGGGTGCCCTCGCGCGACTTTTGAGTCAGAGGAATCGTCACCGTCTTGCCATCCACGCAGTCCACGTACAGGTCGAGCGTGTCGGCGGCCTCTTCGTTTCCCACCTCGAGCGTGATGTCAAAGGTCCAGTAGGCGTTCTTCTTTTGCGGCAGATGATGGAAGGTCCACAGACTCTTGCCGGTGTCCTTGCCGTCCTTGACCAGGTTTTGCGTTCCGCCACGATACGTCACATCAAAGTTCCAGACCGAAGCGCCCGGAACATAGCGCACATAATTGCGAGCCGTCACCTCTGCGGCAGCGGCGGCGACGTCGGTCGAGCCCACGCGCGCCTCGAGCGTCACGCGCTCGGCGGCAAGCGTATCCTGCGGCAGGTCGTATTCAATCTTGGCACGGCCGAGTTTATTGGTCTTGCCAGTGTACTTTGCAGCCGACGAGCCCGTCCCCACGGTGAGCTGCACGCTCTTGCCCGGCGCCGCATAAACGTAGGCCACATTGCCCAGCAGGCTGTGAACGTCGGTGCTGTCGACCTCGATGCGCGATCCGCTAACCTCGAGCGTGGTGCTTCCCAGCGGCAATGTCACCTCGCCCAGCGTAATGAGCGGCGAGATGGCATAGGTGCCCGCGGCCTTAGGCTTAAAGCGCACAAACACATCGGCGCCCGCACTCTTCTTCATATCGAGAACAAGGTTGTCGCCCTCCCAAGTTGTGCCAGCCCACATGGCATCGGAGCTGGCGCCGGCTTCGCGAGCGCCTGCGGAAACATCCTCGACGGCATCCTTGGCCAGCGGAATCTCAATCTTGGCAGCCTGGCTGTCCTTGAGCTCGTAATGAATGCGCAGCTCGGTCTCCACGCCAACGACCGCGGACGAATCAGCGATAACCGAGCCCGCCGTCAGCCCACGCTCGGCACGATACGTCTCCACGTCAAACGTGGGGACGTCGAGCGTCACGTCGAGCTGTTTGCCGTCCTCAATCTTCACCTGCTTTTGCGCGATATGCTTACCCACGGTCAGCCCTAGGCGGCTAAACGTGGAATAGCTCGTCGCTTGGATGTCGTAGCTCGTCTTGTTAAAGGCGACGATGGTGTACGAACCGGCCTTAAGGCGCGGCGTCTCGGCCTTCATGATAGGCGTGGTGCCATCGTCTTCGTAACCCATCAGATAGGTGACACCGTCGGCGACTAGCTTGCCGTCGGACGTACGGAACACCAGCACGCGGTTGGCGCCCTGGTAGTCGCCCTTGGTCGTGACCGTCGCCGTACCCCAGGGCTTCAAGTCGATATCGACCTTGCCGGCCGAAGGCTTCACCGTCGCCGTCGCCCCACCCAGCCTGAGGCTGTCTTTGGGCTCGAGCGTTATCTCCAGATCCTGGTCCGCGTCGGCAATGGCCTGCGACACCACGAGTGCTGTGCCCTGGATACGGAAGTCGTTTTCTTTGTCACCCTTGGCAGGCTTAAGCGTCTTGCCGCCGCTCTTCACCGTCAGATCGATGTTATCGAGACTGTCGAGCTCAATCCGCTCAGTTTTATCCTGGCCCACAATAGGTTCAAGATATCCCACGTTGAGCTCAATCGCGCGCGAGGCCGGAATCTTGGTAAAGTCCTCCGCCTTAATCTCTCCGATATTCCATGTGCCCGTCATCTGGTCGCCCGGGCGCGCCAGCACCATGTCATAGTAACCGCTGAGCGAAATGCGCAGGGTGGTTGCTGTCTTGGAGAGAGCGTCCGCTGTAAAGCTGCCGTCATCGCCAACCGCCAGCGGCGTGGACTGCCCCGCCTGCACGAGTGTAGCCGTCGCGCTCTGGGGAAGTTTGCCCGTCACCTGGGCCGCCTCGCCCATCCACTCAAAGGTATAGGCGGGACGCGAAGGGTCGGCCGAGTCCATCTGATCGCCGACGGCATCCGCAACCTTCTTAATCATCGAGGGGTTGCCCGCCGAGTCCGTCGCATAGGCATAGATGGTCTGGCCCTCGCTAAAAGGCATCGAGTAATCGACGCCATCGATCGTCACGTTGTTGACGTACAGGCCCCCCTCTTCAAGCTTGATGTCGGGATTCATGACGCGCAGGGTCACCGCGTTGTGGTTGGTGGTTGAGCTGCCGGCGGCGCTGGTAATGCGCGTATTGTCAAACGGCTCCAGATCAATCGACTGCACGCTCTTGGGCACAACGATTTCCTTACCGGCCAGTGCGGGATCGAGGTAAGTAAACGCGTGCGCTCCGATATATTTGACGCCGTCGCCAATCGTCACCGACGACACATGCTCGCACCCGTTAAAGGCATAGGGCCCAATCCGCTCCACCGTGCCCGGCACGTTGATCTGGGTAAAGGTGAGCACTGTTGTGTCCGAGACATAGAACTGTGGCACGCCGCAATAGGCGAATGCAAGATAGGCGATGGTTTTGACCGAAGGCGGCAGCGTTGCCACCACATTGTCGTCAAGTTGTTCGCAGTCCTTAAAGGCCTGCTCGGGAATCGTGGTAAAGGCCGCGTTGTTGGGCCAGGTTACCGTTTGGAGCGTCTTGCTTTTGTAGAATGCATAGCTCTTGAGCTCCTCGACCGAATCGGGCAGTGCGATCTCTTTGATGCTGCTGCCGCCCAAGCCGCCAACCGAGCGGACATGCGAATTAGGGGCGAAGGTGATCGATGTGAGCGCAGCGCTTCCCATACCCGTAAGGCTTACGACATTTTTGTCGTCGATGGTCGAGGGCACCTCCATCGTGGTAATGCCCGCGTCGCCATACTCGATAGAAATTTCGTTGGTGAGGCTATCGATCGAGAAGTAGTACTGCGCGGGGGTCTGCTCGCCGGCCACGTAGCCATCGTCGTATTCGCCCTTTACGCCCGTGGCGCCCTTCGAGGTTGCCCAGAGTTCAAGTTCCTCGTTCCAGGTCGCTTCGGCTTCGGCGGTCTCCTCCTGCTTCTGCTGTTCGGCGAGTTCCTTGCCCTCGACAAGATCGGTAGCGAGCGTACCCGCAGGTGTGCTCTCGGCCCGTCCGGCGCCCGTCAGGCCCGCCGCCGATGCAATCTCGGAGGCCGGGGGCGTAGGGGTGTCACCGGTATCGAGCACTGTGGGGTCGGCAGCGCCGGCATCGGGCGCGGGGTCGGCGGGGTCGGCGGCGTCTACTTGGTCGACATCCGTCTGCGCAAAGGTGCTATCGGTGGTGAGTGCCTCAGCAAACGCGCCCACAGGCAACGAGCCCGTCACCATAGTGAGGGTCACCGCGGCAATGGTCAGGCGGCGGCAAAGCGCTCGAACAGTAGTCCACCTCATGGTCGTTCCTTTCCTGCAAACCAAAAGTCATCCAGCGTAATCGTCGTCCAAAAACAAAGCGAACGGTAGGTTCATATATACGAACCTACCGTTCTACCTGCGCAAACCACCGCAAAGGGGACAGGCACCTTTGTGGCGGTTCTGGACTTGGCCGGCCAGTTTGTCTCAATCTGTAACAGTTAGAGGCCAAATTCCTCGCTACGTGTTACAAATCGAGACATTAGATTGGCGGCCATTCGGTTCATCTCAATCTGTAACATCTGGAGCCGTTTTGGGCAGTCTGGTGTTACAGATTGAGATTTTACTGAAGCCGAGAACGAGAGCCGTCACCCAGCCCTAATGCTTGCGGCGCTTGGTCGCGGCGATGCCGACGGCGGCTACGGTTGCGCCGGCGATGCCTAGGGCGGCGACCGTCATCGCGGTGGTATCCCCCGTGGTGGCTAGGACAGCATCGCCCTTCTTGGCCTGCGTGGTTTTCTCAACCGTCTTGATCGTGGCGGTTGTCGTGGCCGGCTTGGCCGCGGGCTTCACCTCGGGCTTGGCCGCGGGCTTCACCCCAGGCTGCGGTGTCGGATTGGGATCCGGCGTAGGCTGCAGATCGGGAGTCGGCGTGGCTTCAGGCGTAAAGGTCAGATCGGTGTTGAGCCACAGGGTGTAGATCCAGCCGCTGTCCTCATCGGATACGCTATCCGCGACCTGGTAGCCGCGCTCCTGGCCGTTGATCACCAGCTTGGTGTCGGGCGTAAAGTAGAAGCCGCGCGCGGACTTGAGGTAGATACCGTAGCGATAGGTCGCGCCGGGCTTAAAGACGTCGATGTGATTCGTGATGTTCTGATCCCAGAACTTCTGAGAGTTCACTTCGCTGCCATCGCTGCCCGTCCAGAACTCACACTGAGGAAGGGAGTTGGAACCCGTCGGAACATTCGCCGTAAAGACCGGCTTATCGCCCGCCTTGAAGGTGGTCGTGGCGCCGTTGATCTCGATAACGTCGATGGCCCGCCATTCGTCGATCGGCTGCTCGCACAGCATATTGTCAGCGTTTGGCGCGAAGACGCCGTTGACGGTCTTGATGTGGTGCGCCCAATGACCGTTGACGTACATCATGCAGTCATCGGCCACGGTATTGTCGCCCTTGAGCCTCAGCTCAACGGAGTACATGTAGAACTTGCCCTCTTCGAAGTGTTCGATCCTCCTCGCGCCCGGCGTGTACTTTGCGGGGTCGGAATACCAGAAGGCAACGGGCTTGAGCTCCGCAGGGTCGCTGCCATCCATCTCTTCCCAGCACTCATAGGCGATCTCATACTTATCGGCATCGGCGGCAGGAATCGTCGCGGTCGCACGCGGCGCCTCACCGGGCGCGTAGTCGATTTTCACATCGTTGACGTTTAGATTCTCAAGAGCTTCGTTTTCCGACGAAGCAGGCATCGTAATTGTTTTAATAGCAGGGACATACAGGAATTCTCCGCTTAGACTCGACTTTACGGTTTCCCCGTTTACGGTAACAACGGTTTCATCGCTGAAGGAATATCCGTCTTTTGGCTTCAGCATAAGAGAATACACGTACTCTTTCCCGCTTTTAAACTTTGTAATAGTCGGCAGGGAACCATGTGAGCCGTTATCGGAATACCAGGCAGCAACGGGTTCGTTGTTTTCAAATTCCTGCCAGCATTCATAAGCGATTTCGTATTTATCTGCATCGTAGTTAGGGACACCTGCCGTCGCCTGCGGACCAGTATCCAGCTGCCAATTGAAGTTCGTATTCTGAACATTGGCAAAGGAGATGGATTCCGATTCTGATTCCGCTGCCGGGATAACAAGGCACGCCCTCTCGTAGACATGGGTGCGGGTGTAGTAGTCATCCCGAATCTCGTTAATAGTGGGTTTCCCGGTCGCCTCGGTGTCTCCTTTAAAGGCGTCGTCCGGATCACCGATGATGATATTCCCGGGCTCTGTACCCGTATACGTAAGCTTGGATCCATCATAGGTGGTCGTCATCTTGGACTTATTCTCCTTGTACTCCGTAAAGTACTTCTGTTCCTCCTTCTGTCTCTGAATCTTGCTGATATCCAGGGTAAGCGTTGTTTTATTGCTCGCACTGTCATACGCCGCATGGACGATCAAGTCCCCCAGGCCGATAAAAGTCAAAGCGCTACCATCGAGAGCAGACTGGTCTCCATCTACAAGGGCAATCCCCTTCACATACTCAATCGTTTCTTCTTTCTTGATGTCGGTGTAATTGTTCCGCACCGTAATATTGACCCTAACGCCGCTGCCGCCAACAACATCGGTCACACCGCAGGACATGATGGCGTCATTCGCTGGCGTGGCGGCGTTGTCGCTGGGAGTATTTTGTTCAGCGGGTGCCGCATCGTTGGATTCATCGGTGGCGCCAGTCGGGGCCGTCTGCTGAGGCTCAACGGTGGCTTGCGCCGCCGGAGCAGCATCGGTTGCAGGCGCGGCCGAAGCAGCTGGTGCGGTCGTTGCAGCCGTATCCCCCGCAACCGTCGGCGTCACCGGAGCTGCGGCAACCTCATCCGTCCCAGCGGCGGGATCGGCGCATTCCGTCGCCAGCGCCACGCTCGGCAGCAGCAGCTGACCGACCATAAGCGCGCACGCGCCGGCGCAAGCTATTTTGGCACCCACACAACGCCAGGTACCGTGAACCAGCGAGCAGGTGGACTCACGTTGAGCTTGCTTGTCAAAGTGGCTTCCGTTCATAACGGCCTCCTTGGTCGTAGGGACATACCACCACAAAGGCGCCTGTCCCCTTTGTGGTGGTCCTGTACAACCAAGATGTGCCAAAAGACTCCGTATGCCTAGGTTCGTAGATGCGAACCTAGGCCTCTACCTGCGGAAATACAAAGAGCCGCCGCGAGGGCATTTGTGCTCGTGCGGCGGCTGAAAATGGCTATGAAAGCTTGCACTAGCGGTTGCGGCGCTTGGATGCGACGAAGCCGGCGCCGATGACGGACGCACCGGCAATGCCGAGGGCTGCCGCCGTCGTCGCGGCGCTATCGCCCGTGGCGGCCAGAGTGCCCACGGACTTCTGGGCAGCGGTGGCCTTCGCGGCCGGCTTGGAGGCAGCAGCCGTGGAACTCGCCTGAGTCGGCGTCACGGACGGCGTGGCGGTCCCGCCGCCGCCCGGCTGCGGCGTGGGGCCCGTGGTAGGCTCAGGCTGCGGCGTGGGCTCAGGCTCGACCGCATCTCCGGAGCTGATTACCACGCTATGGGCAACCTCGTCGGAGGTCCTAACATCCTGGATAGCGGACGACCCGGCAGCACCGATGACGAGTCCGTTTCCCGCAGTTTCTCGCACGGTGCCGCCGGCGGGAGTCGTAACTACCGATCCGCCATCAATTGTGAGACAAGGGGCTGCATCACCCAGATTGACAGCGTAGATTGCCGCCGTATTACCCGACGCCTCAACATTTGAATTAATGATGTCAATTCGAGGGATGGCGGACTGGGAGCCGGATTGGGAATATATTCCGTAGCCATGTTTACGACTGTAGCCAGTTCCGTCACCGCATCGAACTGTAAGGCTCGAATTCTCGACGAGCACCCGCGACACGCCGTCCTGCGCGAGCATCCAAACACCATCCAAAACATCGGCCTTATCACTCGCCACGAGCGTAACATCCGCTCCGTTGGTAATACTCAAATATGTATCCTTACCCCCGAACGAATACAGGGCGACCGACACACTGCATCCATTGCGCGCCGCCGCATCTAATTTTGCGTTATCCACCGCGATGCACCCTCCATGCTCGGAGGAGATGTTTTCGGCATAGACTGCAACGGCGTTGAGCCCCCCATTCGCCTCCGCCTCGACGTGGACGTCGGCGCCCTCGTTAATGGTTATGTTGCCTGCCCGCGTGTGAATGCCGATGGTATGAGGCACTTTGTTCGTTGCCGTCACGTTAACGTTGGCACCGCGGATGTCCACGTCGCCGCCGGTCTTGCCGTCCCCCGAAACCGCTATCGTATCGGTCCCGGCCGTCGCGTTGAGAGTCACGTCGCCCGAGATGGCGAGGCTACCGTACTCGACCTTAACAGCGCTCCTGCTCTTCTGCGGTTCGGCCGTCGCGTTGAGGGTTCCCTTCCCCGTGATGGCAAGGTTGCCGTCCTTGACCTCGATAGCGCTCTGCAAGGCATCGGCCGTTACGGTGTTGGTGCCCGTCACGCCGATATTGAGGTTGCCCTGAGCACTGATGCCGGCGCCGTCGTAGCCGTTGAGCTTCATGTCGTCGCCACCGTCCCAGGACCAGGTTCCGGCATCGTCGCCGGCGGCCTTGTTGTACTGCGTGCCGCCCACGTTGACCCACTCGGCGGCGAGTGCCACGCTCGGCAGCAGCAGCTGGCCGGCCATGAGCGCGCAGGCCCCCGCGCAGGCAAGCTTGGCGCCCACGCGACGCCATGTTCCGTGGGAGAACGAGCACGCACGGCCGTGGTTGATTGAGTTGTCATGGATTTGCGTTCGCATGTGAGCCTCCTTGTCGTAAGGGGTGCTTCTGTAACACCATGTTACGGGAAGATAGCCGGACCCCGGGGCACGAATTCTCAAGTGGCGCATCTGCCAGCGCAAAAGGCAACGAGCATGCGATTGCCAAGCGCGCCCCGCCCCCCGAAAGGCTCACCCCCTACCGACCTGGTCTACAATCAAGGACACGATTATTCCGTCTATCCAAAGGACCGTCCTTGAACCTGAGCAGGCCTAAAATCAACGCGCTTCTGGCACTCGCGCTCTTCACCTTCGCCTTCCTTGCCGCCGAGTTTCGTTTCGACGTCAACGTCGGGCTGCTCGCCGGTGCCGAACGCGTTGTAATCGCACAGGGCTTTATTCTGGGTGCGAGCGTACTCGGCTTTATCGGATACGCGCCACTGCTCGGACTCGCGCAGCGCATAGGCCGCTCCCCGGCAGCCGTCAACACCGCCGCCGTTCCCATCGCCATCGTGGGCCTAGCCCAAATTCAGTCCCCCACGGACCTGCTTGCGCTCGAGATTTTGGGCTGCGTGGCATTCTATGGACTCGGCCTGCTGGGCGCCGCTGCGCACCACGCCTTTTCACTGGCGTTTCAAGACGATCCCAAGCTCGCCACCGGTGCGGGAGCAGCCTATGCCGCGGGCATCCTGATGCAGTTCGCCGTCAACCTGCTCAATTGCGGCGGCATCGCAGAGCTCATCGTCCTTGGCGCAGCGACTATCGCCATATCCGCCCTCGGCGCTGTTCCTCAAGAGACCACTGAGAGCCCGAACCCCCTTATCAATCCCTTTGTCGAACCTTCGCACGCCCTCGCCAAACAGGCATGTTGGAGCATCGCGCTCGTCATGATTCTTGCCTGCTTGTTCTCGACCCTCGACAACGTGGTCACGCTCTCCAACGCCCACGGCACCATTGCCGTGCAGACCTGGCCGCGCCTCTTTTTGGCAGCGAGCGGTCTGCTTGCCGGCATCGTCTTTGATCTTGCCGAGCGCCGCTACATGGGACTTGTCATGCTCGGCATCGCCGTGCTCTCGACCATTTCCATCCTGGCCGTGGAGGCCGGCGCCGATCCCAACCTGGGCCTTGTCGTCTTTTACCTGAGCTCGGGCTTTTTCGTCACGTTCTTCACTGCCACCTTTACACAGCTGGCACCGCGCATGCATGCGCCCGCTCTTTGGGCTGGCATGGGCCGCGCCGCCAACAATGTATGCGCTTTCACCACATCAGGCATCTCGCTTGCTCTCGTGACCTCGGATAACGTTGCCCTCATTATGATCGGCGCGCTCATTTTGCTCGTCGCCGCCTGCGCAGCATTCGTGGCAGCCGGCTTGTTCCGCCTGCCCCAAACCGAGCAGGAGCGCGAACATCAACAGCTTGCCGAGGAGGCGCTGGCAGCACCGAGTATCGAGGAGCAGCGCCAGGCCTTCATCGTCAACCACGGCCTCACCCCGCGCGAAGTCGACGTTCTCATGGCCGTAACCCAGGACGAGCGCCCGCTCAAACAGGTCGCCGAGGAGCTTGGTATCTCGATGCGCATGGTACAGCGCCACCTGAGCTCTATTTACCAAAAGACCGACACGCAGACGCGCGCCGGTCTCACCAAGGCCTTCCCCTCGGCCTAAAACAAAAACCACCACAAAGGTGCCTGTCCCCTTTGTGGTGATTTTCTCGGTCGTTTACGGCTAGCCCTCGAGCTGCGCCAGCTTGTAGCGGTAGGCCGCTGCGATAACGTCTTTGCAGCCCTCGCGGCCCAGCTTGGCGCGGTTGACGACGATGTCCTTACCGCTCGTCATCTTCCACTTTCCGGCGCTGTAACGCTTGTAGAATGCCTCACGCGCCTTCTGCTGCTGCTTGACCAGCTTGGCACCCTTCTTTTTATTAAGGCCACGCTTCTTGCGCACAATCTCGACGCGGTCCTCAAAGGGAGCGGTCACCAATACGGCAATGTGATTGGGGTTGTTACGCAGCAGGTAGTCGGACAGGCGACCCTCGATAATGCAGCTCTCGGTCTCGCCCAGGTCCAAAATCACCTGGCTCATCTTTTGGAACAACTTGTCCGAGTACGAGCGCGCGTCGTAGCGGTCGGGCAGAAACGCCATGTTCTCCACAGCCAGACGCTCGTCGTAGGCGGCCATCTTATCGAGCGACTCGCCCGCACGCAGCGACGCGCGCACCAGCAGCTCGTTGTCGTACAGAGGAATCCCCAACTCGTTGGCGAGGATGCGTCCGATCTCGTGGCCCTCGGCACCAAAGTCGCGCGCGATGGTAATGACCACAGGATTCTTCTTGTTCTCCAGATCGCTCATCGCGATTCCTTTCTAACAAATGAGAAAAGGGCTGTTTATCTCTTATTCCCACGATACCGTACCTGGGTTTTCCTGGTGCCCAAGATTGGCCTGAAAGAGGAGCGACGCGTACTTTGGTACGCGAGCGACGGTTTGAAGGCCAAGGTTGGGTGCCAGGGAAAGCCAGGCTATGCGGCTACGATGCGGCGTTGGTAAGCTCGGACCAGCAGCGAGATACCAAAGTTGAGCACAAAGTACATCGCAAACACCAGACCGTAGAGCATAAGCACCTGCGACAGATCGATCGCGTGGGCCATCACGACGTTTGCCGTGTACATGAGTTCGGCCACGTTAATGCCCGAAAGATACGAGCTGTCCTTAATGACGGTCGTGCACTGGCTAAACAGCGCCGGAATGATCGTCTTAAACGTTTGAGGCAGGATGATGTAGCGCATCGTGGCAAAGAAGCCAAAGCCCTGGCTCTGTGCCGCCTCAAACTGGCCGCGCGGAATCGAGTTGAGGCCGCCGCGCACAATCTCGGCCATAACAGCGCTGGTAAACAGCGTAAAGGCGATGGTCGAAATCACGATGTCCAGACCCTGCACCGTAAAGTAGATAAACAGGATCCACAGCAGGTTCGGCGTGCAGCGGAACAGCTCGATATAGGCGCTCACCAAAATACGGAATGGGCGGGGCGCATAGCTCTTAACGAGCGCCAGCACCGTGCCAAACATGAGCGAGAAAAAGATCGACAGCGCCGAGATCTCGATCGTCTTAACAAAGCCGCCCCAAATGTAGAGCAGGTTGGTCGCGTTGAAGATTTCCATGCGCTAGGCCTCCTCTACGTTGTCGAGCCCCAGCTCGGCGAGGCTCACGCCGCGCGGACGCTCCTTGGAGCGGCGCTCGAGCCACTGCACCAGCATGGCGAGCGGAAAGCAGATGATGAAGTACATAAGGCAGCAGACGATGTATCCCTGCAGGTAACCGTACAGACTCACAAAGTTGTCGGAACGGTACATAAGGTCGCCGCCGGCCACAAGCGCCAGCACCGACGTGTTCTTGACTAGGTTGAGTGCCTGGTTGCACAGCGGCGGCAGAATGATCTTGAATGTCTGGGGCAGCACGATGTACCAGTACGCCTGCGCACGGGTGAAGCCCTGGCTCTGCGCCGCCTCCATCTGACCGCGCGGAACCGCCTCGATACCGGTGCGGATAACCTCCGAGATGTAGGCCGCGTGATACAGGCCCACGCCCAAGAAGCCCAGCACGAACGGCGCGATGAGCACCGGCTGGTCGGCACCGGTTATGGCCTGCAAAAACTGCGGACCAGCCATGTACATAAAGAGCACCTGCACGGGCAACGGGGTGTTCTGGTAAAACTCCACGTACACGCGGCTTATGGCGCGCAGCACGCGCGAACGGGTGGTAGAGAACACACCCAGCAGCGTGCCCAGCACCAGCGACAGCAGCAGACCGGCAACGACCACCTGTAGCGTCACGCCAAAGCCCTCCCAGAAGGGCCCCATGTTTTGAAATGTCGTCGACCAACGGTCGGCGTCAAATAATCCTTCGAGCATTTGATTCCTTCCTTGGACGATGCGCCTATACAAGACCCCAGGTCTTGACCTCTTGGTCGAGCCAGCCATCGGCCAGGCGATCGCAAATCACCTGATCGACCACGGCCGAAAGGTCGCAGCCCTTCTTGGTCGCCACGCCGTAGCCCTGCTCGCCAAACTTGACCTCGGGCTGCAGCAGCTCAACGGTCTCGTTCATGTAGCCGGCCAGCGTGGAGCGGTCCATGGCAAAGACGTCGATATTGCCGGCGTCGAGCGAACTCTTGATGATGGGATAGCCGCTAAAGGCCCTAAACTCGGGCTTGCAGCTAAAGCCGTTGTCCTTGATCATCTGCTCGATCAGGCCCTGCGTGGTAGCACCCTGGCTCACGCCGATGACCTTGCCGTCCAGGTCCTCAATCGAGGTGAAGCCCAAACGCTTCTTGACCATGAGTCCCACGTAGTCGGTACGGTACGGCGTCGAGAAATCCCAGCTCTTCTTGCGCTCGTCGGTGATGGTGTAGGTCGCCGCAACCACATCGAGCTGGCCGTTATCGATCAGCGGACCGCGCGTCTTGGGCGTTACATCGGTGAACTCGACAAGCTCCTGGGCGCGGGCCTCCTTGTAGCTCACGCCAAAGACGGCAGCGGCGATCTGGTAGCACAAATCGACTTCCATGCCCTCAAAGCGGCCCTTGGCGGTGTCGTAATAGCCGTAACCGGGAACATCCTTCTTAACGCCGGCATTCAGATGGCCGCGCGACTTAATGGCCGCAAGCTTAGACCCCTTGTCGGAGCCCTCGCCGCTGGCGGAGTTGCCGCAACCGGTAAGCGCGGTCCCCGTCAGCGCAAGCATGCCGGCGCCAACCAGCTGCAAAAAGTGACGGCGCGACACGGCCGCCCTCGTCATATCCGTCATGTCCATCACCGCGCCTAGTGCAGAATCTTGGACAGGAACTCGCGGCAGCGCGGGTTCTCGGGGTTATCGAAGAAGTGCTCGGGCGTGCCCTCCTCCAGAATGCGGCCGTCCTCCATAAAGATGACGCGGTCGGCCACCTGGCGCGCAAAGCCCATCTCATGCGTCACGCAGATCATGGTGATGTCCTCCTGCGCAAGCTCAATCATAACGTCCAGAACCTCCTGGACCATCTCGGGGTCGAGCGCCGAGGTCGGCTCGTCAAACAGGATGATGGGCTGCTTGGTACACAGGGCACGGGCGATGGCGATGCGCTGCTGCTGACCACCCGAGAGATTCTGCGGATACTCGCCGGCCTTATGCGCCATGCCGACGCGCTTGAGCGCGGCGATGGCGATCTCGGTCGCCTCCTCCTTGCTCTTCTTTTGCAGCTTGATGGGCGCGAGCGTCAGGTTGCCGAGCACCGTCATGTTGGGATACAGGTTGAACTGCTGAAACACCATGGAACTATACTTGCGAGCCATCTCCAGGTGGTTCTTTTTGGTGAGCGGCGTACCGTCGATGATGACCTCGCCCGACGTGGGCTCCTCAAGATAATCGACACAGCGGATGAGCGTCGACTTACCCGAGCCGGAAGGCCCGATCATTACGAGCTTCTCGCCGCGCTTGACGGTGAGGTTGATATCTTTGAGCACATGCAGGTCGCCAAAGTACTTGTTGAGATGCTTGATCTCGATCATGTCTGCCATGAATGTCCCTTCCCTGCGTTTACACGAGTTGAACTATTGTACGGAAAGAACCACGTTTCCGCAGCCCACACTACATTCCCGTAAAGAACCCGCAATCTTCCACCCACTCATTGGGGACGGACTTAAATGAGTACCCCCGTGGGTACTCATTTAAGTCTGTCCCCAATGGGCATCGAAAATAATACAACCGCCCTTGTTGAGCATAAGTCAGCGAAAACCCGTACACGCGAGCAAGGTGACGTGAAATGAAAGGGCGCAGACCTTATGGTCGCGCCCTTGAAATTGAACGTCAGATTGCCGCGTGTACGGGTTTACAGCGTCGAGCCGTTACGCGGTTTGGTAAAACCGCGTAACAAATTACGCGAGTTTGGCACCGACGATCTTTGCCGCGGCAGGCTTGTCGAAGTTGCCGCCGGTGGCCTTGCCCAGAGCGCCCATGACCTGGCCCATCTGCTTCTTGGACGTGGCACCCAGCTCGGCGATAACTTGCTCAATCAGGGCCTCGAGCTCCTCGCCCGAAACCTGCGCGGGCAGCAGGCTCTCCAGAATCTTGACCTGCTCGGTCAGGTTGTCGGTACGCTCTTGGTCGGTGCCGGCCTTGATGGACATCTCCAGCGTCTCGCTCGTCTGCTTAATCAGACGCTTGATCATGCTGTTGACGTCTTCCTCGGTCACATCGCGGCGCTCGTTGACCTCGATATTCTTCACCTCGGCCTTGACCTGGCGAATGATGGACAGGCGAACCTTGTCCTTAGCCTTCATGGCTGCGATCATTTCCTTCTGCAGCTCTTCGTTGGTCATCTGCAAATCCTCCTCAATAGTGCGGGCGACACTCACACGAGCGCCGCCCCATGATTACTCAGTCGTCGACGAATTGTCGGTCGAACTCTTGGTGACGCCCTTCAGGCTCACGTTATAGGGTACGTCCTTGGGCATGGGGTTGACGGTAATGTCGGCGTCCTTCTTGTACTGCTCCAGCCACTCACTGTACGCGGTACTGGCCGCCTGCGTCTTCACCACGTTGGAGACGTACTTCTTGATGGCCTTGGGCACCTGGTTGATGTCATCAACCTGATTATCGACATGGAAGTAGTCGGTGCACTTGATGATGTGGTAGCCATAGGTCGACTCGATGACTTCGCTCACGTCGCCCTTGTTGAGCCCCTCGAGCGCCGTCTGGTAGCTGTCGACAAAGGTGGTGAGCTTATCCCAGCCCACATCGCCCTTCTTCTCCTTGGAACCGGTGTCCTCGGAGTACTGCTCAACGGCGTCCTCAAAGCTCAGCTCACCGGAGTTGATCTTGTCCAGGCACTCCTGCGCCTTGGCCTTGGCGGCAGCCTTGTCCTCGTCGGAAGCGTCGGAATCAACCTTGATCAGGATGTTCGACGAGCGACGGGCGTCGTTGTAGCTGGACAGGTTTTCGTTGATGTAATCGACAATCTCGCTGTCCTTGGGTTTGCTCGTGGGCGCGACGGCATCCTTGAGTTTCTGCTGCGCCAGACTCTCCTTGAGCGAATCCTTGTAGGTGTCCTCGGTATAGCCGTAGGTCTTGAGGGTCTTCTTAAAGGCCTTGGCACCGCCCGCGCTCTTGCACGCGTCCTTCCAAGCCTTCTCGACCTCCTCGTCCGACACCGTCACGCCGTTCTCCTTCTGTGCCTGTTGAAGCAGAATCTGCTGCGTGTAGGAGTCGATGAGTTGCTTGCGATACTTCTTGGGCGTGAGGTCGTTGTCGACCAGATACTGCGCCCAGTCCTTGTCCTTGGTGTAGCCGTAGGACGTGCGCATGCTCATGATCTGCTTGGTCACGGTGTCCTCGGTGAGGTTGGTGCCGTTGATAGTAGCAGCAACACCGCCGGTCAGCTTGTAGCCCGAGGTGTCCTCGGCCTGCGACATCAGGCCGGAGCACGCCATCGCCGAGACGGAAAGCAGCATCGCCAGCACGCCGATGACCACCAGAACGATCTTGACGGTCTTGGACACGCGGGTCTTGCGCTGCTTCTTGCGAGAGTTGGAGGCGGCGCGAGCCTGCTGCTCGGGCGTCGGCTCGAGTGCGGGGTTCTTTTTCTTATTTGCCATAGTTGGCCTTTCGCATAACGAATCGAACAAACGCCATTGTGTCACAACGCAGCCCCCGCGGCACGCTTGGTGCATTGGGGACAGGTTAATCTGCACCATTTTGGTGCAAAGGGGACAGCTCTGGCAGCCGGCAGTTAGGGACGTTCCTTTTCTGCCGGCAGTTAGGGACAGTCCCCAAGTGCCGGCACATAAGGAACGTCCCTAGGTGCCGGCTTAGCCCCACCTTAGAAGTGGCGGCGGATGGCGTCGACCATGCCCTGCGGCGTAGTCTGGCCAAGAACATCGGCTGCGGCGTCCGCGTCCATAAAGATGTTCATGAGTGCCTGCAGAGCCTCGACCTGGCCGCCCGGCTCGGCAATGCCCAAATTGATGATGATCTGTGCCGGCACGGGGGCACCCATGCCCGCCATAGCATTAAACGTCACGGGCGCGGCGGGCTTCACCACCGCGATATAGGGCTTGGCCACAAACCCCGGATCGGTATGCGGAATGGCAATGTTTGCCGCTGGCATGGCAAGACCCGTGGGATAGGCATCCTCGCGCGTGCGAACGGCGTCGAGCCAACCGGTGCCAATGTAGCCGCGTAGGGCAAGCTCGCCCTCGAGTCGCGCAAACACCTCATCCGGCGTCGCGCACTCCCAATCAAAAAACACCAGCTCAGGCGTAAACAGTGCTTCGTTATCCGCCATACCGTCCTCCAAAGTTGCATGAGGGCCACAATGCTCAATATGATAGCGAAACGGGGTATGCAAGGTCAGCCGAGGATCCCGATGAGCTCGAGTGCGCGCGCGGGCGTCAAGCATACCTCGGGCATCGTCTCCAACATGCGTCGGTCGCTCGTGACTACGTAGTCAACATCCGCCGTATCGCCCGAGGCGATAATGAGATTGTCCTCGAGGTCCGGCATGCGCTTGCCAAGCATGCGCGCCATCTCGCACTCCGCCATCGAAAGCGGGGAAGCCGTTGCCACCTGCATCATATGCTCGACGCATGCCCATGCAGCCGGACCGAACGAAGCGTTAATCCCATTCACATTCCGTCGAGCTAGACGCCGAGGCAAGATGTAGAACACGTCCTTTGCCGTCGTTGGCGCGTACAGAAGGTCGATCTTTCCCGCTTCGGCCAGTTCAACCAATCTTCTCACGTTGTCGAATGCGCCCTCTTGCAGGTAGTAATCAAGCCAAACATTCGTGTCCACCAAGAGCCGCTTTGCCTCAATCATCGGCAATTCGCCTCTATGTCGGCAATCATCGCGTCATACATATCATCGCGTACGGCATCCCAGTTGTCCGCCGATGATTCGCCTGGCGCAAAATCTGAGAAGCTCAACCCCAATGAGGAAAAAGCCAGACCACACCCCTGTTCGGCAAGACTCTTCGCACGGGGCGTCTCGCACTTATCCGTCACCATAAATCCCGGCAACGTTTGATGCTCGGCAAGATAGGTCCAAAGCGCACGAATGGCGTCACTCGGCCCCAGCCCATTACGAGTCAGGACCGCATCGCCACCGGCCTTGAGCATAGGGTCGATTCGTGTGTTGAGCTGCACCGTTGCTGTACCCATAGCGGCTCCTCTCTACTTGCTAGCAGTATAGCAAACAGAGTAGACCACACAAAAGGGCCCCGCCCGCGCACGGACGGGGCCCTATCAGATTTTCTAGATCGCTTACGTCCCAAAGAACGCTCAATGAGCCCTCTTACACACGACTAGCGTGCCGGATCAATTGCGACCTTGCCGCTCTCCAGCACGTGGACGCGACCGTCGGCGAGCATTTGTACGACCTCGGGATACAGCACATGCTCGATCGCATGGATGTGCTCCTCGAGCGTGTCGACGTCCCAGCCCTCCTCAACAGCCAGCGCACGCTGGGCGATGATGGGGCCGTTGTCGTAGATCTCGTTGGCAAAGTGCACGGTCACGCCGGTCACCTTGACACCGCGAGCAAACGCATCGTCAATCGCATGGGCACCGGTAAAGCTCGGCAGCAGCGCCGGATGCAGGTTGACCACGCGATTGGGGAACGCCGCCAGCAGCGGCGTGTGCACCATACGCATGTAGCCGGCCATGACCACATATTCGCAGCCGCGCTCGAGCAGCTCATGCGCGATGATCTCGTCAGCCGCGATGGGGTCGGCATAGATATCCTTGGACAGCGTGAGCGTCTGGATGCCCGCACGCTCGGCGCGCTGCAAGCCCTTGGCCGAAGGACGGCTCGACACTACAAGCTCAATCGAGGCGTTGAGCTTGCCGGCGGCGATAAGGTCGATCAGCGCCTGCAGGTTGGTGCCCGAACCGCTGATAAGCACGCCGATCTTGAGCGGCTCGGCCGTATCGGTGCCGGTCGGACGGGTGTAGGGCACAAAGCCCAGGCCCTCGGCAGCAGCCATCTGCTCGCTAGCGCTCATCGGAGTACACGACCTTACCGGAACCCTCGACGCACTCGCCCACGCGGAACGGCTTCTCGCCCAGCGCGACCAGAGCCTCGGTCACGGCAGCCTCGTCCTCGGGGGCAACGACCAGGCACAGGCCGACGCCCATGTTGAAGGTCTTGCATGCCTCGTTGGGCGCGAGCTCGGCCTGACGCGACACGTAGGTGATGACGGGCGGAACATCCCAGCCCATCTCGGCGCCGTTGCGGGTGACCACGGCGTCGACGTCGTCGGCGAGCGCGCGGTTGAGGTTCTCGGTGATACCGCCGCCGGTGATGTGGGCGATGGCGTGCACGTTGGCGCCGCCGCGCAGCAGCTCCAGAATCGGCTTGACGTAGATGCGCGTAGGGGCCAGCAGAGCATCGGCCAGCGAAGCACCGTCGAGCTCCTCGAGCGGACGGCTCAGTTCCTCGGCCTTAGCGGCGGCCTCGGGCGTGCCCGGCTTGATGCCGTCGACGCCGATGACCTTGCGCACGAGCGAGTAGCCGTTGGAGTGCACGCCGGTGGAAGGCAGACCCAGGATTACATCGCCGGGGCGAACGTTCGCGGGGTCAAGCATCTTGGGACGGTCGACGACGCCCACGGTAAAGCCGGCGAGGTCGTAATCGGCGGGAGCCATGACGCCGGGGTGCTCGGCCATCTCGCCGCCCACGAGCGCGCAGCCCGCGAGCTTGCAGCCGTCAGCCACGCCCTTGATGATCTTTGCCATGTGCTCGGCCTCAATGTGACCGATGGCAACGTAATCCAGGAAGAACAGCGGCTCGGCGCCCGAAGCCAGAATATCGTTGACGCACATGGCGACCAAGTCCTGGCCCACCGTCTCGTGACGGTCCATGATCTGGGCGAGCACGAGCTTGGTGCCGACGCCGTCGGTACCGCTGATCAGGATCGGGTCTTCCATATCCTTGAGCGCGGCGGCCGAAAACAGGCCGCCAAAGCCACCGATGCCGCCGATAACCTCGGGGCGGTTGGTGTCCTTGACCATCTGCTTAATAGCGTCGACGGCGCGGCCGCCCTCGGCGGTATCGACGCCGGCGTCCTCGTACGTCACATGCTTGCTGTCGCTCATCTGAGCCTTCCTCTCCCACTACCGTGGCGCCGCGCGGGCGCCAAACGGTGCTCATAGTTGCGCCATTTCGGCGCGCGCCATAACAGCACGCGCCGTCATATCAACAAAACAGCAGGTAAAACCTACCAAAATAAACCTGTCCCTACATGGCAGGTTTTAGGCCTCGCCGTGCTCCTCTTCCCAGCTGCGGTCGACATATTTCTCGACCACGGCGTCGTCGTCAAAGTGCAGCGGCTTGTCCAGGTTGCGGGGCTTAAAGCCCTCCATGAACTTGTCACGGCCAAAGCTCTCGGGAATCGCCACGGGATAGCGGCCGGTAAAGCACGCATCGCAGTAGCCGCCCTTGGGCATAACCTTCAGCAGGCCCTCGACCGAAAGGAAGGCCAGCGAATCGGCGCCAATGTACTCGCAGATCTCATCGGCCGTCTTGTTGGCGCTGATGAGCTGCGACTGCACGTCGGTATCGATACCGTAGAAGCACGGCCAGATGACCTCGGGCGAGTTGATGCGAATGTGAATTTCCTTGGCGCCGGCGTTGCGCAGCATCTTGACGAGCTGCACCATGGTGGTGCCGCGCACAATGGAGTCGTCGATGACGACCAGGCGCTTGCCCTCGATGTTGTCGCGCAGCGGGTTGAGTTTCATACGCACGCCCATGGCGCGCAACTCCTGCGTAGGCTCGATAAACGTGCGGCCCACGTATCGGTTCTTGATAAGGCCCTCGCCAAAGGGAATGCCACTCTCGTGTGAATAGCCCTCCGCGGGCGGCAGGCCGGAGTCGGGCACGCCGATGACCAGGTCGGCCTCGACGGGCTCCTCGTGTGCCAGCTGACGGCCCATGTCGTAACGGCAGGCATAGACGCTCTTGCCGTTCATGATGGAGTCGGGGCGAGCAAAGTAGACCTGCTCAAAGATGCAGTTGGCCGGTTCTTCGGCAGCAGGCACACCCTGCTCGGACACAAGGCCCTCGGCGCTGATGCGCAAAATCTCACCGGGACGGACGTCGCGGACGTACTCGGCACCCACGATGTCGAGTGCGCAGGTCTCGGAAGCAACGACCCAGCCGCCGGCGCGCGTGACACGGACGGCGGAGTCGACCGTCGCGGCGCCGTCCTGCGACGGCAGCTGCGAAACGGCTGCGGCATCGGTCTGGTCCAAACCCTCGTCCACCAGCTTGCCCAGCACGAGCGGGCGAATGCCGTGTGGATCGCGGAATGCGTAGAGCGCTTGCTCGTTGATGAGCGTCATGGCGTAGCCGCCGCGCACGAGCTCCATGGTCTTGCGAATGCCCTCGCGCAGATGGCCTGTACGCTGGGTAAAGTAGCCGATGAGTTTGGTCGCGACCTCGGAATCCGAGTTGGAGAGGAATGGCACGCCCAGCTCGATCAGCTGGCGGCGCAGCTCGTCGGTGTTGACGAGGGTGCCGTTGTGAGCAAGCGCGATAATGACGCTGTTGATGGTAGAAAGATGCGGCTGAGAGGCTTCCCAGCTCTTGGCACCGGCGGTGCCATAGCGCACGTGGCCCACGGCCAGCTGGCCGGAGAGCGTCGACAGGTCGGCGTTGGAGAACACGCGATCGAGCAGTCCCAGGTCTTTGCGAACCATAACCGTGCCGCCGTCGCCCACGGCGATTCCCGCCGATTCCTGGCCGCGATGCTGCAGCGCGCGCAGACCAAAGTACGTCAGTCGAGCCACATCGCGATCGGGTGCCCACACACCAAAAATGCCGCATTCCTCATGCAGCTGGTCGGAGTCCGGATCATACGTCGACATGGTGTTCACCTGTCCCGCAGCACGCTCGGCCGCGCGGATGGTTTCTTGAGACATGGTATCCCCTCAGAGCCTCGTATTTTTGGCGTTACCCGCCTTATTATACGCACGGCGCGACGTGCTCCCCAGCGCATGAGCAGCGCTTTTTAAAAGCCCACCGAGCTAATAATCAGTTTTGTTGCCAAACATTTTATCGGTCTGTCCAGTGCAAGCGCCCGCGCCCCCCAGATGGCCGCCGCGTCCACCGTTGGGGATTACAAAGTTGCAATTGGGACGTTCGTCCTGTCTTTTGGCAGGTCGGCGGCGTATCCTTATAACCTACAACAAAGCGAGAAAGGTTCTGTATGGATCGAAACGAACTCGACCCCAGCGTCCCCAGCGCCACAGAGGTCAAGAAGATTCCCCTCATCATTAAGGTGTACGCCGTCCTGTGCATCCTTTCCGGCGTGGGCACGCTCCCGTCGGTCGCTGCCTTTATGTGGCAGGTCATCACGGCACTTGTTAACGGCAACGCCACCGAAAAGCTCGGCGACAACACGCTCGTCGCAGTCGGCCTTATCGTCGCCGGCATCATGCTCTCTGCGGCAAGTGCCGTCATCCTAATCATCTTTGGCCTGGACCTTATCAAAAACCAGCGCCGCAACGCCGCCCGCCTGTCCTACATCCTTATTGCATTCACCGTCGTCGAGCTTTTGGTCGACGTGATGCTCCAGGGTATCGGGCCCTTCTTGCTGCGCCCCGCTATTCAGCTCGGCATCCTCATCGCGCTTTCGGCCACCGTCGACCCCACACTGCGTCAGGAGCGCGAGCTGCAGCGCCGCCTGCAGGAGATGCTCGACCGCGATGCCGCCGCCGAGGGCATGCTCGGCCGCGATGAGACCGGCGAGGGCTACATCAAGCTCAACTACTTCAACCTGTTCTGGGTATTCTTCGTCTGCTGCGTACTGGGACTTATCTTGGAGGACATCTGGCACATGACGGTCAACGACCCGGGCGTCTACCAGGACCGCGCCGGCATGCTGTTTGGCCCTTTCAGCCCCATCTACGGATTTGGCGCCGTGCTCATGACCATGGTGCTTAACCGCTTCTACAAAAAGAACCCCATCATCATTTTCCTGGTGAGCGCTGTGCTCGGCGCGAGCTTTGAGGTGTTCGTGGGCTGGTTTATGCAGACCGCGTTTGGCGTGGTCTCGTGGAGCTACTCGCACATAACGCTGTTTGGTTTGCCCGATCCGCTCGTGGTCCTCACGGGCGGACGCACCTGCACGGGCTTTGCCTGCCTGTGGGGCCTGGGCGGCCTCATCTGGATCAAGCTGCTGCTACCGAGGCTGCTTAAGCTCATCAACAAGATCCCCTGGAAGAGCCGCTACTCGGCCACCGTCATCTTTACCGTCATTATGCTGGTCGACGGCGTCATGACGCTGCAGTCGCTCGACTACTGGTACCAGCGCGTTAACGGCACGGAGCCGGACATTCCCGTCGCACAGTTCTACGGCAAGTATTTCGATAACGACTACATGGAGAACCGCTTCCAGAGCATGACCATGAGCCCCAAGGACGCCACGCGCGTTTAGCGCCCGCCGCGCCCAAAACGCAAAATGCCCGCCGGTATCACACGTACCGGCGGGCATTTTATAAACGAGCCTTCTATCGACGCAAGGCCCTACGCCTCGCACTCGACCTCGCTCACACATTCATTCTTGATGGTGCCGACGAGCGCCTGCAGGGCATCGACCACGTGCGGGCGAATGTCCCCGCCAATAAGCACGAGCATGATGTCGTCGCCCACGGAAAGCTCGCCGCTTGCCAGCCACACGCGCACATAGCCGATACCCGGCATCGCGCGCGTCGCTTCGATGGCAGACCGCACCTTTTGAGCGTCGTAGTCAAAGACCATGCTGCCCACCTTATGCCCGGGGGCCACGCCGCCAGTCTCGACCCCGCGCACCTCGGCCTTGGGCGTCGCGCGCACCACACCGTTATGCGTCAGGTACATGCCGCACACCGGCGCCGAAGCGTCGGCCTTGGCCTCGCGCAGCCACGCATCAACCGAAGGCATCGATGTAGCGTTCTCGAGCATCATTTCCCCTTTGAGTAGTCAATTTGGAACGGGACTATTTTAGCTACTCCTCGACCGGTGTGAGCACCATGACGGCACGCGTGTTGCTCAGCGATAACGAACGGCAGGTCACAAGCGTTACGACCTTGGTTGCCGAAGCAGCACGATCGGTGGCATCACTCGCCACGGCAGAGGCACCGTCAAGCATCTCGGACAGGTAATTTTTCAGTCCGTCATCGCCCTCAAAATTGGGCGTGCGCGCCTTGGCATACGTGTCCTCGACCACCTTGGTCGCCAGCGGTCGCAGCTTATACGTAGCATCCCGTGTGATGTAATACACAAACTCAATGCTGTCGAACGTCGCCTGGTCGGTGGTGTCCGAAATCACATTGAACATCGATCCGTCGTTCATATGGTGGCCGTAAATCGTGGTCTGCTGGTCGACCATTCCCGGCGCGGTGTCATCACTATCCAAGAAAATGGCACCGGACGCGTTAGATGTACCGTCAAACAGCGTGTTGAGGTATTTGGAGTTGTTGTTGGTCTGCACCACGGGATAGTTGATGTTGGTTCCCGGCACATAAATCCAACCCACAATCTCGGGGTTTGTCTGAGCAAGCGCATCGAAGTCGATAATCGGCACGCCGCTGGCGTCCTTATCGCTTACATATTGCTTCTCGATTTTCTGGTACGAATCGCTCGCCTGCTTATAGCCAATCTGAGCATTGATAAAGATGGCAGCGGCGGCGACAATCAGACCGATACCGATGATGATGAGCAGAATGGGAATAATGGAGTGGCGCTTTTTGCGCGGCGGCTCGGTGCGATCCGACGGCGCGGCATGCGATGAAGACCGGGGCGGCTTCTTAGCGGAGCTATAAGACGAAGGACGATATGCGGCCGGCGCGTCCTGTCGACGATGCGTCGCCGGTGTCACGGGGCGCGGCGCGCGCGGCTGCTGAGGAGAGGATGTCCGACCCTGCTGTGCCGCACGGGCAGCACCCGGCTTCGACGGATCGGGAATCTGAGAAGCCTTGAATCGTTTTCCCTGATAATCGGACATGGCTCTCCTTATACTGCGGTGAAACGGTGGGACGCTTAGGCGTCAGCCATCTCCTGCTTCATCTTCTCGATAACCTTGCGGTACTCGGGGTCGCAAGCACCCAGAATCTGTGTGGCATAGATGGCGGCGTTCTTGGCACCGTTGATGGCAACGCAGGCCACGGGCACGCCCGAAGGCATCTGCACCATCGACAGCAGCGAATCCATACCGCCCAGGTCACTCGTCTTCATAGGCACGCCGATAACCGGCAGCGGCGTAAAGGCAGCCACGACACCACCCAGGTGAGCGGCCTTGCCGGCGGCGGCGATAATCACTTTGATACCGCGATCGGCGGCAGTCGAAGCCCACTCGTGGACCTTCGCCGGCGTGCGGTGCGCGCTCGCGATCACGAGCTCATAGGGCACACCCAGTGCCTCGAGCTCGGCGGTGCAGCCTTCCATAACGCCCAGATCGGACTTGGAACCCATGATGATCCCGACAACCGGCTTTTGATCTGCCATAAACAAAGACCTCCTGTTGAGAGCGGTGACGCAGCGAATCCGCGACCCTTAACTACTGAGAGTAGTATAGCTGCTCCCGTCCCTGCGGTCTTTGTGGTGGCGGCTGAGCCTTTCCCTCGGGAACTGGGCTTCGCGAAGTTTCCCGAGGGAAAGGCTCAGCCGCCACCCTGCGACCTACCGGGAATTGCCATGACGTACGTTGGCTGAAATATTAACGTGGGATCCGCCGTTCGAACGAACGGTGGATCCCACGCTCACTTTTTATTTAGCCCTAGTCATCACGCAAAGCCCCTTCGGCAGCACACGGTGTGGCCAAGTCACCGCAGGCCGGGGCGGGAGGCGGACCTTCCTCTCGGAAAACTTCGCGAAGCCCAGTTTCCGAGAGGAAGTGTCCGGCTGCCGCCCCGGCCGACCAGGTCACACTACACCGTGTGCTGCGGCAGGTCCTGCAGGGCGATGACGTCCATGCCCATGTCGTTGGCGCTGCCGTGACCCTGCTGGTCCTCGCGCACCGCCTCGATGGCACTCACGTACGTGTTGGCCGCAGACATCGCGGTCACGCAAGTCACGCCGCGGCGCACGGCCTCGGTACGTAGCAGGTAGCCATCACCACGCGAACCCGGACCGTACGGCGTGTTGATAATCACCGCGATCTTGCCATCGGCGATGAGGTCGCCGATGTTGGGGCGCTCGCCGTCGTGCGGGCCGCTAATCTTCTCCACGATCTCGCACGTCACGTTGCCTCCACGCAGCACGCGCGCCGTACCCTCGGTGGAGCAGATGTCAAAGCCCAGGTAACGCAGGATACGCGCGACCGAAAGGATGTGGCGCTTGTCGCGGTCGCACACGCTGATGAATACCTTGCCGGCGCTCGGGTCGGGCAGCCTGTAGTCGATCGCCAGCTGCGTCTTGGCGTATGCCTCGGGATAGCTCTTAGCGATACCCATGACCTCGCCCGTCGACTTCATCTCGGGCCCCAGGATGACGTCGGCGCCCGGGAAACGACCCCAGGGCATAACGGCTTCCTTCATGCAGAACCAGTCCAGCTGACGTTCGTCGCTCGGCAGGCCCAAGCTCGCGATGGAATCGCCTGCCATGATGCGCGCCGCGCATTTGGCCAGCGGCACGCCGGTGGCCTTGGAGATAAACGGCACGGTACGGCTGGCGCGCGGGTTGGCCTCGATCACGTAAACGGTCTCGCCCTTAATGGCGTACTGCACGTTGACCAGACCGCGCACGCCCAGCGCCATCGCGATGCGGCGCGTGGTCTCGCGAAGCTTCGCCTGCAGGCTCTCGCTAAAGCTGAACGGCGGGATGCAGGTCGCGGAGTCGCCGGAGTGAATACCGGCTTCCTCGATATGCTCCAGGATGCCGCCGATGTATACCTCTTCGCCATCGCACAGGGCGTCGACGTCGGACTCGATCGCACCCTCCAGGAAGCGGTCCAGGTACACCGGGTAGTCGGGGCTAATGCGCGCAGCCTCGGCCATGTAATCGCGCAGATGCTCGGCATCGTAGGCGATCATCATGCCGCGGCCGCCCAGCACATAGCTCGGGCGCACCAGCAGCGGATAGCCGATGTGCGCGGCCACGGCCTCGGCCTCCTCAAACGAGGTGGCCTGGCCCGCCGGCGGGTACATGATGCCCAGCTTGTCGAGCAGAGCGGCGAAGCGCTCGCGGTCCTCGGCAAAGTCGATGGCATCGGGCTTGGTGCCCATAATGTTCACGCCGCTCTCCTCGAGCATGCGCGCCAGCTTAAGCGGGGTCTGGCCACCGAGCGTCACCACGACGCCGTCGGGGCGCTCGACATCGATAACGTCCATGACGTCCTCGTAGGTGAGCGGCTCAAAGTACAAGCGGTCCGAGGTGTCGTAGTCAGTCGAAACGGTCTCGGGGTTGCAGTTGACTATGATGGTCTCGAAGCCGCGAGCCGCCAGTGCGTAGCTCGCGTGCACGCAGCAGTAATCGAACTCGATACCTTGGCCAATGCGGTTGGGGCCGGCGCCCAGGATCATCGCCTTGGGCTTGTCCGCCGGCGTGGTCTCGTCGGGAGCCACGCACTTCTTGGCATCCGGGCTCGTGCGGTAGATGTTCTCGTACGTCTTGTAGTGGTACTCCGTGGCGCTCGAAAACTCCGCAGCGCAGGTATCGACCGTCTTCATGCTGGGAACCACGCCCAGACCCTTGCGATAGGCGCGCACAAAGCGCTCGTCCGAGCCGGTCAGCGCGGCAATCTCGGCGTCGCTCGTGCCGTACTGCTTGAGCAGGCGCATCGCGTCGGCGTCGATATCCTCCACACGCAGGCCGCGGATGCTCTCCTGGACCTGCACCATGTCGTTGATACGGTTGAGGTACCACGGATCGATACCGCAGATGGCATGGATGTGGGCGATGTCCCAGCCACGGCGCAGGGCCTCGACCACAAAGAAGATGCGGTGCTCGGTCGGGGTTGCCACGGCCTGAGCGAGCTCATCGTCGCTCAGCTTGTCGGCACCCTCCTTGCCACCGGCGCAGATGCCCTGGTGACCGTCCTCCAGTGAGCGCATGGCCTTGCCGAAGGCCTCCTCAAAGGTGCGGCCGATCGCCATAATCTCGCCCACGGCCTTCATGCGCGTGGTGAGCGTAGGATCAGTGCCCTTAAACTTCTCGAAGGCAAAGCGCGGCACCTTGACGACGCAGTAGTCGATTGTGGGCTCAAAGCAGGCGGGCGTTGCCTTGGTGATGTCGTTGACGATCTCGTCGAGCGTGTAGCCCACGGCCAGGCGAGCGGCGGCCTTGGCGATGGGGAAGCCCGTGGCCTTGGAGGCCAGTGCGGACGAACGGCTCACGCGCGGGTTCATCTCGATGACGATCAGGCGGCCGGTCTGGGGGTTCACGGCAAACTGCACGTTGGAGCCGCCGGTCTCGACGCCAATCTTCTCCAGAATGGCGAGCGACGCGACACGCATGCGCTGGTACTCAAGGTCACTTAGTGTCTGCGCCGGCGCCACGGTGATGGAGTCGCCGGTATGCACGCCCATGGGGTCGAGATTCTCGATGGAGCACACGATGATGCCGTTGCCGGCGTGGTCACGCATGACCTCCATCTCATACTCTTTCCAGCCCTCGATGGACTCCTCGACCAGCACCTCGTGGGCGGGCGAGAGCTCGAGGCCCTGACCCACGATGGAGACGAGCTCCTCGTGAGTGTGAGCGATGCCGCCGCCGGCGCCGCCGAGGGTAAAGCTCGGGCGCAGTACGCAGGGATAGCCCACGCGCTCGGCGATAGCCTCGGCGTCGGCCACGCTGTAGGCATAGCCCGAGCGCGCGACCTCCAGGCCAATCTCGGCCATGGCCTCGTTAAAGAGCTTGCGGTCCTCGCCGCGCTCGATGGCGGCCAGGTCGCAGCCGATCATCTCGACGCCGTACTTGTCGAGCGTGCCGTCTTTCGCCAGCTCGACGGCGGCGTTCAGACCGGTCTGGCCGCCCAGCGTGGGCAGCAGCGCGTCCGGACGCTCTTTCTTGATCACGCGCTCGATAAACTCGGCGGTGATGGGCTCGACATAGGTGCGGTCGGCAAGACCCGGGTCGGTCATGATGGTCGCCGGGTTGGAGTTGACCAGGATGACCTCAAAGCCATCCTCCTTGAGCACCTTGCAGGCCTGGGCGCCGGAGTAGTCGAACTCACATGCCTGGCCAATAACGATGGGGCCCGAACCAATAACGAGGATGCGCTTGATGTCAGTACGTTTCGGCATGTTAGTTCTCCTCGGTCTCGATCGCGGCGGTCTCGGCAAAATTCCAGCCGGCGAGGCGGTCCTTCGCGGTGTCGATGTCCAGGTAGTTCTCCTCGCCGTCCATGAGTCGCGTAAAGGCGGTAAAGAGATAGTGGGCATCGGTGGGGCCAGGCGAAGCCTCGGGGTGGTACTGGACCGAGAAGCACGGGGCGTCGAGCAGCTGGATACCCTCGGCGGTGCCGTCGTTGAGGTTCACATGTGTTAGGCGAATGCGGCCAAAGCGCTCGTTCATCACGACCGGCGCGATTCCGCGGCGCACCCAGACGCGCAGATCTCCATCGGCCGCATGCTCGGTCTCGCCGCCGGAAAGCTCGGGGACAAGATTGCCCAAGCTGGGGAACAGCAGGCCAAAGCCATGGTTTTGCGCGGTGATCTCCACGCGACGGCTTACCAGGTTCATGACCGGCTGGTTGCCACCGCGGTGACCGAACTTAAGCTTTTCCATCTGGGCGCCGCAGGCCAGGCTAATCATCTGGTGACCAAGACAAATGCCAAAGACCGGCACCTTGCCGATCAGCTGCTGCACCTGCTCGTAGGTCTCCACCACGGCATCGGGGTCGCCGGGGCCGTTGGACAAAAAGACGCCATCGGGATTCATGTCGAGCACCTGCTGGGCAGGCGTATCCCACGGCACGACAGTAAGGTCGCAGCCGGCGCGGACGAGGCCCTCCAGAATGCCGCGCTTGACGCCGCAGTCGTAGGCGACCACTTTGTGACGGGCAGGAGCGGCAACCGCAAGTGCAAAGTCATGCGTGGCAGGCAGGTCGGCGGCCACAAACTCGTGAGGCGCGGGGCAACTTACGGTCTTCACCAGGTTCTCGCCTACCAGCGTGGGCGCTGCGGCCAGACGCTCGGCAAGCTCGTCGACGTCGAAGATCTCGGTCGAGATAATGCCCATCTTGGAACCATTGTCGCGCAGATGGCGCACCAGAGCGCGGGTGTCGACGCCCTCGATAGCGACGATGCCGTGGGCGCGCAGATACTCCGGCACGCTGACGGCCGAACGCCAGTTAGAAGGCGTGGCGCACATGTCGCGAACGATCATGCCGCGCATGGCCGGAGCGCTCGCAGGGCGCACGGCGTCGCCGGGGAAGGCCGACTGGACGTCGGTCTCGTCGATACCGTAGTTGCCGATCTGCGGATAGGTCATGGTTACGATTTGGCCGGCATAACTTGGGTCGGTCATGACCTCAAAGTAGCCCTCGAGCGAGGTGTTGAAGCAGACTTCGCCGGTCGCGGTGCCCTCGGCGCCGCATGCACGTCCATAAAAAATGGTCCCATCCTCAAGATACAGGATGCAGGGACCGCAGGTGCCCTTGCTGGTTTTGGCCAGCATACGCTGGCAAAGCTCGCTGGGCGCGAAGGTGCGGGCGGCAGCGCCCGCGGTATGGTTGTTCGCCATAATTCTCCTTCCCGGTCTCACAGGACCGGCTTAAAGGTGTGTAGTTAGGCCTCGCGGTATTGTAACCGCAAGCATGCCTCATGGCGTTAATTTCATCGAAATGTTTACGAAATGATAATTATGACTTTCTATGCATAATGTTTTTTAATCCCCGTCCCAAAAAAAATCCCGCGGGGCTTGTGGCTCACGCGGGATGATGGCGTCTTATTTTTTCTTGTCCTGCTCCAGCAGTTCGGACGGTGTGCGATCGGGCTTGCCGCCGCGGAAAATCTCGCGGCCATGCAGACGATGTTCCAGGTCACGCTCGGCCTTTTCCTCGTCAATCTTGGTCTGGCTCACCACCGGGTCCTCAATCAACGACGACACCGAGTTCACCTGCTTCTGAATGCGTTCGGCGATGGTGCCATCCATACTCACGATGCGCATCTTCCAGTCGATACTCGTGGCGTTGGATGAGCTCTTGGTCCACACGAACGTCAAAATGGCGCTCTGGTGGCCCCGCGCGGGGAACATGCCAAAGAAGGAATCGTGCTGAATGTTGCTATCCTCGTCGATATAGGCGTGAACGTTATACACCGCGCGGTCGATCTTATCGTTGAGCAACGCGTTGGTCGCAAGCGCCGCGGCCTGAATCTGCCCGTTGGACAGCAGCTCGAGCTCGTTGGCAGACGATGTGTCCAACACCGTCACCTCGACCGTGCCCGTGCGTTCATCGGCTTCATCGACGGTAAAGTCGAGCGGGAACTGCGTAAAGCCGTTGCCCCATTCAAGTCCACCCTTCAGCGCCGTCGAAACGGTATCGACCGAAACGCTCTCGGACAGGTTGGCGGTGTTCAGACGACGCATCACGCCGTAGCCAATCTGCATGCCCACGATCAGCACCAAAATACCGATGACCACGGCCATCGCGGTCTTCGTAATGGTATGGCTCACCTGCGAGCCCGAAGGATCGTCCTCGGACAGCGGGTCGATATGTTTTGCCTGGCTCGCGCGGTCCTCGCTGCGCAGCTGCGCTAGCGCCGCTTTGTCACCGCGCTTGGCCGCAGCCTCCTTCTCACGCATGCGCTCGGTACGCTTTTTGGCGAGCGTGGGATCCAAGACGCCGGATGCATCGATTTCGGAGAATAACTCCGTCACTTCTTCCGGAGTCAAAGGGTTCTTGTCAGCCATAAACTTCCTGTCATATCAATCAGTCGAGCTCGTGCGCACGCGCACCTTCGAACTGCATTCGATAGTAACGGGCATAGGTGCCGCCACGGGCGAGAAGCTCCTCGTGCGTGCCACGCTCCACAACGCGACCATGCTCAACGGTCGCAATCTCATCGGCGTGTTTAATGGTCGAGAGACGGTGGGCGATGATGATTGTGGTACGGCCGCGTGCCAGCTCTTCGAGCGACTCCTGCACCGCCTCCTCGCTCTCGTTATCCAAAGCACTCGTCGCCTCGTCCAAGATCAAGATTTTGGGATTCTTGAGAAACACACGCGCGATGGCGACGCGCTGCTTCTGTCCGCCCGAAAGACGGCTGCCGCGCTCGCCCACGACCGTGTCATAGCCCTGTGGAAGCGACTCGATAAAGGCATCGATGTTGGCGCGACGGGCCGCCTCGGCGATCTCTTCCGCCGTAGCGCCCGGCTTGCCGTAGGCGATGTTCTCGCCAATCGTACCGTCAAACAGATAGACATCCTGCTGCACCAGGCCGATGGCGCGACGCAGGCTCTGCTGTGTCACATCACGCACGTCCTGGCCGTCGATGCTAATGGAGCCGGCAGCCACGTCATAAAAGCGCGGCAGCAGCGAACAGGTCGTGGACTTGCCGCCGCCCGAAGGGCCAACCAAAGCGATGGTCTGCCCGGGCTTGATGGACAGGTCCATATGGTCGATAACGGGACGCTCGTCGGCATCGCCCTCGCCCAGCTCAACATCCTCGTAGTTAAAGCACACGTCGTGATACTCCACGGCGCCGGCGATCACCTGCAGATCCGTAGCGCCCGGCTTGTCCTGGATATCCGGCGCGGTCGAGAGCACCTCGTCCATACGCTTAAACCCGGCGATAGCCTTCTGATACGTTTCGGCTGAATTGACGAGTGTCTCGAGCGGCGTGCAGAACAGCGAAATATAGAGTGCAAAGGTCGCCATATCGACCGCCTGCAGCTGTCCCTGGGCGACCAGCCAGCCGCCCAGCAGCACCACGATCACATAGAGCACACCCGAGAGTAGGCCATACGTCGCGGTATAGACGCCCATGGCGTGATACATGTTCTCCTTGGACGAAAGATAGCGATTGTTTGAGGCGCAGAACTTGAAGCGTTCGGTCTCCTCATTGGCAAAGCTCTTGACCACGCGCATGCCCGCCAGCGAATCCTGCAGCTGCGCATTGATGCCGCTGATTTTTTTGCGATTGTCGCTAAAGACCTCGCGCATGCGCATGTTCTGCCAAAACATGATGACCGCAAACGCCGCCGTCACCACGGCCATGGCGAGCGCCAGCACCGGGGCGATGGTAAAGAGAATCACAAACGAGCCGATAATCTCGATGCCGCAGATGATGATCCACTCGGGCACGTGATGCGCCGCCTCGCAGATATCGAACAGGTCGTTGACCACGCGGCTCATCATGTCACCCGAGCTGTTGCGGTCGAAGTACGCAAAGCTAAAGCGCTCATACTGGTCGAACAGGTCCTCGCGCATCTTGGACTCCATGCGCGCGCCCATCACGTGACCCCAATAGCTCACAAAGTAGCGGCAGGCGCAGCGGACGGCATACATCAGCACCAAGCCCACCGCGATCATGCCGAGCGCCTGCATAATGGCAGCCTGACCCTGAGCAAATAGCCCACCGGTCAAATTGCGCAGGATAATGGGGAACGCCAGGTCAATGGCGGCAAGCACCAGAGCACAAACAGTATCAGCAACAAAAAGCCCCATCTGGGGCTTGTAATAAGACAAAAACCTCTTAAACATGCAGTCCTCGGAGAGAAATAAATAGCGTGAGAAATCCGGTTGAACCGGTTAGACTGAAAACAAAGCGTCCCAACAAGCATAACGCCGATGTTCTGGCAGCGTCAGCGAAAACGTCCCTAAGCGAACAAGGTGCCTTGAAAGAGGAGTGACGCGCACTTCGGTACGCGAGCGACGATTGAAAGGCAGATTGCCGCTTAGGGGCGTTTGCAGCGTCGACTCGTTACGCGGTTTGGTAAAATCGCGTAACCTAGAGCTCGGCCCCACCCAGGCGATGCGCGATGCTATCGCATGCCAAGGCGCCCACGACGGTCTTGGCGTCTTCGATCTTGCCGTCGAGCACGGCATCGATCAGCTCGTGCAGCGGCACCAGGTCCACGTTGACAAACTCGTCATCATCGGGGTTGGGCGCATCAAACTCGAGCTTGGTAGCCAAGTAGATGTGGATGATCTCATCGCAAAAACCGCAGGACGTGACAATCGACGTCAAAAAGCGAATACGACCAGCCTTAAAGCCCGTCTCCTCATGCAGTTCGCGCTTGGCGCAATCGAGCGGGTCCTCGCCCGGGTCGAGCTTGCCGGCAGGAATCTCGACCGTCACGCGGTCGATGGCGGTGCGGTACTGACGCACCAGTACGATCTTGCCGCTCTCGGTCAGTGCCACAACGGCCGCCGCACCCGGATGGCGAACGATATCGCGGGCGCTGCGGTGACCGTTGGGCAGCTCAACCTCAAGACGGTGGACGTCGAGAATCTTGCCCTTCCAGGCGCACTCCTCCGAAAGAATCTTCTCGTGCAGCTCGGCATCGTGCGGGTCGTCGTCGCCCAGCACCAGTGCCGGCTCGTCAGCGACCTCGCCACCAGGCTCGCCCTCGGCGTGCCCATACATGCGGCTGTCCTCTTCGACGATCTGCGCGTCCACGAGCTCTTCGTTCTTCTCGTCCATCCGTCTCATTCCTCTCGGATTTTAGGCATCCCAGGCGTCGCGGCCGCGCAGCGCGCGCAGGCCGATGTCGTGACGCAGGGTCTTGCCCTCAAAATCAATCTTCTCGCAGGCCTCGTAGGCAAGGTTGCGAGCGTTCTCGAACGTGTCGCCCAGAGCGGTCACGGCAAGCACGCGGCCACCATTGGTCACGAGCTGGCCGTCCACCACGGCGGTGCCCGCGTGGTACACGGTCACGTTATCCATGGCCTCGGCATCGGCGATACCGGTGATGACCTTGCCCTTCTCGTAGCTGCCGGGATAGCCCGCGCTCGTCAGGACAACGGCCACGGCCCACTCGTCACGCCAGTCGAGCTCAATCTGATCGAGCTCGCAGTTGGCACAAGCCAGCATGACCTCGACCAGGTCGTTCTTAAGGCGCGGCAGCACGACCTGCGTCTCGGGGTCGCCAAAGCGGGCATTGAACTCCAGCACCTTGGGGCCGGCAGGCGTGAGCATAAAGCCGCCGTACAGGCAGCCGCGGTAGTCGATACCCTCGACAGCGAGCTCGGCCACGGTCTGCTCCATGACCTTCACCATCGTGGCGTGCTCCTCGTCAGTCACGATGGGCACCGGGCTGTAGACGCCCATGCCACCGGTGTTGGGGCCCTTGTCGCCCTCGAGCGCGCGCTTGTGGTCCTGCGAGGTGGCCATGGGGCGAACGGTCTTGCCGTCGGTAAAGGCCAGCAGCGAGCACTCGGGGCCAACGAGCATCTCCTCGATAACCACGGTGTTGCCGGCATCGCCAAAGGTGCCGCCAAAACACTCGCGCACGGCCTCCTCGGCCTGCGCAAGCTCGGTTGCCACGATAACGCCCTTGCCCGCGGCAAGGCCGTCGGCCTTGACGACCAGCGGGGCGCCCTGCTCGCGCACGTAGGCAAGAGCCGAAGCCTCGTCGGTAAACGAGCCGTAGGCCGCCGTAGGGATACCGGCGCGCTCCATGAGCTGCTTGGAGAACAGCTTGGAGCCCTCCATCTGGGCGCCCTCGGCACCCGGGCCAAAGCAGGGAATACCCGCCGCGCGCACGGCGTCGGCCACGCCCGCCACGAGCGGAGCCTCGGGGCCAATTACCACAAGTCCGCATCCGCGGCTCTGCGCAAACGCCGCCACGGCCGCAGGATCGCAGTCGTCGAGAACAACGTTCTCGCCGCAGCTCGCGGTGCCGCCGTTGCCCGGCGCAATGTAGAGCTTGCCGGCGCGCGGTGATGCTGCGAGCTTGACTGCCAAAGCATGCTCACGGCCGCCGCTGCCCAACAACAGGATGTCGATGGTTTGAGTGTCCGCCTTCAAGGGTGCCTCCTCTATGGATGAACGGCCCGCTCCGCGCGAGCCCTTTGCAAGCAAATATACCCCTCGGCCGCCCGTCCGGGCTGCAAAGGGGTATATCGCAATAACCAAATAGTCCCGATTACTTCCAGAATCGGTTGATGATCTGCTCGCGACCAGCGCCAACGCCAATGAACGTCACGCGGGTGTGTGCCAGATCCTCGATAAACGCCACGTAGTCCTGAGCCTCCTGCGGCAGCTCCTCAAAGCTGCGGCAACCGGTGATATCGCACTTCCAGCCAGGGAGCTCCTCGTAGATGGGCTTGGCATGCTCAAAGCGCACCTGGTGTTCGGGCACGCTCGTGTAACGCTCGCCATCGACGTCGTAGGCAACGCACACCTTGATGGTGTCGAAAGCCGAAAGCACGTCGAGCTTGGTCACGGCGATGTCGGTGAGGCCGTTGACGCGCGAGGCATAGTTGGCGATAGGGCCGTCAAACCAGCCGCAACGACGACGGCGACCGGTGGTCACGCCGTACTCATAGCCCTCCTCGGTCAGCGTGTGGCCGGCCTCGGACTCATAGGAAAGCTCGGTGGGCATGGGGCCCGAACCGACGCGGGTGATATAGGCCTTCATGACGCCCAGCACGCGGTCGACGTTCTTCATGCCCACGCCAGAGCCGGTGATGGCGCCGCCGGCGGTGCAGTTGGAAGACGTCACGTACGGATAGGTGCCGTGGTCGATGTCGAGCAGCGTCGCCTGGGCGCCCTCAAACAGCAGGTTCTTGCCCTCATCGATCATGTTGTTGAGCAGCAGGCTCGTCTCGGTGATGTAGGGACGCAGGCGCTCGGCCATCGGCAGGTACTCGTCGCAAATCTGGTCCACGGTGTAGGTGGGCAGGTTGTAGATGAGCTCGAGCTCGGGGTTCACGCGGGCGAGAGCGGTCTCCAGCTTGTCGCGGAACAGTGCCTCGTCCAGCATGTCCTGCATGCGCAGGCCAATGCGCGCCATCTTGTCCTGATAGCACGGACCGATGCCGCGCTTGGTGGTACCGATGTTCTTCTTGCCGAGCTTCTGCTCAAAGGCGCCATCCAGATCGATGTGGTACGGCATGATGACATGCGCGTTGCCGCTAATCTTGAGGTTCTTGGTGGTGATGCCGTCGGCCTCGAACATATCGATCTCCTCAAGGACAACCTTGGGGTTGACGACGCAGCCGTTACCGATCACCGACACGTGATCGGAATACATGATGCCGGAGGGCACCTGGTGCAGGCCGTACTTCTTGCCGTTGACGACGATGGTGTGGCCGGCGTTGTTGCCTCCCGAGTAGCGCACGACGGCATCGAAGTCGCCGGCGACCAGGTCGCAAATCTTACCCTTGCCCTCATCGCCCCACTGGGCACCGACCAAAACGGTTGACGGCATGTTTACTCCTTACATTCATGGACTGTCTACGCGCCACGCCGGCACGCAGAAGCACAAAACATTCCCAGTATACCCGTGCAACGGGCGCCTGTCCTACTCCTCGGCATGTGCCCCATCAAGCTCATAGAACTTGGTGGATGCCGGCAGGAACATCAGATCGACGTCGCCGATCGGGCCCGAACGGTTCTTGGCCACGACGATACGCGTAACGCCCTCGTCGGGTCGATCGTCGCGCGAGGCCTCGGCCTCGTCGGCGGAGCGGTCCAAGAACATAACGATATCGGCGTCCTGCTCGATGGAGCCCGATTCACGAAGGTCGGAAAGCTGCGGGCGCTTGCCGGTACGGGATTCGACCTGACGCGAGAGCTGCGACAGCGCGATGAGCGGGATCTTGAGCTCCTTGGCCATGATCTTCAGACCACGCGACATCTCCGAAACCTCGACGGTACGGCTCTCGGAGCGGCGTCCCGGCGGAGGACTCACCAGCTGCAGGTAGTCCAGGATGATGATTGCCTTCTCCTTGTTATGGAGCATGCGGCGGCTCTTGGCGCGAATCTCGGTCACTGTGGTGCCGGGCGTATCGTCAATCAGAATATCGAGCTTGGACAAGGTCTGCGTGGCCTCGTTGATATTGGCCCACTGCTCGGGGCTAATGCGGCCCATGCGGAAGTCACTGATCGAGATCATGGCGTAGGCGCAAATCAGGCGCTGGGCAATTTCCTTGCCCGACATCTCCAGCGAGAAGAAGCCGACGGTATAACCAGCAGCGGCAGCGTTAAGTGCCAGGTTCAGAGCGAACGACGTCTTACCTACAGCAGGACGGGCGCCGATAATGATGAGCTGACCCTCGCGGAAGCCCATGAGCATGCGGTCGAGCGACGGGAAGCCCGTGGGCACGCCCGCAGCCTGGCCACCGGCCTGGCACACTTCCTCGGCCTCGTTATAGGCCTCGACCATAAACTCGGTCAACGTCTTGTAACTCGACTTGACCTCGCGCGCCGTAACCTTGAGCAGCTTGCTCTCGGCCAGCTCGACAACCTCTTTGGTGTCGGTGGGGGCATTATATGCCAGCGCGTTGATCTCGTTGGTGGCGCCGATCAGCTCACGCAGCATCGAATCGCGGCGAACGATGGCGGCATGATGCTGCCAGTTGACGAGCGACAGGGTCTGACCCATCAGCTCCAAAATGTACGCTTCGCCGCCCACGGCATCGAGCTTGTTGATGCTGCGCAGGTAATCGATCAGCGAGATGGAGTCGATGGGAATGCGGCTGTTGTACATATCGACCATCGCAGTATAGATGGTCTTATGAATGGGCCGGTAGAAGTCATCGGGCTGCAGCTCGACCTGGGCTTCTTCGACCACCTCGGGCGATAGCAGCATAGCGGCCAGTACGTTGGCCTCTGCATCTTGGTTTTGGGGAAGACCCAACTTTGAGCCGCGGTCCTCAACCGTCAGCCCGGTCTCCCTATCGTCATATGCCATGAGCATCCTCATTCATATCGCTTGCGAGCATCCATAGTATCAGCCACGGTCCCAAAACGCGCCGCGCGCCGCCAATCATCACCGAACCAAACGGATGAACGGTCCTGTATATAGGACTTCGACGCAACATTCACCATGACACTCACTCAGCGCAAAAAACAAAAGGGCGCCCTGGTTTCCCAGAGCGCCCTTCTTAGAACAAGATTGTTGCGTTGCAGCAAATGCTACTCGGCAGCAGCCTCAGTCTCGACCTCGGCGGTCTCGGCCTCGGCGACCTCAGCGGCCTCCTCGACCTCAGCCTCGGCAGCGAGCTCCTCGGCGGTAACGCCGACGAGAACGACAACCTCGGCCTTGATCTCGCGGTACAGCGAGATGGCAACGGTGTGGGCGCCGGCAACCTTGATGGGCTTACCGAGCTCGACACGCTTGCGGTCGATGTCCATACCGAGCTGAGCCTTGATGGCGTCAGCGATCATAGCGGCGGTAACGGAGCCAAAGAGGATGCCCTCGTCGCCGACCTTGACGTCAACGGTGACCGTCTTGCCCTCGAAGGCAGCCTTGGTCTCGTTGGCGGTAGCCAGACGGACGGCCTCGCGCTTGGCGATGTTGTTGCGACGCTCGTCAAGCTGCTTGAGGTTGCCCTTGGTGGCGGCAACAGCGAGCTTCTTGGGGAACAGGAAGTTCTCAGCGTAACCCTGAGCGACCTCTACGACGTCACCCTCGCCGCCCTTGCCCTTGATCTCATCGAGAAGAATAACCTTCATGATGCGTCTCCCTTCTTAGCCGCGGCCGCGGTTGCCACGAGAGGAAACCACGGGGACGGTATACGGCAGGAGAGCCATCTCGCGGGCGCGCTTGATGGCGTTGGCGATGTCATGCTGATGCTGCGTGCAAGCGCCAGTGACGCGACGGGGCTTGATCTTGCCACGGTCGGTCATGTACTTACGGAGAAGCTGAGTGTCCTTATAGTCGATGAACTCAGTGTTCTCCTTGCAGAACTGGCAGTACTTACGACGCGGCTGACGTGCAGAAAAATCATTAGCCATGTCAAAATACCTTTCATTTGGCAACTTCGGCGAACCGAAGCCGCCTCTCACTCAAAAATAGGTGAACAACCCTTAGAACGGGATGTCCTCATCGTAGACGTCGACCGCGGGCGGCGTAGCCACCGGTGCGGCAGGACGTGCTGCGGGCGCGGGAGCTGCGGGGGCGTAACCGCCCTGATCGTAGCCACCCTGGCCACCACGGGAACTCATAAACTCGATCTCATCGACGATGACCTCAAGCTTGCTCCGGCGCTGGCCGTCGCGCTCCCAAGAGCTGTAGCGCAGCTTGCCCTCGATCGCGACCTTGTTTCCCTTTGCCAGGAAACGGCTCACGGCCTCGGCGCGGGTGCCGAACATGGTGCAGTCGACAAAGTTGGGATAGTCCTCCCACTCGCCAGTCTGCGCGTTGCGGCGACGATCGTTCACGGCGACGCCAAAGGACAGAACCTGGGTTCCGCCGGCGGTGGCGCGCAGCTCGGGATCGCGGGTGAGGTTACCGGTGATGTTCACTCGATTGATGCTCATAACTCACTACTTCCTCTTGGGGCACAAGCCCAGTCCAAAACGACAGTCTTACTCCTGGTCGTCGCGACGGACGATCATGTGGCGGACCACAGCGTCGGTGATGCGCAGGACGCGATCAAGCTCGGCGATCTGGGTAGGATCTGCGTGGAAGTTGATGAGGGTGTAGTCACCATCGGTGAGGTCGTTGATCTCGTAGGCGAGCTTGCGCTTGCCCCACTCGTCAACGGAGTCGACCTTGCCAGCGCCCTCAGCGATCGTGGTATCGATACGCTTCATAACAGCGAGACGAGTCTCGGGGTCGAGCGACGGGTCAACAAAGAACAGCAGTTCATAAGCCTTCATATTGTCACCTCCTCTGGGCAAATGTGGCTTCAGGTCGTGAAGGTGCGCCTGAAGCAGGAAAAGACTTGGTAATAATATCTTTCAACCTCCTAGGCTGCAAGAATTTGCAGCTACAACCTCATGACCTCCACATATGCCCATACTCGCACCACGTTTCATGCGCATTCCAACCAAATGCCGACCAAGAGCGTGACGGATTTGTGGACAAGATACGATGCCGCGGGGACAAGCTGAGCCAAGCCGCAGGTCAACGGACACAAGGCTGTGGTCGCAAAATGCATACCAGTGGTCCACAGCACCACCCGAAGATTTTTAAATTCATTGCCAAGTCGCTTATGAATACCCCTTTTGAACAATTGAGTTGATCAACCACGCTGGTCGGAAGCCGTTTTTTGGCACCTCAAACCCCACTGCAACGACAAGTGCGGCCAAGCGTTTTAAAAAATGCCAACTTTTCTGTTTGCACTTTGCGATTCCTCGTGTATACTGACTTTCGCATTTAACGGAGAGTTGTCCGAGTGGCCGAAGGAGCACGATTGGAAATCGTGTAGGCGTCAAAAGCGTCTCCAGGGTTCAAATCCCTGACTCTCCGCCAGTTAATTCCAAAGCAGGCCTTCGAGCCTGCTTTGTTTTTACCCCACGCGGAGGGGTGGCAGAGTGGTTGAATGCGGCGGTCTCGAAAACCGTTTGGCCTGTATAAGGTCACGAGGGTTCGAATCCCTCCTCCTCCGCCATTTTGGTTGAGAAAGCTCCCGAAAACGGGGGCTTTTTTGTTTAGAGTCCCTTACAAGCAAATACGGCGGAGGAGGAGGGATTCGAACCCGTCAGGACGCGGAGCGTAAAGAAAACGCGCCAGTGGCGCGTTTTTAGCGCAGCGCGGTCGGCGCAAGCCGACCGAATAAATTTTGAGCTAAGCTCAAAATTTGGACATCCCTCCTATTCAGCCACGCCCCCATCGCGTTCAGCATCGACCCAGATCCCCAAACATGGAACCTACGCCCGCATCCAGTCCCGACCGTTTGCCGAGCAATAGGGTCGCAATCGGCGCCGAACATGTACTATGTACGGGCATTGTCTAAACCCACGATCCAAAGGACCCCATCTTGCCCGTCGTCGCCGCTATAACCGTTACCTCACACGCCTCGGATGCCATGGTCGCTATTCCGTTTTGGCTCGAGATGTTCGCTGTTGTCGCTGCATCGATCTCGGGTGTACTGGTTGCGCGCGAGCACAAGCTCGACCTGGTGGGTGCAGTTGCGCTCGCGGTGGTCTGCGGTCTGGGCGGCGGTCTTTTGCGCGATATGACGCTGCAGGTGGGCAACGTCTACATCCTCAACCAGCCAATGGCGCTGCCACTCTCCATCGCCACGGCGGCCATCATCTACATCTTCCCGGCAATCGTCGACAAGCCCGAAAAACTCATTCCCCTGCTCGACATCATCTCGGTCGGCATCTACGCCGCCACTGGAGCAGACAAGGCGCTGGTCTACGGCTTTGCGCCGGCGGTGTGCGTCATGATGGGCTTTTTCACCGCGGTGGGCGGCGGCATGCTGCGAGATGGTTTTATGGGCGTGGTTCCGGGCATTTTCCAACGTACTAACTTTTATGCCATCGCCGCCATCGCCGGATCGACAAGCTACGTGTGTCTCGTTATGAGCGGCATCATGAGCAATGTCGCCGCGCTGGTCGTATGCGTTGTCGTGACCATGGGCCTGCGCTGGCTCTCGCTGCGCTTTGACATCAAAAGCCCCACCGAAGAAGATATCGCGCGCTTCTTGCACCGTAAAAAGTAGACAGCACGGCACGACCCTTCGAAATGCAACCGAGAGGTTCTTTTAGAGCGCTCGCACGTTGGGTACCCTGTTAGATATATGCCGAACACCTAACAAAAGGATCAACCATGGCTTTCAATCAAACCGCGGCGGCGCCGTCACACAAGATGCGTCGCTGCCTGCTTATGGCATTCGCGCTCATCGCGCTGGCGATCACCGCGCTTCCCACGGCGTCGTTCGCCGGCACGGACACCGCAGGCAACGTACTTGCGACCGACAATGACGCCAATCCGTCCGGCGTCGAAGGTGACCTGTACTGGGCAGGTCAGGCCCTCAACTTGGACGATACGTCCATCGACCGCGATATCATCGCCGCGGGCGATACTCTCTCGATCCGCGACTGCACGGTGGGCGGTGCCGTCCGTCTGGCGGCACGCACCATCGACATTGCCAAGACCACGGTTGATGGCAGCGTCACGGTCGTTGGTCAGCATGTCGTGCTCAATTCCGACAGCACCTCCAACTGTTTCTATGCGATAGGCGAGACGGTTGCCCTGCGCGGCTCTACCAAGTCGGCAGCGCTTGCGGGCGATACGGTGACCATCGATGGCACCGTTGAGGGCGATGTTGAGGTTTGGGCCGACAAGCTCATCCTGGGCAAGAACGCCCGCATCACCGGCACCGTGAACGCTCACGTCTCCGAGGACCCCGAGCGTGCCGCGGGAGCCGAGGTCGGTGCGCTCAAGATCGACCGCACCGAGAACGAAGATACTTCCACCGTTGACGATGTCATCGGCGGTATCGTCGCCGCGGCGCTTTCTACCTGCTTTGTCGCTCTGCTACTCGAGTTCGGCTTTCCGCGTGCGACTGCCAGCGCCGCCGGTATGCTCCACCAGCGCCCCATGCCCCTGTGGGTGAGCGGTCTTCTGGGCACGATTGCTATCGTCCCCGCCGTCCTACTGCTAATTATCTCTATCGCTGGTCTGTCGCTTGCCGGAGCCCTCATGTGCGGTGTTATTGGCATCGCGCTGGTGTCGAGTGCCTTTGCAGGGTGCGCGATCGCGCGCATGGTCGGACACAGCCAGAACCGCTACGCCATGGCAGCCGCTGGTGGCGTAATCGCAGGCGCCCTCACGGGGCTTCCCCTCGTAGGCGGCTTCATCAGCGGCGTGGCCTTTGTCTTTATGCTCGGCTACATCATCCAAATCATCTGGCACAACGCCCACCTCAAGCCGCAGCAGCCGGCTAACACGCCAGAGCTTCCCACCGCTTAGCAGCCGATCACCACAAAGGGGCCAGGCACCTTTGTGGTGGTGCAAAGGGGTCAGGTTACTTTGCAACAACAAACGAGGCGGGGCACTCGGTCATATCGACCGGGTGCCCCGCTTTTCTTGGAGGGTTCTCTAGTAACTTTTTCAAAACCAATGATCATCAGGTCGGTAGGCCTGCGCGTCACTCATTACGGAGGCAGTACGCCAGTGAGCATGAAAGGCAATTATTTTTCACGACGACCGCCTCCCCGCTTGATGACGAGCCCGACAACAATAGCCGCCACTCCGATGGCAGCCAAAACCGCCACCAGCACCAACGTTCTATCTCCCGTCGAGGGTATAAAGCCACGACTTGCTTCTTTGCTCGGGGTGTTGAGCACCGACAGCTCAATCGAACCCGTCCCGGCATCGGCGGTATCAACCCGTAGGGGGCTTTTGACCGACACGGTCACCTTGAGCTTCGCGGCCGCCACCTGCTTAGCGTCCAATCCCTCAGACGTAACCGTTACCGTTCGTTTGCCCTCAAAGGCGGTGTATCCCTTGGGAGCCGCGGCCTCCTCGACGGTGTAGACACCCGCGTCCACACCGCTCAATTCCGCGTGGCCGTCCGCGCCCGTGGTGACGCACGCGTCAGCATCCGTCGACCACGAGCCGTCGGTCGTTAGGATGCGCCCGCGGTCATCGATGATGCGCAGCTTGGCACTCGCGAGCGGTTTATCGTCCGAGCTCGAGCGCTTGATGAGGCTGAGTCCCCAGGTATAGGCCGTGGCGTCATCACTCGGCGTATGGGTGAATCCGGCATCGCCGGACTGGTCGACGAGGGGAGAGCGCGGGTAACGCAGGTAGACCTCGTTGGGGTTGCCCTTGGTGGCGCCTCGATTGCAGTTGGCCCCCAACGGCGCATTGTAGACAGCAACCACGCGGGCGCCCGCGGCAAAGGCGTCAGCCCCGCCGAGCGCGGCGATGAGGTCGCCGGTGCGCACGGTGAAGGCATTGCCCTCGACCGAGACCTTGCACTGTGAAGTAATGTCTGTTCACCCTTTAGCCGGCGTCGAGCTGGCGCTGCCGCCCTCACATGAGACCGCGTCGAAGCCGCCCTCGGCGCCCGCCGCCACGTACACGCGCACGCTCGTGGCGACCTTGGAGGGGTCGAGCCCCGCGCTCATGGTGTCGACGAACTGCACCGTATAGGTGTCGTAGGCGGCAAGGCCCGCCGGGACCGTGGCAGAGAGGCGCCAGTACAGGTCGTCGGCGACCGTGGCGTCGGCGGCCTTCTGCCAGGCGGCGGTGCCGTCCTCCAGCACGTGCTTGGCGACCTTGGGGGTCGCCGCCTTGGGCTTGACGGTGACGGCGCCGCCGCCCACCAGGGCCATGATCGGCGCGGTGCCGGCCTCGCCCTGGGCGATGGCGTCGTCGTCGGCGACGATGAGCCAGTAGCCGCAGGACAGCTCGGCCGCCGTGCCCGCTTTAAGGCCCACGGAAGGTGCGCCGACATTGCAAATCGCGCGGGCAAGCTTTGCCGTCAGCGCGGTCGTCATATGCCCGTCGGCATTCAGCCACTCGGCAGCCGCTTGCGCCCCCGATGCCGAGCTATCGAGCCCCGCATCATGAAGCACGGGGAGAACAGCTTGACGAACGGCGTCATTCGCCCACGTTACGTCAGTTGCGACTTTTTGGTCGGCATCAGCATCGTCGGCAACGATCGCCGAAAAGAGCTGATACGCGTCATACCGCGTCGCAACTTTACCGTCCACCGTAATAGCTCCGGTACCGACAGCATGAGCCGTCCCGGGCAACACCACAAAAGAGAGGATAGCAACCGTGACTATCGTCGCGACAGCCAGCAAGCGGCGGCAAAACCTACTCACGACGGCCAGCTCGATCCAGATCGCGATGACGACGAGCATGCATCCACGTCGCGGCAAAACACAGCATCGAAGCGCCGGCCAGATACGTCATAGTCAAGCCAGCCCCGCCCGCCTCGGGAAGCGTGGTCGAATACTTGTTGGTAAAGGTCGGTGGAGTCGGAGAGTCGTTATCGTAGGTGACGGTGACATCGAGCTTTCCGTCGCCATTAGCCACGACAACCTTAACCTTGTGCTCGGTCGTGTCATAGGTAATGTGATCCTTGACATTGAGCACGGCGCCCTCGGGAACAACCTCGGAGATGGTGTAGTGATACTCGCCGGCCTTGTTGTACTCGACGGGAAAAGAGATGTCCCCCTCGGCGTTATTAGTCACCGTCTGAAGTACCTTGCCCTCGGCATCCTTAAGTTCGAACGAGAACTGCCCCGCCTTGATGGTTCCGCCTTCAAGCAGTTTCTTTGCCTCGATGGTGGCGGTTCCCGTTAGGCGATTGTCGTAGATCCAGATCTCGTCCTTTTTGTCATCGCCGATGATTTCGGAGTCTTTGACGATGTCCTTCGCCTTACTGAGCGCAGCTTGATACTCTTCATTACTCGCGTTGCCCTTGAGCATGATCCAGGTAGGCTCGGCCTTGGCATAGCCTTCGGGCGCATTCGACTCCACGAGCTGGTAGAGCACGCAGTTAGTCATCGCCTTGTTTTCTGTGCCAAACGAGACCTTGCCGTTAGCGTCGGTGTCGCGTGGGACGTTCTCAAACTCGACCCTTGCCCCCTCGATACCTTTCGTTGCGACCTGATCCATGTTCACGCTATAGAGCATAAACTTAGCACCCTTGAGCGTTGCGCCCACCTGCTGGGCGTCATACTTGGTCACCGTGATGCCGTAGCCGTTGCCACCCGCGCTGGCGGACGCATTTTTAATTTCCCAAGTCTGCTCATCAGTCACGGAGCCATCCGTCACCCCCGTAAGCGTGGCGGTATTGGAAAGAGGCACCTTATCGCCAAGATTTCCGCTCGGGATGACCTCGTACTCGACCTTGAGATATTTCCCATCGGGCACGCTGAGCGTCAGCTTCGTATGCGAGCCAGAATCGTCTTTGACCTGCTCCATCTTCGACGAATAGTCCTTCTGGGATAGCGCAACCCAAGCACCGTTCACGTGCTCGCAGACCTTAAGCGACGACGGCACCAGCGTGCACTTGGCATCCATGGTGTCGACGAGCTCAAGGAAGTCGGTGCCGCTCTTGAGGGCAACCGCAGATTCGTTAATGTGAATGGTGTACTTGATGCGGTTGCTGCTAGCGACCTGCTCGCCAGTCTTCTTGATAACGTTATTCTTGATGGTGACGGTTCCGCTGCCAGAGCTGAGCTCCTTCTCACCCGACTTAGCGCTGGCAGAATTGGTGAACTTCACCTCGTTCGTGGAGGTGTCGAGCTTGTCTCGCTTGACCGCCGTCCGATATGTGAGCTTGGCGTAACCAGCATATTCACCAAGCTTTGTTGTAGGAATGGAGAAGGTGACCGTGTTACCGTCGCTGCTGATGTTATCGGCGGCGAGCTGCGAGTTATCAACGACCGTCTCTGCCGTAAAATTGCGCCCGAGCCCCGTATGCAGATCATAGGGATTCTGCACAAGCGTGTACTTGGCAGAATTCGCAACATAGCTCATGCCGCTCGGAAGGGTGTCAACGATATTTAGCGGTTCGCCATTGAGCTTTCCGGCTCCGTAGTACTCGAACTCGCCATTTGCGCCTTTATTGCCCTGCTGTCGGTTCGCGTACACCGTCCAGTCGACGAACCATGCGCCCTTCTCGCTCGATTCGTCGATGGCGCTCCAGTCGAAACTCTCGTTCCAAGACACCTTCGCCTCGGCTTCCGGCTTCTCGACTTTAGGCGTCGTTTCCTTGTTGACAACATACATAGGGCTATCGGTGTAGTACGGCCAACCGCCGTTCTGCCCCGGCACTGCAACCGATGCGAAGTTCGAATACCAGCCCGGCAGCGCATCGGAAGTGGTGGTGTATGTGATGTAGGCGTAATCCTCGTTCTTGAGAGCCGCCTTCACCGTGTCGTTAATGTATATGTCGAGGTTGAAGTTTCTTTTGTGCCCATTATCCTGCACAACATTGTTACCATCCTTCAACTCGTTTGTCGTCAACTTCCAGTCCTTGCCTGGAGCTAGCTCAGTTATACCAATCTTGATCCTTATAGATTCGATATCAACGCCGATATTCTGCTTCCACGCCGACTGAAACGTGTCCTTCACCGTTACCGTATTAAGGTTAGACGCATTAACGATAGCCTTCAGAGCGACGCACGTCTCCCACTTCGCCCTTCCCGTCGTCGCTGCCTCATCGGAGCTCACACGCTTCTTGGAGATCGGCGTGCCTACTAGCTGCGGCGTAAACTCGCCTCCAACTGTTCCAGAGACGCGGCCTTCATGCTCGATGGTTGCATTGTTGTGCACGGTGTCGTATGAGTTCGCATCGATCATCTTGGTGTGATAAACGATGCGGTAAGTGATGTACTTATCGTCAAGGACGGTCGGGAACGTGTAGGTGAAGGAGCCCTGCGCCGGGTCGAACGTGCCCGTCTCAAGGACCTCCGAACCCGAGCTGCCCTTGTAAACCGTGTAACTTCCCGTCGCATACGCCTGCTTACTGTCCAGAGTATCGGTGAACACGTAGCCACTCATGTCGGCCTTAAGCTCACCTTGGTTGAGTGTAACTGTCCATACAATGTCGGACGGCGTACTGTTACGGTCGCTGGTCTTGCCAATCATGTCGTAACGAAACTTGCTAGAAGCAGCCGTAAACGTACCGTTTTGGCGGTCGCTAGCGCCGCCCCACTCCCACGCTGCTGTGTTTTTAGAACCCTCCTGCTCGTCGATGAATTCACCGTTTTTCGCGGAGATATCACTCTTCAACTTGGTTTCATACGTAATCGTATGGACACCCTGGGAAAGGCTGCCCAAGTTCTCGCGAGTCGCAACTTGGTCATCAATCGTCGGCTGTGGATTGAGCTTCTCTCCGTCGAGCATAAAGCTGTCGTTCATAAATTCGAAGTTCTCGCCTAACGTATCGGTGAACTTGACGTTCGTGGCATACGACTCGACAGTGAGCTTAACGGTCCAAGTAACCTTTGCCACGCCGTCGGTGCCTTGGGAGAAGGTTCCTGACTTCCTTCCCGTAACGTTACCGTCCTTGGTGGAAATATCGACCTTCCCCATGCCGGGGAACACGACAGGCATCACGCCACCGGCACCAACGCCCTTGTTTTTAAGCTGGAACGAGAAGTTCGCCGCGACATAAACATTCGCGGGGTTGGACAAGAGCCACGTCTCGTCAAACGTAAAGATAACCTTGTTGCTCTCGATCTGCCACGTGCCAGCCTTGGCAGCGGTAGCTTCCGGTCCTTCCATGAGGTCACCACCGGCGTTACCGACGATAACGGTATTGGGAAACTCATAGACAGCGATGTTATTCCCAGGCTTAGGCTCCTTGCCGGCGTTAAACTTTGCCGAGAAAGCTCCATAGAGCGTCGAAGTGGACGTTACAGGTTTCTTGAGCTCTTGAGTATGGTTCTCATCGGTATACAGCCTGACATTAACCGTCGCCGTATTCTCATTAATCGCAATCGGCGCCGGCGCCGTCACATCCTCGGCGCGCACGGGGGCTGCACCGTGAAAAACAGCGGCGGTGAGGCTAATCAAAATGAAGATCAAGGCCGCCATACCCAGCGACCGTGAGCGGTGTGCGTCCATAGTTGTCCCTTAATTCCTACAACACAGTGTGGAATACGGCGAATCGTCAGATCGAACACAAACCCCAACATCAACGAGAACCTACCTAGCACATTGCAAGGACCCATTTGGGAGCAACTTCTAAGACGGTTCGTCTATGCCACAATGCATAAAATACAATATAGATACCAGTCATGTAAACCGCAGGTAAAGAGGTCTTTTAATTTAATACCAGTTGATATTTACCTGTTAACGATTTTGTATTAAAGCAGATATATTCTATGGAATTATGTATATATTTAAACAACTTAACTTTGACCAGAAAGCCAATCGGAGGGGATAACCGTCCCCACCGTGGTGCAAACTAACCCGTCCCCCTTGCACCAAAAAGGGCGCCGACCATTGCGGTCGACGCCCTTTCTTGTTAGTCGCTATAAAGCCCAGCGCTTATTTGTTGACCTGACCGGCGCGGACAGCGGCCTTCTTGCGGTCGGTGGCGTTGAGCAAACGCTTGCGCAGGCGAATGTTCTTGGGAGTGATCTCGACCAGCTCGTCGTCGGCGATGTACTCCAGCGCTTCCTCCAGCGAGAAGGTGCGGGGCGGCACCAGCTGGACGGAGATATCGGAGGTCGAGGAACGCTGGTTGCCCAGGTTCTTGGTACGGGCGATGTTGACGACCATGTCGCCAGCCTTGCTGCGCTCGCCCACGATCATGCCCTCGTAGCACTCGGTGCCCGGCTCAACAAACAGCTGGCCGCGCTCCTGCAGCGTACCCAGAGCGTAGGCAACGGCCTTCTCGGTGGTCATGGAGATCATGGCGCCGTTCTGGCGGTTACCGATCTCGCCAGCGTAAGGACCATACTCCAGGAAGGTGTGGTAGAACACGCCCTCGCCGTGGGTGACGTTCATGATGCGGTTCTTAAGACCCATGATGCCGCGCGTCGGGATCTTAAACTCAAGGTGCGTCACGATGCCCGAGGTGTCCATGCTCGTCATGATGCCGCCGGAGGTACCGAAGACCTCAACGACCTTGCCCGAGTACTCATCCGGGCACTCGACGACGGCCTGCTCGACAGGCTCCATCTTGTTGCCGTTCTCGTCCTTCTTAAACAGAACGCGGGGACGGCCGACCTGGAACTCAAAGCCCTCGCGGCGCATGGACTCCATCAGGACGGACAGGTGCAGGATGCCGCGGCCCGAGACCTCGACGCCGCTCTTGTCCTCGAGCTCCTCGATCTTCATGGTCACGTTGTTCTCGGCCTCGTTGAACAGGCGCTCCTTGAGCTGACGGGCGCCCACGATGTCGCCGTCGCGACCGACGAGCGGGGAGGTCGAAGCCTCAAAGACGATGGACAGGGTCGGCGGGTCGATCTCGATGGGCTCGAGCTCGACGGGGTTCTCGGGGTCGGTGTAAACATCGCCGATATCGGTGCGGTCAATACCCACGACAGCAGCGATATCGCCGGCGCCGACTTCCTGGCACTCGGTACGGCCCAGGTAGTCGAAGGTAAAGAGCTGCTTGACGATAGCGGTGGCACTGGAGCCATCGTTCTTCACAACCAAGATCTGGTCGCCCTGGTGGATGGTGCCGGAGTACACGCGGCCGATACCGATACGGCCAACGAAGTTGGAGTGGTCGATAGTCACGCACTGCATGGCCAGCGGGGCGTTCTCGTCAACCTCGGGCGCGGGCATGTCGTCGATGATCATGTCGAGCAGCGGATACATGTCCATGTTGCCGTCGTTGGGGTCAAGGCGGGCAAAGCCATTCATGGCGCTAGCGTAGACCACGTGCTCCATGGCGAACTCAAGCTGGTCGTCGGTGGCGCCCAGGTCGGCCATGAGGTCCAGGCAGTCGTTGTAGGCCTTCTCGGGGTTAGCACCCGGACGGTCGATCTTGTTGATGACGATCATGATTTTAAGGCCGGTGTCGATAGCGTGACGCAGCACGAAGCGGGTCTGGGGCATGGGGCCCTCAAAAGCGTCGACCAGCAGCAGGGCGCCGTCGGCCATACGCAGCACGCGCTCGACCTCGCCACCAAAGTCGGCGTGGCCCGGGGTGTCGATGACGTTGATCTTAACGTCCTTGTACTCGATAGAGATGTTCTTGGCGAGAATCGTAATGCCGCGCTCACGCTCCTGGTCGTTGGAATCCAGGACACGGTCCTCGACCTGCTGGTTGGCACGGAAGGCGTCCGTGGCACGCAGGAGCTTGTCGACCATCGTCGTCTTGCCGTGGTCGACGTGAGCGATGATGGCGATGTTCCTCAGATTGTCTACGCGCATGTAGTTCCCCTATCTTCTATCTATATACAACCGGCACGCGTATGCGACCCACCCAGCAATGCAACGCTCGGCGGGAATATTGAGCCTTTTACCGAAAACTCGTTTATTTTAGCGATTTTAGATGAGAGGGGTTTCCTCACCTGCAGGTTCAGGGTCGCTCCACATAAAACCATCGCCGGCGCCCATGCCCTCATACAGCACATATGCCGAAAAACCGCTCTCGAGCGTGGTTTCGAAGAAGCTCACGAGCAGAGCATCGTGATAGCCGCCGTCAATCTCGACGCAGCCGGTGTAGCCGATGGCATAGCGGGCGATACGGCCCAGGCCCTCGTCCTTAAGACCCATCTTGTGCTCGGAAATAAAGTTGGTGGCCGCCTCCAGGCACGCCTCTTCGCCGTCCTCGTCGAGCGCCGCCAGATATCGGTTGGAAGCAGCGTCCTCAATCGCCACAACTACGCCCGGATTCTCGCCGGCGGCAAGGTCGTCCAAGAACGCACCAATCAGGTCACACACCATGGCGTCGAGCTCGGCGGAGACGTTACCGGCGTCCTGCATATCCTGTGCCATCTTTAGACCTTCCCATCGAGTCTGGCGTCGTTACAGTTCTTGTGCCTCGGCGGCGATCTTGGCGGCAGCGTCGCGGGCGCGCATCATGTCCGCCGCACGCTTGTCGAGCACCTTGATCTGACTGGTCAGCATTACCGCATCGACCACACCCCAGATCACGAGGCCCGTAGAGATCGAAAACCCAAGCGCACCAACTGTACCACGAAGGCGCGAGCAGATTGTCGCGACAAGGGCAGAGACGACAACCATCTTGATAAACGAGCCGCGGCGCTCGCGAAGCGTGCGGGCCTGCGTCACATAGGCAATGCGAGCCGCCTCAGAAGCCTCCGAGCGCATCTGGGCATCACGCGCAATGGTCGCCGCCTCAGCCGACATACCGCCGGCCATCAGCGAACGCTCCGCAACCTGGACGCCACGCATTTAGAAGTCATCGGGGGAGAGCGTATGGACGAACTCGTCGAACTTCTCGAACTCCTGCTCGTCGTCGACTTCCTCGGCATGGGCAGAAACGGTACCCAGGCGATTCATGATGTCGTCCTCCACAAACATGGGGGCATTGCTGCGTACGGCGAGGGCAATGGCGTCGCTCGGACGGGCATCGATCTTGCGCTCGTCACCATCGGCCAGTACGACGATCGTCGCGTAGAACACCGGCGGCTCGGCGCGAACGATCTCGATGCGCTCGAGCTTGGCGCCCAGGGCGCCAACAGTATCGAGCAACAGGTCATGGGTAATCGGGCGCTCGGTGCGGCCGCTATCGATGCCGCGGCTAATGGCAGCAGCTTCAAACGAACCAGTCTGAATGGAAAGGGAACGCAGTGGCGCGGGCGAGTCCGATTTGCTGCAGCGCTCGCGAAGCACGATAAGCGATGGCACGGGACCGGCGGCCATGACGATAGTCTCTATGTCGACACGAACCATGGAACACCTCCGGTACGTAGCGGTTAACACGCGGCAGCCCGCCGCATTGAATAGCTATACTACCCAATCTTTCGCACAGCACACAAAACCAAAATGAGATTTATCGCAGACAAGAAAAAAGCCCCGAGGCAACGCCTCAGGGCTCTTCACAGTTTTGATGGTGGACCTGACAAGATTCGAACTTGTGACCTCCCGGTTATCAGCCGGACGCTCTAACCAACTGAGCTACAGGTCCATCATGGTGGAGGTTAGGGGGATCGAACCCCTGACCTCAGGCTTGCAAAGCCCGCGCTCTCCCAGCTGAGCTAAACCCCCACGGAGACAGTAATAAACACCCCAGCGGCGACTCGGCTCTCGCTGGGGTGTTTATTGCGAAAGAAAGTGGTGGACCTGACAAGATTCGAACTTGTGACCTCCCGGTTATCAGCCGGACGCTCTAACCAACTGAGCTACAGGTCCATCGCGCAAGGGATATATTAGACGAGTCGTTACGCGCGCGTCAACAACTTTTTTGAAAATCTTTGGGAGGGGTTCGCCCCGGCCGCATGGCGGCACATGAAGTCGCCTGCTCGGACAGTCCTGGCTCGCACGGAGAGCACATTAAGTGCTCTCCGGCTCGTGCGGAACTCGCGATCGACTTCATGTGCCGCCATGCGGCCGGGGCGAACGCGGGTCCAAGATTGTCAAAAAAGCGGTCGGCGCACAGTGCGCCGACCGCCGATATATGGGGTCTGATATTTTCTACCAGCTAGGGCCTCTTACTCGTCTAGGAGATCTTCTGGCATGTCGTTGCCGTCGCCTAGATCGACAGGGGTTTCTTCGGGGGCAGAGCCGTTTTCCGTGGCTTCACCTTCGGGCTTCTCTTTGGCGGCTGTCATGCGGGCTACGGCGCAGATGCGGTCGTTGTCGTCGACGGTCATCATCTTGACGCCCTGGGTGGCGCGGCCGGTCTGGCTGATCTCGTCGGTCTTGACGCGAATGACCGTCGCGCCCTCCGTCACGATGAACAGCTCGTGCTGCGGGCCCACCGTCTTCATGGCCGCGAGGTTACCCTTACGCTCGGTCATTTGGATGGTGTAGACGCCCTGGCCGCCGCGATTCTGCTCCGGATAGTCCGCGACCGGTGTGCGCTTGCCGTAGCCGCGCTCGGTGATGACAAACAGATCGCCGTTGCCGTTAGTGACTTCCATGCCCAGAACGCTCACGCCGTCCTTCATGCCGATACCGCGAACGCCGCTGGTATCGCGGCCGGTAGCGCGCACCTGCTCCTCGGAGAACATGATTGCCTTGCCCGCGGTGGTGGCCAGGATAATCTTGTCACCCTCGCGCACGCGGCGCACGTTCAGCAGCGCGTCGTCGTCACGCAGGTTGATAGCGATCAGGCCGTCGCGACGGCTGCGGTCGTATGCGCTCATCACGGTCTTCTTGACCATGCCGCTCTTAGTGGCAAACATCAGGTACTCGTCGGCCGGGAACTCGCGGCAGCTGATGACGCTCGCGATCTTCTCGCCCTCCTCGAAGGGCAGAAGGTTGACGATCGCGGTACCGCGCGCCTGGCGCGTACCCACCGGCAGCTCGTGCACCTTCAGGCGATAGACCTTGCCCTTGCTCGAGAAGAACAGCACGTACTCGTGCGTGGACGCGATGAACATCTCGTCGATAACGTCGTCCTCTTTGAGGTTGACGCCCGACACGCCCTTGCCACCGCGCTTCTGGGCACGGTAGGCGGCCACCGGAATGCGCTTGACATAGCCGGTGTGGGTGATGGTCACGACCATGTCCTCTTCGGCGATGAGGTCCTCGACATCCAGGTCCTTCTCAACCTGGCTGATCTCGGTGCGGCGCTTGTCGCCGAACTTCTTGGAGATCTCGCGCATCTCCTCCTTGATGACGCCCAGGATCTTCTCCTCATGCGCCAGCAGGTCCTCGTAGTAGGCGATGGCGCGGCGCAGGCCGTCCAACTCTTCCTGAATCTTGTCGCGCTCCAGGCCGGTCAGGCGGCGCAGCTTCATCTCGAGGATGGCCGTGGTCTGCTCGGGCGTAAAGCCAAAGCGCTCGATCAGGCGGCTGCTGGCCTCGGAGTCGGTCTGCGAGGAGCGGATGATGCTAATGACCTCGTCGATATGGTCGAGGGCCATCAAGTAGCCCTCAAGGATATGCGCGCGGGCCTGGGCCTTTTTAAGGTCGAAGCGGGTGCGGCGAGTGACGACGTCGACCTGGTGGTCGATGTAGTGCTGCAGCATCTCGCGCAGGCTCAGGCATTTGGGAACGCCGTTGACGAGCGCCAGGTTGTTGGCGCCAAAGGTCGTCTGCAGCGAGGTGTACTTATACAGGTTGTTGAGCACGACCTGCGGAATGACGCCCTTCTTGAGCTCGATGACCAGACGGATACCCTTCTGGTTGGACTCATCGCGCATATCCGAGATGCCCTCGATGCGCTTGTCGTTGACGAGCTGGGCGATCTTCTCCTGCAGGGTGCCCTTGTTGACCATGTAGGGAATCTCGGTAAAGACCAGGCGGCTGCGGCCGGTCTTGGTGGACTCCGCATGTGCCTTGGCACGCACGGTAATGGAGCCGCGGCCGGTCTCGTAGCTCTGCTTAATGCCGGCGCTGCCCATGATGATGGCGCCGGTGGGGAAGTCCGGACCGGGCATGATCTGCATGAGCTCGTCGACGGTGGCGTCGGGGTTGTCGATCAGGTAGCAGGTGGCCTCGATCGCCTCGGTGAGGTTATGCGGGGCGATGTTGGTGGCCATGCCGACGGCGATGCCCTGGCTGCCGTTGACCAGCAGGTTGGGGAAGCGCGCAGGCAGTGCCACGGGCTCGGCGAGCGATTCGTCGTAGTTGGGCTGCCAGTCGACGGTATCCTTCTGCAAGTCACGCAGCAGTTCCATGGCGGGCTTGGCCAGGCGACTCTCGGTGTAACGCATGGCCGCCGCGCCGTCGCCGTCGATGTTGCCGAAGTTGCCGTGACCGTCGATGAGCGGCGTGCGCATGGAGAACCACTGCGCCAGGCGGACCATGGCCTCATAGACCGCGAAGTCGCCATGCGGGTGGTACTTACCGATAACTTCGCCGACCGTCCAAGCTGACTTCTTGTGCGGGCGGTTGGGGTAGATGCCGCTCTCGTTCATCGCGTACAGGATGCGGCGGTGCACCGGCTTTAAGCCGTCGCGCACGTCCGGCAGGGCGCGCGCCGTGATAACCGACATCGAATACTCGATGAACGACTGCTTCATCTCGCGGCCAAACTCCGAAATCTGGAGCTGACCGCCGTTGATATCCTCGCCGGCCGAGGCACCACGGTCGACTTCGCCAAAGCTCTCCTCGAGCTCGGCGTCGTCGTCCTCTTCCTCATCATCATCGGCATCGGGGTTATAGGCGTCCGGGTCGCCGTCCTCGCCCTGTTCAGCACGGGCAAGCAGGCGCTTCAGATCATCGGGCATACCGGCATCGCCGGCCTCGCCCGTACCCTCGTTATTGTTGATATCGTCTGCCACGTTACCTCCTCTTAAGCATCAAGGAATCGTGCATCATGTGCGTGTTTTTCAATGTACTCGCGGCGATAGCCGACCTCGGAACCCATCAGCTCGCGCACGGCGCGGTCCGCCACCACGGCGTCCTCGATCGACACACGCTGCAGGATGCGGGTCTTGGGATCCATCGTCGTCGAGGCAAGCTGCTTGGGGTCCATCTCGCCCAGGCCCTTGTAGCGCTGGACGGTATAGCCCTTGCGCTTTTTGGTGATCTTGCCGTCCTTGGCCTTGCCGTCCTCGTCGTTATCGTCGGGGTTCAGGCCCAGGCTCTGGATGGTGTCGCGCAGGATCTCGTCTTCGGGCTGGCGGCCGTTGGGATACACGTAGTGGATCTTGTTGCGCACCTTAATGCCAAAGATGGGCGGGCAGGCAACATAGACGTAGCCGGCATCGATCAGCGGACGCATGTACTTGTAGAAGAACGTCAGCAGCAGGATGCGGATATGCGCACCGTCGACGTCTGCATCGGTCATGATGATGATCTTGTGGTAACGCGCCTTGGTGATATCGAAGTCGCCGCCGTCGCCGGCACTCGTCGTGACGCCGCAGCCGATCGCGGTAATCAGCGACTGGATGGTATCACTCGAGAACGCGCGATGGTCACCAACGCGTTCGACGTTCAAAATCTTGCCGCGCAGGGGCAAAATCGCCTGGATGTCTCGGCGACGGCCGTCCTTGGCCGAACCGCCTGCCGAGTCGCCCTCTACGATGAAGAGCTCGGTCAGCTCGGCATCGCGCACCGAGCAGTCGGCGAGCTTACCGGGCAGGGACGCCGTCTCGAGCAGGCTCTTGCGGCGGGTCGCCTCGCGCGCCTTGCGGGCGGCATTGCGCGCCTTGCAGGCCTGCTGCGCCTTCTTGACGATCTCGCGAGCGGGCTTAGGGTGCTCCTCGAGGTAATCGGCAAGGCCGTCGGTCACGATCTTGAGCGTCAGCGCGCGCATATAGGAGCTGCCGAGCTTGGCCTTGGTCTGGCCCTCAAACTGCGGATCGGGCAGCTTGACCGAGATAACGGCCGAAAGGCCCTCGCGCACATCGTCGCCGGTCAGATTGGCGTCTTTTTCCTTGAGCAGGTTCTGCTTGCGCGCATAGTCGTTGATCACGCGGGTGAGCGCGGTGCGGAAGCCCTCAAGGTGCATGCCGCCCTCGGGGGTGTAGATGTCGTTGGCAAACGACATGACGTTCTCGCCGTAGCCGCTATTCCACTGCAGGGAAACCTCAACCTCGCCCATCTTGGCCACAGGTGCGTCCGGGTCCGATTTGCCCTCGATGTAGATAGGCTCCTTAAAGGCCTCGGGGACGTCCTTGCCCTCGTTAAGGAACTTGACGAAGTCGATGATGCCGCCCTCGTAGCAAAACTCCTCCACGTGGGGAGTAGACTCGCGCTCGTCAGTCAGCACGATTTTGAGGTTCTTATTGAGGAACGCCGTCTCCTGCAGACGGTTGTGCAGCGTATCGAAATCGTAAATGCAGGTCTCGAAGATCTCGTCGTCGGGCCAGAAGGTGACGGTGGTGCCCGTCGAATCCGAGGTGCCCACGACCTCCATCTTCTTGACGGTCTTGCCGCGCGAGAACTCCATCTCGTAGGTGTTGCCGTCGCGACGAACCTGAACGACCACGCGCTTGGACAGTGCGTTGACGACGGAGATGCCAACGCCGTGCAGGCCGCCCGAGACCTTATAGGCCGAATTATCGAACTTACCGCCGGCGTGCAAAATCGTCATGACGACCTCGAGCGTCGGGATCTTTTTAACAGGGTGCTCGTCGACGGGGATACCGCGCCCGTTGTCGACGACCGTGATGGAGTTGTCGGCGTGGACCGTCACCTGGATCTCGGTGCAGAAACCGGCCATGGCCTCGTCGACGGAGTTGTCAACGATCTCCCACACCAGGTGATGCAGACCGCTGGCGCTCGTCGAGCCGATATACATGCCCGGGCGCTTACGAACGGCCTCGAGACCTTCGAGAATCTTAATCTCGCCGCCATCGTAATCGTTTTCGTTTGCCACACGTCCTCCTTCAGTCAAGAAAATGTGTACAGCCTTACTAGTTTATCGTAAAAAAATACCCTCGGGAACGAGGGTATTTGGCTCTACAAGGCCACCAGATGCGATTTAAGGCTCTTTTTTGCTTTGCACGCCCTTGGCCCACTCGGCACTGGCTCTCATGGCGTTCTCGAGGGCCTCGCGCAGTTTTTGGTCTTCGATGGGCGCCACTTGGCGCTCAATCTCGGTGCGCTCGGCATCGCTGAGGTCGGCGTGTGGGGCCGGCGGGCGCTCGGTCGCCGCTGGGCGAAGGCGCTCCTTGGCGGCGGGCGGCGTGTGACCGGGCGCGGTGGTTTTGAACACCAGGCCATCCACATGCGCACCGGCGCGCTCCATGCGCGCGCGGATGATCTCGCGCAACAACGTCATTTCCTGCGTCCACGAGGGCGAGTCGAGATATACCAGCAGCTCATTGGACTCGGGCAGGTAGCGCAGGCCCGTCACATGCCGCCCCTCGCGCGTGCCCGAGCACACCGCGTTCCACGCGCGATAGACCGCGCGCGACTCCTCGGCGGCCTCCATCTGCGCACGGCGCTCAGGGGTCGCAGCCGCCAGGATGCGCTGGCGCTCTGCGTTCAACAAGCCACTGAAGGCGACCGTTTCGCTCCCGCGCTCGTAATTAGCACGTCTCACCCATGCTCACCACCTTGGCTCGATCAAGCAGGTCATCGGTAAAGTACCCCAGGTTGGTCGTGGTTATGACCGTCTGGATATCATCGCCGATCAGCCGCAGGAAAGCACCGCGGCGTTCGCCGTCGAGTTCGCTCATCACGTCGTCCAAAAGCAGCAGTGGGGCGGTGCCCAGGACATCGCGAGCCACGGCCACCTCCGCCACCTTCCAGGCCAGAACCAACGTTCGCTGCTGACCTTGGCTGGCAAATGAACGGGCGGAGCGACCCGCCACAGCAAACTCAATCTCGTCGCGATGCGGTCCCACCAACGTCACGCCGCGGCGAATTTCCTCGTCGGCGTGCTCATCAAGGGCAGCCAGCATGCGCTCGTACGCCCAGCCCTTCAGCTCTTCGCGATCATCGACCTGGGGCAAATCCCCCAGCGTGGACGCATAGGACACGTTGGCGGCTTCACCGGACGCCACTTGCCCGTAGGCAGTACGCACATGGCCCGCCAGCCGGTCGAGCAGGGCCAACCGGTGCACGAGCAGAGCCGCGCCCGCGCGGGCAATCGAATCGTTCCACGCGCCGAGCATCTCGCGGCAGCACCAGGCCTCCTTGAGCAAGGCGTTACGCTGGGTCACGCAGCGACCATAGGTGCTCGCAAGATCGGCATAGCGTGCGCTCAGTTGCATGCCAAAGTCGTCGAGGGCGGCGCGGCGCACACTGGCGCCTCGCTTAACCATGTCCAGATGGTCGGGGCAAAACAGCACGCTCGGCAGAACCCCGCGCACACCGGCGGCAGAGCATCTCTTGCCGTTGCGGCTAAACGAGCGTTTACCGTCCTCCGCGCTCAATCCCATATCAAGCACGCGGCCGTCGCCCTCGAGCCTCAGCTCGACCTTGCACGAGCCCACGCCGTCATGGACGAGCTCGGCTGCGGTCGGATGCCTAAACGAGGCGCCGCTCGTCAGCAGCTGCAGCGCCTCTATGAGATTGGTCTTTCCCGCCGCGTTGGGTCCCGCAAGTATCGTCACGCCCTCGTCCAGGGCAAGGCGATAGCTATCGAAGCTGCGGTAGTGCGCGACGGAAAGATCGCGGGCGAACATGGTCATAGGGCAGTTGCTAGATGCGGACCGGCATGACCAGGTACAGGTAGTTGATCTTGTCGTAGGACTTGAAGATGCCCGCCTGCGAGTAGCTCTTGAGCTCCAGCGTGATCTCCTTCTCCTTGGACAGGGCATTGAGGCAGCCAAAGATGTAGTGGTAGTTGAAGGCGATGGTGCCCGACTCGCCCTCGGCCTCGACATCGATCGTCTCCTGCGCAAGGTCCTGGTCATTGGAAATGGAGGACAGGCCCATCTGCCCGTTCTCGACATCGATCTCGAACTTGACGGCGGGGTTGGCGCTCGCGATAACGGCCACGCGCTTGAGGGCGGCGTTAAAGGCGGCGACGTCGATCTTGACGCTCGTCACGCACGAATCGGGGATGAGCTGCTTGTAGTTGGGGTACACGCCCTCGATGCGGCGCGACACGTAGGTGGTGTTGCCGGCCTCAAAGACGACCTGGGTGTCGGTAGCCCCGATCATGATGGTCGCCTGGCTGGCCATGATGTTCAGCGCGTCGTTAAAGGCGTCGGCCGGAACGTTGAGTTCAAAGGAGCCCTCGAGGGTTGAGGTCTCGACCTGCGTATCGCACACGGCCAAGCGGAAGGAATCGGTCGCCACCAGGCGCACGGTGTTGTTCTCGACCTTCATGTGCACGCCACCCAGGATGGGGCGGGCCTTGTCAGTCGAGGTGACGCGCCACACGCGGCCGACCATTTCGGACAAGATATCGGTCGGCAGTTCCACGGCGCTCTCGATGGCATAGGCCGGAAACTCGGGGAAGTCATTGGCATCGAGCGTGTTCAGGCGGAAAGAGCTCTTCTCACAACCAATCAGCACCTGGCGCTCGGACAGCTCAAAGGTGACCGGGGCATCGGGGAGGGTCTTGGTGATATTGGAGAGCATCTTACAAGGGACAACCATCTCGCCCCCTTCTTCGACATGTGCCGCGATGCGATGACGGATCGAGATGGTGTAGTTAGAGGTCTGGAATTCCAAGATGCCGTCTTGCGCCTTGACGAGCACGCCCGACAGGATGGGAAGGGTGGACGCCGAAGCGACACCCTTCATAACGACGCCGATGGCTTGTGTAAGCGAGCTCTGGCTGACGGTGAACTTCATCTTTTAATACCTTTCTTTAGATATAAATATCTTAATAATAGTAATAGCACTGACGAAACTGTTGATTACTCCCAAAGACGCAGGTCAGACCCAGAAAGAGAATCGACAGCAACCTGTGTGCAACGGGGGTGGTTTTCCACGTTCAAAACCTGCGCAAAACTTTTCACCACCGCGGGTTGGGTTTTAGACACCTTATGCCCATGGTTTCGACAAGTTTTCAACAGGTGTCTCTATTTCCCTACGAGCGCAGTGTAATTTTATCGCGCAGCGATTTGAGGTCTTCGGTGACGGTACGGTCTTCCTGGATCATCTTCTGGACCTTTTTGTAGCTCGTGCTGACGGTCGAGTGGTTGCGGTTGCCAAATTCGGCGCCCACCGCCGTGGTCGTCATCTCGCACATCTCGATGGCCAGGTAGATAGCGATATGGCGTGCTTTGGCGATATTGGCGTTGCGACGCGGGCCGATGAGCTCCTCGTGCGTCACGCCGTACTGCTCTTCGATGACGGACTGAACCGTCTGGACGTTGATCTTTTTGGCCGATGTGTCGAAGTACTGGCTGGCGATGGCGTCGATATCGTCAAAGGTGAGCTCCCCGCCCTCGCGCTCGCGGTCGCCCGCCTCGCCGGCGCAGCGCTCGCAAAAGCTCTCGAGTTCGCGGATGTTGGTGCCCGAGACCTCGGCCATGTGTTTAAAGTGCTCGTCGGTCAGGTGTCCGCCGTCGCCCCCATAGGCCACCAGCAGCGAGTCGTCGCCTGCCTCGGGAGCGGCGACGATGGTGTTCTCGTAATAGCGCTGCAAGATCTTGTATTTCATCTCGTAGCTGGGCTCTGCGACCAGGCAGAGCATGCCGGCGTTGAAGCGGCTGGTCAGACGCTCGTCCATGCTCAGGTCCTTGGGGGCACGGTCTGCCGCGATGACGACCTTCTTGTTGTTGCGGATGAACTCGTCCATGAGCTGGAAAAAGTAGTCCACGCTCGCGCGCTTGCCGATGATGTTTTGGATGTCATCGATGATGAGCACGTCCACGCCGTGGTACGCCTGCATGATGGGGGCGTTGCTCTTCTTTTGGCGGTCGAACTCGGTCATCAGGTCGTCCAGATATGCCTGGGAGTTGGCATACTTGACCTTGATCTCGGGCGACTTCTCGGCGAGCTCGTTTTTGATGGCAAGCAGCAGGTGCGTCTTGCCCAGGCCCGATTTGCCGTAGATGAACAGTGATGTGCATGTGCCGCGCTCGTCCGCGAGGGCGGCAAACTTGAGTGCCGAGCGATAGGCATGGCTGTTTTCGGGGCCGTAGACAAAGTTCTCAAAGGTAAATTTTGAGTTCGCGGCGAGCGGGGCTCCATCCGTATTCTGCTCGGCCGGCACGGTCGGCGCCGGTATGGGTGAAGCGGGGGTCGCAGCTTGCGTGGATTTAGTCGGCGCTCCGCCCTTCATCTGGTTCATCATGCGACGAAAATCATCGGCCGAGAGCGTGTTCTTGATTGCAATGCCCGAATCCGCGCCCGCCGCTGCGTCGTGAGCGATAGGCATGTGCGTGACGGGTGCGTTCGTTGACGTCGCCGCCGCGGTCGGCAACGGTGCCATGGTTTCACGGGAAACATCGCTGTGCTGGTGCTCGATTGTCGGCACGTCGCCTGCGGAGGTCGGTGCCGCCGGGGAAGCGGCGGGAGCCGTGGCGGGCGCCGTCGCGGCAGCGGATTCCGTTGCGGCGCCTTGCGGTGCCACGATGTCGAGCGCGATCGGTGCAAAGGCGATTTCTTCCAGATAGGCCTCAATAGTCGGCTGATGCTTTTTGAGCTGCGCGATGGCAAAGCGCGAGGGGGCCTCGATCGTGAGCGTATCTTCGGTCAGGCTTATGGCCCGCGATTGCCCCAGCATGTTGATGAGGCGTGCATCTTGGCCGTCGCGCTGGCAAAAGGCGATGGCATCCCCCAGGATGATGCTTGCTTCCTCGTCCACTGTCTCTCCCGTTCTTTAGCTCTGAGCTCGCACGCGAGCGGCGCCGAGTTCGGTCAGATGGTATTTCTGGCCATGCTTGATGACCAAGCCGGCCTGCGCCAAGTCATTGAGCGTGCGTGACCAAGTGGGGGCCGAGTTTCCAAACGCCCTCGCCAGATCGGTTGCACCGCACGCTTGATTTTGCGCCAGATAGCCCAGCGCGGCGTTGCCGCGATCGCTTACGAACACGTCCGGTTGTGGCTGCGCATACTGATTTGCTGCATTAGGATACATCATTTGAGCTGCTGGTTGTTGAGAACTCTGCATCGGCGGCATTTGCTGTTGAAAACTTTGAGGCCACTGTTGGTAAGGCTGCAGAGGCATCTGTTGGGCCCAGGGGTTGTACTGCTGCTGCGGCATCTGCTGGTACGGCTGCTGATATCCCTGCTGGTACTGCTGCGGGAACTGCTGGCCATACCCCAGTGGCGGCATCTGCTGATATGGATATCCCCGTTGGTACGGCTGATAGCCCATTTGCTGGCCACCCGGTGCCCCCGTCGCCTGCTGCATTGCTGCTGCATCCTGATCTGCCAGCGGCATGGCCTCTGGCATGTTTGGCGTCATCGACATAGATGCCGCCTGGGGCTCTTGTGTGGGAAGCATTCCGGGCTGCTGCATCTGCCCCACGGGGGGCTGCATCTGCTGCGTTGCCATGGGCTGCTGCGCAAAAGCTCCCGGCAGGGGATATGTGGGCTGCTCCGTCTCGGGCCGTACGGCAGCACCGCGTCCGCCGGCACGCTCGATTTCCTGCACGCGTTTAGGGTTCAGGCTTACCGTAACCACGGTGCCGTTGCCCATGTTGTCCTCGATGGATACGGCACCGCCGGCGTTTTCCAAATACTCCTGCACCATGGGAAACCCTGCTCCGGTTCCACGGATATAGCGCTTCATCTTGCTGTTTGCGCTGGTAACGCCAAAGTCGAAAGCGCGTTCCTTGTCGTCGATGCCGGGTCCTTGGTCAGCAAAGCGGATGGTGTCTCCGCCGTCCAGAATCGAGATGATGGGCTCTGCAAAGTGTGCGTGGATAAAGTTTTCGACAATCTCGCGGATGACCATGAGCGAGATATGGCCACCTTGTTCTTTCATGCACTGGTAGACGGTGTTGGTCGTCTCTTCCAAATACGTGCGGACATCTTGCGGATCGATGACGATCACACGCGGTGTCGACAGCATGTCGTCATAGACGGCGATGCGCGCGGCGTACATGGCTTTTGGCGCCTGCGTTGTCGTCTGTTCACCTTCGTCACGCTCTTCGCGCACGCCGGTGATGTGCTCGTTGTCGGGTGCCGGGTCTCCGGAATCGACCATGGTGTAAAAGTCGTCAGACATGCCGCTCGCAATCTTCCAAAAGGTTTCGAACAAATAGTAGCTCACCGTGCAATGTTTCTCATCTTTCGACAAACTTTCAAAACCTGTTGAAAACTTTGGAAAACGGACGAAAAGTTCTCAACATTGCCAACATGACCTGTTGAAAACTCGATGAAATATCATGAAAAGTTGCCATGCACCGCTAAATCGAGCTTGGCTTATGGGGGAACCGTGTGAACTGCGCAACCTTTTACCTTTGATTTCTTGACATTTGAACATTGATTTCCCTACAATCTTCAAGCTCACGTGTCTATATCTGCGTCCGCGTCCCCGCGGACACTCGAAATGCAGCAGGAGGAACTTAAGATGAAGCGTACGTATCAGCCTAATAAGCGTAAGCGTGCCAAGACCCATGGCTTCCGTGCCCGTATGGCCACTAAGGGTGGTCGTGCCGTGCTCGCCCGTCGTCGCGCCAAGGGCCGCAAGCGTCTCACTGTCTAGCAGCGATACACACATCTCGCATGAAGACTATTAAGTCTCGGCAAGATTTCGAGCATGTGTTCAGTCAGGGGCGTCGTTTCAATCACCCTCTGATTCGAATGACCATATGTGAATCGGTTGGCGAAGGCGACTCCGGAAGGGTCGCCTTCGTTGGTGCTAAACGACTCGGTTGTGCCGTCGTGCGCAACCGATCTAAGCGTGTGATGCGCGAGGCCGCCCGCAGCTGCGGATTTCCCGTTGCGGGTTATGACATCATCTTGTTTGCAACTCCCAAGACGAGGGTTTCCTCGCCGCAGGAGATGGACAAGGCGTTGCGTTCGCTTATGAAGCGCGCCGGCGTTGCCGGGGAGGAGCGATGAGCAATCACGTTTTGCGACGTGTTGCCATCGCTCCTATTCGCATATATCAACAGGTTATTTCGCCCTTATTGCCTGACGCCTGCATTTATTACCCAACGTGCTCGCAATACGCCATCCAGGCGATTGAGAAGCACGGTGTTTTGAGAGGCTGCTGGCTTGCCGTGAGGCGCATCGCTCGCTGCAATCCCCTGCACGTCGGCGGTTATGACCCTGTGCCCTAGCGGGCACTCGCTATCGGAGGAAAACTTACATGTGGGATTGGATCGTTAACATCCTTTTCGAGCTGCTCAAGCTCATCCAGACCTTTGCGGTCGACTGGGGCCTGTCCATCATCATCCTGGTGGTCATCATCCGTCTGCTGCTGACGCCGCTTATGCTCAAGTCGACCAAGTCGACGGCTCGCATGCAGGTGCTGCAGCCCAAGATGCTCGAGATCCAGGAGCGCTATGCCGACGATCCCCAGCGTCAGGCCGAGGAGATGCAGAAGTTCTACAGCGAGAACAAGTTCAACCCCATGGCTGGCTGTCTGCCGCTGCTGATTCAGATGCCTATCCTGTTCGCCCTGCTTACATTGCTGCGCAACCTGCCGCAGTACTTTAACAACGGCACGTTCTCGTTCTTCAACATCCTGCCCGACCTGACCACCACGCCGAGCGCTTCCTTTGCCGATGGCTTTATGGTTGCACTGCCTGCGCTGGTTTGCCTGATCCTGTTTGCCGTCCTGACCCTGATTCCGCAGCTCTATATGTCGCGCAACCAGACCGGCCAGCAGGCTCAGAGCATGCGTATGATGGCCGTTGTCATGACGGTCATGATGCTTTGGATGGGCTGGAGCCTTCCCGTTGGTGTTCTGCTGTACTACGACGTCTCGTCTGCTTGGCAGGTTATCCAGCAGATTTTTGTGACGCAGAAGGTCATCGACAAGGCGAAGGCCGATGAGGAGGAGCGTCTTAAGAACGCTCCGCTGCAGGTTGAGGTCACTCGTCGCGAGAAGAAGCCGCGCCCGCACAAGAAGAAGTAGTGGGATATCAATCTTATTTAGGTACCTAACTTTTGGAGTACGTTATGTCTGAAGAGATCATCGAGGATATGCTTGAGGAGGTTGCCCCGCAGGTCGCGGGCGATTATCCCGAGATTGCACAGCGCTACAAGGCTGGTGAAGAGCTGACCGATGAGGAGCTCGACACCATTGCCGATGTTGCGATTTCCATCCTGCGTTCCATCCTTTCGCACTTCGATGCCGCCAACTCTCCTATCGATGAGTATGAGGGCGACGAGGGTGAGCTGATTTTGGATGTAACGGCTCCCGACCTTGCTGTTCTCATTGGCCGTCATGGTCGCACTCTTGATGCTCTTCAGGTTATGTTCTCTTTGCTGGTGAGCCGCAAGCTTGGCTTTAGGTATCCGGTTGTAGTGGACGTCGAGGGATACAAGAGTCGCCGTCAGGATAAGGTCGCCTCCATGGCTCAGTCTGCTGCCGAGCGTGCCATCCGCACTCATAAGAGTGTTTCGCTTCCCCCCATGAATGCCTACGAGCGCCGACTGGTTCACATTGCACTTCGTGGCAACGATGCAGTCGATACTCATTCTGAGGGTTCTGACCCTGATCGCCATGTGGTGATTGTTGCTCGATAATCTACTCGAGCTTATGCTAGGGGGACGTGGTTTCCACGTCCCCTTTTTTTGTCAAAAGTTCTCGATACGCTGATTTTTGTCAGAAAGGAGCTTCTGTTGTTTGTACTTACCGATCAGCAGGCTGACGAGATGTTGAGTCGCCTAACTTCCTATTGCAAAGAATATTCCTTGAGCGTAACTGATATTGAGCTGAGGAAATGTATCCAGCATTTGGATTTGGTTCTAGAAACAAATAAGACAACCAATCTCACCCGTATTCTTAACGTAGAAGATGCTGCCGTACTTCATATCCTCGACTCACTTGTTTTGCTCCCCTATATCAATAAGGCTCCTGAGGGAGCTTTGCTCGATATGGGAACAGGTGCGGGCTTCCCTGGTATTCCATTAACCATAACCACGCATCGTAAAGCTACTTATATTGACTCTGTTGGCAAGAAGGTTGATGCGGTTAATTCCTTTGTCCATGCTCTTGGATTGAAACATGCTCATGCGGTTCATGATCGTCTTGAAGAATATGCTCGAAGCCATAAGAAGCAGTTCTCCGTTGTAACCGCCCGCGCACTGGCCCCTCTACCGATTCTTGTTGAGTATGCGGCTCCGTACCTGAAGGATGGAGGGCTATTTGTTATCACCAAGGGCAATCCTTCGGATGAGGAGCTTGCTTCCGGCATGTCAGCAGCTAAGATTTGCGGCTTCACTTTGCTTCTGAATGACGCAATTGATTTGCCTGAAGGCTTGGGTCACAGGGAGTTCATTGTTCTTAAGAAGAGTCATTCAGCATCCGTTTCATTGCCTCGTGCAAATGGCATGGCAAAGAAGAATCCGCTTGCCTAGATGTTTCACGTGAAACATAATGGTTACTAACAGCTTGCAGTGTTTCACGTGAAACATAGCAGTTGCTATCGATTCGGAATGTTTCACGTGAAACATCCTCCGTTTGACAGCTTTAATACACACCAGGAGGGACCGTGGGATTTCGCGACGTTAAGCGTTCTAAGAGCGCAAAAGACACGCGTGTAATTGCAATCATCAATCAAAAAGGCGGCGTCGGTAAGTCAACGACGGCTGTAAACCTTGCAGCAGCACTGGGTGAGCAGGGTCGTAAGACACTGATTGTTGATTTTGATCCGCAGGGAAACAGCACCAGTGGATTCGGAATTGAAAAAGAAGACCTTGATCACTGCATCTATGATGCATTGCTGAATGATGTGCCGGCAGAATCGCTTGTTCTTGATACAAATTGCAAAAAGGTATTCGTAATTCCGGCTACAATTCAGCTTGCAGGCGCGGAAATTGAACTCGTAAGCGCAATTGCTCGTGAAACCCGTCTCAAAGATTTGCTTGAGCCGATTCAGGACGAGTTCGATTTTATTTTCATTGACTGCCCTCCTTCGCTCGGCCTGCTTACTATCAACGCTTTGACCGCAGCAGACAGCGTTTTGATTCCGATCCAGTGCGAGTATTACGCACTCGAGGGCGTTACGAAGCTGCTTGAGTCAATGAAGATGGTCAAATCTCGTCTGAACAAGGGCTTAGACACCTACGGTGTGCTTATGACCATGTATGACTCGCGTACTTCTCTATCGAATCAGGTTGTTGAGGAGGTTCAATCGTACTTTGGTGATAAGGCATTTAAGACGTTGATCCCCCGTACGGTTAAAATCTCCGAAGCTCCGTCTTTTGGGGAACCGGTAATTACCTATGCACCTCAAAATAAGGGTGCAAAAGCATATATGAACCTTGCAAAAGAGGTGATCAAGCGTGCCTAGTGTAAAGAAACGTGGCGGATTGGGACGTGGACTCAATGCTTTGGTCTCAGAGGCCGAGTATGAGACCGGTGGTTCGGCTTCATCGGCTTCGAATGCCGCATCTGAAACAAAACTACCTATTGAGGATATCGTTCCCAACCCTAATCAGCCGCGAATTCACTTTAACGAAACTGAACTTCGTGAGTTGAGCGAATCAATCCAAGAACATGGCGTCTTGCAGCCGCTTTTGGTTCGCAAGCATGGAAACGGCTATGAGATCATCGCTGGTGAGCGTCGTTACCAAGCGTCAAAGCTTGCTGGTCTTGAGGAGCTGCCTGTCATCATTAAAGATGTTAATGATGAAGAGATGCTGGCTCTTGCTCTGATCGAAAACCTTCAACGTTCTGATCTGAATCCCGTCGAAGAGGCTAAGGGCTATCGCCAGCTTATCGATGCAAGCGGTATGACCCAGGAGGCATTGTCGAAGGCAGTCAGCAAGTCACGCTCTGCAATTACAAACTCGCTGCGCCTTCTCGATCTCCCTGAAGTTGTTCAGCAGATGATTTTTGAGGGCAAACTTACTGCTGGTCATGCACGTGCGATTCTTGCAGTTCCCTATGAGGACGCTCGAATTCGACTTGCAGAGAAGGTTGTTGCAGAGGGCCTTTCCGTAAGAGCGACAGAAAATCTTGCTCCGTTGTTTTCTGCCGGAGAGACACCTAAGACGCCGAGGCCTGCAACGCCTCAGTCTTTTAAAAAGGCTGCCCGCGTGCTTCGTCAGGTTTTTAATACCAACGTGCGTGTTAAGAGCTCGCGTGGAAAGAATAAGATTGAGATTGAGTTTAAAGACGAGGAAGAGCTCTCTCGTATTCTTGGCGAAATGATTCAGTTTGATCAAGGAGGCCAAGATGAGGAATAGGATTTTAACTGCGATTGCATTGGCGACGACTGTCGCGGCTGGTGCCTTTGCTGGCTATAAGATCGCGACAGACGATGAACTTCGAGGTCGTTTGCTTCGTAGTGCGCAAGATATTGTCGATACATCCAAGAAGAAAATGGATGTTATGACAGAAGATGTTGCCATGCGTACGGCTCAGGTAACGAAGAATCCCAAGATTAATCAAGGTTGGGTTAGTAACCAATGGGAAAATGTAGGCTATTAGGTACCTAACAATTACTTAGCATATTTTGAGGGGTCCTTGTCTGATTCACGAGGCAAGGACCCCTTATTTTGGCCGTAAAAAATGGGACAGGTAGCAGCTGATTCAAAATTAAGGTCAATAAATAAAACGGCCCCGGTTGCATCTCTGAACTGCACCCCAAAACTTGGACGGCTTAAATAAGAACTACGCCGCAAGGGGCTGGTTCCGGAACTCCTCCGGGGTCAGCCCCTTCAGTTTAACCTGCCTCCGCCTCGTGTTCCAATGGGCGACGTACGCGTCCAGGTCCGCCTTGAAGGACTCGAAGTCGGGCCATGTCCTTCCCCGGAAGAACTCGTCCTTCATGTGGCCGAAGACCTGCTCGGTGGCGCCGTTGTCGATGCAGTTGCCCTTTCTGGACATGCTCTGGACGATCCCGGCGTCCTTCAGCCTCCCGCACCATGCGGCGTGCTGGTACTGCCAGCCCATGTCGCTGTGGAGCACCGGCGTCGCGCCCTCGGGCATCTTCGCCAGCAGCTGGTCGAGCAGCTCGGCCTGCTGTGCCATGTCCGGGCTGGTCGACGTCGACCACGCGACTATCTCCTTGCTGCCGAAGTCGTACACCGGCGCGAAGTAGGCCTTGCCCCAGGGCTGCTTGAACTCGGTGACGTCGGTGCCCATCTTCTGCCACGGCCCGTCGGCGGCGAAGTCGCGCCCGATGACGTTCTCGAACGTCTCGCCCACGACCCCCCTGTACGAGTTGTACCTATGGTAGTCAGTCTCGCGGCGGATGCCGCAGCGGACCCCCATCTCCCGCATCATCTTGAGCACGGTCTTGTTGGCTATGCGCGCGCCCAGCTCGGCGCGCAGGCACATGGCGACCTGGCGGTGGCCGCACCCGTTGGCCGTGCGCGAGAAGATCTCCGCCACCGCGCCCCGCAGCTCCGGGCGCGTCGGCCTGGCCGGGTGCGACAGCGCGTAATAGTAGCTGGACCGGGCCAGGCCGGCGCACTCCAGCAGGCTCCCCAGCTTGCACCCCTCTGCGCGCAGGGCGCTCACGGCCTCGACCTTCGCCCTGGTCAGAGCCCGTCCCTCTCGACCAGGGCACGCAATTTTTTTAGGTAGGCCACCTCGGTCTCGAGCCTTCGGCAGCGCTCCTCGAGCTCCTGCTCGCGGGTGTGCCCGCGCGGCCTGGGGCCGGACCCCTTCGGCCTGCCCCTGGGCTTGGGCCTGAGCGCCTCGGCGCCGCCCTCGCGGTAGAGCGCGCACCATCTCTTGAGCGGCGCCAAGGACATGACCCCGAACGCCTCCATGGCGTCCCGCTTGCCCATGCCGCCGTCGACCACGGCCGAGGCGGCGGCGACCTTCTGCTCGTATGTGTACCTGGTCTGCTTGCCGTCCATGGATAGCAGCACCTCGCTTCCGAACGACCGGTATACGTAGAGCCATTGTCTCACGGTGTTGCGCGGGACCGACAGCGCCTTCGCCGCCGACTTGAAGCCGTGCCCCCGCTCGAAGAGCCCGATCGCCGCCTTCCTGGCCTCGATGTCGTGTTTCACTCTCAAGTCGACACGCATAAAAAGCCTCCCATTTCTCGTGTCCAAGAAATGGGAGGCAGTTCACTCCTGTAACCGGGGCCGTTCGATGTTTCACATGAAACGTTTTGGGGTGCGACTCCCCTATGCGTTCTTCTGAACTTTGAAGCGCTGCTTCAGCTGTCCGCAAGCGGCGTCAATATCGTTACCACGGGAGTTACGAATCGTGGTCTCGATGCCACGGGACTCAAGACGACGCTGAAGATCCTCAACCTTATGAATCGGCGACGGCTTGAGCGGGCTGCCCTCGATGTCGTTAAGCTGAATCAGGTTGACGTGGCACAACGTTCCCTCGCAGAAGTCGCAGAGCGCCTGCATCTCGGGATTCGTATCGTTGACGCCTTCGATCATGGCATACTCATAGGTCGGGCGGCGGCCAGTCTTCTCGGTGTAGAGTTGAAGCGCCTCGTGAAGGCGAAGTAGCGTGTACTTCTTAACACCGGGCATTAGCTTATTGCGTGTCGACTGGATGGCGGAATGCAGGGAAACGGCAAGCGTGAACTGCTCGGGGATGTCGGCAAATTTGCGAATACCGGGAATAACGCCGCTGGTAGAGACGGTGAGGTGACGAGCACCGATACCGATGCCATCGGGGTCGTTGAGGATTCGCAACGCCTTGAGAACCTCGTCGTAGTTGGCAAACGGCTCGCCCTGGCCCATGAAGACAACGCTCGTGACGCGCTCGCCAAAGTCGTTGGATACATGAAGTACCTGGTCGACGATCTCTTGAGCGGTCAGAGAGCGCTTGAGGCCGTTGAGGCCGGTAGCGCAAAAGGCACAGCCCATGCCGCAGCCTGCCTGGGTGGAAACGCAGACGGAAAGCTTGTTGCGACGGGGCATGCCGACAGTTTCGACGGAAATGCCGTCGTGGTACTCGAGCAGATACTTGCGCGAGCCATCTTTGGAAACCTGCTTGGTGAGTTCAGTCGGCGTATCAAAGGCAAAAGCCTCTTTAAGCTGCTCGCGGAAAGCCTTGGGAAGGTTGGTCATGTCGTCGAACGAACAAACGTTCTTCTCAAAGACCCATTCGATGAGCTGCTTCGCGCGGAAGGCGGGCTGGCCAAGCTCGGCCACGAGCTCGCGAATATCGTTTTGGCTCAAGTCGCGAATGTCCTGAGATTTAGTCCTGGGATTCATGGAAGCCTTTCGATTTTGGGGAAACGTAGAGGGTATCGCTACAATATGGTATCAGCTGCAGAAATTATAGAGGAGGAGTCTGCCCATGCCGGGTAAAAGCCTAGAGAACATGCACGTAGCGGTCTTGGCGGGCGGTCATTCCGCTGAGCGCGAGATCTCGCTTAATTCGGGAAAGAACGTTGTGGTGGCACTGAAGGAAGCCGGCTACACCTCGGTGGAGCTGCTCGATACGGCCGCTGATGACTTTATGGTAACCATGGCAACCGGCGGCTTTGACGTGGCGTTTATCGCCATGCACGGTGCCGGCGGCGAGGATGGCGCCATGCAAGGCGCCATGGAGACCCTGGGTATCCCCTACACGGCTTCGGGCGTGCTTGCCAGCGCCTGCGGTGCCGACAAGGAGGTCTCTAAGCTCCTGTACGCCAAGGCGGGCATTCCCATTGCCCCCGGCCTTGCGCTCGAGGTGGGCGATGAAGTCGATATCGATCATATCGTCGAGGTTTGTGGCGAGCGCTGCTTTGTGAAGCCGGCCGTCAACGGTTCCAGCTATGGCATTTCCCTGGTCCATGAGCCCTCCGAGCTGCCCGCGGCAATCGCCAAGGCGTTTGAGTACGGCGACAAAGTACTGGTCGAGAAGTGCATCGAGGGTACCGAGATCACCGTCGGCGTATACGTCGAAGATGACGTGCGCGCTCTGCCGATTGTCGAGATTCGTAAGCCCGAGGACTGTGAGTTCTACGATCTGGACGTGAAGTATGTCGACCCTACGGACATCCATCGCATTCCGGCGCAGATTTCACCCGAGAATTACGCTCGTGCCCAGGAGCTTGCCTGTGCTGCTCACAAGGCCCTCGGTTGCCTGGGTATCTCGCGCAGCGACTTTATCGTGAGTGAGGACGGCCCCGTTATCCTCGAGACCAATACCATTCCCGGCATGACCGATACGTCGCTGTATCCGGACGAGATCCGCCACACCGACGACATGACGTTCCCGCAGGTCTGTGACAGCCTGATCCGTATGGGCCTTCGTCGAGCGGGCATTGCATGCTAATCGAGGACGCGGTTTCGTCAGGAACGCCGCAGTTTGTCATCGACTCCTATGCCACGCTTGCCGAACGCGCCAAAACGCAGTCCTTTGGTCTTATCGAGGAAGATGTGATTGTCCTCGATACCGAGACCACAGGTCTTTCGGTGCAGGACAATGAACTGATCGAGATCTCGGCGGCCCGTCTTTCGGGCCGCGAGATCGTCGACCGTTTCGATACCTTCGTGCATCCCAAGCAGCTGATTCCCGCCGAGATTACCGAGCTCACGAGCATTACAAATGCCGATGTGGCAGATGCCCCGTCGGCCGTTGAGGCCGTCGCCGCTCTCGCCGATTTTGTCGGTGGTTGCCCGGTGATCGCACATAATGCCACGTTCGACCGCTCGTTTATCGAGTCGGTCAAAGGCGGCGTCAACGTGAGCGATATTTGGATCGATTCGCTGGCGCTGTCGCGAATCGCGCTTCCGCGCCTGGCCTCGCACAAGCTGTCTTTTATGGCCGATCTGTTTGGCTGTGACTCGGTATCACACCGTGCCAATGCCGACGTCGACGCCCTGTGTGGCGTATGGCGCGTGTTGCTCGTGGCGCTCACCGACTTGCCCCAGGGCCTCATGGCGCGCCTAGCCGACATGCATCCGGATGTGCCTTGGTCCTATCGTCCTATCTTCTCATTCTTGGCAGGGCAGAACCCTGGTTCTATCTTCTCTCTCAGCGCCGCTCGTGCTGACGTTCTCAAGGCCGATCGCGCCGACGATCGGGTGGACGCCGACGAACTGCCGGTCCTCAAGATGCCGAGTCGTGAGGAGATTGAGGCAGACTATGCGCCAGGTGGCCTGGTCAATCGCATGTACCCCACCTACGAGCCGCGTGATGAGCAGATTGCGATGGCGCTCGAGGTCCGCGATGCGCTGGTCACGGGCACTCATCGTGTAATTGAGGCGGGCACGGGCGTCGGCAAATCGATGGCCTATCTGGTGCCTTTTGCCGAGGCAGCACGCCGTAACAACATCACGGTTGGTATTGCGACCAAATCGAACAATCTCGCCGACCAGCTCATGTACCATGAGCTGCCAAAACTTGCCGAGCAACTGGACGGTGGTCTGTCATTTTGCGCTCTCAAGGGGTATGACCACTATCCGTGCCTGCGCAAGCTTGAGCGCATGAGCCGCGGCCAGGCCGAGATTACCACCAAGCGCGATCCGGCGGACACGCTCACGGCGGTCGCGGTCATTATGGCGTACGTCTGCCAATCAGCCGATGGCGACCTCGACTCACTTGGCATTCGGTGGCGCAGCGTCAACCGCCCCGACTTTACGACGGCCTCGCGCGAGTGTGCTCGTCGCCTCTGCCCGTTTTTCCCTGATAAATGTTTGGTCCACGGCGCTCGCCGTCGTGCGGCGCATGCCGATGTGGTGGTCACCAACCATTCCCTGCTGTTCCGCAACGTTGCGGCCGAGGGCAGGATTTTGCCTCCGATTCGTCATTGGGTAATCGACGAGGCCCATTCCATCGAGCGCGAGGCGCGCCGCCAGTGGGCGCGCGTGGTGTCGGCGGACGAGTCACGCGTTCTGTTTGAGCGCCTGGGTGGCTCGAGCACCGGCGCGCTAAGCCAGGTTTCCCGTGATTTGGCAACCTCCGAGGGCTCTACGCTCTATCTGGGCCTTACTGCCAAGGCGACGTCGACGGTTGCGCGCGCGAGCATGGCAATCGCCGACGTGTTCGATGGCGTTCGCGAGCTCGGCCGCCGTGCCCGTGGGGGTTATGACAATGCAAATCTATGGATTGGCCCCGAACTGCGCGAATCTGACGACTGGCATGATTTCTTACAGTCGGCCTACGCTGCCATCGACGCGTTGGAACAGGCTGACAAGAGCGTCGACGCGCTGGTGCAAGCCGTCGCCGCCGACAAGCCCGAGGTTGTTGTCGACCTGGGTGATATCTCGCGCCGCTTGCACGAGCTGGCCGAGAACCTCAAACTCATCATTGACGGCACCGATGAACACTACGTGTATTCGCTGCAGGTCAATCGCAGGTTGCGTGCCGGCGGAGAGTCAATGACCGCAGAGCGCATCGACATTGGCGAGGCCTTGGCAACCGAGTGGCTGCCCGAGGTTCACACGGCTATCTTTGCCTCGGCGACCATGACGGTGTCCAAAAGCTTTGAACACTTTAACCACGCGGTCGGCCTCGATCGCATCGGTGCTTCAACATCCTCATCGTTGCACTTGGACTCGAGCTACGACTTCGATTCGAACATGGCTGTAGTCGTTGCGGGTGATATCCCCGATCCGCGCGATCGTGAGAGCTATCTTACGGCGCTCGAGCGCGTGCTGGTCGACGCCCATCTTGCCATGGGCGGATCGGTGCTCACACTGTTCACCAATCGGCGCGACATGGAAGACCTGTACGCCCGCGTTGAGCCCAAGATGGCCCGTGCGGGTCTGGAACTCAACTGCCAGCAGCGCAACTCATCTCCTCGTCGCCTGCGCGACCGGTTTATCAGCGAGCCGACTTCATCGCTTTTTGCGCTTAAGGCCTTCTGGGAGGGATTCGACGCCAGCGGCGAGACGCTGCGCTGCGTCATCATTCCCAAGCTGCCGTTCTCGAGCCCCACGGACCCGCTCTCGTGCGAGCGCAACCTGCGTGAAGACCGCGCTTGGGCGCGCTATTCGCTGCCCGAGGCGGTGCTCGAGGTCAAGCAGGCGGCCGGCCGCCTTATCCGCTCGTCGACCGATTGCGGCGTGCTGATTCTGGCCGACCCGCGCCTGGTGACGAAGGGCTACGGAAAGAAGTTCTTAACGTCGCTGCCCACGAGCTCCTACCAGCGCATCGAATCGGCACAGATTGGGCACTATCTGCAACTGTGGCGTGCACGCCACGAGCGGCGGCGCTAAAGCGGACAGACGAGGGTTTTTGCCATATCGCACAGACGCTTTGACAGGGCGGGGTCATCCAAGATGCGGATGGCTCCGCCCGCTGCGATTACCTGGCTCAGTAGCCAACGCTCGGAGTCATAATGCACGGTTACCGTTGCCATGTCTGCCCCGCTGCGCTCGATTAGGGTGATGCCGGCCCAGTCCAGATGCTCCGCCATATCGAATGGCATCAAGAGCTTTGCGCTACGCTGCGTCCGAGCAAGGGAATCGTGGAGGGATGTGACGTCCGGTGCATGAGGCACGACGGAGTCTTCCGTCAAGGCGAGTCCCTCGATTTTATCCATGCGATAGGTGCGCTGCTCATCGACCGCGATGTCCCAGGCAATCAGGTATGTTTGGTCGCCGTTTGCCGTAATGCGCAAGGGGTCGACCAGACGCTCACGTGGCCGTGCATCGTCCATCGAGCGATACGAGATGCGGCAGCGAACACCGTCCTGAATGGCGCAGCTCAGCTGCTGCCAGTGCGACCCGTGGTTGACGGTGTCAAAGACGCGCTGGTTATAGCCGAGCTCTTCGGGTAGAAGGGCATGTCGAATCCGAGCTGCCGTATGCGGCTCGATCCCCAACGATTCAAGTTCATGGTTGAGCACAGCGCCCTCGGCGGCACTCAAGCGCAGCGGTAGCACACGCCCGGCGTCACCGGTGAGGACCACACGCTCGCCGCGGCATTCGCAGATGATGCGCGCGCCCGATTCTCGGTCCGCGAGCGTCGAGACGATCTCGAGAATCTCGTCGAGCGATACCCCCGTGATGTCAAAGCGACTGCAAATCTCGGTCCGTGTCATGCCGCTCTCGCCGGCGGCGTAGAGGGCCTCCATGATGTCGATGGCGCGCGAGAGTCTCTGCTCGCTGGTGAGTTTACGCACGGGCATACTCGTGCACCGTCCTTTCAATGAGGTGGTTCCACGCCTGTTTGAGCGATTTGGGGGCCACGGGCCTCATGCCGTCCATGGCGTGGGCCATGCAAAATGAGGCGCCGGCTTCAAGATCGCGCACGTCAACGGTCCAGGTCCATCCCACATCGGTGTGTACGAGCTCACCTCGCCCACGCGTGAGACCGTTGATCATATCGATCTGCGTCTGAGGGGCGAATGAGAACGTGGCTGCAACGGGCGGTCGGTCGGCAAAATCGAATTCAAAGAACAGGTAGTCGCTGAGGTTGAAGTCCGCGGGGATGACGTAGGCCTTCGAAGGACGCCAAGCGCGAACGATACGGTCGCAGCGGAATGTCCTGATGTCGTCGGTGGCATTGTCGAGGCCGCAGAAGTAAGCCACGCCCTCGCGCTCGAACATGCCGTAGACGCAGACGGTACGTTCTCTCTGCTCGCCGCGTCCGTTCTGATATAAAAATCGCAGCGCGCATCGCTCGGTAAAGGCGCTCCAAACCGCATCGACGGTGGGAGAGCGGCTGATCGGCGCCTCGTCTACCGTCGTCCTGCCGGTGAGATAGGCAATCTTGGAGCGAATATCGGCAAGCGGTGCGGCAAAAGTGGATGAGCCGGCCGCTAGTGTCTGGTCGATGGCGTTGAGCAGGATATCGGCGTCGTCTGCGGTAATGAGGCCGCCTGCCGCAAACGTGTGCTCGCGGTCGATTGTCCACGAGCTTTCCTCGGTCTCCTGCGCGCCGGTGGGGCGAACCTCCTTGATTAAGATGCCGCGTTCGAGCAGCTTGTCACGATCGCGTCGAAACTTGCGCTTATCCGAGTCGATATTGCCCGAGCCATATCCCAGGTCAGAATCCAAGACGATCTGCTCGGTCGTCAGCGGTTCGGGGGAGCTATTGAGCACAAAGAAAAGATTGAGGATGCGCTGAGCCGTTTTATCGAAACTGGGCTCCGAATTTCCCTTTTTAATTGTCTCGGTCGTGTCGCTTGCCGTCATAGAGTCCTCGCATGAGAAGGTGGTTTGCTGCCATGATTTTAGTCCGATATGGAGATTAGGCTATATCCTTGTCCGCTCGGGGCGTTAAGATGGCCCGAATTCGGTCGTTTGCGCTCGCTCGGGGTATACTTTCGACTATATACGGTTCTAATGTGCATGCATTGGGCCTATTTGTCGGATTATGGATGTGGAGCGCACATGGCGAACACCCAGAACTATATTAACCACCTGCTGCAGAACACCGGCATTACGCCGGCATGCAGCGAAGAAGAGCGCTTGGCTGCCGAAGATATCGCTCAGATCTTCCGCAACCACGGCTTTGACCCCGAGGTTCAGGAGTTCAATGCCCCGGCGCCCAGTAGGTTGGCATTTGCCGTTACCGGTATTCTTGCGTTTGCCGGCGCCCTGCTGATGGGCATCGGCGGCGGTATCGGCTTGGTCGGCACCTTGCTGGCCATTGTCGGCGCCGTTCTTTACGTGCTCGAGCGCACGGGCCACCCCGTGGTTTCGCGCCTGGGCAAGACGGGCGTGAGCCAAAATGTCATCGCCTACCACAAGGCCTCGGGCCCGCTCGCGTCCCCGCGTAACCGCCCGGTGGTCGTTGTCGCACACTACGACTCTCCCCGTGCTGAGCTGCTCGCCCGCGAGCCTTATGCTTCGTATCGTGCACTCATCGCCAAGCTGTTGCCCGTTGCCACGGTTGCCCCCGCTGCCGTTGCCATCCTGCGTATTCTGCCGCTCCCCGGCGCGCTCAAGGTTCTGCTGTGGATTGTCGCGATCCTCGCTTCCCTCGTTGCACTCGCCAACGCGGTAAACATCATCTCTAACCGCCACATTCTTCCCTATACGTCTGGCGCGGTGTGCAACAAGTCTTCTGTCGCCGCTATGCTCGGCGTTATGGACAACGTTGCTCCCTTCCAGGGCGAAAACGAGTTTCCCGACGATGTTCCGTTCGATACCTATTTTGGGGAGCAGAAGCGTCGTGCCGAGGAAATGGCGCGCGCAGCGGCGGAATATGCCGCGGCCCAGCAGCAAAACGACTACGGCAACACCATCGAGTATGAAGAGCCTACCTACGCCGAGGACGAATTCGGTCAGCCGATTGCTCCCGACGCTCAGACCGAGCCCGAACAGGGCGAGGCTTTCGACGAGCAAATCGAGGGCTTTGAGGGTGCGTCTGCCGACGAGACGCTGATCGGCGCTATCGTGCCTGAGGATCAGAATCAGGCTGCCCAAGCCGAAGAGTTCAATGACGAGGTTCCCGCTGCCGAGCCGGCGGAGGAGTCTGCCGAGCCCGAGCCCAAGCTCTATCGTAACGCCGCCGGCAACATCCGCTTTGGTTCGGATGCCATCCGTGCGCTCGAAATGCTTCCCGAGTCCTGCACGCTCGATTACGAGGAGGGCGAGGAGCCAACGTTTGAGCCCGAGCCTGCCCCCGTCGTGGCTGCGCCTGCGCCCGTTGTCGCTGCGGATGATGAGTCTGCCGCGGTTACCGCTGCCGTTGCCGATCCCGAGGCGGTGTCCGCGTTCGATCCCGCGGCAGGACTGGACATTTTGGCTCCCGCCGCACCGGCGCAAGACGTTGCGGACGAGTCTGACGACGATTACGTTGAACAACCGAGGCGCGTGTCTTACGAGAGCGATACTGATTTCTCGGCCGAGATTCCCGCGGCAACGCCGCATGCCGACATTGCATCCGCGTTCTCGTCGATTGGCGCCAGCGCTTCCAACTTCTTTAAGGGTGCGTTTGCAAAGGGCAAGAAATTTGTCGACGATTTCGAGGAGAAGCGCGCTGCCGCACGCGAGGCTGCCGAGCAGGAGGCTATCGCTCAGCAGCAGGCAGCCGAGGCGGCACGTGAGCTCGCGGCGCAAGAGTCCGAGCAGAACGAGGCTATGCAGTCCGCGCCCGTCGAAGCCGCCGAAGCTACAACGTCCTTTGAGTCCCAGCAACCGGCGTCCGCGGATGTTGTTGAAGCGACGACGTCTTTCGAGGCTCAGCAGCACGTCGATAGCACCATGTCGTTTGATGCCGCGCAGTTCGATTCCACGATAACGTTTGAAAAACAGGGCACCGCGATTGCCGAGCCCCTTCCTGTTTCCGATGAGCAGGGCGACGCGGCAGACGATGACGAGCCTGTTGATGCTGCCGAAATCCAAGATGCCGCCGAGGACGAGCCCGTCGAGGCCAACTCTGACGAAGAGCAATACGCGGCAGCCGAGCAAGATGATTCGACCGAGGTCGAGCAGGAGGAAGTGCCTGCGGTTTCCGAGACTCCCGAGACGGATGAGTCGAGGCCTTATTCCACGCAGATTTTCACCATGCCGACCCCGAGTGGTTCCGGTGCCACGGTTGCCAATGTCGCTCCCACCCAGGACGAAACGGTCGATTCCCTTATGGCCCAGATTTCCTCCCAGGCATCGCCGCGCCCGCAGATGAATGTTCCCGATCCGGCGTCGGCACCGTCGCCTGCACCTTCCTCGTCTCCGCTGGCTTCGGTCCCCGATCCGTCGCTGCCGTCTATGAAGCAGGCAAACGTTGCGTCTCGCACGTCGCTGTTCGACCTTCCCGACCCCTCCGCACAGGTCAATGATCCCTTTGCTACTGCCCAGGGCCCCGAACCCACATCGGCACCCGTTGCGCCTCCTATGCCCGTTGCGTCGGGCGCACAGCCGATCGAGACCATTTCGGCTCCCGCCCCGGCGGCACCCAAGTCTCGTAAGCGCGGCCTGGGTGGTCTGTTCGGCCGTAAAAAGAAAAACGAGCAGGACAGCATGAGTGACTGGCTGGGCGTCGAAGACGATTACGATGCCAAGAAGTCCGGTCGCGGTATCGGTTCGTGGGGTAACTTCGAGGACGATAACGATGGCTGGAAGGGTGGCGCTACGTCTTCCGATGGCGCTTCTTCCGAAGATATGCTCTCGGCTGTCGCCTCTATGGGCGATGATGAGCTGCTCGGTCACGATATCTGGTTTGTGGCAACGGGCGCCTCGGATTGTGATGGCGCTGGCATGAAGGCCTTCTTGGCTTCGCATCGCGATAAGCTCCGCGGCGTATTCTTTATCAATCTTGAATCCGTCGGCGCCGGTAGGCTTTCGGTGGTGACGGTCGAGGGCGAACAACAACTGCTCAAGGGCGATCGCCGCATCATGAACCTGGTCAGCAAGGTCTGCAAGTCGTTCCATGTCGATTGTGGCGCGCTCGAGATGCCCTATGCCAAGACCGATGCCTATGCTGCGCTCGAGGCGAGCCGCCGAGCCCTTACCATCGCCGGCGTGGACGGCACGCGTCTGGCTTGCGCTCGTACCGAGGACGACCTGCCCCACAATGTCAACCCGACAAACATTGCTACGGTATCCGAGGTCGTGACCGAGGTTATCCGCCGTTCGTAGACGGAGCTCTAAGGAGTCAACGTGTTTTCGTATATTAAGCGCCATTGGCCTGTCTACGTGATTTTGACCTTGATTGCCATTGCGTTAGGATTTGGGGCTGCCTACATCGTGGGTGCAAAGGGCTCGACCCCCGCCTCCGCAATCAGCGAAGAGGTGGAGCAAGAACAGAGTACGGGTGCCGATGGGATTCCTGAGTCCGAGCAGGCAATCGTTGATGGTGGATCTTCGTCTGCAGAGTAGATGCGGCGATTTAAATGATTGAAAGCGGGCGAGCCAGGGGACTGGCTCGCCCGCTTTTTCATCGCGCTAGCGCTTCTTTGGGATCGACCTAAGGCGAGCGAACCATAGGGCTGCGGCACCCGAGGTCAGGAGCGCGGTGATGCAAGCGGCGATGGGAACTGATCCTGTTGCCGGTAGGTCCTGCGGTAGGGTACAGCGTTGAATGACGCTGTCCTCGTCATGTGACTCAAGTTTATCGCCGCCACCGTTGCGGCAAAGATCGACGCGCGCGCTGTTGGTGAGTGCGGTTTGGGGCGTATAAGCCGACGTTGCCTGCATGTGTACGACTGCGCCCCGAGCGTCTGTGCCAAGGATTGCTTTGGCATCGTCAAGGTCGTCGTGCTCATCTTTGAGATCATCGCGGGTCCAAGAATCCGCATCGCTTCGAGTCGTAAAGTCGGCGGCTACCGCACCGTATTCAATTCGAATGCCTGTTACGACGGTATTGGATGCAAGGTCGAGCTCTTCCGCCTCGAGTGTGGTGGATTCCGTGGTCGAGACATCCGCCTTCCAGAGGCGCCAGCCGTCGTAATCGACGAGGCGGCAGTCCTCACCAAGGCTCTCTTTTACTTCGTCGGACTCAAGCCAAGGATTTTCGTGTCCATCGTCAAGTGTCGCGTTCGCCGGCTCATCGACGTCTGTCGAGTCCAACGGCGTCGTGCGATACCACACGTTGCACAGACCGTTGAGGTCGCCGATGGCGACGGGGGTTTCGATTGAGATGAATCTCGCCGTGCCGTCTTTGGCGCACTCAAGATCATCGGTAATCGTAAACTCATCAACCCAAGTAGCGGAATCGTTTCGAGCGTCGATGGTATAGGAGAAAAGTCCATCCGTATTAGTTTGCGTCGCGGCGCGATTTTTACCATCGCCGTTAGCCAACAGGCCCTTTTCGATAGGTTGGACAAGTTCCTGACGCTTGTCGACCTGTCCCTTGATCTCGATGGGCGCATCCTTCATCGCGACGGATTGGACTTCTCCCGTATCCTTTATTTCAAACGTTATTTCCTCGGCAAGGTCATAGGTCCGCGGAGACATCATTTCGCGCAACGAGTAGGTGCCGGGTGCAAGATGTTCGACGCGGTGTGGCTTGTCGGATGAGGTCCAGGAGTCTATTTCGGTTTTATCGGGACCATATAAGGTGAGTTGTGCGCCTTCCACTTCCTGCTCACCGCTTGCATCGACCTTGGAGATATCAACCTTGGTGTAATCGTCGGATACGTTAAGCCGTGCTTCTACAACGGGTGTTTTCTGGTCGGCATAAGTAAGGTCGACAATATGGGTTGTCCGATCGAGCAAGAAGCCTGCCGGCGCTTGAGTCTCGACAACCTCGTAGCGTGCGGTGCCAAGTCCCAGCGGGAGGTTGTCCGCGCGTGCTTCTCCAGTTTCATCCGTCGTGATGGTAGCGACAGTCTCACCGTCGAGCGCGGCAATGCTACCGTCGGGGCGCACGATATCACTCGAGGCACGGATCTCAAAGACGGCGCCCGCGAGGCTGCTGCCGTCTATGGCATCGGTTTTAACGATCCTGATGTTTCCGGTCGCGGCGTGGTCATAATACGAGGCGATTGCAACGGGCGTTAGGTTCATGTCGGCGGGTATGTTTACCTCGATCTCCTCGCCGACAAGATAGGGCTCTTTGGCCGAGGTTTCGCGTACATAATAGGTGCCCGGCACGAGCGATTCGGGCAGTGTGACGGTCCCGGTCGCGTCAGTCGTAAAGGTGTCCATTACGTTATGTGTTGGATACCAGCAAGTTTGTGAGACAGATTCGTGATTGCTGTCGAGTAGTTGGAAGGTGAATCCGGCTAGTGGAACAGAAGCGCCTGTTTGGGCATCGCGTTTTACAATCTGGAGATGCGTCGACAGAGCATGGTTGTCCACGATATATTGAAGCTCGGCGCCGTTGGAAATCTGATTGGCCCCGACGGTCCATTCCCCTGCACGTTTAAAACCCTCGGGGACGGTTTCCGGAACCTCGCGAACCGTGTAGCCGGCACGGTCGTATGGGACGGCTCCGTGGACACCGGCGGGTCGCTTGCCTGCGCCGAACCATGCTTCGGGCTGATCTTTGGTGGAGGCAAAGCCATAGACGTTTGTGGTCAGTGTGCCAACAACCTGCTGAGAGCTGTTGCTGACAACCTCAAAGACAACACCACCCGCCGGCTGCTCCAGGCCGGATTGGTCGCTATTGCCGTAATCCTTGAATTTGGAAATCTCAAGGTTAAACGCAATGGGGATATCGGAAACGCGAGATTCGATCTCGACCACGCCTGAATCGCCGAGCTGGTCGGCTCCAACGGTATAGGTCCAGCTGTCGTTGGATGGCAGGTAGCCCTCGGGGGTTTTTGATTCGTAGATGGTAAAGGTTCCTAAGGGGACATCGGCGAGGGTGGCCCGACCGCTTTCGTCGGTCGTGAGGATTTGTGCCCATCCAGGGGTTGATTGCGACACACACGTGAACTCTGCTCCTGCGAGTGAAGATCCCACCTGGGGGCCGGCATTCGTCGCGGCATCGAGTTTTACGATACGCAGATTGATGGTGCCGGGCTGTTCATCAATGGCGACCCGCCCGCCGTCATTCCCCGTGGTAAAGGCAATACGATCGTGGCGGGGGACATAGCCGGCCGGCGCCTTCGTTTCAACTAGGTAGTATGCCGTGTTGGGCAGAAGCGTTGCTTGCGCTCGACCGTTGCTGTCCATCTTGATGGTGCCGACACGCGCGCCGCTGGCGCTCTCAAAAATATCGAATGTTGCCCCGGTAAACTGATAGGTATTGTTTCCGCTGGTAATAACGGTGTTAGCAGACTGCTTTTGGAAGGAAACAGAGACCGCCGGCAGTACATAGAGCATGTCTTGACGTTTGCTGCCGCCCGATACGGCTCCTAGATAGCGTCGCGCGCGGTGCGGAGCGGCTTTGATGCTTCCTGATTTTGCGCTGTCGTGGAGCCACCGCGCAGCCGCCACGACTTCATTGTCGGCGGTAAAGTGTCCGCTCTTGGTTTTGCCCTGAGCGGTCGTGTAGGAGTAGGTGCCGTCGACATGGGTAGTGCCGTTGAGCATCCATACGGCAAGCTGGGTGGCGGCGCGGGCGCGATCGGGTGAAAGATGGTAACCGCCAAACGACGTGGCGGTAGGATATCCGTGACAAACGATTGCCGCGAACTCGTCGTCGAGCCACACCCAGCCTTGATCAAAGTTGAGCCATGGGCCGCCCGGTTTGGTGGGGCCGGGGCGCTCCTGGTTCATGCAGTAGGCAATCGAGGTGTCTTGAGCTTCATACTTGCCGATGAAGAAGGGTCCACAATCATCGCTAATAGTGCGGAAGCCGAGCTGGTCGTAGCCATCGACGGCAAATGCGGCTCCCGGTGCCAGGCAGCCGAAAAGCAGGAAGAGGAGCAGGAGCAGCGGACCTGTTGCGATTGCGCTGTGGACAGAGTGCGTGGGTGCGTTGGACATGGCTGCTCCTTATCCCTCGTGCGCCGCACGGGGAGGCTGCGACGCGTAGGATGAGGCTACCCCCGAGGTTCATGCGGGTAAGTACCGGAGCCTGACCAAAAGCTTGCCCGATTTCTGACAAATCGAGCTCAAATACAACAATCAGATAAAAGTGCAGGTAAAAGATGGTAAGAAAAGAAAGACAAAGGTCCTTATCTCCACAATTGGCGCGGTTTTCAAATGATTCTCCACAGCTAAAACAAGCATCACCACCCTTGTATCGAACAAGACAACCGCGTTATACTAGCCAACGCACAAGCGGGCATCGCCAAGTGGTAAGGCATCAGCTTCCCAAGCTGACACTCGCGGGTTCGAGTCCCGTTGCCCGCTCCAGTAAAAAGCACAAGCACGGCAGCGTTACGTTGCCGTGCTTTTTACTACCAAGCGCCGGGACTCGAACCCGCCAGGGTGCGAGCGTTAAGCGAACGCGAAGCGTTTGTAGCGAGCAGGCGAAGGCGCCGACAGGCGCCTGAAGCCGGTGCGGATTTGCGAAGCAAATACGCGGACGTCCCGTTGTCCGCTCCATGGAGCACAGAAGACCTCGGGACGGCCAATTCAACAAAGTCTTCCCCATCGTCACCGTGAATCCGAGGGGATCGACCGCAGCCGGTGCGGATTTGCGAAGCAAATGCGCGGACGTCCCGTTGCCCGCTCCAATTCCAAAATGTTAGGTTAATGCCTGCTGCCCATACTTGCACCTGCGCACGGTACAATGGTTGGGTTACGACCAACGTGCCAATAACCAAAAAGGAGCCGCTATGATCGATCGCTATACCCGCCCGGAGATGGGACACATCTTCTCCCTCGAGAACAAGTACGCCATTTGGCAGGAGATCGAGGTCTTGGCCTGCGAGGCCCAGGCGGAGCTCGGCAAGATCGGTATTTCCAAAGACGAGGCCCAGTGGATCCGCGACCATGCCAACTTTGAGAAGGCGAAGGTCGATGAGATCGAGGAAGTCACGCGCCACGACGTCATTGCCTTCCTGACCAACATGAAGGAGTACATCGATGCCGATGTTCCCGAGGGCGACCCCAAGCCCAGCCGCTGGGTTCACTATGGCATGACCAGCTCCGATCTGGGCGACACGGCCCTGTGCTACCAGCTCACCCAGGCCTGCGACCTGATCATCGAGGACGTCAAAAAACTCGGCGAGATCTGCAAGCGTCGCGCCTTTGAGGAGCGCAACACGCTCTGCGCCGGCCGTACTCATGGCATCCATGCCGAGCCGATGACCTTCGGCATGAAGTTTGGCTCTTGGGCCTGGGAGCTCAAGCGCGATCTGGATCGTCTTGAGGACGCCCGCAAGAATGTTGCCTTCGGTGCTATCTCGGGCGCTGTCGGCACGTACAGCTCCATCGAGCCGTTCGTCGAGGAGTACGTCTGCGAGCACCTGGGCCTGGTCCACGATCCCCTGTCCACGCAGGTCATCAGCCGCGATCACCATGCCTACCTTGCCGGCGTGCTTGCCACTATAGCGGCCACCTGTGAGCGCATCGCTACCGAGGTTCGCAATCTACAGAAGACCGATACGCTCGAGGCCGAGGAGCCGTTCCGTAAGGGTCAAAAGGGCAGCTCAGCCATGCCGCACAAGCGCAACCCCATCACCATGGAGAAAGTCTGCGGTCTGTCGCGCGTCGTGAAGTCCAACGCCCAGGTTGCCTTCGATAACGTCGCCCTGTGGCACGAGCGTGACATTTCGCACTCCTCTGCCGAGCGCGTCGCCCAGGCCGATAGCTTCATCGCCCTCGACCACATGTTCCAGTGCCTCATCCGCGTTATCGACGGCCTGCAGCTGTATCCCGCCCGCATGATGGCCAACCTCAATAAGACCCGCGGCCTCATCTTCTCTTCCAAGGTACTGCTCGCCCTCGTCGACACGGGCATCACCCGCGAGGACGCGTACGCCATTGTGCAGGAGAACGCTATGGCAACCTGGCACGAGGTACAGGATTGTGTCTCCGGCCCCACCTTTAAGGAGCGTCTCGAGGCCGACCCGCGCTGCACCGTCAGTCAGGAGAAGCTCGACGAGATCTTTGATCCGTGGGACTTCCTCACCCGTATCGACACGGTCTTTGATCGTCTGGAGCAGCTGAGCTTCGAGTAGGTTCGGGCATAACGTTAGCTTTTTAGGGCGCTTTGCTGGTAATGTGTGTTGCCGGCAAAGCGCCTCGTTGCATTTAGGGAAAGACGGGGATAATAGTCGTCTCGAATAACATTCTGAGAGGGGATCGCATGATTTCGTTTGATTACAAGCCTCAGGGCGTGTGTGCTCGCAATATTCACCTTGACCTTTCCGATGACGGCAACAAGGTGGTGGGCGTTGAGTTTACCGGCGGCTGCGACGGCAATCTCAAGGCTATCTCCAAGCTGGTCGAGGGCGCTCCCGCCGATCGCGTAATCGAGGTTCTCGCCGGTAATACCTGCGGTATGAAAAAGACCTCCTGCGCCGACCAGCTTACGCGCGCTATCGAGGCCGCTCGCGCCGAGATCGCCTAATGGGTATCGCCGATCACATCAAGAACGGAATATCGCGTCGCGGCTTTGTACTCGGTGGGGCTGCCGCGGGCGCTGCCACGGTGCTTGCCGGATGCTCGAAAAAAACGGGTACCAGCGATGATGTCGCCGGCGAGCCGCAGGTTATCAAGGACGATTCCAAAATCATCTCGATTACGGATGAGTATGAGGCTGTCGACATCGATCTTGAGCCGGCGTCATCGTGGACGCTGCCTCTGGGTACGCTGCTGTACTACTGCGACGGCGATTACGCCGCGGCGATGATGGCGCCCGCATCGGCACTGCACGCCAACACACTCGGCGTGCTCAACCTGGGCGATGGCTCGCTTACCACATTAATCGAGGATCCTATCGAGGGCACGGGATACGCATTCTACGATGTCCGTGCCGGCGACGGCGTATTCGCGTGGGTTGAGATGAACTTTGCCAATTCATCGTGGAAGCTCTACGCTCAAAATCTGTCGGGCGCTTCGCTCTCTGGCGACGTGGTTGAGCTCGATCGAGGTGGCAAGGACTATGATCCGCCCCTGTTCACGGCGTTCGGGTCATCAGTCATCTGGTATAAAATGCCTTCGGCAGGCGGCAATAAAACGAGTAGTGATTCGTTTTGCTATCGTCGCTCGCTTGATGAATCCAAGGCCGAGGTAATTTGGAAATCGACGGGCCGCTTTGCATCGGCCCCGCGCGCGAGCGACGGCATTTTGACCATCTCGCCGCGTGTCCGCAACGACGAGGGCGTCTACTACGGCATAACGGCAATCGATCTGACCGACGGCAACAACACCAAACGTGCCCAGCTAGTTCTTCCCTCGTCAGTCTCGCCTTTCGAGGCCGTATATATGGGCGATACCTTCGTGTTTTCTATCGAGGCGACCTATAGTGGCGTGGGCAGCCTGGGCAACATGGGCACGTATATCGGTAATGAGGGAGGGCCGTATCTCTTCCTGTCCCGCGAGCCGCTTGCATGTGCGGCTGGCAAGAAGAATAAATACCTTGTTAAGGTACAGGCGTCGCATTTCCTGATCGACACCTCTGCCAAGACCTATGGCTCGCTGCTGTCGCCCGACCGCGCTTTGGAGTATGGCGATTATCCAGCTACGGCGGGAAAGTCGGACTCATTCCTTACGTACGCCACGGTGCGCAACAGCCAGGGTATACCAGAGACGGTCACTGCACGCCTATTCTCTCTTTAAGCTTAGAGGGGTTAAAAAGGCGCCAACAGGGGAATAAACGCGTTGTAATTGTGAGTACCGCCCGCCGAGCTGCCGCGTCATAGCGGCATCCGGCGGGCTCAGGTGCGTTAAAATGGGCTTGTTCTTAGCTAATTGAGACAGGGGGGCCGTGTTATGGCTTCAGATGCAAAAAAGATTCTGCTGGTCGAGGATGAGAAGGCAATCCGTGACGCCGTCGCTGCCTATCTCGAGCGCGAAGGCTACTGGGTTGTGGGCGTCGGCGACGGTCAGTCCGCGATCGAGGAGTTCGAGAAGCATCAGTTCGACCTGGTCGTGCTCGACCTTATGCTCCCCAAGATTCCCGGCGAGCGCGTTTGCCGCACCATTCGCGATACCTCGGATGTCCCCATCATCATGCTGACGGCTAAGGGCGAGATCGAGGACCGTATTATCGGTCTTGAGCTCGGCGCCGATGACTATCTGATTAAGCCGTTCTCGCCGCGCGAGCTCGTCGCCCGCGTTCGTGCTCTGTTCCGCCGTGCCCATCAGGCCGACGAGCCCGCCGTCGAGGTGCTCGACTTCGGCGATCTGGTCATCGATATCTCGGGCCACAAGATCTTGGTCGAGGGCAAGGAAGTCGATCTGACGGCTTCCGAGTTCAAGCTGCTCACCACGCTTGCCCGCCATCCCGGCCGTGTGTATAACCGCATGGAGCTGGTCGAGAAAGTGCTCGGGTATGACTTTGAGGGCTATGAGCGCACCATCGATAGCCACGTGAAGAATCTTCGCGCCAAGCTGGGCGATGATCCCAAGAAGCCCAAGTGGCTCTACACCGTCCATGGTGTCGGCTATCGCTTCGAGGCTCCGGCCAAGACCGATAAGTCGGACGAGAAATAGGGAAATCACATATGACACCTGCGCGCTTTGAAATCGGACAAAAGCACAAGCAGGAGAGCGAGGCGGGTTCCAAGGCTAGTTGGAACACGCCTCGTTCCGATTCACGGCCAACGATGAGCTATCCCTCGCGCATGGCACTTGCTTTTGCTCTGACATCGCTCATGACGGTATTGGTGCTGGTGGGCGTTGTCTCTGTTGTGTGGGGCACGGTCTTTTCGGATTACACACGCTCCAATATCGTCGAAATCGCAAATTCCGCTGCCGAGAAGTTGGCAACCTCATATGAGGAAAACGGCTCTTGGACCGCGGGAGAACTGCGCACGGTCGCAACGTCGAGTTTGGTTTCCGACGATCTGGGTATGCAGGTCGTCAATAAAAAGGGCGTGATCGTTTATGACGATTCCTGGCCCTCGGCAAGCGCCACCGCCGATGTACGCGAAAACCAGGCTACGACCGACGACACGAGCGGCAAGAGGGCATCGCATAGCCCGGTCTCGTCTGCTCCAACCGACTCCGATAGCGTTGCTAACGTCGAGATTGTAACGTCTTCCGGCGAGCATGTCGGACAGGTAAAGCTGTGGGCCATCGGCTCCGACGCTCTGCTCACCAAGGCGGACTCTGCGTTTAGGGAGAAGACCTTTAACGCCATGGCCCTCGCCGCGGTTGTTGCAATCTGCATTTCGGTCGTTATCGGATCGCTCGTGTCGCGCATGCTCACCAAGCCGATTCATCGCATCACCAGTACCGCAAAGCAAATCCGTGACGGCGACCTGTCGGCTCGCACGGGACTGCGCGGTGATGACGAGATCGATCAGCTGGGTGAGACCTTCGATGAGATGGCCACTTCGCTCGAGAAGGATATGAAACACGAGAAGCGCCTGACCTCAGACGTTGCACACGAGCTTCGCACGCCGCTTATGGCCATGCTCGCAACGGTCGAGGCCATGCAGGATGGCGTGTATCCCACCGACGATGAGCATTTGGAAACCGTTGCTTCCGAGACGCGTCGCCTGGCTCGTCTGGTGCAGCAGATGCTCGACCTGTCGCGCATGGAAAACAGCACGGCTCCGCTCAACCTTGAGCCGGTGGACATGGTTCCTTTCGTGCGTTCCATCGTTAATGCCCAGGAGCGCCTGTTTGTCGACCGCGATCTGCGCCTGCGTTTTGCGGACGAGACCCAGGGTCACGACGATGTCGTCGAGGCCGATCCCGACATGATCACGCAATGTGTTATCAACCTCATGAGCAACGCCATGCGCTACACCCCCGAGGGCGGTTGGGTCGTGGTGTCGGTGCTCAGTGACCGCAAGCACGTCAGCATTGCCGTTTCTGATACCGGCATCGGTATTGCCAAGGACGATTTGTCGCGCATCTTCGGGCGGTTTTGGCGCGCCGATGCCAGCCGCGCCCGCGAAGCTGGCGGCCTGGGCGTTGGCCTCGCCGTGACCAAGCAGATCGTCGAGCGTCACCATGGCTACATATCCGTGGAGTCGGAGCTTGGAAAGGGTGCGACTTTTACAATTCATCTGCCCCGCGAGCACACGGCAGACGCGGCATCTACTACAATGGAGCACTAGCTTTTCGCTATTCGGTGAAGGAGGGGCCGCGTCCCTGCCGCTCCGAGTTTGCGAAAACATGCGGGAAAGAACCCGCATTTCTGTCGTATTTAGGTAAGGAGTGACTCACGTGACAACGATGGAGCGTCGTCCGGATTCCCGTGGCAAGGTTCGTGATATTTACGATGCCGGTGAAAACCTGCTGATGGTCGCCACCGACCGCATTTCTGCGTTCGACTTCATTCTTCCCGACGAGATTCCGTTTAAGGGAGAGGTGCTCAATCGCATCTCGGCATTCTGGTTCGATAAGTTTGCCGACATCGTCCCCAACCATCTCGTTTCCATCGACCCGGCGGATTTCCCCGAGGAGTTTGCTGAGTATCGTGACTACCTCGCTGGCCGCGCCATGCTGGTTAAGAAGGCCCAGACGATTCCTATCGAGTGCATCGTCCGCGGCTATCTGACCGGTTCGGGCAAGAAGACCTACGACGAGAACGGCACCGTCTGCGGCATCCAGCTGCCTGAGGGCCTGACCGAGGCTTCCAAGCTTCCCGAGCCGTTGTTCACGCCGTCCACGAAGGCCGAGATCGGTGACCACGACGAGAACATCTCGTTCGAGCGTTGCTGCGAGATCGTGGGCGAGGACATCGCCACGCAGATTCGTGACCTTTCCCTCAAGATCTACAAGGCCGCTGCCGAGTACGCCGCGACCCGTGGCATCATCATTGCCGACACCAAGTTCGAGTTTGGTGTCATCGATGGCAAGGTCACGCTGATCGACGAGTGCCTCACGCCCGACTCCAGCCGTTTCTGGCCTGCTGCCAGCTACGAGGAGGGCAAGATCCAGCCTAGCTACGACAAGCAATTCGTCCGCAATTGGCTCAAGGCCAACTGGGATATGACGGGGGAGACCCCGCACCTGCCCGCCGAGGTCATCGATGGCACGTCCGAGCGCTATCGCGAGGCCTTCCAGATCATCACGGGCTCCCAGTTCACAAGCATGAAGGAGAACGCATAAGTGAGTACCCGTAGCGCCACGAACAAGCGCACGCAATCCCACGAAGTTACCGGGGTTGCGCGCAAGTCTGCCGCATCTGCTAAGCCCGCCCGCCAAGCAGCGAGCTCCGTTCGCGTCGTGCCGGCTTCGTCTAAGGCACGCCGCAAAGAGCTCGAGAAGGGCGAGAACCTCGAGGGCCTCTCTAAAGAGGAGAAGCGTGCCCGCAAGGCTAAGCAGCGCGCCAAGGAGGACCGCATCTATACGGTGTCGAATATCCTCCTCAAGCAGGACGAGGACTACACCAAGCGCCGTCGCATCTGGTGGATTGTGCTCGCCATTGGCATGGTGCTCGTCGTGGCAATTTGGGCCTCGCTGTACTTCGCTCCCGCTGGCATGGTGTCCAGCCCTGTCCAGATGGTCGGCATCGTTTTGTCCTATGTCATCATCCTAGGTGACTTTATCTACGACTTCGCTCGTATTCGTCCCTTGCGCAACATGTACCGCGCGCAGGCCGAGGGCATGTCCGAGAACAAGCTCAACGCTCTTATCGAGCGCGCAGCTGCCGAGGAGGACAAGAAGGACTCCAAGAAGAAGTAGCGTTTGCATACATACTTATCGCTAAGATATAAGGCGCGTCGTTTTTGCGGCGCGCCTTTTTACTGTTCTATAGATAGATGGAGTGGCACATGATTCGAGCTGCCCTGACGGTCGAAGAGGCCCTGGAGGGTATGAAGTCCCTGGAGCCCAAGATTAAAAACTATGCGCGCCTGGTTGTCCGCAAGGGCGTAAACGTTAAGCCCGGCCAGGAAGTCGTCGTTCAGTCTCCGGTTGAGTGCGCGCCGTTTGCGCGCGTGGTGGTCGCGGAGGCCTATGCTGCCGGCGCCGGCCACGTGACGGTCATCTGGGCCGATGATGCCGTGACGAGGCTCACGTACGAGCATGTCGAGAAAAGCTATTTTGAGCAGACGCCCGAGTGGAAGCGCCTGCAGCTGGATTCCCTGGCCCAGGACGGTGCCTGCTTTATCTTTATCGAGGGTGCGGACCCCGCCGCCCTTAAGGGCATCGATCCCGCTAAGCCCGCTGCAGCTTCTAAGGCAAAGAACACGCAGTGCAAAGTTTTCCGCCGTGGACTGGATTACAACATCAATCCGTGGTGCATCGCCGGCGCTCCGGTCGTGGCTTGGGCGCGCGAGGTGTTCCCGGGAGACGCCGATGAGGTTGCAATCTATAAGCTGTGGAATGCGATTCTGCACACCGCTCGCGCCGATGGCCAGGACCCAGAGAGCGACTGGGAGCTCCACGACGCCGCATTCGAAAAGAACCTGCGTTTCCTGAACGACAATCGTTTCGACTGCCTGCATTACACCGCGGCAAATGGAACCGATCTGATGATTGGCATGACGAAGGGTCACGAGTGGGCCGGCGGCAAGGGCAAGACGCCCGATGGGCACCCCTTCTTCCCCAACATTCCCACCGAGGAAGTCTTCACTTCGCCCGATCGCATGCGCGCCGACGGTATCGTGTACTCGGCCATGCCGCTCATCCACCACGGCAATAAGGTCGACGATTTTTGGATTAAGTTCGAGGGCGGCCGCGTGGTGGACTACGACGCCCGCGTGGGCAAGGCAACGCTTGCAAGTATCATCGATACGGACGAGGGCGCTGCTCACCTGGGAGAAGTCGCGCTCATTTCCAAGAACACGCCGATCCGTGAAAGCGGTGTTCTGTTCTACGATACGCTCTATGACGAGAACGCTAGCTGCCATCTCGCGCTAGGTGTCGGTTTCCCCGAATGCATCGAGGGTGGGTATGACATGTCCAAGGAGGAGCTTCTGGAGCATGGCGTTAACGTCTCGAGCACGCACGTCGATTTTATGATCGGCACGGACGACATCGATATTGTGGGCATTACGCCTGATGGACGTGAAGTTGTGATTTTCCAGAACGGCCAATGGAGTTGGGAATAGTCCCAGACCGTGGTACAATGCCACCCGCGGGCCGTTAGCTCAGCTGGCAGAGCAGGGGACTTTTAATCCCAAGGTCCAGGGTTCGAACCCCTGACGGCCCACCCAAAGGTTGTTGAGACGGTCAACTTCGGTTGGCCGTCTTTTTTGTCGCCCTTTCATGGGTTCGAACCCGTCGGGGCGCGGAGCTGAGTAAACGCGTGAGCGTTTGCCAGCGCAGCGCGCAAGGCGCGAAAGCGCCGCAGCGGCCGCCTGCGAAGCAGGCTGAACCCCTGACGGCCCACCCAAAGATTGTTGAGACGGTCAACTCCGGTTGATCGCTTTTTTGTTGCCGGTGCATGGGTTCGAACCCGAACTTCTCTATATATAAGAACGCTTGGCGAACAAAACCTGCCTTTTACCGACGGGAAACAAATAGCTGATGCTTTTGGAGTAAAGTGGCGCTCCAGAGATGACCGATGCCTTAACACCTATAAACCAGCTGGTCATCGCCGATATCAGAAGCCAATGCTTCAGTTATAACCTCAGGGACGCGACTGAGGGACATATTCATTTGTGAACAAAATATGGAGTGCCAGATTCCCGCCCACGGCGCCCCTCCG
>BREX01000007.1 GCA_023708985.1 Collinsella sp.
TGCGAACCTCCAGTCCGGACCGCCCCGCGGTCCAACTTTCTGTCCGCACCCCCAAGCAGGCCAAAAACGGAAGATTATCCACTCTCATTCTGTGGGCACTCATTTAAGTCTGTCCCCAATGAGTGCACCTAACTGCCACCTACAACAACGGAAGCGCCGATGTCTTGGCAACGACAGACACTATGACCCAATCCGAGGGCACTAAAAAGATAGGAGCCCCCGCTCGTGACCGCGGGTCGGGGCTGCGACAATGATGTTGAAGTGCCATAGGCGCAGCCGCGCCGCAACGAGGTTGGGAGGCTCCCATGCCAAAGTATTCTACCGCGTTCGGGATGGACGTCCACCTGAGGTCGACCACCGTCTGCGCCCTCGACGCGGACACCGGCGAGGCCGTGACGAGGAGGTTCCCCGGCAACCCCTGGGGCGAGATCGCCGGGTGGATGGGTGGGTTCCCCGGGCCGTCGCTCGCGGCCTACGAGAGCGGCTACCCCGGCTTCGCCCCGCAGAGGGAGCTCGCCGGGCTCGGCGTCGAGTGTGTCGTCGCCGCGGTCTCGAAGATCCCCAGGTCGGCCGCCGACTCGGCCTCCAAGAACGACAGGAACGACGCCGCCAGGATGGCCAAGGCGATACTCGCCCACGACATCTCCCCCGTATGGGTCCCCTCCCCCGAGGTCGAGGGCATCAGGGACCTCGCCGGCGCCTACGACGGGGCGACCGCGCGCCTGGCGACCGCCAAGCAGCGGCTGCTCGCCTTCCTCGCAAAGCGAGGGTTCGCCTACGGCGGCACCACGCCCGCCGGCAACCCGAGGAAGTACTGGACCTACGACTTCCTGAGGTGGCTCGACAAGGTCAGGCCGGAGGACGATGGCGGGGTTCGGACGCTCGCCGCTCTGAGGAGCGAGGTCGAGGCCGCGGCGGAGGCCCGGGCGGATCTGCTCTCCGAGTACAGGGCGGCCGTGGATGCCAGCCCGATCGCCGCGGAGGTGGCCGCCCTCCAGTCGATCAAGGGCTGCGCCTTCGCGCTGGCCGCAGCCTTCTCGGCCGAGGTCGGCGACTTCACGAGGTTCCGTTCCGGAAGGCAGGTCACGGCCTATTTCGGCCTCGCGCCGAGTCAGAGGTCGAGCGGCGACTCCGTGCGGCTCGGAGGCATCAGCGGTGCGGGCAACGCGCTCGTGAGGAAGCTGGCCGTTGAGGGTTCATGGTGCTACGCCGCGGCGCGGCACCAGCCGAAGCTCATGCCGAGGGACACGGGCGTGCCCCTCGAGATAAGGATGCACGGGAGGAAGGAATCCGAGCGGCTCCTGCGGCGGCGCGAGGAGATGCTCGCCCGCGGCATGCCCCAGGCGAAGGCTAACGCGGCCACCGCGGCCGAGCTCGTGAGGTGGCTCTGGGCCCTCGGCATGATGTGCCGGGAGGGCGCGGAATAGACATAGCCCCCGCCCCGGCGAGCCGGGCGGCCTTCGGGGATACCCCCTATTTCGCTGTGCGCGCGGAGCCCTCCGCATGCGCCTCGACAGACTTGGGGAACCCCGCCGAAGGAATGGAGTGCGGGCCGACAGAACGGTATCCGCGGATATGAGACTGAGCCGAAGGCGTCGATGACATGCCGGGGGCGGACCGGGACGGGTTAACGGCAGGCCCCGCCGACCGATTGCAAGCGGTCGGCGGGGCCATTGTGGCTCTTGACAGCGGATTGGGTCATATGAGCGAAAGCCCGCCAGAGCGAGCAAGGTGCCTTGAAACGAGGCGGCATTGACCTTCTGGTCATGCCGCCGAAGTTGAAAGGCAGATTGCCGCTCTGGCGGGTTTGCAGCGTCAACCGGTTACGCGGTTTGGTAAAACCGCGTAACTAAACCAACTTAAAGCCCTTGCGCTTGCCCACGGAGAGGGTGTCGCCCAGTTTGAGGGCGCTCGGATCGATGTTGTAGCTCTTGGGAGCCACAGCCTTGCCGTTGATCTTGACGCCGCCGCCGTCGATGTCGCGGCGGGCCTGACCGGCGCTGGCCGAAAGGCCCAGGTCCTTGAGCAGGCCGGCGAGGTAAATCTGACCCTCGTCGTTGACGGTCAGCTCAACGTGCTTCTCGGGGAAGTCGGCAAGCTGGCCCTCCTTGAACACGCGGTCGAACTCGGCCTGTGCCTCGTCGCCGGCGCCGGCGCCGTGGTAGGTGTCGCACAGGTCGCGGCCCAGTGCGCGCTTGAGCTCATAGGGGTCGGCGGAGCCATCGGCCAGGGCGGCATCGATCTTGTCGACCTCGGCCGGGGCGAGCGAGCTGGCCAGACGATAGTACTTGCCGATCATCTCGTCGGGGATGGACATGGTCTTGCCGAACATATCCTTGGGAGCGTCGGTCAGGCCGATGTAGTTGCCATAGGACTTGGACATCTTGCGCACGCCGTCGGTGCCCTCGAGCAGCGGCATGGTAAGCGCGATCTGCGGCTCCATGCCCATCTTCTCCATGAGCTCGCGGCCGGCGAGCAGGTTGAAGAGCTGGTCGGTGCCGCCCATCTCGACGTCGGCCTTGATCTGAACGGAGTCGAAGGCCTGCATCACGGGGTACAGAAACTCGTGCAGGGCAATCGGCGTCTGGGACTGGTAGCGCTTGGTAAAGTCGTCGCGCTCAAGGATGCGGGCGACGGTGAACTTGGAGCACACCTGCAGCAGGCCGGCCAGGTCCATCGAAAGGATCCAGTCGCCGTTGTGCACGATGGTGGTCTTCTCGGGGTCCAGGATCTTCATGGCCTGGCTCACGTAGGTCTCGGCGTTGGCCTCGATCTGCTCCTGCGAAAGCTGCGGGCGGGTGGAGTTCTTGCCCGAGGGGTCGCCGATCAGCGCAGTGCCGTTGCCGATGATAAGGGTGACGTTGTGGCCCAGGTCCTGGAACTGACGCATCTTGCGCAGGGGCACGGCATGGCCCAGGTGCAGGTCGGGGCTGGTGGGATCGACGCCGAGCTTGATGTTGAGGGGCTCGCCCTTCTCAAGCTTCTTGCGAAGGTCGGCCTCGGGGACGATCTGCGCTGCACCCGAGGTGATGATACGCATTTGCTCGTCAACAGACAGCATTGGGTATCCTCCTTTTGCTATAGCACCCTCACCGGATACGGCGGTGCTGGAAGTTCATAAACCCACTAATAATAACCAAAACAGCGCGACGCGGCACCTACGACAGGAAAATCCTCGTCCTGCCGCACGCGTCGATAACGACCGGCAAACGCGTGCCGTCACGTTCGACCAAAAAGCGCGCCTGCTGACGGCGCGAGCAGTCACGGCAACGGACCTGCCCCGTTGCATCCGTGGCGCAGGCGCCCTCGGCAGTCAGCAAGCAGTGCTCGCACACCATGAGCTCGGGACGGTCGGCATCGACAGGCCCCAAGACACCGGGGCAAGCGGCAAGTTCGGCAACACGCTCCGCATCATTGCCGAGCAACTCGGCCGACAAGCACACCCGCCCCGCACCGAGTCCGCGCAGCCAGGTAAGCGTGGCCCGATTGGCACAGAACACCGGCGCCGCCACGTCAAACGTTGTGCCCAGCTCGCGGGCCATCGCCACTTGTCCCAGATTGCGGCAGACGACGCGCCCGGCACGCTGCATAAGCGCCCGAGTCCGCTCGGCGTCGCCCGCGCGGCACACTTCGTCGAGCACCACCGTTGTATCGGACAGATCTCGCTCATCGCGCGGACCCACATCCATCAGCTCCCAGGCAAAGACCATACGAGCAAAATCCTCGCGCTTTGCCGGCCCCGCCGACCCCGCCAACTCCGTCGACGCACCGCCATCCACCGCAGCGCCCTCAAAGGGCAGCACCTCAACGGCACGCGCAACGGGCGCAATCGCATCCGCCTCGGCCCGCATGCGCTCCAACACCGCCGCCGTCTGATCCAACACGCCGGCGCTGCGAATCAGATAGACCTCGCAGCCCGCGTCCACCTTACGTTTGCAATGCACGACGATGCGCTCCCCCGCAGCGGCATCCACGGGGCAAGGCACCTGTGGCCAGCGCTTGGGCACATCGGGACGCGCGTCGGCACCCGGGTAAAATCGGATTTCGAGCGTATCGCCCGCCGCCACGGCGGCATCAAGCTCAACCGTCACCTCTTCGTGACCCACCGCCACCAAGTGGCCCACGCGCACGCCCTGGTTGATCGCGCGCTCAAAGCTCATGAGCTCGGCACCCGAACGACCCCGCAGGTAAGCATCGGTAAACCCACGGTTAAACGACCTTCCCAGCTCGCGTTCAAGCTCTTCCACGGCACCGGAGTCCCACGCGCCGTCGCACAGCATATCGAGTGCCCGACGCCACACCCTCACCACGTTGAATACGTAATCGGGATTCTTCATGCGTCCCTCGATCTTGAGCGATGCCACGCCGGTGGCAACAAGCTCGGGCAGGTGCGCGATACCCAGATAGTCACGCGGACAAAGCAGGCGGTCTCCCTCGACGGCAACAACACTCTGCCCCGCCTCGTCCACTAGGTCGTACGCCAGACGGCACGGCTGCGTGCAGTCGCCGCGCATCGCCGAGCGCCCACGCCGCAAGGCCGAGAACTCGCACGCCCCCGAATAGCCGATGCAAATCGCACCGTGGCAGAATACCTCGATGGGCACGCCCGTGGCACATAGCGCCGCAATCTCGTCGACCGTCAGCTCGCGTGCCGTCGTCACGCGCTCGACCCCCAGCTCATCGGCGGCAAGCCGCACGGCACCCTCGCTATGAGCGCCCGCCTGCGTGGACAGGTGAATCTCGACCCCGGGAATCGCCGCGCGCAGCGCGCAGGCCAACCCGGCATCGGCGACAATCAGAGCATCGGCGCCCAGCTCCAGTGCATGAGCTCCCAACGCCACCGCGTCGGACAACTCATCGTCAAACACGAACACGTTGAGCGTTACGTACACACGCACGCCATGGGCATGCGCCACGGCGCAGCCGCGCGCAAACTCGTTATCCGTAAAGCCATGGGCGCTCACACGGGCGTTAAAGCCGCCCAACCCCGCATAGATGGCATCGGCACCCGCGGCGATGGCCGCAAGCATCTGGTCGAGTCCGCCCGCCGGTGCCAGCAGCTCGGGCAGCGCCGCACCGGCAGCATCCAATCCAGTCTCGTATTGTCCGCTCGGCCCCATCGTCCGAATCGCCATCGACAAACTCCTTACCAAGGTATGCATTCACTCTGAAAAATGCCGTCTTCCAGCATACACGAGGCCTCGCGCGCCCCGTTTGGTTTATCGTGTAATAACTTATGTCCATCCTGCCCCGACGGCACATCCACCGTCCGGCACGACATACCTGGAGGTCAATATATGGGTCCTCGCCAACGACAGGGACGCAGCCGTTCAAAGACGCATGCTCTGCCCATAATCCTGCTCTCGTTTTTGGGCTTTCTGCTGATTGCGGGCGTGGCATTTGGCATCGGCATGGTCGGCAACGTCAACCGCTGGCTGTCCGATCTGCCCGACTACACCGACGCCAACGCGTATCTGGTGAGCGAGCCCACCGAGATCGTCGACTGCAACGGCAACAAGATCGCGAGCTTCTACACGCAAAACCGCAAGTCCATCACCAAGGACGAGGTCTCCCCCTACGTGCTGCAGGGCACCGTTGACGTCGAGGACGAGCGCTTCTACGAGCACGGCGGTATCGACCTGTGGGGTATCGCGCGTGCTGCGGTGGCAACCCTCGGCGGCGGACACGAAGGCGCCTCGACGATCACCCAGCAGCTTGTGCGCAACACCATCCTGCAGGAGGAGCAATTCGACTCGACCATTGAGCGTAAGGTGCGCGAGGCCTACATCGCCATCAAGATGGAGGACATGTACTCCAAAGACGAGATCCTCATGATGTACCTCAACACCATCTATTACGGCCACGGCGCCTACGGCATCGAGGCCGCAGCCGAGACCTATCTGTCCAAGAGCGCCGCCGACCTCACCCTGAGCGAGGCCGCGCTACTCATCGGCCTTCCCAACTCGCCCTCGCAGTACGACCCCACGGTCAATCCCGATCTGGCACTGTCTCGCCGCAACAAGGTTCTCGACAACATGCTGCGCCTGGGCCACATCACCCAGGAGGAGCACGATGCCGCACAGGCCGAGCCCATCACCCTCAACGTGACCGAAATCTCGGGCAGCGGCGTCGACGTTTACTCGCAGCCCTACTTTGTCTCCTACGTCAAGCAGCTGCTGGAGCAGGAGTTCTCGACCGACGTGCTCTTTAAGGGCGGCCTGACCGTCAAGACCACCATCGACCCCACGATGCAGCAGGTGGCAGAGAATGCCGTCCGCGAGCAGCTCGACACGCTCTCGCTTGACGGCCTGGACATGGGCATGGTCGTCGTCGACCCCAAGACCGGCTACATCAAGTGCATGGTGGGCGGCTACGACTACAACGCCGACGAGAACCACGTAAACCATGCCACGGCCAAGCGTCCCGTCGGCTCCACCTTTAAGGCCTTTACGCTGGCAACTGCCATCCAAAACGGCATGAACCCCAACGTCACCCTCAACTGCAACTCGCCGCTCAAGGCCAAGGGCACCACGACTGAGGTCCAAAATTACGCCAACCAGAGCTATGGCAACATCACGCTTAAGCAGGCGACGGCATACTCCTCCAACACCGGCTACATCCAGGTGGCGGAAGCCGTCGGCAACAGCAAGATCATCTCGCTCGTCAAAAAGCTCGGCATCGACCCCGCCAAGGACAACATCGAGGACGTTCCCGTCATGACGCTCGGCACCGGCTCGATCTCGCCACTCGAGATGGCCGCCGCCTACGCGACGTTTGCCAACGGCGGCTACTATCGCCAGCCGATCGCCATCACCGAGATTGATTCTCGTACCGGTTCGGTGCTGTACCAGCACACCGACAATCCCTCACAGGTGCTTACCGAGGGCGAGGCCGCCGCGGTCACCGATGTTCTGTCCGGCGTCATGAAGGGCAGCGGTACGGGTGCTGCCGGCGCCCTGAGTGTCAACCAGCCCTATGCCGGCAAGACGGGCACCACCGACAACACCACCAACCTGTGGTTCTGCGGCTATACCCCGCAGCTGGCGTGCGCCCTGTGGACCGGCTATTCCGCGGGCGAGATCCCCATCCAAAAGTACGGCACGGACCTGCTGGGCGACAGCACCAACCTGCCTGTCTTTAAGCGGTTTATGAACACCGTTCTGACCGGTACCGAGCGCGAGGAGTTTGCGACCGGAACGGCGCCCACCTACAAGAACAACAGCGTCTGGAAGTTCTACGGCACCAACAACACCAAGAAGTCGGAGAACGACGACAAGGACAAGGACAAGGACGAAGAGGAAGAGGAAACCACCACGACGACCACGACGACCACGACCACCGAGACCACGGGCGGCGACACCACCGGCGGCACCGGTACGACCGGTGGCTCGACGGGCGGCTCCACTGGTGGTTCGACCGGCGGCGATGGCGGCACGCCTACGCCTACGCCCACGCCCACTCCCGACCCCTCGCCCACGCCTGACGATACGGTCGGCTAAGAAGTACGCGACTAAAGCCAACAAGGCCCCGAGCAGCTTATTGAACTGCTCGGGGCCTTTTAGTTTGAAGCGACTGGGCGGTCGTTATACCAGCAAACAAAAAAAGGGGGGGGGTACCGACCAACGTCGATACCCCTTACAAGCCACTATGTAAGCGCACGCAGTGCCGAGCGCACGACCCGCACGCCTACTTGCGAGAATTGCTCAGCTTATTGATCAGCGCCTCGAGACGCTCGCCGTCCTCGGCCGTCTGGGCAATAACCAAAATCGTATCGTTGCCGGCAAGCGAGCCAAGCACATCGGGCAACTCTGCCGCATCAACGGCGGCGGCGATGCCGGAAGCCGTGCCAGGCTGAGCCTTGATCATAACCAGATTATCGGTACGCAGAACGCCCGTTACGAGCTCGGAAACCATGCGCTGCAGGTGCAGGTCCTCTGCCAGAACATAGATGCCCTCAGGGAGCTTACGCAGCCCCATATCGGCAATATCGCGAGAGACAGTCGCCTGCGTGCAATCAAAGCCCATAGCACGGAGCTCATCGACCAGCACACGCTGCGTGCGGACGTCCTTATTGCGCACAATATCTCTAATGGCATCCTGGCGCCCATTGCGTTTTTTAGCCATACAAACCCTCACTCCAAAAGATGGCGGAGACAATCAATCAGTGATTGAATAGTTTAACGCTATTTGAAGGCTTTTGTGTATAAGAACGCATTTCGAAACAATTCTATGCAAATTTGTTTCGTAATGAGCCGTTTAGGCGGTTTTTGCGCCCGTCCGGTTAAGAAAAGCTGCCAGATGCGTACACATCACGCAACGCGCGGGCTTGGCGCTAGCGATCGGCCCAAACAACAGACCGAGCCCCCGATGGTTATCCTTGAGCGCGGCGACCATTTGACGGGTTCGAGGCGCCTCGAGCATATCACGCATGCGGGCGGAACGCTCGATTGACGACACCCCATGCGGGCTCAGACACAAATTCTCGATGCAGGCGACCAGTCCGGCAAAGTAGAACTTTTGGCTTGCCAGCTTGAGCCGACCACCGCTATCTGCTTCCGAGAGTGAGTCCGCAAGCTCGTCGAGCGCTCGGGTGTCATCGGATACCTTGGCATACATGGTGGGATCAAAGGCATCTGCAAGCTTAGGCGCCACCGCGTGGAAACAAGCGTCGCCGCATCCGGAGACGCGCTGCGCCTGCGAGAGCGCGCATGCCATAAACCCAACTGTGCGAAACGCCTTGTCGCACAAAAGGCATGCCTCAAACAGCGGACGACTATACATCACGCCAGAGACTTGAGCAACCAAGCCGCCCAAAATCAACTGAGGCAGCCCGGCCACCATCGAAGATTTGCTATCAATGGAAATATGAGTAGCATCCAAGACGCGCGAATGGCGCTCTCGATGTGCATCATAGCGGTCGAGCGACACCGTGGGGAACACTATGTCTGCCGCAGTATCGCACGCGATATCGACCATCTTGGAAAGTGATTGCGGAGCAAACCACTCATCGGCGTTCATGGCGATGATTTGAGAGCCGCGCGAGGCAGCAAAACCGGCACGAAGACACGCGCCGCGCGTCGCGTCCTCGACGTCAATCAAATCAATATGGATGTCCCTGTCGGCAGCAACTTGAAGCGAATGGCGCATACCGGGCGCAGTATCGCGACAGACAACGACAATCTGCAAATCGTAGAGGTCTTGGTTCTGGATACTCTCGAGCGCACGCATCGCATAGCTGGGCGAACCTTCTACCACAAGGATCACCGAAAGTCGCGGATGCGAGCCACGTCGAACCAAATTATCCGTCCTCTCGACAGCAATGAATCAAACCGTGGTTCATGGTACACCCCGGCAATAAAAGCAATGAGACACCGGTTGCATTGCACGCCAAGAACAGATGTTGCACACGCGCAGCCCACAGATGACAGGTGTCGACGCACGACACGTCGAGCCCTGCCCTAGTCGAGCACGACAAGCTCGGCGGGATCGTAATCCACGCCCATAAACGTAAGGCCGCAGGCAGGAGCCGTGGGGCCCGCAGCGGTACGGTCGCAAGCATCGATAACCTCGCGCATCCACTCGGGTTCACGGCGATGCATGCCAATCTCGACAAGCGTGCCCACGATCGTACGGACCATCGAATGCAGAAACGCATTGCCCTCGATGGTGAACGTCAGGATGTCCTCGCCAAACGCAACCTCATGGCCAAATTCGGCACGCATCACGCAGCGATGCGTGGGTTTGCCAACGGCCGAAGCAACCTTGCAAAAGCTTTTAAAGTCCTGCTCGCCCAGCAGAGCGGGGCAGGCAGCAGACATAGCCTCAACATCCAAGGGATAGCGATGCCACCACACGGCACCGCGGGACAGCACGGGGCGCGCATCTCGATCGGCAATACGGTACGTATACGTACGGGAACGCACGTCAAAACGCGCAGAAAAGCCTTTACGGGCCTTGTAGACCTCGTTTATGGCGATATCTTTGGGCAGGAGGGCATCCATAGCCCTCAGCCACCTACGGCGCGTCAGAGCAAGCTCAGCGTCCGTTACGGGCACGCTAATGTACTGGGCCACCGCATGCACGCCGGCATCGGTACGACCCGCACACGTCAGATCGATCGGGCGGCGCAGCAGCGTCTCGATAGCGCGGCGCAACTCGCCCGCAACGGTCGTCTGGCCCGGCTGCTCGGCAAATCCGCTATAGGACGAGCCATCATAGGCAACACAGAATACAAGCGTGGCATCGAGCTCAGGAATCGAATTGAAATCAGACGGCGCGGTCATGGGCGCTCCCAACAAACAATCAACGGTATCGCGACAAAAAAAGAGGGGTACGCGAACGTACCCCTCGAATATAGCCTATGCAGACGGATTGTCTACTCAGCGGTCTCCTCAGCAGGAGCCTCCTCGACGGCCTCGACCTTCTTGGGAGCAGCGGCCTTCTTGGGGGCCGGAGCAGCCTTCTTGGCCTTAGGCGTGCAAGGCTCGGTGACGAGCTCCATGATAACGATAGGAGCGTTGTCGCCCTTACGGTTGCCGAGCTTCATGATGCGGGTGTAACCGCCGTTGCGGTCCTGCCACATGCCCTGGGCAGCCTTGTCGAAGATCTCGGCAACGAGCTGCTTATCGCCGAGCTTGGCGATGGCCAGACGACGAGAGTGCAGGTCGCCCTTCTTGGCCCAGGTGATGATCGGATCGACGACCGAACGCAGCGCCTTAGCGCGGGTCTCGGTGGTCTTGATGCGGTCGTTCTCGAAGAGGGCCTTGGCCAGGCTCTTCTTCATGGCCTTGGTGTGGCTCGCATCGGTGCCGAGCTTCAGGCCCTTCTTAACGTTGTGACGCATGGTCTAGTTTCTCCTCAAATATGCGAAGCATTAAGCCTTCAGGCTCAGGCCCATGGACTCAAGCTTGTCCTTCACTTCCTCGATCGACTTAACACCGAAGTTACGGATGTTAAGCAGATCGTTCTCCGAGAACTCAACGAGCTGACGGACCGAGTGAATGCTGGCGCGCTTAAGGCAGTTGTAGGAACGGACGGAAAGGTCCAGATCCTCGATCTGCTTGTCCAGCTCGGCGTTGTCGTTGGTGACCTCGGGAGCGAAGATCGAAGCCTCCTCCTCGACCTCGGGGGTCTCGGCAAGGTTCATAAAGGCAGCCATATGCTGGTTGATGATATTGGCAGCCTGGACCACGGCGTCGCGCGGAGCGATGGAGCCGTTGGTCTCGATCTCGAGGACAAGGCGGTCGTAGTCGGTGTGCTGACCGACACGGCAAGCCTCAACGAGCTTGGCGCAACGGGACACCGGCGAGTACAGCGAGTCGACGTGGATCACACCGATGGGATCGTTGTCGCGCTTGTTAGCCTCGCCAGAGACATAGCCGCGGCCATAGCCGATGCGCATGCTCATGGTGAGATGGCCACCCTCGGTAAGCGTAGCGATGTGCTGCTCGGGGTTGACCAGCTCAAACTCGGACGGAATAAAGAAGTCCGCACCGGTGACCTCGCAGGGGCCGTCAACAGAAATGGTGGCGGTCGCCTCGTCGGTCGTGCCGAGAGCCCTGAAGACAAGACCCTTGACATTCAGGACGATGTCGGTGACATCCTCGACCATGTTAGGGATGGTCATGAACTCGTGCTGTGCACCATCGATCTGAATAGCCTCGACGGCGGCACCCTCGAGCGAGGACAGAAGTACGCGACGAAGGGAGTTACCCAGCGTATCGCCGTAGCCACGCTCGAGCGGCTCGACGGAGACACGAGCAGACGTCTCGTTGATCTCTTCGACCTGAACCTGAGGCCTAATGAATTCTGACATGTATTACCTCCAGCCTCAGCAGCCCGGATGGACTACTTAGAGTAGAGCTCGACGATGAGCTGCTCGTTGATATCACCGCTGATCTGCTCACGCGTCGGCAGAGCGAGCACGTTACCAGACAGCTTCTCGATATCGACCTCGAGCCAGCCAGGGACCTCAAAGCGCTCGGAGGAAATCAGAGCCTCCTTGATGGGGAGGAGGTCACGGAACTTCTCGCCGACAGCGACGACGTCGCCGGCCTTGACGCGGTAGGACGGAATATCCACGCGCTTGCCGTTCACGGTGAAGTGACCGTGACGGACGGACTGACGAGCCTCTTTGCGGGTGCGGGCGAAGCCAAGACGGAAGACGACGTTGTCAAGGCGAGACTCAAGGATGATCATGAGGTTCTCACCGGTGACGCCGTTCATCTTACGGGCCTTGTTGAAGTAGCCGTGGAACTGCTTCTCCAGAACGCCATAGATGAACTTGACCTTCTGCTTCTCGCGCAGCTGCATGCCGTACTCAGATTCCTTGCGACGGCGCTTGGGCTGACGGATAGATTCCTTCTTGCTGCTGTAACCGAGCTCAGCGGGATCGATCCCGAGCTGACGGCAGCGCTTAAGAACAGGAGTCCTGTCGATTGCCATATTGATACGATCCTTTCAGTTACACGCGGCGACGCTTCTTGGGGCGGCAGCCGTTGTGCGGAATGGGGGTCTTGTCCTGGATGCTCGAGACCTCGAGGCCAGCAGCCTGGAGGGAGCGAATGGCGGTCTCACGACCGGAGCCGGGGCCCTTGACGAAGACGGAAACCTTCTTCATACCGTGCTCCATGGCCTGCTTGGCAGCAGCCTCGGCAGCCATCTGGGCAGCGAACGGCGTGGACTTACGGGAGCCCTTGAAGCCCACCTGGCCAGCCGACTTCCAGGAAATGACGTTGCCCTGGGGATCGGTGATCGAAACGATCGTGTTGTTGAACGTAGAACGAATGTGAGCCTGGCCCACGGAAATGTTCTTACGGTCCGCGCGCTTCAGACGGGCAGCGCGAACGTTCTTCTTAGCAGTAGCCATCTATCTAGCGCTCCTTATTTCTTCTTCTTAGCACCGATCTGACGCTTCGGGCCCTTGCGGGTACGAGCGTTAGTGTGGGTGCGCTGGCCGCGGACCGGGAGGCCCTTGCGGTGACGAAGGCCGCGGTTGCAGCCGATGTCCATAAGGCGCTTGACGTTCTGGTTGCGCTCACGGCGGAGGTCGCCCTCAACCATGATCTGGTTCTTATCGATATAATCACGGATGGCGTTAACCTCATCCTCGGTGAGGTCCTTAACACGCGTATCCACGTTAACGTTGCACTCGACGCAGATCTTCGTCGCAGTGGTGCGGCCGATGCCGTAAATGTAGGTCAGACCGATCTCAACGCGCTTCTCACGCGGGAGGTCGACACCATTAATACGGGCCAACGTAGTCTCCTCTCTTAACCCTGACGCTGCTTATGACGGGGGTTCTCGCAAATGACGAGGACCTTGCCATGGCGCCTAATGATTTTGCACTTATCGCACATCTTCTTGACCGAAGGACGTACCTTCATCGTTCTTCCTTTCGGTAGCGCTCAAACTACTTCCCTACTATCTACTCGCCCAGCCGCAGGCGTTTAAAACTATGGCTGGTCTTCACACACAATCCGACCGTAGGTTGAGCTAAGCCTGCAGCCGGAAATGGAGTGCGTGTATGCGTGCCGCTATTTGTAGCGATAGGTGATGCGGCCGCGGGTCAGGTCGTACGGGGAAAGCTCCACGACAACCCTGTCACCGGGGAGAATACGGATGTAATTCATTCGGATCTTGCCAGAAATGTTGCACAGAACCGAATGACCGTTCTCGAGCTCGACCTTAAACATGGCGTTGGGCAGCGGTTCCTTTACCGTACCCTCGAGCTCAATTGCGTCTTCCTTCTTCACAAGCAATCATCTTTCTCTAGAAAACGACAGCGATTGAGTATTCTACAATACGCATGCACGTATCGTAATATCTTCGTAATGGCTCCACAACTAAGCGGAACTTGTTACTTTACAGAAATCTAGATGCCGACGTATTTGAACGGGACCCCTACATTTCACCGCCCTGCAAGGAACACCAAGCACCTTGGGCATCCGTGGTGAGAATCACCGGTCCGTCATTGGTAATGGCGACGGTGTTCTCGTAGTGCGCGGCGGGCAGGTGGTCGTTGGTCGTGACGATCCAACCGTCGGAGCCCGTGCTCACATGGTTGGAACCCATCGTAACCATCGGCTCGATGGCAATGACCATGCCAGCCTGGAGGCGAACGCCTCTCCCCTTCTTTCCATAGTTAGGAACGTTGGGGTCCTCGTGCATCACGCGGCCAATGCCATGACCCACATAGTCGCGAAGCACGCCGTAACCGTGAGACTCGGCGAGGGACTGAACGGCATAACCGACGTCCCCGATATGGTTACCGGGAACAGCCTGCTCGATGGCAGCCTTAAGGCAATCGCGCGTGACCTCGCACAAAGCCTTGGCTTCGGGCGTGGGGGTGCCGACGAAAAACGTCCATGCGTTATCGCCGACCCAACCGTCGACAACGGCTCCCGTATCGATGGAGATGATATCGCCATCGCGCAGGATCATGTCGGGGTTGGGAATACCGTGGACCACGGCATCGTTAATCGATGCGCAAATGGTACCGGGGAACCCGCCGTAACCCTTAAAGGCCGGGGTGCCGCCATGCATACGGATAATCTGCTCCGCGAGCTGATCGAGCTCAAAGGTCGAAACACCAGGGCGCACCATGGCTCCAACGTGGCGGAGCGCCATCTTAGATAGCGCTCCTGCCTTCTTCATCTGCTCGATTTGCGTTGCAGACTTAATCTTGATCATAGACCAAGAGCCTCTTTGACATCCCCGTACACGGTCTCGCGAGCCTGGTCACCGTTGACCGACTTGAGCAGACCCTGGCCACGATAGTAGTCGACGAGCGGGCTCGTGGACTTCTCGTAGACGTCGAGACGGTTCTTGATGGTCTCGGGCTTGTCGTCGTCGCGCTGATACATCTCGCCGGCGCACTTGGGGCAGGTAGCATCGGCAGCGGTGCCGGTGTAACCGCAGGCGCGGCAGGTGCGACGCGAAGACAGACGATCGATGATGACCTCGGGGGCCACGTCGACCAGAAGGGCGCAGTCGATCTCACGACCCATGGCGGAGAGCTCGGAATCGAGCGTCACAGCCTGGGCGGTGTTGCGCGGAAAGCCGTCGAGGATGAAGCCCTGCTGGGCGTCATCGGCAGCAAGGCGCTCCTTGACAAGGTCGATCACGAGCTGGTCGGGAACGAGCTCGCCAGCGTCCATGTACTTCTTAGCCTGAATACCAAGCTCGGTGCCACCCTTGACGGCAGCACGCAGCAGGTCGCCCGTGGAAATGTGAGCGACGCCAAACTCGGCGACGAGCTCCTGTGCGACGGTGCCCTTACCGGCACCCGGAGCTCCGAGCAATACGAGGTTCATGAGCAATCCTCCTCTAGCCTATTTAAAGAATCCATCGTAATCATACATCTTGATCTGGCCTTCGAGCTTATCGACCGTGTCGAGCACGACGCCGACCATGATGAGGATGGACGTGCCGCCAAATGCCTGGATCAGATGGTTACCCGTGAAGGAGAAGATGATCGAAGGCACGATGGCGATGAGCGCCAAAAAGACAGCGCTGGGAAGCGTGATCTTGTTGAGCGCGTTCTTGATGTAGGCCGCGGTAGCCCTACCCGGACGGACGCCCGGAATAAAGCCGCCCTGCTTCTTAAGGTTGTCGGCCGTGTCATCGGGGTTGAACACCATGGAGGTGTAGAAGTACGCGAAGAACACGATGAGGACAACATTAAGCACCCAGTTGAGCCAACCGGTCGAAAGCGCAGAGGCAACTGCCTGAATCCAGCCGATGCCGGGGAAGAACACGGCAATCTGAGCCGGGAAGTACAGCAGCGCCGAAGCGAAGATGATCGGCACGACACCCGCGGTATTGACCTTGATGGGCAGGTAGGTGGTCTGGCCACCCATCATGCGACGGCCCACGACGCGCTTAGCGTAGGAGACCGGGATGCGGCGCTGGCCGCGCTCAAGAAAAACAATCAGCGGGATAACCAGCAGGATGATGGCGCAGATGATCACCATGGTGATGATGCCACCGGCATTACCCTCGGTGCTGGAGAAGATCGCCTGCGGCAGGCCGGCCATGATGTTCGCAAAGATGATCAGGGACATGCCATTGCCGATACCGCGCTGGGTGATGAGCTCACCAATCCACATGATCAGCATAGCGCCCGCAGTGAGCGTGCCGACGATCATGAGGTCGAAGATGATCTCGGGAGCGCCGGCGCCATTAAAGCTGATGCCGAAGCTCTTAAAGAGGAAGAGGTAACCCACGGAGTTGAGGATTGCCAGAGCCAGGGTGAGGTAACGCGAATACTGCGTAATCTTGGTCTGACCGACCTCGCCCTCGCGGGCAAGCTCATGCAGGGAAGGCACAACGGCCTGGAGCATCTGGAGGAGGATTGAGCTGGTGATGTAAGGCATGATGCCCAGTGAAAACACCGACACATAGCTCAACGCGCCGCCAGAGAAAAGATTCAGGAGGGCCATAGCACCTGCGGCGACCGAATTGTTATCGGTCGAGAAAAGGCCCAGCATCCCCTGGAAGGGAATGCCGGGCACAGGAACGTGCGCACCAATGCGGTACACGACGAGCATAGCTATGGTAAAAAGAATCTTTTCGCGCAATTCTTTGATGCGGAAAGCATTCTTAAGACCATTTAGCACGGCAGCTCGACCTTTCCGCCGGCGGCCTCGATCTTGGCCTGCGCAGAAGCGCTGACCTTGTCGACCTTGACCGTGAACTTCTTGGTGAGCTCACCATTGCCGAGCACCTTGACGGGCTCGAACTCGCTCTTGGTGATGCGAGCGGCCTTAAGAGCGGCACCGTCGATCACAGCGCCATCCTCGAACTTACGCTCGAGACGCTCAACGTTAACAGCGGTGTACTCGATACGACGGGGGTTGCGGAAGCCCGGAAGCTTGGGCAGGCGCATAGCCAGCGGAGTCTGGCCACCCTCGAAGCCGGCACCCTTGGTGCCGCCAGAGCGGGAACCCTGGCCCTTCTGGCCGCGGCCAGAAGTGGTGCCGTGACCCGAAGAATTGCCACGGCCGACGCGCTTGCGGTTCTTGGTGGAACCGGGCGCGGGAGTAAGATCGTGAAGCTGCATTTGCTACTCCTCTACAATCTCGACAAGGTGCTTGACCTTGAAGATCATGCCGCGGACGGACTCGTTGTCAGCAATCTCGCGAACCTCGCGGATCCTGTGGAGACCGAGGGCACGGACAGTACGGACCTGGTCCTGCTTGCAACCGTTGGTGCTGCGGACCTGCTTGATCTTGATGGTGTCAGCCATGCTTAGTTCTCCTTACCGACGAACATCTCGGAGACCGTCAGGCCACGGCGAGCCGCGACGTCCTCAGGGCTGGAGAGCTCCTTGAGGCCCTCGACGGCAGCCTTGATGATGTTGAGGCCGTTGTCGGTACCGAGGGACTTGGACAGGACGTTCTTGATGCCAGCAAGCTCGAAGAGGGGACGCACAGCGCCGCCGGCGATAACGCCGGTACCCTCGACAGCGGGCTTGATGATGATGCGGCCGGCACCAAAGTGGCCGAGAACCTCGTGCGGGATGGTGCCCTGCTCGGTCACCGGCACGTGGAACATGTTCTTCTTGGCATCGAGAGACGCCTTGGAGATGGCCAGGGGCACCTCAGCGGACTTGCCCATGCCAACGCCGACGTTGCCCTTGCCGTCGCCAACGACGACGAGAGCGACGAGGCTCATGCGACGACCACCCTTGACGGTCTTCGACACGCGGTTGATGTAAACGACGCGCTCCTCGAACTCGGAGGCCTCGCGCTGCTGCTTCTGATTACGAGCCATGTGCTACATACCTCCTAGAACTCGAGACCGGCGGCACGAGCACCGTCGGCGAGGGCCTTGACGCGGCCATGGTAGATACGGCCACCGCGATCGAAGGCGACCTTGGTGATGCCGGCCTCGATGGCGCGCTTGCCAACGAGCTGACCGACCTTCTCCGCAGCCTCCTTGTTCGAGGTGTGGGTGCCCTTGAACTCGGCCTCGAGGGTCGAGGCAGAGACGAGCGTCAGGCTAGAGCCCTTGCTGTCGTCGATGATCTGGGCATAGATGTTGGCGTTAGTACGGGTCACGCGAAGACGCGGACGCTCGGAGGTACCCGAGACCTTGCCGCGAACACGACGCTGACGACGCTTGAGGCCTTCCAGCTTCGCCTTATGCTTGTTCATACGTAAACTCCTAAAAAGGTTGATCTTGCCAGCACCTGACGGGGTGCTGGTCTTATGCGAGTGAGTCGGTTACGACTACTTGGCGGCCTTACCCAGCTTGCGGCGGATGTGCTCGCCAACGTAGTGGATACCCTTGCCCTTGTAAGGCTCGGGAGGACGATGGCCGCGGATCTCAGCGGCGATCTGACCGACCTGCTGCTTGTTGATACCCTTGACGTTCACGTGGGTGTTGTCGGGAACCTCGAAGGTGATGCCCTCGGGAGCCTCGACGATCACGGGGTGCGAGAAGCCCAGGGAGAACTCGAGGTTCTTGCCCTTCTGCTGCACGCGGTAACCGACGCCGGCGAGCTCGAGCTTCTTCTCGAAGCCCTCGGAAACGCCGACAACCATGTTGTGGATGAGGGCGCGGGTGAGGCCGTGGCGGGCACGGGTCTCACGCTCGTCGTCGGGACGGGAAACGGTGAGGACGTTGTCCTCGACGTTGATAGCGAGCTTCTCAAAGACATCGAGCTCGAGCTGGCCCTTGGGGCCCTTGACGACAACGTTGTTGCCGTTGACTGCCACTTCGACTCCGGCGGGAATCTGGACAGGCTTATTACCGATACGAGACACGGTGATCTCCTTTCCTTCTACCTACCGAGCGAATTACCAGACGTAAGCGATGATCTCGCCGCCGACGTTGTGCTTGCGAGCATCGCGGTCGGTCATGACGCCATGGCTGGTGGAAATAATGGCGGTACCAAGGCCGCCGCGGACGCGGGGCATGTCGGCAACGCCGGTGTACTTACGCAGGCCCGGCTTGGAAATGCGGCGGATGCCGTTGATGACCTTAGCCTTCTTGGGACCATACTTAAGCGTGATGTGCAGAGTCTTCTGGGGAACGGTGTCCTCGACATCGTAGCCCTCGATGTAGCCCTCCTCGAGCAGAACACGAGCGATCTCGACGAGCTTCTTGCTGCTCGGCATGGAGACCGTGGCCTTGTTCACAGAGTTAGCGTTACGGATGCGCGTAAGCATATCTGCGATCGGGTCTGTAAGGTTCATACAGATTCTCCTTCGTTCTTGATGAACACGTGCTCTTGGTTCTTCGCCGCCCTTAACGGCAAAGCCTTTTTAGCGCGTTTTCCCTGTTCCAAACTGATGCTTGAAACGCTGGTAGTGACTTACCAGCTGGCCTTCTTAACGCCGGGAAGCTCGCCCTTGAGTGCAAGCTCGCGGAAGCAGACACGGCACAGGCCGAACTTGCGGTACACAGAGTGCGGACGGCCGCAGCGCTGGCAGCGCGTGTACTCACGAGTAGAGAACTTCTGCTTGCGATTGCACTTGACGATCATCGATGTCTTAGCCACTTATATCCTCCTCACATAGAGTATTGTTCGCCCCAAGCGCCGCCCCCTTGTGGGAACGGCGCTTATAGGGCAGGTGAACCTATTTCTTGAACGGGAAACCGAAGGCGTCCAGAAGGGCCTTGGCCTCCTCATCGGTGTTGGCGGTGGTCACGAAAGTGATGTCCATGCCACGCTGGTGATCGACGGAGTCGAAGTCGATCTCGGGGAAGATGAGCTGCTCGGTAACGCCCATGGAGAAGTTACCACGGCCGTCGAAGCTCTTGGCGGAGATGCCGCGGAAGTCGCGGATACGGGGGATCGCGACGGAGGTCAGACGATCGAAGAACTCCCACATACGGTCGCCACGCAGGGTAACCTTGCAGCCGATCGGCATACCAGCGCGCAGGCGAAAGGTAGCGATGGACTTGCGGGCACGGGTGATCATCGGCTGCTGGCCGGTGATGGCGCGCAGGTCGCGCACGGCACCGTCGATGGCCTTGGAATCGGTAGCGGCCTCGCCGACACCCATGTTCACGACGATCTTCTCAAACTTGGGGATCATCATGACGTTCTCGTACTGGAACTTGTCCTGAAGCTGCTGCTTGACCTCGTTGTTGTACTTGGTCTTCAGACGAGGCACATGCTTCTCTTCTGCCATTGTTCACTCCTTCTTGGGGTTTTAAGCACGGGGCGTGGCCACGATGGGTTGTCCTCGTGCCTCCTGGCTGCATCCGCGCCGCTCATGGCATTTTGCGGTTTGGACTCGACGCAGCAGGAGCCGACAAAACAATCGGTACTATACGCGCATCGGGAGCGTATTTCCAGAAAAACCTCGTCTGCCTGCACAACTCCACAACTCCCCCGCACAAATTGATCCCTAGAGGACGGAGGAAAATGGCAGTTGCGGTGAAATAGAGACTGTTTGATGGCTTAACAAGCTTAAACAGTCCGTATTACACCGCAACTCATATATGGGGCGTTATTTTTGGTGGGGCAGGACCAGGTTGAGGACGACGGCGACAAGCGCGGCGACGGCAATGGAGGATCCGCCAAAGACGGTGCCAACCCATGCGGGGAATCCAGCGCCAGCAAGCGCGCCGGCCGTGTGCTCGATGCCCGTGCCGAAGGCGATGGAGAGGCCCATGAGCGTGGAATCGCGCTGAGACAGGCCGTGGCGGGAAAACATGACCACGCCGTTCATGCCGATGGTCGCGAACACGCCGATCGTGGCGCCGCCGATTACCGGCTGCGGAATGGACGTGAGCACTGCCGCGCACTTGGGCAGCAGGCCCGCGATGAGCAAGATGGCGGCGGCAAGCGTAAAGACCACACGGTTGACGATCTTGTTCTCGGCGATAATGCCCACATTCTGGCCAAAGGTTGCCGTGGGGACGCCGCCCAAAAAGCCCGACAGCATACCGACCAGGCCGTTGGCGATCAAACCGCCCGAAATCTGGCTATCGGTCGCAGGGGTATCGAGCGCAGCGGACGAGACAGCGGCAAACTCGCCCATGACCTGCACGGCGTTGACAATGGCGACAACGCCCACGACGGCGCACGCGGCCGGGTCGAACACCAGGCGATGGGCGCCCAGGGCAGGCGGAGCAAACCAGCTGGCGGTCGCGATGGCCGAGAAATCGACCATGCCCAACGCTGCAGCCAAAACAAAGCCCGCGCAGATACCGGCCAGGATGCTGCCCAGCCTAAGCGCGCCCTTGCCGTAGTTACCGGCCATAAAGGTGACGACAAACGTCACGAGCGCGACGGCCCAGTTGGTGACACTGCCAAAATCGGCAGCGCCCTCCCCGCCCGCCATGGAGGCAACTGCCACTGGGCATAACGACAGGCCAATGACAAAGATGACGGTGCCAAGCACCGGGGCCGGGAACAGAAAGCTCACACGCCTAAACAGCAGGCCGAAGAGCACGACGAGCGCGCCGCCGATTACCTGGGCGCCCAGCACGGCCTCAAAGCCGAGCTCAAGACCGACCGCCTTGAGCGCCGGCACGAAGGTGAAGCTCGCGCCCATCACGATGGGCAGGCCCGAACCGACGACACCTTTTATGGGGAACTGTTGAAGGAAAATGTCGAGCGCCGAGAGGACGAGCGACGCCTGGATGACAGCGGCTTCCTCTTGAGGGGTAAAGCCACAGACCGACGCGATAATGATGGCGGGCGTGACGATACCAGCGAATGCCGCCAGCACATGCTGCAGCGCATGGGGTAATACCTGCACAAACGAAACTTTTCCCGTACGCTCGAACAGGGCATCCCCTGCTGCCGACTCTGCCATTTGCGCCTCCCATACCCTAGGCAGCGGCCCCATGCCGCTCAACGGTCGGACATTATAGGGCATATGGCACAGGTAGCATTTTGACCCGCATGCGGCAGAGGGCTGGGGCAGCTCATTTGGGATGCGACTAGCGCTTGCGGGGGACGAGTTTGGTGCGACGCAGGTGGATCATCTCGGCGGCGATGGAGATGGCGATCTCCTCGGGGTCCTCGGCCTCGATGGCGACACCGATCGGCAGGTGCAGCTCGTCGATCTGGCCCTGCGTGAAGCCCTCCTGCTCCAGGCGGGCGCGCACAAAGGCCGTCTTGCGGCGCGAACCCAGACAGCCCAGATAGGCGGGTTTGGCGCGCATGGCCTGAATCACCACGTCGATATCGGACTTGTGGCCTGCTGTGGCAACGACCACCAGGTCGCGCGGGCCGATTGGGCACTGCTCGCTCAGGTTCTTGTAGTCGACCAGACGACGGTCGTAGACACCGGGCACCCATTCGGGGGTCAGCGTGCCGGGGCGGTCGTCGCAGGCCACGACGGCAAAACCCGCCGCCGTGAGCACCCGCGCCGTCGCAGCGCCCACGTGGCCGCAGCCAAAGATATAAGTAAGGCCCTCGGGGCAGAGCGTCTCGACGTGCGCCACGGGAATCTCGGAGGCCGCGTTGGTGTAGCTGACCTTACTCCCCTCCTCCACCAGCGAAAGCCCGGGGCAGCCCGCAATGGTACGGCGCGATTCCTCGCCATGGTACTCGGCCACATCGCGCTCGAGCGCGCTCGCGACAAACGGCTCAAAGTCGATGACGAAGTCGCCGATGCGCCGATAGGCCAAGACGTCGGCAATTTCCTGGAACAACGGTACCTGGGTCGCATCCAGATGCAGGTAGCACAAGCAGATGGCTCCGCCGCAGATCATGCCGGTATCGGAGTTCTCGCCGCCCATAGTGTAGCGGACCAGACGCGACTGTCCCGCGCTCAGGAGCTCGCGCGCCTCATCCAGCGCAAAGAGTTCAATCTTGCCACCGCCGATAGTGCCCGCCTGGCTGCCATCGGCAAAGACGGCCATCCAGGCGCCCACGCCGCGCGGTGACGACCCTGCCGTGCCGGCCACTACCACCAGTTCGCACGTCTCACCAGCACGCAAGGCGGCAAGCGCCGCATTCACAACATCGAGCTTTTCCATTGCCGCCTTCTATCCTCTAAAGACACCGGTGAGCATAGCGAGCGCCTCGAGCACACCGCCGCCGACCGACGTCGCCTTGTCCGAAATGTAGTTGATATAGCTGGCATCGCCGCGCGGATCGACATCGGCGCATTTAAAGCCCTCAGTCACCTGCACGCCGTTCGCCAAAAGCCCGCGCAGACAGCCATTGATCTGCGTGCACATGGGCGTATCGCCCGCGTAGCCAATCACGTCTCCGGCGCTCACGATGTCGCCGATTGCGCGGTCGGACCGAAACACGCCGGCGGCGGGGCTGTGGATAACACGCTCCTTGCCATAGCCGGCGATAATGCCCGGCACGCCCGTGTTGGGCTGGGGCGAACCTTGGGTAATGACACGGCCGAGAAAATGCCCGCGCATGGTCTCGACCACGGCGTCGCAGTCAACCGGCGCGGTAAAGCCCGGCCCCACGGCGATAACGGCAGGCGCCATGTCGCGCGCGGTGCCCAAGTTGCGCTTGGCCAGAATCGCGTCGACCACGGCAGCGGGTTTCAGCTCGCCGAGCATCTTGGCCTGGGGGTCCACCACAACGGCGACGTCTCCCGCTTTGGTAATCTCGAGCGCCTCAGCCGGCGTCTGTGCCAAGCGAGCGCGAATGCCTTCGACCTCGACCTCACCCAGGCGAATGGCCTCGCAAAAACTGATTGTGCGGCGGATGCACGTGGGAACCGCGATATCGGCCATAACGACCGACACGCCGGAGCGCACCAAGCGAGCGGCGACGCCCGTGGCGATATCGCCGGCGCCGCGAACATAAACGAGCATTCCCGGGGCACCTCCCTGTGCTACGGTTTGAGCAGAGCAAAAGCGGTTCGACCGCTACTCTGATGATTATTTATTATCACAGTATTATACGGCGGTGAACAGATGGAAACGACGAGTGGAAACCTTGCCTCCGCGCTCAAGATCGAGCCAGGCATTACCGCGATTATCGGCAGCGGCGGCAAGTCGACGTTGCTCAAGACGATGGGTCTTGAGCTCATGCGCGCTGGCGGCCGCGTGCTCCTCTGCACCACCACGCACATGTTTCCCGTCGCCGGCGTGCCATGGGACGGGTCGAGCCGTCGCCTGGACGCCGCACCTTGGAAGCCGGGTGCCTCGCATGTCCCCGGTTGCACCTGCGAGGCCTGCGCGGGCCTTGCGCGCGGAAGCATCTGCCAAGCGGGTGTTTTGGACCCGGAGACAGGCAAGCTCTCCGCCCCCGCTGAGCCGCTCAACGAGCTGGCGCAGCGCTTTGACTATGTATTGGCCGAGGCAGATGGCAGCAAGCGACTCCCGCTCAAGGCGCATGCCGCCTGGGAGCCGGTAATTCCAGCCGCCACGGCAAACGTTGTCTGGGTCGTCGGCGCCTCGGGGCTGGGCAAGCCCGTCGCCGAGGTTGTCCACCGCCCCGAGCTCTTCTGCGAGCGTTGCGGCTGCGAGCCCACCGACACTGCCACCCCAGGGCGCATCGCCCAGGTGCTCAATGCCGAGATGCAGGCGTTGGGACTCTGCACCGCACGCGTCATGCTCAACCAAGTCGACACGCTCAGCGACCCCACGATGGCCGACCGCTTCGAGACAGCTCTCGACCGCCCCATCGTCGCCACCAACCTCAAGTAGCCGGCGCTGCCCCACCAGACCTATAAGTTGCGGTGGAATAGTTCCTGAAACGGCCTATTTGGCGGCTAAACAGGAACTATTTCACCGCAACTGCGGAGGGGACACGGCATCTTTGCTGCTAGCGGGGGACGTAGCGGCCGGGTTGGGCTCCGGTGGGCTCGCCGTCGCGCGCAGCCAGTACGCCGTTCACAAACACGGCCTTGGCGCGGCCGTGCGCCTCAAAGCCCTCGAGCGGCGTGTAGTCCACAGCCTGATGCTGCGTCGTCGCGCGAATGGTCCAGCGCGCCTTGGGATCCCACACGCACACGTCGGCATCGGCACCCTCGGCAAGACAGCCCTTGCGCGGATACATGCCAAAGACGCGCGCCGGGTTCTCGCTCATCAGGCGGCACAGATCCTCGGGGCCCAGCTGTCCCTCAAAGCTCGTGGCGATCGCGACGGGGCGATGCTCCACACCGGGTCCGCCGTTGGGAATCGCGCGGAAGTCGTCGCGCCCGCGGTCCTTTTGCCCGTGCAGGTTAAAGCTGCAGTGGTCGGTGGCGATGGTATCGATCTCGCCGGCCACAAGCGCCTCGCGCAGCGCGGCGCGGTCGCCAGCATGGCGCAGCGGCGGGCTCATCACATACTTGGCACCCGCAAAGCCGTCCTCGCCCCGCTCCAGATAGCAGGTATCGTCGAGCATCAGATACTGAGGGCAGGTCTCGACATGGATGTTCTTCTGCCCGCGCGCCTTGGCAGCGCGAATGGCCTCGAGCCCCAGCTTGGTCGAAAGGTGCACCACGTTAACCGGCGCGTCGCCGGCCAGGTGCGCCAGATACAGCAGACGGCTCACTGCCTCGGCCTCGCACACATCCGGACGGCTGAGCGCATGGCCCTCGGGCCCGTGGATACCCTGCTCAAACACGCGCTTCTGCAGCTCATTCACCAGCGTACCGTTCTCGCAATGCACGCACAGTATGCCGCCAATACGCTTGAGCTCCTCGAGCACCTCGAGCGTCTCGGCATCGTCCAGGCGCAAATGATCGTAGGCAAAGTAGGTCTTAAACGACGATACGCCCGCCTCGCGCATGGCCGAAAGATCGGCGCGGTTGCGCTCATTCCACTCGGCGAGTGCCATATGAAAAGCGTAGTTGGCCGTGCAGGTTCCGTCGGCGCGGCGATGCCACTCGGCCAAGGCATCGGGCATGGTCACGCCGCGATCGGCCGTCGCGTAGTCCACAATGGTCGTCGTGCCGCCGCAGGCAGCCGCGCGCGTGCCGGTCTCAAAGCTATCGGCTGTCCAATCCATGCCAGTCCAGCACTGCATGTGCGTGTGGCCGTCGATAAAGCCGGGAAACACCCAGCAGCCCGCGGCGTCCTCGACGGTATCGTCGGCGCCCGGCTCAATCGCTGCGGCGATCCGCACAATCTTGTCGCCCTCCATGGCAAGATCGGCGCGGCGAAGCCCCTGGGGCGTCACGAGCGCGCCGTTTTTGATGATGATCATAATTGCTCCTTATTGATTGATGCAGTTGGCCACGCGATCAAAATACGAGCAGGCGGCAATATGCTCCGTTATGCGTCGCTGTCCCTTGACGGTATCGACGTCCCACAGCTCGTAGGCACGCGCCTCGACCAACACCACATCGGTACGGCCCTTGAGGATCGAACCGCCGCCGTCCTTGCCCTCAAGACACATAAGCGCATCGAATAGTTCCGCCGGAAAGAGCACCGGGCTCGAAGGCTCACCGTTGCACGCAAGACGCACCGGATGCTTGCGGCCACGCTCGTCAAATGCACGAACCATAGCCTCAAAAGAATCCGAACTCACGAGCGGCTGGTCGCCCGGCAAAAAGAGGCAACCTTTCCAGTTGCGTTCGACTCCCCACGAAAGGCCCGCACGGACGCTTTCGCTGCGCAGCTCGCCATCGTGCAGCACGCACGGGCAATGCTTGTCCTCGCAAATCTGAGCGACCTCGGGCCAACGCGTCGAAACCACGACGTCAAAGCCCCGGGGAACCGAATCGATGGTCCGGGCAATCAGCGGCTCGCCATAGATATCGGCGAGCATCTTGTTAGAGCCAAACCGCTTGCCCTCGCCCGAGGCCATAATCACGCAACCGAGTTTCATGGTGATACCTCCCCTGAAGCCATCGTACCCATAACTCGTGCCGTGGGACACCTACATCGAAAGCGCTTATCCCGCACGCCCACGATGCAAAAAGGGGGCACCCCGCCGGTTGGCAGAGCGCCCCTTTTACATGGCTTACCTCAGCCCAGCTTTAGGCCTGGAACCAACGGGCGGTGTTGCGCTCGTCGAGGGCCTTGAGGGTAGCGGCGGGATCGGCAACCTTCTGCAGGAACATCATGGCTGCGATGGCGTACGGCTTGTAGCTGGCCTCCTTGTACATGCCCACACGGTGCATGTCAAAGACGTCGGCGTTGACCTCGCCGTGCTCGCAGGAGACACCGGAGATGTCGGCGGGCAGCGGATGCATAAAGATGGTGTCCTGGCCGTTGGCGGTCTTCTCCATGAGCTCGGTCGTGGAGCACCAATCCTGATGCGTAGCGTTCTGAGCGAGCAGCTCCTTCTCGAGCGCAGCGATGCCGGCGTCGTCGCCCTCGGCGTACAGGTTGGTGCGCTTCTCCATGGCGGCAAACGGAGCCCAGCTCTTGGGGATCACGATGTCGGCGCCCTCGAAGGCCTCGGCCATGGTGTTGACCTGCTTAAAGGTGGTGCCGGACTCGGCGGCGTAGCCCTTAGCGCGCTCGACGACCTCGGGCATGAGGTCGTAGCCCTCGGGGTGGGCCAGGGTGACGTCCATGCCAAAGCGGGGCAGCAGGCTGATCAGCGACTGCGGGCAGGACAGCGGCTTGCCGTAAGAGGGCGAGTAGGCCCAGGTGACGGCAACCTTCTTGCCCTTGAGGTTCTCGAGGCCGCCAAACTCGTTGATGAGGTAGAGCATGTCGGCAGAGGACTGCGTGGGGTGATCGGAGTCGGACTGCAGGGAGATGAGCGTGGGACGGTGATCCAGAACGCCGTCCTCGTAGGCCTGCTGCACGGACTCGGAGACCTCGGCCATGTAGGCGTCGCCCTTGCCGATGTACATGTCGTCGCGGATGCCGATGACGTCGGCCATGAAGGAGATCATGGTAGCGGTCTCGCGAACGGTCTCGCCGTGAGCGATCTGGGACTTCTTCTCGTCCAGGTCCTGCAGCTCAAGGCCGAGCAGGTTGGCTGCCTTAGAGAAGGAGAAGCGCGTACGGGTGGAGTTGTCACGGAACAGCGAGACGGCCAGACCCGAATCGAAGATCTTGGACGAAACGTTGTTCTCGCGCAGCTCGCGCAGGGCGTCGGCGACGATGTAGAGTGCCTTGAGCTCATCGGTGGTCTTGTCCCAGGTGTGCAGGAAGTCGCTGCCGTACATGCCCTTAAAATCGAGGCCGTTCAGCTGCTCGACGAGCTCGGTAAACTTAGCGTCCATGTAAATGTCCTTTCTAAAGGTGAAACGATCGCAATGAGTAGATGTGCCCCGGCATGTGCGTGTGGCCAGAACATGCAGAGCGCTATGACGAGGACCCGCTACCGTTGAGGAAGCATGGGAGATAACGACCGCGGGCCCCAAGTCAACAGGGGGCGCCGGGGACACGAGCGGCCCCCGGCTCAACAAGATCGAGGAATGGGACTAATCGATCTTGTTGTTGGTCAGACCGGCGCGGAACACGGTGGCGTCGCCATCGGCCTGGCTCGGATCGTAGAGGTTCAGGGCAGCCACATACATGGCGGCAGCGGTGACCAGGTCGTCCTTGTAGGTGACCTCGTTGGGAGCGTGAGCCTGAGACTCGGCACCCGGGCCAAAGCCAACGCAGGGGATGCCGTAGCGGCCCTGGATGGAAACGCAGTTCGTGGAGAAGGTCCACTTGTCGCACAGCGGACGACCGGTGCGCTTGTCCATGCTGGGCTCGCAGCCGATGCGCTCGTCACCGAACATGGCCTTGTGGGCGTCGACGAGGGCCTTGACGTGCGGAGCGGTCTCCTTGTTGATCCACGTGGGGAAGTAAGCCTCGGTCTCGTAGACCTCGCCGGTCCAGGACGGACGGTCGTACATGTACATGGAGACCTTCACGTCGTCGCCGTACTTCTTGGCGGCCGGCAGGTTGCGAATCTCGTCCAGGCAGGACTCCCAGGTCTCGCCGGCGGTCATGCGACGGTCGATGGAGATGGCGCAGGAGTCAGCGACAGCGCAGCGGCTGGGGCTGGTGTAGAAGATCTGGCTGACGGTGCAGGTGCCGCGGCCCAGGAAGCGGGCGTCCTCGAAGTGCTCGGGGTTGTACTTGGGGTCGAGCATCTTGACGAGGCCCTTGATGTCGGTCGACTCGTCGCAGCCGTTGTTGTTGAGGGCGCGGACGTCGGCGATGATGTCGGCCATCTTGTAGATGGCGTTGTCGCCGCGGTCGGGAGCGGAGCCGTGGCAGGAGGTGCCGTGAACGTCGACGCGGATCTCCATGCGGCCGCGGTGACCGCGATAGATGCCGCCGTCGGTGGGCTCGGTGGAAATGACGAACTCGGGCTTAATGCCGTCCTTGTTGTAGATGTACTGCCAGCACATGCCGTCGCAGTCCTCTTCCTGGACGGTGCCGACGACCATGATCTTATAGCCCTCGGGGATAAGGCCCATGTCCTTCATCATCTTGGCAGCATAGGTAGCAGAAGCCATGCCGCCCTCCTGGTCGGAGCCGCCGCGGCCGTAGATGATCTCATCGGTCTCGTAGCCTTCATAGGGATCGGCATCCCAGTTCTCGATGTTGCCGATGCCGACGGTGTCGATGTGAGAGTCGATGGCGATGATCTTGTCGCCCTCGCCCATAAAGCCCATGACGTTGCCCAGGCCGTCGACTTTGACCTCGTCATAGCCAAGGCTCTCCATCTCGGCCTTGATGCAGGCAACAACCTCACCCTCCTCGCAGGACTCAGAGGGGTGAGAGATCATAGCGCGCAGGAAGCGAGTCATATCAGCACGATGAGACTCAGCCGCAGCCTTAATGGCATCAAAATCGAGTTCTTTAGTCATAACAGTCAACCTTTCTACAAGGGTTTACCTACAGGTAGATATTTCAGATAGATCACTTGTGCCAAGCGGCGTGAGGTTGAGCACCCCACAAGCAAGTAACCATAGGAGGCGGACGGAGGACTTTGCTCCGTCGCGAGTTCCGCACGAGCCGGAGAGCACTTAATGTGCTCTCCGTGCGAGCAGGACTGTCCGAGCAGGGAGTAAAGCCCTCCGGCTGCCTCCGGACAGGTCAGACCCGCTAGCAAGTCGGATACTCGCCCTCCCAGACGATGCGACGGTACTGATCCGGATCGGTGTCGCCCTCGGTGGAGAAGCAGAGCACGGAGCTCGTCTTGTCCAGGCCGATGAGTTCCTTGAGCTCGGCGTACTCGGGATCGAGCATGAGAGTCTCGACCAGACCGGTGGTCACAGCGCCGGACTCGCCAGAGATGACGCGCGGGTCGCCCTTCTCGGGAGCGCCCAGAGTGCGCATGCCGCGAGCGGTGACCCAGTCGGGGCAGGACACGAAGGCGGTGGTGTGGTTGCGCAGGATATCCCAGCCCAGGATGTTGGGCTCGCCGCAGCACAGGCCGGCCATGATGGAGGGCATGTCGCCGTCCACGATGCGCGGATCGCCGTCGCCGGCGGCAGCGCCCTTGTACAGGCAGGCGGCAGGCGCGCACTCGACCACGACGAAGGTGGGCGGGTTATCGGGATACAGGTTGGTGAAGTAGCCCACCACGGCGCCGGCGAGCGAGCCCACGCCAGCCTGGACAAAGACGTGCGTCGGGCGGTTGATGGCCATCTCGCGCAGCTGCTCGGCAGCCTCGGAAGCCATGGTGCCGTAGCCCTCCATGATCCAGGACGGGATCTTCTCGTAGCCCTCCCAGGCGGTATCCTGAACGATGACGCCGCGCTCGCAGGCGTCGGCCTCGGCGGCGGCCATGCGCACGCACTCGTCGTAGTTGACCTCTTCGATGGTCACCGTGGCGCCCTCGGCGGCGATGTTATCAAAGCGGGGCTTGGTGGAACCCTTGGGCATGTGCACGACGGCCTTCTGGCCCAGCTTGTTGGCAGCCCATGCCACGCCGCGGCCATGGTTGCCGTCGGTGGCAGTAAAGAAGGTGGCCTGGCCAAAGTCCTTGGCAAGCTGATCGGAGGTCAGGTAATCGAAGGTGCACTCGGCAACGTCCTTGCCGGTCTCGTCGGCAATGTAGTTGGCCATGGCAAACGAGCCGCCCAGGACCTTAAAGGCGTTGAGGCCAAAGCGATAGCTCTCGTCCTTAACGCACAGGTTGGAAAGGCCCAGGCGCGCAGCCTGACCATCCAGGCGGGCAAGCGGAGTGACGGTGTACTGAGGGAACGACTGGTGGAAGGCGCGGGCCTTCTTCACGTGGTCGAGGCTCATGATTCCCAAGTGCTTGTCATCGCTCTTGGGCATCGTGTTGCCCGCCCACTGGATCTTATCGGCCATACGGTGAACTCCTTAAGTCCTCTCTTGCCGGCCCCCGCATACGCGTTTCAGCCCATTCCCATTCATGCGACTGAACTTTTATGTGGATGCCAAACAAAAAGTTTGTTAGCACTGTTCTATCACACTTTTTGATTGGTAAACCTAACAAATTGTTTGTTGCCGTAATCGGTACCTTTTCGCCGCCGAACGGTCACATAACGCAGCGACGCTTTCGTTATTTGCGAACAAGTGTGGTTTATGGCAAAGTGTGCCCAAACTAATTTTTAGGAAGGCACCTATGACCCCCGCACAGATTGAGTTTTATAAGCGCCTTGCACACGGCCTGGCGCTCCAATTTGGCCCCAACTGCGAAATCGTCGTCCACGACCTCGAGACCGAGGATGTGGACCACTCCATCGTAGTGATCGAAAACGGCCACGTCAGCGGGCGCAAACTGGGTGACGGCCCCAGCCATATTGTGTTTGAGTCCATGCACGAGGGCACCACCGACGTGCACGACCGCGAGCCATACCTCACCAAAACCGCCGATGGCAAGCTGCTCAAGTCCTCGACCATCTTTATCCGCAACGACGAGGGCAAGCCCGTCGGCATTTTGGGCATTAACTTTGACATTACGCTTATGAAAGCTTTTGAGCGTTCGCTCGACGCCTTTACCGGCACCGGCGGCACGGGCTACACCGAGCCCGAGCCCATTACCAAGAACATCGGCGACCTGCTCGAGGACCTGCTGCACGAGTGCGAACAGTTTGTGGGCAAGCCCGCGGCACTCATGACCAAAGACGAGCGCATTCGTGCCATTGGCTACCTCGACCGTCGCGGCGCCTTCCTCATTTCCAAGTCGAGCGAACGCGCCTGCGAGTTCTTTGGCATCTCCAAGTACAGCTTCTATAGCTACCTCAATGAGGCCAAGGCGGCAACAGGCGACAAGTAGGCACTCGCCTGGATTGCCCCTCCCCTTTTGGGCGCGAGTTCTGGAAAGCACGAATCCAAGACCGAGCCGCTTGGGAAGTTCCATATAATCGATGTCATTAGTATTTCGAAAGGGTGGAACAGAATGGCGTTGAGCAAGGCATCATGCACCGGTCGCGGATTGATTCCGGCAATTGGTGGACATGTGCACCGCATGTTCGATGAGGGTGAAGACGACCTGTTTTCGTTGAGCCTTGACGACGTGATGAATGATCGCCCGTGGACCGCCGACGAACTCATGGGCGGCGGGGCTCGTCCGTCAAGCCTCAATCCCGCACTTGCGCCTAAGCCCGCATCTGCGCCGACTCCTGCGCAGTCGCCTGTTTCGACGCCCGCACTCACTTCGGCGACCACGCCCGCTCCCCGCCCCGCAAGCGACCCGTCCGAAACGGCGGCATTTCTCGCTGCAGCGACGCAGGGCAAATCGGCCGACAGCACCGTTATGTACAGCGCCCAGCAGTTGCCTGTTCCTGCGGCACGCAAGCCTCCGGTCACAAGGCTCGATGAGCCCGTTGCCCATCAGGTTGCCTACGATTCCTGGGCTGCAACCGATCTGGATGAGACCTCTACCGGCATGCCGGCGCTCGACGTTCCAGTTAACCCGCTTTTTGCCGCCAACACGAGTGCCGCGGACTATGAGAGCGGTACGGCATTTTCCGATTATTCCGATGGCTATGCTGGCAACGGTCGCATCGAGACCGAGGATTATGGCACCGCATCGAGCGATTATCTCAACGATCCGTACGCTGCCACGCCTGCACCGGAATATGACCCGGAGGCCGCGTCCGCGCCGGTGTATACCAAAAGCACAGGCGAAGAACGCTTCGCCGATTATTACGCCGAGGAAAAGGCGCTGCGTTTCTCGGAATTTCCGCAGGCAGTCAAGGTTGCCTTTATCGCCATTGTCATTGCCCTGCTCGGTGTCATTGCGTTTGAGGGATTCCGGCTGTTCTCCGGCCCCACCCAAGCGGAGTCGGAGACCCAGCAAAAAGAGGACGATAACGAGTATCTGGACATCAACACCCTCAAGGGCGACCCCAACGACGGGGACGACGAGTAGCGAGGGCTAAGGGAGGGTCGGAAGAGTCGGCGGCACGTTACGGCTCCAAAAGCCCTGCCATAAAGATGGGCAGATACAGCACGTCACCATCGCGGTGAAGATTACATTCCGCAAGTACCAGGGCGCGATCGATTCCGTAGCCCTTCGTTGCCAGTGCGTTATCGAGCGCCGCGTGGGACTTAAAACTCTTGCCCGATTTGACCTCGATGGCGAGCACTTCCCCATCGAACGTCTCTTCCACAAAATCGAGCTCACCGACCTTTTTGGACGTAAAGTAGCGCAATCTAAATCCGTGGGCTTTGAGCTCTTGGGCAACGAAGCCCTCGAATGCCGCCCCCATATTCATGCCAAAGGGGCCTTCTGCCTCCCCATCAAAAACGCCTTGGGCGACCCTTTTGGAATACGACGACATAAGCATTCCGGTGTCCAAGTAAAACAGCTTAAACAGATTTCGTTGCTCCCCCAATAAAAGGGGTGCCACGGGCGCCGTTACGTTATACACAGGAAGCGCGACACCCGCCTCCGATAGCCAGAGGAAATGATCTGTCACCTGCGAAAAACGTTTGACACCGTTAATCGATGACAGTTTGAATCGCTTGTTTTTGGAACCGGCCTCGCTGGGAATCAGATCATAGATATCGCGAATAACCAAGCGCAGCTCGGGCGGAGCGTACTTTGCGATGTCATCGCGATACAGGGCGTGAAGATCGCGGTGGATGTTTCGAACCTCGTCGACATTGCGCGTCGCCAAGAAGGAATTGACCGCGTCGGGCATGCCTCCCACCACCACATACTGATGGAACAGATCGAGCAAGCGGTCATACAGATAGCCGGGAAGCTCCCCCTCATTCTTTAGACAGCCCCTGAGCATGTCAAACACGCTGGCACCAACGCCATTTGCCCAGCAAAACTCCTCAAAGTCGAGCGGGTACATCTGGACCTGCTCGACATACCCCACCGGCAGGGAATCGATGCCCTCGAGCTCAACGCCAAGGAGCGATCCGGTAAGGATGTATCGAAAGTCGCCGCGCTGGACCAGATATTTGATAAACGTCACCACGTTGGGGCATCGCTGCACCTCGTCGATAACCACAACGGTCTTGTTCGCAACCATCGGCTGCGTTGCAGCAATAGACATACGCATAAGCAGATCATCCGCACTTTTCGCCGCCAAAAACGAATCGCGCACGGACGCGTCGGCGATAAGGTCGAACGTCACGACATTTTCGAACGATTCATTTGCAAAGACGTTGACCAAATATGACTTTCCTACCTGTCGGGCGCCCTTGACCAAAAGAGCCTTGTTAGGCGACGAGGCAAGCCAAGATTCAAACTGTGCTTTCGCTTTTCTCTGTAGCATAAGCGCACCCCTTATTACGTGCTGTTTTAGCACTAGGATACACTTTTCCGTGGTTGCTAGATGCTCATTTCGACACTTTTTCGAGATTTTGAAGTGTGTATTACGACACTTTTCCGTACTTTTACACGGGATATTTCGACACTTTTTCGGATTTAAGCCTAACAGCAGCCGGCGAAATCAAGCGCCGTCTGCACATCATTTCGCAGGCGGCGCTTGATTTGTGTCCGCGCGCGCTGATAGACTCCATCGTGCCAGCAAGGAGCGGGCGCGTTTTATCCAGAGTCGGGGTAGAGAGTTGGCTCCACGATCCCGACGCCAACCGGCCAAGAGGCACGGTGGCCCTGCCAACATCGATGAAAGGAGTCCGTATGGACAATTTCTCCGTGCGCAGTGAGCGCAACTTCCACAACCTGGTAGCCAAGCCAAAACGAATGCATCTTCTGGACAAGCCGAACGGCTATGCCTCGGCCATGGTCAAGAGCAGCCTCTCCCACCAGATGCGCTTTACCGTGCAGGTGCTCGAGGAAGAGCTCTGCGTTGCCGGCGACCCGCACGTGCTACAGATCAAGCTGCTCGGAGACGACTCGCGCGAGTCGTCCAGCTGGAAGCTCTTTGCCGACGGCTCGTGCGTCGCAAGCGGCTCGGGTGACTTTGCCCGTGAGTGCTTCTGCGAGGGCGCCGAGGTGTTTTTGGACTTGTGTCGTGATGCCGTCGAGGCTGCCAAGCTGCACCAGTGGAGCCAGAGGGAGTATGAGCTGCTGAGTGCCGCGCGCGGGATTGCGGGGGTGTAAACAGGCGGAGCGCTCCTGAAGCCTTATTCCACACGATCGGGTGTACTCATCTGCAACTCGACTTGCTACCAGATGGTGCAATCACGTTCCACGTCGGTTAAGCCAGACCCCGGCCGGTCGTTGGCAAGTGAAACAACATCTCCCACCCATAGGCCTCTAAGACCGACCGTCCACTATAATCCAAGCGGTTAGCGTCTCCCAAAATCGCCATGGACACGTCTTCCAAGATGCCCTCTCAACTGTGCAGAAATAACAGCCGCCCATACGGTCGATGTGCTCCTTGCACGTCTCGCTGACCACGCAACGATGGAAAACAGGTTCCTGGACGGATGACCCCTGAGGGGATGCATGAAATCGGCATCGAGGCCATCGTCTGTCGAACAATACCTGCCCATACCTTTAAAACATGAGAACAAGACACCGGCGTCGGTATCGTTTTCAATTCAGTTTAAAACTGAGGAGATTCAGGAGCCAGCCGAATAAACTAAGACTCACTTAGTAATTGCTAAATTTCTGACTGGGTATATAATATCTGACAGTAATAAGGATTCTTTACTATATGTGAGGCAGAAATGACTTCAACGGATGATGAACTAGTCAGCAGGCTCCAAGCTCACCTGTCAACCATTCGCAAGGCGGCGGGCTGGAGTGGCGAACGGCTTGCGAACGAACTAGGCATAACAAAGCAAACCGTCAGCAGCCTTGAGACGGGTAAAACGCAGATGACGAAGATGCACTATCTCGCCATCAGGGCGGTATTCAACAACGAAATCGCCGTCAGCGGAAACGAGGATCTGGCAAAAATAATTCAGCTATTCGTTGACCAACCAGTAGCACCCAAACTAGAGAAGATGCAAAATGCCCTTAAAGAAGGGGATAAGAAGGGGACACAACAAGAGGCAGCTACTAAGCAGAGCGCCATAGTTGGAGCAACCGCTCTCACCGCCGCCCTAATCCCCGCTTCATCGGCATTGATTCCGGCATTGGGCTCTCTTGCATATCAACTTGCAAAATCAATCAAGAAATGAGGTGTACAGAAATTGGAGTCGGAAAACACTGATCTGCCCGCAAAGAACAAAGGCCTCGTGTGGCTCGAGCAGCACAAAGTCCAGATTGGCATCGGTGTATTTGTGGCAATCAGTTCAATCGTTAGCATTACGATTGCCGCGAAAACGGGCCATACGCCTAAATTCAAAACTATTTGCAACGGCGCAGACAAAGGTGTTGCCACGATTGCTAAGGCAGCAGAAAAGGCCTCCTTGCCAGTGGTCAACCTTACCGGAGTCAAGAAGACTGCAACGGGACTCGGACATGACTTGCTTCTTTCGAATCAGGCAGTTAACAAGCGTCTCGTCTCCAGCGGAATGATGACAAAAGAGCCCTGGGGTTACAAGCTCACAGAAGTCGGCAAACTCTTTGGGAAAGAAACAGTCAAAGTAACGCGCGCCGGTTATACCTTCTCAAATATCGAATGGGATGAAGCGGTTGTCCCGTTTGTTTTTACTTCCGACGAACTTGCGAGCATTAACGCCAAAAAACTCACATTGCGCAAGTCATAGCCCAGTAGTCAAATCTGATACACCGTGCGCCCCGCGTACGCAAACGAAAAGGAGACACCATGGTCATATACAGAACTCAAGAATGGAACGGATACGGAAAGCAAAACTACTACTGGAATGAATACCGCCGTGAGGGCGACACGGTTGTCAAATACAAGTGTAATAGGCGCAAGTTCTTCGATGGGGACGAAAGCAACTGGGAAGAAAGCGAGCATGAAGAAGATTCGTGGAGCATTGACGATCCCAATATGCCCGATTGGCTGAACGGCTACCTCTAATAACTATTAACTAGCAGCCCTTGAAAGCCCCACTTCCCACAGGGAACGTGGGGCTTGATATTGCCCTCCTGTCCGAAAGCACTTTCCATCTCAGCTTTCAATCTAGGCAACCACAATGGTATGGGCCATGGCCGTCAGTTCACCAATCTCAATAAACCTGTCTTTTGTAATGCGATTGACCAATGCGCCGACTCTCTGGTCGGTCGCATCGACATCACAAGCGATGCGCAGCCCGGGAGAGCCGCCAAAAGCAGCTGCTTGCCTGATGCACAAAAGCGCAGAAACCCGCATCCCGAATATGGTGGGATGCGGGCACGGACAATCGTGTGTCCCATTCCAGGCGCGGATTCTGGGATGCAATCTCCGCCGAGGGCTCCAAGGGGAAAGCGCATCCCATTCTGAGCGCCTATTCCGGGACACAGTTTCCGCTCCAAACAAAAGGCCCCGGCTCGCGATGGAGCCGGGGCCAAAGGCACAGCATATGCAGTTGATGGTGAGCGCGAACAGCCCGTCAGAAATGCCATCCGCGCTCTACCCTACCCGCGGTGACGGGCGCGGCTGTACGGCGTATCCACCATGGGCAGATCCGGACGCAGCTTGCCGTCAAATGCGCGATAGGCATTCTGTACGGCGGGCGCTGTGGGGATCGTTGCGATCTCGCCGATGCCCTTGCCGCCGTATGCCACGGGCAGTAGCTCGTCCTTCTCCACGTAGATGGCGTGGATATCCGGAATCTCGGGCGCACGGAACAGCCCGAGCGTGCCGTACCTTGCCTGGAGCACGCAGTCCTTGAGCGGCCAATCCTCGGTAAGCGCATAGCCCATACCCATGAGCACGCCGCCTTCGATCTGACCCTGGATGGAGATGGGGTTGACCACCTTGCCGGAATCGTGCGCGGCATAGATCTCGCTCACGCGACCGTCGTCATCCAAAATGACCACATGCGTGGCAAAACCGTAGCAGATGTGGCTCTTGGGGTTGGGAACGTCGGCGCCCAGCTTGTCGGTCGGCTCCAGGTACACGTAGCCAAACTCGCATCCCTCGAGCGCCTTGATGGCGGTCGCGGGATCCTGAGGATGCATACCCTGGCCGGCGACGAGCTCCTGTGTGCGCAGCTGATAGGCGCGACCGTCGTCGTACTCGATCTTGACGCCATCACCATGGGCGTTCACAGGAGCATCGGGCGCAGGCTTGCCGGCCTCGATGCCAAGCATGGCATCGCGCAGCAGGAAGGCGGCGCCGCGCACGGCCTCGCCGGTCACGACCGTCTGACGCGAGCCAGACGTGGTGCCGGAGTCGGGAGCGTTCTCGGTAGAGCACTCGCCGTTGGCGATGCAGCTCAGCGGCAGACCGCACGCCTCGGCAACGTCCTGCAAAAAGACGGTGTTGCAGCCCTGGCCGATGTCGGACGTGGCGGCATAGACCACGGCCACGCCATCCTCGACGCGAATCTTGCAGCGGCCGGCATCGGGCAGGCCCACGCCCACGCCGGCGTTCTTCATGGCGCAGGCGATACCGGCGTGTCCGGGATGCGCATAGTAGGCATCCTTGACCTCGAGCAGCGTCTCCTTAAGCGCCGTGGAGCAATCGGCAATCTGGCCGTTGGGCAAAACCTCGCCCGGCTCGATGGCGTTTCTGTAACGAATCTCCCACGGGTCCAGGCCGACCTTCTCTGCCAGCAAGTCGATCAAGCTCTCGAGCGCAAACTCGGACTGGCAAACGCCAAAGCCGCGGTACGCGCCGGCGGGCGGGTTGTTGGTGTAGTAGCCAAAGCCGCGAATGTCGGTGTTCTGGTACTTGTAGGGGCCGACGGCATGCGTGCAGGCGCGCTCGAGCACCGGGCCGCACAGCGACGCGTAGGCGCCGGTGTCAAAGTTGATCTCGCAGTCCAGGCCGGTAAAGTTGCCCTCGGCGTCGCAGCCCAGCGTAAAGGTGCCGTCCATGGCGTGGCGCTTGGGATGGAAAGCGAGCGACTCGGCACGTGTGAGCTTGCACTTCACAGGACGCTGGAACTTATAGGCGGCGAGCGCGGCCAAGTGCTGGATGGACACGTCCTCCTTGCCGCCAAAGCCGCCACCCACGAGCATGGTCTCGACGACCACGCGCTCGGGCTCGTTGTCCCAGCCAAACATGTGGGCGCACTCTTTGCGTGTGTCGTAGGCACCCTGGTCGGTCGACTGCACCTTGACGCCGTTCTTGTACGGGAAGGCAACGGCGCACTCGGGCTCCAAGAAGGCATGCTCGGTAAAGGGCGTGGTAAAGCGCTGCGTCACGGTGAACGCGCTCTCTGCCAGCGCCTTGGCGGCGTCGCCGCGCGTCACATGGCGGCTCTGGCACACGTTGTCCTTGAGCTCCACCGTGTTGCCAAAGGCAAAGAAGCTGTCGTGCAGACGCGGGGCGTCGGCAGCCCTGGCCTCGACAATGTTGCGCACGGGCTTCAGCGGCTCGTAATCGATCTTTACGAGCTTCTTGGCCTTCTCGAGCGTCGCCTCGTCCTCGGCAACCACCAGCACGATGGCGTCACCCACGCAGCGGGTGATATCGCCCTGGGCGATCATGACGTCCCAGTCCTGGATAAGGTGGCCGACCTGGTTGACCGGCACGTCCTCGGCGCGCAGGATCCCCACCACGCCGGGCAGGGCCTCGGCCTTGGAGGTATCGATGGAGAGCACGCGGGCGCGCGGATACTTGGAGCGCACGGCGCTGGCGTAGGTCAGACCCGGCTGATCGAGCTCGTCGATGTCATCGGGATACTTGCCCTCGCCGAGCACCTTCTTGCGCACGTCGATACGGAAGGCGCGCTTGCCCACGCCGTAGTCGTCGCCGCGCTCCAGGTCCTCGTCGATCTGCTTTTCGCCGCGGAGCACCGCAGCTGCCAGCGAAATGCCCTCGATGATCTTCTTGTAGCCGGTGCAGCGGCAGACGTTACCGCGGATGGCGTACTTGATCTGCTCCTCGGTGGGCTCGGGATCCTCGGCTATGAGCGCGGCACCCGCCATGACCATGCCGGGGATGCAAAAACCGCACTGCACGGCACCCACGGCGCCAAAGGCGTACACAAAGGCCTCGCGCACGTCCTCGGGCAGGCCCTCGACGGTCACGATGTTGCGGCCGGCGGCAAGGGCGGTGGTCAGCACGCACGCCTTGACGGCCGCACCGTCCACGTGGATGGTGCAGGTACCGCACGCGCCCTCGGAGCAGCCGTCCTTGGCGGAGTGAATGTGCAGGTCGTCGCGCAGGTAGCGCAGCAACGGTTTGTTTTGGGTCGTCGTGCGCTCGACGCCGTTAACGGTAAAAGTGAATTCCTGTGCCATGGTGATTCCCTTCTACACGCCGGCGGCTATGCCGGTGCGGTCGTGGATGGCGCCATGCGGGCAGACGACGGCGCACATGCCGCACGACAGACAATCCGCGCCATCAATATGGGCGCAGTTGTCCTCGATGCGGATAGCGCCGGCAGGGCACTTTTTGGCGCACATGCCGCAACCGATGCAGCTCGTGTCGCAGATCTTGCGCGCAATGGCGCCCTTGTCGGTGTTGTTGCAGCGCACCAGGATGTTCTGGTAGCCGGGAACGAAGGCAATCACGCGCTGCGGGCACGCCATGCCGCACAGGCCACAGCCCGTGCACCTGGAGCGGTCCACGCGGGCGATGCCATCGACCAGCGCAATGGCACCGTGGGGGCAGGCCGCGACACAGGCGCCACAGCCAATGCAGCCTTCGCTGCAGCGGGCGTCGCCGCCTGCGGAGGCGCAACCGCTTCCGCAGGCAACGTAGGCCACGTTATGTTGAATGGATTTGGCCATAAGAGACTCGCCTATTTCTTAAGGAGATACGGATAGCTGTCGCGCACGGCCTTGATGGTCAGGCGGACGGCCTCGGGCAGACCGGTGTTGACGGCATCGACCGAGACGGTGCGGACCGTGCCGGCGACGCGAACCTTAAAGTGGTCCTCGTCCACGGCCAGGAAGCCCTCGTTCTCGGAGTTCTCCATGTCCTGATCGCTCCAGAACAGGGTGAGCTTGTCCTTGTAGGGACGACCCTCCTGGTAGGGGCAGAACACGGCGCAGTTGCCGCACTCGTTGCACATGCCGTCGACATGGACGACCTGATGCTTGGCCAGGCCCGGCACCTTAATTGCCACGTTGGCGCGGTTGGGGCACACGTCGCAGCAGACCTCGCACACCGAGCCGCAGCCCAGGCAGCGGGTCTTGGTGCAATTGCGCTTGTCGCGGCACAGCGACCCCTTGCGCTCGTAGCAGGCGTCCTCGCGACCGACCTGAGCATTCTGGTCGGCGTACTTGTTAAAGTCCACGCCAGCGATGGCACGGGCGACCTCGGCGGCATCGGCGATAGCCTCGACCACGGTGGCCGGACCGCGACGGCAGTCACCTGCAGCCCAGACGCCCTCAACGCCGGTGGAGGTGGCGGCAAGGCGGCCGCGACGGTCGTGCTCGACGCCCGCGGCGTCGTACAGGCTGGCATCGATGCCCTCGCCCACGGCACAGATCACCGTGGTGGCGGGCAGCTCGACGGTCTCGCCCGTGGCGACGGGGCTGCGACGGCCGCTTGCGTCCGGCTCGCCAAGCTCCATGACGTCGCAGGTCAGCACGGCGCCGTTGAGCGCCTTGGGCGCCAGCAGCTCACAGAACTCAACGCCGTCGGCAAGAGCAAGATCGAGCTCTTCCTCGTCGGCGGGCATCTGCTTCTTGGTGCGGCGATACACCAGGCGCACGTTCTTCACGCCAGTCAGGCGCTTGGCCACGCGGGCCGCGTCCATAGCGGTATTGCCGGCGCCGATGACCACGACGTCCTCGCCCAGCTCGAGCTTCTCGCCCTTCTTGGCGGCCTCGAGGAACTCCAGCACGTCGAGCTCGGCGCCCTCGCCCAAGCCTGCAGAGCCGGGCATCCAGGCACCGGTGGCCACGACCACGTCGGTAAAGCCCTGAGCCTTGAGCTCGTCAATGGACTCCACGCGGGCGTTGAGCTGCACCTTGGCGCCAAAGGCCAGACAGAGCTCGGCATCGTGGGAGATATCGTCGCTCGCGATACGGAACTCGGGAATCACGTGACGGACCACGCCGCCGAGCGAGTCGCGGGCCTCGAAGATAGTGACGGGCACGCCGGCGCGCGTCAGGAAGAACGCCGTCGCCAGGCCGGCCGGGCCGCCGCCGATAACGGCAACGTTGCGCTCGCCGTCGTTGGCGATAGCCTGGGCGCGCAGCTTGGGCAGCACGGCAGTCATGGCCTCGCGGGCGGCCTTGAGCTTGCTGGCGCGGATCTGGGCACCCTCGGGCTCGTAGAACGCACGCTCGCAAGCACGGCCGCAGGGATGCGGGCAGATGGTGCCGGTGATAAACGGCAGGGCGTTGCGCTCGATGATGATGTTGAGCGCGTCCTCGTAGCGGCCCTCGTCAACAGCCGCCAGATAGGCAGGGATATCCTGCTGGATGGGGCAGCTCGTGCGGCACGGCGTGGTAAAGCAGTCGGAAAGCGGGCTCTTGCCGGCGACCTTGCGGTCGGGCAGCGGGCGCAACGGCTTCTTGTAGAGCGGATTGGTGAGCGAGTCGGTCTGGATCGCAGCCACGGCCTCGAGAGAGACGCCCGCAAACGGCTTGCCATCCAGGTCGGTAAACTCGCCGGCCATCTGGCTAAAGCGCTCGTAGCCACCAGGCTTGAGCACGTCGGTCGCCAGGGTGACGGGCCAAATGCCGGCATCGTACAGGGCGCGGATGTTGTAGACCGTAGCACCGCCGGAGTAGCTGATGCGCAGCTTGCCATCGAACTGCTCGGTAATGCGACGGGCAGCCTCGATGGTCAGCGAGAACAGCGAACGGCCGGACATGTACATCTCGGTGGAAGGCAGCTCGTTCCTCGTCACGTCGACGGGGAAGGTGTTGGTGAGCTTGACGCCAAACTCCAGGCCGCGCTCGGCGCACAGGGCAATCAGGCGCTCGAACATGGGCACGGCGTCGGCCCACTGCAGGTCCTCGCGGAAGTGCGTATCGTCGAAGACGATGTAGTCAAAGCCCAGCTCGTTGAGGCGCTGACGTGCAAACTCATAGCCCAGCAGCGTGGGGTTGCACTTGATGTAGGTGTTGAGGCCCTTCTCGGTGATGAGGTAGGTCGCGATGCGCTCGATCTCGGCGGGCGGGCAGCCGTGCAGGGTAGACTCGGTGATGGAGTTGGAGACGCGTGCCGGGATGGACTCGACAAACGCGGCGTCGACATGCTCAAACTTGTCCAGGTTGGCGAGCGCCCATGCGCGGCACTCGTTCCAGACGTCGGAGCCGCTGGCGTCCTTCATGCCCTCGATGTAGGCGTCGACCTTGGGGCTCTTGATGCCCTCCAGGTCATAACCCACGGACATGTTGAAGACAAAGCCGTCCGGGCTGCCCAGGCCGTACTCGCGAGCGATCAGGTGGCAGGCAAACCATGCCTTCACGTACTCGGCAAAAGCCTGCGGAACCTCGAGCTCGGTCGACCACTCGCAGTTGTAGCACTCGTCCTGCGCCACAATGCAGGGCTTGTTGACACACTTGGAGAGCTCCTCGCCGTCCATAACCTGAACGGTCTTGAGCTCAAAGAAGCGGGAACCGGCCACGTAGGATGCCACAATGTTCTGGGCCAACTGCGTATTGGGACCGGCGGCCGGGCCAAACGGAGTCTCGATGCGCTCGTCAAAAATGGGAAGCGCGCCCTCCTGGTTGGTCGTGACCATCTTGCGCACGCCAAAGACGGCGCCCTGAGTCTTGTGCTCCTCGATGATCCAGTTCATCAGCTGCGAAAACGGGATCGGCCTCATGATGTCGCTCATAATGAGTTCCTCTCTGTAACGCCCGGCGAGACCGCGCGGCGGGCGCAAATACGGTGTAGCGCTAGCACAGCGCCGGCGACCCCGCGGAGGCCGCCTATGCGCGCGCCGGATGTGGCGAAACATCCGACGCGCGCGAATCTACTTGTGAATTAGTAGGTGCGATCGTTGAGCGTGCTCCAGAGCTTCTTGGACTCGGCCATGGTCCACGCGTTGATCTTGTCCTCATCAATGCCAACGAACTCGCGATCCTTGTACAGGACGCGGCCGTTGATGATGGTGGTGCGGCAGTTTTTGCCCATCATGCCAAAGAGCATGTGGCCGTCGATATTCTCCTCGCTCAGCGGCGTAAAGGGCTTGTAGTCCATAACGATAACGTCGGCGGCAGCGCCGGCCTCGAGCACACCGAGCTTGCGATCGAAGTACTTGCTCGCCATCTTGGCGTTGTTCTCGAACAGCATCGTCATGGCCTCGCACCAGCCCACGTTGGGCATGGCGGCGTTGTGGCGCTGAATAATCAGGAAGACCTTAAGGCTCTCGAGCATATCGTGGGTGTAGGCGTCGGTGCCCATGCACACGGGGATGCCGCGGCGGAAGAACTCGAGCACGGGGGCGCAGCCCACGGCGTTGCCCATATTGGATTCGGGGTTGTTGACCAGCCAAGTGCCGGACTCCTTGACGATATCCATCTCGGCAGGCGTCACGTGGATGCAGTGGCCCAACATGGTGTCGGGACCCAGCAGGTTGTGCTGCAGCAGGCGCTCGACGGGGCTGACGCCACCGCGGTTGAGGCGGGAGTCCCACACGTCGTTCATGCCCTCGCACACATGGATGTGGAAGCCGGTCAGGCCGTTGTTGGCCTCGGCCATCTTATCCATGGTCTCGTCCGAAAGCGTAAAGGTAGCATGTCCGCCAAACATGGCGGCGATCATGTGGTTGTCGTTATCGCGACGCTCCTTGGCGGCCCACTGGGCAAATTCGGCGTTCTCGGCAATGGCCTGGTCGCACTTTTCCTGGCCGCGGCGATCGGAGACCTCGTAGCACAGGCACGAACGCATGCCCAGCTCCTGAGCTGCATCCTTAATGGTAAAGAGGCTTCCCGGAATCTCGCAGAAGCTCGCATGGTGATCGAAGATCGTGGTGACGCCATCACGGATGGAGTCCAAAATCGTAGCATAGGCGCTGGCCTTGGTGCCGTCGAGCGTCAGGTTGTCGTCGATCTTCCACCACTGCTGCTCGAGATTCTCCAAGAAGTTGGTGGGGTTGCAGCCCTTAATGGCAAGGCCGCGGGCCAGACCCGAGTAGATGTGGGTGTGGCAGTTGATGAGTCCGGGCATGATGAGGTTGCCCTGGGCATCGACGTACTCGGCATCCGGGTACTTGGCCTTGAGCTCGCGCTCGGGGCCCACTTCGACGATCGTATCTCCGTCAATGGCGACCGCACCGTTTGGAATAAACGGGGTCTGAGCGTTGCGGGTAAAGACGGAACCGTTAGCGACCAGAAGCATGGATGCTCCCTTCAACATCAGAGGCGGGGTTTGACACCTCTGACATGGCGGAGTGCGAAGCGCCGGCCTACACCGGAAACGGGCCCTCTCCCGTCAACGCTTCACCAAAGGGACAAACCCTTTGAAGTGCGGCTTGGTGCCGCATGGCGTCGGCGGACGAGGCGATGCGTCCGCCGACGAATAGCACCGAATTGGTTACTTCTTGCTCTCGGGCAAGACCAGATCCACGGCAGCGTCCTTGGCAGCATCGATGTGCTGAGCCACGACCGGCGTCTGCGGAAGGATCAGGTTAAGGACAATGGCCATGATGGCGGTGGGGGTTACGGCATTGGAGCCGATGACGGTGGACACCCAGGCGGGCATACCCTCGCCGGCAAGGCAACCGCTGGCCATCCAGATACCCAGGCCAAAGACGACGGAGGTGCCGACGATGGTGGTAGTGCGCTGCGTGAGGCCCTCGCGGGTGAACATGCGCACGCCGTTCATGGTGATGGTGCCAAAGACGCCGACGGTCGCGCCGCCGATGACGGGCTGCGGGATAGCGGAAAGGACGGCAGAAAGCTGCGGGAACAGACCGGCGATGGCAAAGACGGCCGCAATGATCACAAAGACCCACTTGTTGACGACCTTGTTGGAGCAGATGATGCCCACGTTCTGGCCAAGGGCGCTGGTGGGAAGACCGCCCAGCAGACCGCCGACCATAGAGGTGAGGCCCTGGGACACGATAGCGCCGGAGAGCTCGCGCTCGGTGGGCATACGGTCGATGGAGCCCAGGCAGGCAGCGGAGACGTCACCGATAACCTGGATGGCAACCATGGGGAACACGACGGCGAGGGTAATGCAGACCTCGGGATCAAACTCGAGCGCGTAGGGCATGAGCTTGGGAAGAGCGAAGACCTGAGCGGTGGCGACGCTGGAGAAGTCGATCATGCCAAAGGGGATGGAGACGATCATGCCAACGATCATGCCAAAGAACACGGATCCCAGCTTGAGCGTGCCCTTGCCAAAGTTGGCGAGCGCAAAGACCACGGCGAAGGTGATAAGAGCGACGCACCAGGCCTGCGGGGTGCCCCACAGCGGCGTACCCATACCGCCGGCCATATACTTGACGGCCGTGGGATACAGCGAAACGCCGATGGAGAAGATGACCGTACCGGTCACGACGGGCGGGAACAGCCACTTGATCTTGCTGTAGGCCAGACCAAAGAGGACCGCGACGGCGCCGCCGACGATCTCGCCACCCAGCAGCGCACCAAAGCTAAAGCCCGAGGCACCCATGGCCTGCAGGGCCGGCAGGAACGCGAACGAAACGCCCATGACGATGGGCAGGCCGCCGCCGATGCGACGGAAGGGAGCGAAGGCCTGAAGGGCCGTGTCGATCGCCGAAAGAATGAGCGCGACCTGGATGATGTCGGTACTCTGCTGGCTATTAAAGCCGTAGACGCCGGCCATGATGACCGCCGGGGTAATGATGCCGGCAAACGATGCCAGTACGTGCTGAAGGGCACACGGGATCATTTCCTTAACGGGAGGCATGCCTTCGCGAGTGAACAGGGCTTCAGTGCCGTTCGTAACCGTCTCCTGGGTCATTTGACCACCAATCCTCGAAGTAGTTGTTTTCGCATCTGACGCTCTATTGTGACGCAGTGCGGGGTTGAGGTTGTGCCTTCATTGCATATCGTATTAAAGATGATTCTCATTCTCAATAATAATTTTTTGTTATCAGACTATTCTTCAGCTGAAATTACGCATTTCCGCAGGTCAGGAAAGTGTCTGGTCAAAATAACATCTAACATTTCTTTTGGTCAACCGTTTACCGCTAAATTCCTACCGTTCGTCTGCATTACGCAATGTACCTGCGGATATACGAGATGATGGGCAGCGTGTTACCATGAGAAAAAATTGTTATGAACATTTCCGATTTCACCCAAAGGAGTTGCCCGTGAACGAGACCGTACGTCGCTTTTTGCCGATGGTCGATTTTCTGGAGCAGATACTCGGCAAAAACAGCGAAATCGTGCTGCACGATTTCTCGGATCCCGACCACGCCATCGTCGATATTCGCAACGGCATCGTGAGCGGCCGCAAGGTCGGCGGTCCCGCCACCGATCTGGCACTCAAGATCATGCACGACGCCAAGTATCGCGACCTGCCGTTTATTACGGGCTACGAGGGGCGCGGTGCCGGCGGCAAGACGTTGGAGTCAGCGACGTACTTTATCCGCGAGAATGATGAGATCGTCGGTATGCTCTGCGTCAACACCGACCTCTCGACCGTGCGCTCCATCAACGCCATGGCGCAGCAGCTCATGGCGTGCTTCGACGCGGCGCCGACGCGCACGGAGCCCGCCCCTATCGAGGTCGAAAGCCTTTCGGAGTCTACACAGGAGCTCATCGACCGCAGCATTGCCGAGTTGCTGAGCGCGCGCGGGCTGGATGTAGCGTCGCTTGGTCAGAGCGACCGCGTGGACGTCATTCGCCACCTCAACGGTAACGGGGTGTTCATGCTCAAGGGCGCCGTGGCCTGCGCCGCCGCCGCGCTGGGCATCTCTGAGCCCAGCGTCTACCGCTACCTGCAAAAAGTCCGCAAGGAAGGCTAACGAGCAAAATGGAGTGCGGCTCCACAAGCGATCCGTCACTTGATAAAAGACCCTGCAGCTCGCACGCGCTGCAGGGTCTTTTTGCATATCATGTTTAGTTGTGGCCAACGCCTTAGAGAGCGGCAACGACCTCGATCTCGACCAGACCGCCAGCCGGAAGGGCGGCAACCTGGAAGGCGCTGCGCGCGGGGAACGGGGCCTCAAACTTGGAGGCGTAGATCTCGTTCACGGCGGCGAAGTCGGCGATGTCGGCCAGGTAGACCGTGGTCTTGACGACATCGGCAAAGGTAGCGCCGGCAGCGGTCAGCAGGGCCTCGACGTTGGCGAGGGACTGCTTGGCCTGGGCCTCGACGCCCTCGGGCATCTTGCCGGTCGCGGGATCGATGCCCAGCTGGCCGGACAGGAACACCATGTTGCCGGCCTGGATACCGGGGGAATACGGGCCGATGGCTGCGGGTGCGTTATCGGAAGACACGACGGTCTTGCTCATGTTTTTCTCCTTACGATCAATTGAGAGAGCGTGAGCGCGGTGTTCACACCGGGAGGCACAGTTCGGTCTGAACACCGCGCTTGATTGGGATAGTACTCAAGGTTTCTGTTTGATGCAAGAATATTATCAGCTTGCGAGAATATTTTATCGCCCAACGGTTTCCCCGAACCGCTGAACGGTTCTCATGTGGAGCAGCCAGTCCAAGCTGCTGAAGACTTTGTCCTGCTTAGGCTGCGGGCGTCGCCCACCGCAGCGACGCCACTATACTTTTGAATATCTGAGCATTTTGAAAGGCAGGATATGACCGCAACCGCCAGCCGAACCACTAACCGCAGGCCCGAGCTTTTGGCCCCCGCCGGAGGCCCGGAGCCCTTTGCCGCCGCGCTCGCCGCCGGGGCAGACGCCATCTACTGCGGCATGGGCAGCTTCAACGCCCGCCGCAAGGCAACCAACTTTACCGACGAGGCCTTTGAGCAAGCCTGCCGCGCCGCGCATCTAGCCGGGTCGCGCGTCTACGTCACGGTCAACATCGTCATCAAGCAGTCCGAGATGGGCGATGCACTGCAGCTCATTCATCGCTGCTCCACGCTGGGCGCCGATGCCTTCATTATCCAGGACTGGGGTCTGTTCTTTGAGGCCAAGCGCACCATGCCCGGCATCGAGACACATATCTCGACCCAGGCGAACATCCACGACGACCGCGGAACCCTTTGGTGCCGTGAGCAGGGCGCCGACCGCGTGACTCTTTCGCGCGAGCTCTCCATCGACGAAATCGCCGCCATTCACGACGCCGCGCCCGATGTGGACCTTGAGGTCTTCAGCCATGGCGCCATCTGCTTTTGCTACTCGGGCCTGTGCCTGCTGTCGAGCTTTGCCATGGCGGGACGATCGGCCAACCGCGGCATGTGCGCCCAGCCCTGCCGCCTGCCCTACGAGTTGATCGACGAGAACGGTCGCGCGCTCTCCCCTGCCGGTCGCGAGCGCGCGCTGTGCCCGCGTGACACCAACACCTCACAGCTTGTTCGCCGTCTGTATGACGCCGGCGCCGCATCGCTCAAGCTCGAGGGCCGCATGAAGGCACCCGATTACGTGTACTCCATCGTTGATGTGTATCGTCACGAAATTGACGACATGCTATCCGGAGCCGCCGTTGCCAAGGACGAGGAAGCCGCCCGCCAGCGCCAGCTCAAGCGCTGCTTCAACCGCGACTTTACGCACGCCTATCAGGACGGCACCTCGGGTGACGAGATGATGAGCTATGAGCGTTCCAACAACCGCGGCCAGATCGTGGGCACGGTGCTGGGCAGCCGCCCGGCCAACCGCGATGTGCGCGGCCTCAAGTCCGACGACCGCCGTCGCCGCGCCGCCATCGCCCGCATTGAGCTGTTTGAGCCCGTGGGCAAAGGCGACCTGCTGGAGCTTCGCCACGATAACGAGTTTGACCAGTTCCTGACCACCATTGCCGCCGATGATGCCGCCGCCGGTGACATCATTGAGTGCCGCGTGCCCCGTAGCATGCCCGAGGGCTGCCGCGTGCGCGTGATTCGAAGCCAGAGCGCCATTGACGCCGCCGGCGCCGCGCTCAAGCGCGATGTGCTGCGCCGCCGAGCTGTTGACGTGTCCGTCGTGGCGCGCCTGGGCGAGCCGTTTACTGTCACACTCACCTGCTGTGACAACCCCGCGCTCACCGCCACCGCCACGGGCTTCACCGTCGAGGCCGCCAAGACCCGCGCCGTCGAGGCATCCGATCTGGTTGAGCACGTCGGGCGCATGGGCTCCTCTCCCTTTGAGGCCGCGAGCTTTGATGTGGCGCTCGATGAGGGCTGCGGCATGGGCTTCTCCGCCGTGCACAAGGTGCGCGCCGCCGCTTGTAAGGCGCTGGAAGAGGCCATTCTGGCACCGTACGAGGAGCGCGCAAAAACGCTCGAGTTGCCGGTGCTCGACAAATGTACGCGCCCCATGCCCAAGCACTACCGCGACGAGCCGCAGATCTGCGCCACCGTCACCTCGCTCGAGGCCGCCGAGGCAGCCCGCGCGGAGGGTGCAACGCGCATCTATATGACCACCGACGCGCTCGAGGCTGTCGGACTCTCCCCTGCCGATGCATTTGAGCAGGGTATCGTGCCCGTACTCGACGAGGTCTGCCGCGCCGTCGACCACGAGCGCGTCGATCCTTGGATCAATGCCGGAGCCACCGTCGCCGTCGGCAATATCTCCGAGCTCGCCGTAGCCGCTCATGTCGGCGCCACGGCCGAGATTCGCTCTTGCCTGCCGGTGCATAACACGCCCTGCATGGAGGCACTTGCCGAGCGCGGAGCCGGTGCGTTTTGGCTCTCGCCCGAGATCACGCTCGACGAGATCGTCTCGCTTGGCACCGCCGCGCCCGCAGCCCTGGGCATCACTGTGTTCGGCCGCCCGCGCGTTATGACGAGTGAGCACTGCATCCTGCAGGTGGCCAATGGCTGCATCCACGATTGCGCTAACTGCCGCCTGCGCGCCCGCAAGCTGTCACTCAAGAATATCGACGGCAAGGTCATGCCCGTACGCACCGACATCCATGGCCGCTCTCGCCTGTACGACGCCTACCCCATCGACCTCACGCCGCAGGTTCCTCAGCTGCTCGATGCCGGCGTGCGTCGTCTCATGGTAGACGGAACGCTGCTCGAGACAGATGAGGTGGGCCGTGCCGTCGCCCGCGTCCGTCGTGCCGTCGAAGCAGCACAGGCCGGCCGCAAGCCCGCCGCCCGCCTGCGCGGCGCCACCTCGGGCTGCATGTTTGTGGGAATTAGCTAACCGAAAGGCTTACACGTGAACGAAGAACCTCAAGTCCTTTACTGCGACGCCTGGCTCATGGCCATCGACAAGCCCGCCGGCATGATCGTCCACGGCGACGGCACCGGCGAGCGCACGCTCACCGACTACGCCAGCGACCTGCTGCTGGCGATGGGTGACGGCTTTGCCGCGACCGACATGCAGCCGCTCAACCGCCTGGACCGCAACACCACCGGCGTGGTGTTGTTTTCGCTCGACAAACAGACGCAGCCCGCCTTTGACCAAATGGTCATCGACCACGCCTTCGAAAAGCACTATCTGGCGCTGGCCGAGGGCAAGATCGACTGGAACGAGAAGCTCATCGACAAGCCCATCGCCCGCGACCGTCACGACAGCCGAAAGATGCGCGTCGGCGCCAGCGGCAAGCCGTCTCAAACTCGCGTGAAGGTGCTCAAACGTCTTAAGAGCCGTCGTGGCCTGCCCGCGCGCTCGTATATCGATGTCGAGTTGCTCACCGGCCGCAAGCACCAGATTCGCGTGCACCTGGCGAGCGAGCGCCATCCCCTGGTGGGCGACGACCTGTACGGGACGCCGCGTCCTTGTGGCCTCATGCTCCACGCCCACAGCGTGTCCTTCACGCATCCCGTAACCGGCGAGCACATCCACATCGAAGCCCCCTGCCCCTGGGAGCCCTAAACCACCACAATGGGGACAGGCACCTTTGTGGTGGTTTTGCCGCAATGGTTCAACCGCGGTCCCAAAATGTCTCGATCTGTAACAGTTAGAACCCATTTTCCGGTCTATCTGTTATAGATCGAGACATTCAAATCCCCCTTAAGGGAAAATCTCAATCTGTAACACCTAGCCCACTTTTAACGGTCCAGTTGTTACAGACTTAGACAAACCGGCAGACAACGAAAGCGGCAACGCCCGTGATGGACGTTGCCGCTTTTCTATTGAGAAAACTACTCGGTTTTCGTTACTAACCACCACAATGGGGACAGGCACCTTCGTGGTGGTTTTGGCCTTGTCTCGCTGTTAGACAGTGATGACGTTGTCCATTGCCCGGTACTTGGCGGGGACCTCGCCCGCAGTGATAATCGTTGCGTCGCGGAAGTCCGCGAACTTGACGGGCGCCACCATGCCAAATTTACTGGCGTCCGAGATTACAAAGCGTTTGGCGGTATGGCGCATCGAGATACGCTTGACCTGTGCTTCCTCGATATCGGGCGCCGTGAAGCCCTGCTCGGCGGCAATGCCGTTAGAACCCCAAAAGCCACAATTGAAGTTGTAACGGTCTAGGGTTGCCAGGGCATCGGGGCCAACGAGCGCCTCGGTCTCGGGCTTGAGCTCGCCACCTAACACCACGGTGCGCATGCCGCGCAAAGCAAGGTGCTGAGCATGGAGCACGGAATCGGTCACATAGGTGACACTCTCAAGGCGCGGAAGATGCTCGATGAGCTTGAGCGTCGTCGAGCCCGAGTCGATGTATACAAAGCTCTCGGGCTCCACAAGCGCCGCCGCACGGGCGCAGATACGCTCCTTGTCGTCGTTATGGAGGTCACTGCGCTCATTGAGCGTTAGGTCGCGCGTCACGTGCGCGCGCTCAAGACTCGTCGCTCCACCGTGGACCTTGGCGATGCGGTGCGCTCGGTCGAGCGTCTGCAGGTCGCGCCGAATGGTGGACGCCGTCACGCCCAGGGTATCGGCAAGCTCTGGCACAGTAACCGAGCCAGCCCGCTGCACCATCGACACAATCGTATTGAGCCTATCTTCCGCAAGCATCGCTTACTCCTCCTCGGGGTAGACGACTCCCCAATCGGCGCGGAGCTTGGTCATGAGCTCCATCACATCAGAAGCATAATCCAGAAGCTCACGCTTGGAATCGTCGCCGGCGACGGCCTGCTCGAGGTCAGCCATCTCGTAGCACAGGGCATAAGCCTCGGTGCCCGCGGCGACCTCCTCGCGATGACCGTCCGCGGTCCACACGATCGTCGCGTGATCGGCGCGCGGATACTCGTTGACCTCGATGTAGCACTTATCGAAGCTGATAACCGAGCGCTTGGGCTGCTTGGAGTGGAGCGTAAGGCTCACAACACCCAGCTGCTGGTCTGCATTACGGCAGACGATGCCGCCCGCAACGTCAACGCCGGTCTCACAGGTGTTGCCCAGCGAGACGACCTCAGCGGGCTGGCTTGCCATAAAGAGACGCATGACGGACAGGGCATACACGCCAATGTCGAGCATGGCGCCGCCGGCGAGACTACGGTTGTAGAACCGGTTGGTCAGGTCCCCGTACTCCTTATAGCTGCCAAAGTTGAGCTGGGCGAGGTTCATGCGACCAAAGTCGCCCGCATCCATGCGGCGGCGCAGCTCCTGATACAGCGGCATGTGAAGCACCGTGGTGGCGTCCATAAGGACGACGTTGTGCTCGTCGGCGATGGCACGCGCCTCGTCGAGCTCAGCGGAATTGAGGGTAATGGCCTTCTCGCAGAGCACGTGCTTACCAGCTGCCAGAGCGGCTCGCAGGTAGGTGATATGCGTGTTGTGCGGCGTGGTGATATAGACGGCGTCGATGTCCGGATCGGCGTAGAGGTCCTCGACCGTCTCGTACACCTTCTCGACGCCATACTGCTCGGCAAAAGCCTGGGCTTTGGAAAGCGTACGGTTGGCGACACCCGCGAGCTTGCGGCCGGCCAGCGCGAGGGACTGGGCCATTTGGTTGGCGATAACACCGCACCCGATCACTGCCCAGCGAAGCTCGGGAGCCGTAAAGATGTCGTTTGGGAACGGCTGATTCTGGACCGAGGCAAACGCCGCCTTTGCGGCTGCCTCGGCGTCGAGCGGAGCCTGTTTGGAATCTGCCATGATGTGCCTCCTGAGTCATCGGAAGTTCTTCATTTCTAACAACCCTATAGTCGCACAATTGCGCGCGTATCTGCTCGTGTTTGCGTATTTATTTGCTTATCGGTCATTATTTAGCCATAGTTGGCAGATGTTTGCGCGGCTATGCGCATTATCGCGCAAGGCTATGCGCGTAAATGCGCATGCGACGATCCTTGTGAAACATATAGGGGCGGAGCACCATAGCCCTAAAGACAGAGCCAGCTGCATTACTTCACCCCTCTGGGGGCACCAGACATCAAAGGACTGTCCCTAGGTGCCGCTTTCGTTGAAGCCTATCCCAGATGGCCAGATATACAAATCTAAAGACTGTCCCCATCAACTAGCCGTTTAAGAACATCCCCAACGACAAGTCATTTAAGTCTGTCCCCAATGAGTAGGGATAGAAAAAGGCCCGGGTGCCTTGGGGCATCCGGGCCTTTGCTAGCAACTTGATGTTGCGGGCAGCTTAGAACTTGTGGCCGCACTTCTTGCAGACGCGCAGCTTGTTCTTGCCGTCCTTCTCGTGACCGACGCGGGTAACCTTACCGCACTCGGGGCAAACGAGATTGACGTTGGAGGCGTCGATAGGAGCCTCCTGCGAAACGATACCGCCCTGCTGGTTGGCAGCGTTGGGCTTGACGGCCTTCTTGACGACCGAAACGCCCTCGACAACGACCTTGTTCTCGGCGGGGAGAGCACGCAGGACAACGCCCTGCTTGCCGCGATCCTTACCAGAGAGAACCTGGACCTTATCGCCCTTCTTGATATACATATATCTCCCCTAACTACAGGGTCTCGGGAGCGAGCGAGACGATCTTCATGTACTTCTTGTCACGAAGCTCGCGAGCGACAGGCCCGAAGATACGGGTGCCGACGGGCGAACCATCGTTGTTGATGACAACGCAGGCGTTCTCATCAAAGCGAATATAGGAGCCATCCTTGCGGCGGATCTCCTTAACGGTGCGAACGACGACGCAACGGACAACGTCCTTCTTCTTGACGTTGGCGCCAGGGGTAGCCTCCTGGACAGCACCGATGAACACATCGCCGATGCCTGCATAACGACGCTTGGAACCGCCAAGCACCTTGATGCAGCGAATCTTGCGAGCGCCGGAGTTGTCGGCGACGTTCAGCATGGTTTGCATCTGAATCATGGTAGATGTTCCTCCGAACTAAGAACCGAAGAGAGGTGCGCAGCCTTTACGCGGCCCGTGGTATGCAAGCCAGGCATACGCACATCTTCGGAAACGTACAAGTCGTAAGAGCGACTGCTTATTTAGCGCGCTCGACGACCTCGATGAGGCGCCAACGCTTCATCTTGGACATAGGACGGGTCTCCATAACGCGGACGGTATCGCCCACGCCAGCCGTGCACTCCTCGTCGTGAGCGTGCAGCTTCTTGGAGCTGGTCATCATCTTGCCGTACTTGGGGTGACGCTTGCGCTCGGTGATGGTGACAACAATGGTCTTGGCACCGGAGACGGAGGTAACGACACCCGTACGGACCTTACGCGAGTTACGCGAATCAGTCATGTTCTCTCCTTAGGTCCTACTCGGCGACAGCGGACTTCTCCGCTGCGATCTCGCGGGCGCGCTGCTCCGTGAGGACGCGAGCGATGTCCTTCTTCACGGTGTTGACGCGAGCGGTGTTGTCCAGCTGGCTGGTGGCCATCTGGAAACGAAGGTTAAAGAGCTCGGCGCGCATTTCCTTCAGCTTCTCAACGAGCTGAGCGTCCGAGAGCTCACGAATCTCTGCGGGCTTCATTAGTTCTCCTCCTTGGCGGCGGCGGCGTCCTCAGCAGCCCACTTGGCCTCGAGAGCGGCCTCCTCAGCCATCTCCTTCTCGATGCGCTGCTCAGCGTTCTTGGCAGCAACAATCTTGGTCTTGATGGGAAGCTTGTGCTGTGCAAGACGCAGAGCCTCGCGAGCGACCTCCTCGGGCACGCCCTTGACCTCGAACATGATGCGGCCGGGCTTGACGACGGCCACCCACTCCTCGGGGTTACCCTTACCAGAACCCATGCGAGTCTCAGCAGGCTTCTTGGTGATGGGCTTATCGGGGAAGATCGTGATGTAGACACGACCGCCACGCTTCATGTAGCGGGTCATGGCAATACGAGCGGCCTCGATCTGACGGTTGGTGATCCAATGGGCCTCGAGAGCCTGGATACCAAACTCGCCGAAATGCAGCTCGGTATTACCCTTGGCCTGGCCCTTCATGGAGCCACGCTGCACCTTGCGGTGAAGAATACGCTTAGGGGCAAGCACTACTGACCCCTCCTCTCGGAGTTACGACGACGAGGACGGGAAGAGCCCTCGAGTGCAGGGTTGGGAACAGGCTGGCCCGGGAGCTTCTCGCCCAGGTAGATCCAGACCTTCACGCCGCAAGCGCCCATTGTGGTGCTGGCGACAGCCGTGCCGTAGTCGATCTTGGCACGGAGGGTGTGCAGAGGCACGCGACCCTCGCGGTACCACTCACGACGGCCCATCTCGGCACCGCCGAGACGACCGGAGCACTGGATACGGATGCCCTTAGCGCCGGCCTTGCGGGCGGACTGGACAGCCTTGCGCATAGCGCGACGGAAGGCAACGCGGCCCTCGAGCTGCTCGGCGATAGACTGAGCAACGAGGTTGGCGTCGAGCTCGGGGCGCTTGATCTCGACAACGTCGACGGAGAGCTGGCCCTTGGAGACGCCAGCGACCTTCTCGAGCTCGGTGCGGAGGGTATCGATCTCGGCACCCTTCTTACCGATGACAACGCCGGGGCGAGCGGTGAGGATAATGACCTTCACCTTGTCGCCAGCGCGCTCGATCTCGACGCGGGAGACAGCTGCGCGGGAAAGACGCTTCTCGAGGTACTTGCGGATCTCGAGATCGTTACCGAGGGTCTTAGCGTAATCCTTCTCTGCGAACCAGCGGGAGCGCCAGTTCTCGGTGATGCCAAGACGGAAGCCGGTGGGGTAGACTTTCTGACCCATACAGCTTTACGCCTCCTTTCGAGGAGCAACGACGACGGTGATGTGGGAAGTACGCTTCAGAATGCGAGAAGCGGAACCCTTGGCGCGGGGACGGATGCGCTTAAGCGTCGGACCCTCGTCAACATAGGCAGCGGCGACAACCAGGTTGTCGGCACGCAGACCGTTGTTGTTCTCGGCGTTCGCAACGGCGGAACGGAGAACCTTCTCGACATCCACGGCGACGGCGCGGTCGCAGAAGTGGAGGATGTCGAAGGCCTGAGCGACAGGCTTGCGGCGGATCAGATCGACCACCAGGCGGGCCTTGCTGGGGGAAACACGCACGTACTTAGCGACGGCGCGAACCTCGGTGGCCTCAGTTTCAATAGACTTAGTTGCCATTTACGGTTAACCCCCTATTTGGCCTTGTGGCCACGGAACGTACGAGTCGGCGCGAACTCGCCGAGCTTGTGACCAACCATGGACTCGGTAACATACACGGGCACATGCTTGCGGCCGTCGTGGACGGCGATGGTGTGACCAACCATCTCGGGGAAGATGGTGGACGCGCGGGACCAGGTCTTCACGACGTCCTTCTTGCCAGCCTCGTTCATCGCGGTGATACGCGAGAGAAGGCGAGTCTCCACGAACGGGCCCTTTTTGAGACTTCTGCTCATAAGTGCTTTCTCCTAAAACTCGGTATCCGAAATTACTTCTTACGGCGACGAATGATGTGCTGGTTCGAGACCTTCTTCTTCTTGCGCGTACGAAGGCCCTTCGTCGGCTTACCCCAGGGGGTAACGGAGGGACGACCAGAGGTGTGGTTCTTGCCCTCGCCACCGCCGTGCGGGTGGTCGACAGGGTTCATGACGGTACCGCGGACGGTCGGGCGCACGTTCATGTGACGCTTACGGCCGGCCTTGCCGATGACGATGTTGGAGTGATCGGCGTTGCCGACCTCACCGACGGTGGCGCGGCAGGTAACGAGGATGCGGCGCATCTCGGAGGAAGGCATACGGACGATAGCGTACTTGCCCTCCTTACCCATCAGCTGGCAGGAGTTACCGGCGGAACGGGCGATAGCAGCGCCCTTGCCCGGCTGGAACTCGACGGCGTGGATGAGCGTACCGACGGGAATGTCGGCGAGGGGCAGAGCGTTGCCCGGCTTGATGTCGGCGTCAGAACCGGACATGATGGTCTGACCGACCTCGAGGCCCTTGGGGGCCAGGATGTAGCGCTTCTCACCGTCAGCGTAGTGCAGCAGAGCGATGCGAGCGGAACGGTTCGGATCGTACTCGATCGTGGCAACCTTGGCGGGCACGCCGTCCTTGTTGCGCTTGAAGTCGATCACGCGGTAACGACGCTTCACGCCGCCGCCCTGGTGGCGGGTGGTGATGCGGCCGTTGTTGTTACGACCGGCCTTCTTGGGCAGGGGCTCGAGAAGAGACTTCTCGGGCTTGGTGCAGGTGATCTCGGAGAAATCGGAGATCGTCTGCCAACGCCTACCAGCGGAGGTCGGCTTAAGGTGCTTTACAGCCATTACAATCCCTTTCAATAGGAATCCGTTAGCCATCGCAGACAGGGATTCGAGGTTCTGCCTCGGGTGCGATGACACCGGACGTATACACGGTTCCGGGCGTGTCCATTTTATACGCCCAAAACCTTGAGCTCTCGCCTCCCCTATTTGGGAGGCATGAGCTCACTCAACAGCAGCGAGTCTTAGGCCTGGTTGCCAAAGACCTCGATGGTGTCGCCCTCGGCCAGCGTGACGATGGCCTTCTTCCAAGAACGGGTCTTGCCGGCGACATAGCGCACGCGCTTGGTCTTGGGCTTGACCGTCAGGGTGTTCACGCGAACGACCTTGACGCCGAAGATCTCCTCGACAGCGTCCTTGATCTGATACTTGTTAGCATCCTTGGCGACCTCGAACGTGTACTTGTTCAGCTCCATGCCGGAGAAGGAACGCTCGGACACGATCGGACGGATGATGATCTCGTGGGCGGTCATTTATGCAAGCACCTCCCCGAAGTGAGCGGCGATGTCGGCGGGCATCAGCACAGCGTTGTTGTTGACGAGATCGTAGGTGTTGGCCTCGTCAGCGGTGATGATGAACGTCTTGGGAATGTTGCGGAACGACAGGTAGGCGTTGACGTCCTCATCGCGAACGATGATGGTCAGACGCTTGCCCTCAAGACCGAGAGCCTTGAGCATGGCGACGGCAGCCTTGGTGGAAGGCTTCTCGAAGCCGTAGTCGTCGACGAGCACGAGCTCGCCATCGGCCAGCTTGGCGGACAGCGCGGAGCGCATAGCCAGCTTGACCTCCTTGTTGTTCATACGCTTAGCGTAGGAACGGGGCTTGGGGGCGAAGACAACGCCACCGTGACGCCACTGGGCAGCACGGATGGAACCCTGGCGGGCACGGCCGGTGCCCTTCTGACGCCAAGGCTTCTTGCCGCCACCGGAAACCTCAGAGCGACCCTTAGCAGACTGGGTGCCCTGACGCCAAGAGGCCATCTGGCACTTGACGATGTGGTGCATAACGTGGATGTTCGGCTCGATGCCGTACACCTCAGCGGCGAGCTCGGCCTCGGCGACCTTCTTGCCCTCGCTGTTCTTTACTTCAAACTTTGCCATTTAAGTGTTCTCCTTGGTATGACGCTGGGCTAAATGGGCTGGGCCCTTAGGCCATACGGATGGCGACGAGACCATTCTTGGCACCCGGGACAGCGCCCTTGACCAAGATGAGGTTCTGCTCGGCATCGATGCGGACAACGGAAAGGTTCTTGACGGTAACGCGCTCGTTACCCATGTGACCGGCCATCTTGACGCCCTTGAGGACGCGCGCAGGATAGGCGCACTGACCGATAGAACCGGGGTGACGCTGGAAGTGAGAACCATGCGTCATAGGACCGCGGCGCTGACCCCAGCGCTTGATGCGACCCTGGAAGCCCTTACCCTTGGAGGTACCGATGACGTCGACCTTCTCGACATCAGCGAAATCAGCGACGGTGACGACCTCGCCGACCTTGTGCTCCTCGCCGTTCTCGACGCGGACCTCACGAAGGAAGCGAACAGGCTCGACGCCAGCCTTGGCGAAGTGACCAGCCATGGGCTTGTTCACGTTCTTGGCCTTGATGTCGCCGAAACCGATCTGGACGGCGTCATAGCCGTCGGTTGCCTGAGTTTTAACCTGCGAGACAGCGCAGGGGCCAGCCTGGATGACCGTGACGGGAACGACGTTGTCGTCCTCGTCCCAAACCTGGGTCATGCCAATCTTGCGGCCGAGAATCATGCTGATCAAGATATGATCCCAACTCTCGCGTGGTCTTGGGACAATGCGTACACCACCGAGCGTACGCCCCTAGAGGACCACTACTTACACGACGTGCTCCCCAGCCTTGTATTTCGCCCGGACTACCTGACAACCCTATTAAGCAGGCATTTTGTCAAGCCAGAATACTCCCCTGGTTTCACACAGCTGTTTAGTATACACGGCTGCGGGCGTATCCATCGAGATTCATATTTCACTCACATTGTTTACGCAGGTAAAGTGCGTGGATGGCTCCCGAGCACGGCGGAGGGCCGGAGAAATATATTAAGGTCCCTGCTCTACAGTCCTGCGCAAGACGGAGAGCACATTAAGTGCTCTCCTTTGCGTGCGGAACTCGCGATGACCTTAATATATTTCTCCGGCCCTCCGCCGTGCTCGGGAGACGACACGTTGATGTCTGCTTAACTCTGCTCGTTCAGGCTAATGACTTTGTTGGGGGTCCACTATTTGCTGGAGAGTGAACTTGCATTGGGGCCTGTCGCTCTCTCCTTGTAAATCGTCCTCGTCGAAATCGAAAATCATGATGGCGCAGTTGGGGAGTTTTGTTGGGAGCTCGAAGCCCTCTGGGGCTGCGGCCTTGATGAATTGGCGGCTGGCGCTGCCGTGGCTTACTGCTAGGAGGGTTTCTATGCCCTCGGCGCCCATGAGATTGGTGAGGGTGTCTACCATGCGCTCTTGCAGCGCGCGGCTTCCTTCTCCTCCGAAGGGGACCAGGTCCTCGCCCGGATCCCAAACGTCGGTGGGCAGGGCGTCGTGGGGGCCTTCTTCGAAGGTGCCGTAGCTGCGCTCGATAATGCCTTCACAGGGCTCGACTGCTGCGTCCGGGCCGAGGAGCTCGCATGCGACGAGACTTGCCGTGTCCATGGCTCGGCCTAAGGGTGATGAGACCACTTTGTCGGGGACGACGCCGTGGGCCTTGAGCCATGCGGCTGCCATTCCCGCTTGTTTGCGGCCCAGGTCGGTCAGCGGTGAATCGCAGCGGCCCTGGACGAGCTTTTTGACGTTGAATTCCGTCTGGCCGTGGCGGAGCAGATACAGCCTCTTCATATTCTCCCCTTCTGTATAACTTGCTTTGCCGGCACAGCCCTACTCGTGGGTATGCCCTACGTAGTCTTCGTCGATCGTAATCTTGGCAATCGACTTGGGGTATTCCGACTCGATCCGTTTCGCCAACTCGTGCTTTAGGTCCTCGGCGCTCATTCGCAGATCCGAGGGTCGCACGCAGTCAAAGATCACGTTAGTGTGCGTAGGACCCGGCACACAGCGCAAATCGTGAATTGAAAGGCGACCATCGATCTCCTGGGCCATGGCGTTGATGCGCAGACGCATGCTTGTCACCTTTGGATCGTCGGTCACGATGGGATCGTAATGGAGTGTGACGATCATGCCGTCTTCGACCCTAAACGACTGCTCGATGTTATCGAGCGTGTCGTGACTTTCCAGCGGGCTGGCCTCGGCTGCCATCTCGGCGTGAGCGCTTGCGAACTTCCTGCCTGGGCCGTAGTCGTGAACCATTAGGTCATGGACGCCCAAAACGCCGGGATAGCTCATGATCTTGTCTCGAATGTGCTTGACCAGCTTAGGATCGGGCGTCTGGCCCAAAAGCGGGCTCACCGTATCTTGGATAAGCTCAAAGCCGCTCCAGCCAATATAGGCGCCAACGGCAAGGCCGACCCAAGCGTCAAGGTTGATGCCCGTCACCTGCGAAACAATTGCGCACGCCAGCACGGCGCCCGTGGCAAGGACATCGTTCTTGGAATCTTGCGCGGTCGCATGCAGCGTCTCGGACTCAATGCGATCGCCGAGCTTTTGGTTGAGGGCCGCCATCCAGAGTTTTACGACCATCGAAAGCACTAGAACTGCCACCAGGGCAAGCGAGAACTCGACAGGTTCGGGGTGGATGACGCGCTCAACCGAGGACTTCACCAGCTCAACGCCAATCAGCAGCACGAGCGCCGCCACGACCAATCCCGAGAGATACTCGTAGCGACCGTGGCCGTAAGGATGCTCGGGGTCGGCCGGCTTGCTCGCCAGCTTAAAGCCCAGCACGCTCACGATATTCGAACTGGCATCGGACAGGTTGTTCATGGCATCCGCCACGATCGAAACCGATCCCGAAACCACACCGATTGCGCCCTTCGCAGCACAAAGCGCAACATTGGCGACAATACACACCATGCCCGCCAACGTGCCCACACGTGCACGATCGCCCTGTGCGCGCTTAACAATCCACTCGACCATCTGCATCCGCCCCCACGGTACTACCTATATATCTATTGCTCAAACGGATTGTAGTGTAGCCACTTTGTCCTCCAGATACAAAAAGGCCGCAGCCCACACGAGCCACGGCCTTGGAATGTGGCAAAGGAATCGTGCTTGTGTCGCACAGGTTTAAGCGCTTACTTCGGCCATGCTCTTCGAGGTTTCGGGCGAATCGGCTCCGTCCCCCGTCGTCTGCCCCTTCGTCGGCACCACGCCAAAGCAGTAGCTCAGCGCCGCAGACACCGCAAATGCCACACCGCCGGCAGCACAGCACCACAGCAGGTTCGAGATGCCGCCCGTGGCAAAGCCAATGACCATAAGGACATTCGTCATGCCGATGGTATAGGCCGTAACGTGGCCCACGGCCGCAACAAGGCCTCCGACGGCGCCGCCAATGGCCATGCACGTCAGGCACCTGCCATATTTAAAGCCGCAACCGTACAGCGCCGGCTCGCTTACGCCGCCAAGAATACCCGAGATTGAATAGCCCAGCATGAGTGCCTTCTCGTCCTTATCCGCAACGCGGAGCGACGCGCCAAAGGGCATGCCCCAAACGGCGAACGTCGCCATCGTCGCGGCGATCAGGATGCACGAATCCGTTCCCACACTCATAAACTGAGCATAGGCAAGCGATAGGACAACGTTGCTGACGCCTGCAATCTTAAGAAACTCCCAACCCGCGGCAAGCCCCATGAGCGTGAGCAGCGACACGATGCCACCGGAATTGCCAAGCATAAACATAAGCTGGCCCAACAGCATGCCCAGATAGCTGCCCGCCGGCGCCGTAATACACAGCGAAACCGGAACCATGACAAGCATGGTTGTAAACGGAACAAACGAAAACGCCACGGCCTTAGGGATAACGCGCTTAAAGAAACACTCCACTCGCCATAGCACGGGCACCGAGATGAGAACCGGAATAACAGTCGTCGTGTAATCGTTGACCGGCGCGGGAAGCAGACCATACACGGAAGTCATCGATGCCCCCGTCGTCGATGCGGCATCGACGAGCTTAAGCAGATCGGGCGCAATCAATACGCCGCCCAGCATCATGCCCAGCTGCTCCGAGCAACCGAGCTGGCGGGCGGCCGCCCAACCAAGATAAATGGGCAAAAAGTAGTAGCCGGCGTTATAGAGCCAACTGTAGAACAGGCGATAGATATCGGAATCGGCAGACCACAGGCCCAGCATGCCTTCGCCCATAATGACAGCGACGGTGCGGAACAACGCCGCGCAGACAATAAACGGCAGCGCCGACATCATGCTTTTGGACAGATAGTCCACCACGGCCATGGCGTTTGATGAAACCGACGTTGTAAACGAGGTGTTAGAAACTTGTAGCATGGAACGCCTTTCCCAATATGACATGCGGGCTGTCCCTTTGTCACATCGTGCGGTACTGACCGATTGCGCGGTACTTTTCGTAGCGGAGGTTTGTGAGGGTCGCGTCGTCGAGCTGCCCAAGCGTATCGAAGGCATCAAATGCCGAGGACATGACGGCACCGGCGATCTCCTCATGCGACAGGCCCCTATCGTCAACAATGCCGTCGATGATGCCGAGCGCCAACAGATCGGGGGCCGTGAGCTTAAGCGCCTCGGCGGCCTCATTCGCGCGCTCGGTATCCTTCCACAGGATCGACGCACAGGCCTCGGGGCTCACGACCGAATAGGCCGAGCTCGAGAGCATCAGGATGCGGTCGGCCACGGACAGCGCCAGCGCGCCACCAGAGCCGCCCTCGCCTGTCACCACCGAGACAATCGGCGTCTTGAGGCCGCTCATCTCCATGAGATTCTGGGCAATCGCCTCGCCCTGGCCGCGCTCCTCGGCACCGATGCCGCAAAACGCGCCCGAAGTATCGACCAGACACAGAACCGGTCGACCAAACTTTTCGGCCTGGCGCATCAGGCGACGCGCTTTGCGGTAGCCCTCGGGATGTGCCATACCAAAGTTGCGACGCATGCGCTCTTTGGTCGTGGTACCGCGCTCGATGGCGATGACCGTTACGGGTCGCCCGTCTTTCCAGCCAATGCCAGCCACCACGGCGGCGTCGTCGCCAAAGTAACGGTCGCCATGCAGCTCCACAAATCCATCCAGGCCCAGCGAGATCATCTCGCCCGCCGTGGCGCGATCTGCCGAGCGGGTCTGCTTGACAATCTCGAGCGCGGTTTTTGGTGCCGCCGAGCGCTTAAACAAGTGTCCCAGCTTTTTGCCGCGGTGACCCGTATGCACGATCTCATGCGGAGCCCCCAGGCCGGGCGCGTGCCCTTCGTGCAGCGCCAGCAGCTCGCCTACCGTGAGCGCAATCTCGCCACGCGGAACAACGGCATCGCAAAAGCCGTGCTCCAGCAAAAACTCGGAGCGCCGGAATCCCTTGGGCAGGCGCTTGTGCATGTTCTGCTCGATCACGCGCGGGCCGGCAAATGCCGTCAGGGCATCGGGCTCGGCCAGGATAATGTCGCCCTCCATGGCAAAGCTCGCGGTTACGCCGCCGGTCGTGGGGTCGGTGAGCACCGTGATATACAGGCCGCCCGCCTCGCTATGGCGCCTAACCGCCGCAGAAATCTTGGCCATCTGCATAAGCGATGTCACGCCCTCTTGCATGCGCGCACCGCCCGAAACGGTAAAGCCGACAACTGGCAATCCAAGCTCGGTCGCTCGCTCAAATGTGCGACAGATCTTCTCGCCCACCACGGAACCCATCGAGCCCATCATAAAGTTGGCGTCCATAAAGAAGAGCGCCGTATCGCAACCGCAGATTTTGCCCTTGCCGCACACAACGGCATCGCGCTCGCCCGAACGTTCGCTCACGCTCTTGAGCTTGTCGGCATAGCCGGGAAACGAAAGGAAGTCCTCCGGCACCAGACTGGCATCCCATTCCTCAAACGTGCCCTCGTCAATCGTCATGCGCATGCGGTCGCGCCCGCTCGCGCGAAAGTGTTTGCCGCAACGAGGGCAGACCTCGAGGTTGTCGTGCAGGCGCGCCTCATCGATCACGCGGCGGCACTCCGGGCACTTGATAAACACGTGGCGCGCGGGAAACTCGGCGCACGACTCGGTCATCGGTCCCTCGAGGACGTTGACCGTCTTCGCTTTTCTATTCATCAGCATAGAGATGCCCCATCAGATCGGTGTGATACATGCCCGACAAGAACTCGTCGTTTGCCAGCACGTCGAGCTGAAGCTCGCTGTTTTCGCTCACGCCCTCAATCACGAGCTCGCCCAGGGCCGAGCGCATCTTGCGAATGGCGCCGTCACGCGTGGGCGCACACACGATGAGCTTGCCAAGCATGGAGTCGTAGTACGGCGGAACTTTCGCACCGGTAAACATGGCGGAATCCCAGCGCACGCGCGGACCACCCGGCACACGCAACGCGGTGACCGTTCCGCATGACGGCAGAAAGTCCGGCGTTTCGGCATTGATGCGGCACTCCATGGCGTGGTTGCGGACCGGCATATCCTCCTGCTCAAAGGGCAGAGGCTGGCCGGCTGCCACGCGCAGCTGCCACTTGACCAAGTCGGTATCGGTCACAAACTCCGTAACCGGATGCTCCACCTGCAAGCGCGTGTTCATTTCCATAAAGTAGAAATTGCCGTCGTCCGAATACAGGAACTCGATGGTACCGGCTCCTTCGTAGCCGACGGCACGAGCCAGGTCACGCGCTGCCTTGTGCATGCGAGCACGAATGTCGTCGTGTCCGTCGAGGCACGGCGCGGGGCTCTCCTCGATCAGCTTTTGGTTGCGACGCTGCACCGAGCACTCGCGCTCGCCGAGCGAAAACACATGGCCCTGCTTATCGGCCATAATCTGTACCTCAACGTGATGCGCCGGCGCGACGAACTTCTCCATGTAGCACTCGCCGTCGCCAAAAACGGCCTCGCCCTCGGCGCGTGCTTCAATAAAGGCCTTTGCCGCATCTTCCACGCGCTCGACCTTACGAATACCGCGACCGCCGCCGCCCGCACGCGCCTTAATAAGCACGGGGCAGCCAATGCGCTCAGCCTCGGTCGTTGCCTCCTCGGGACTTTTGAGCAAATCGCAGCCCGGCACGATGGGCACGCCCGCCGCGGCAGCCGTTCGACGTGCGGCGTCCTTGTCGCCCATGCTGTCGATCACCTTGGCCGAAGGACCAACAAACGCCAGGCCATACTTGTCGCAGTCGCGCACGAAGCTCGCCTTCTCGGAGAAAAAGCCATAGCCGGGATGAATTGCCTTAGCTCCCGACTTTACGGCACAGGTGAGCACAGCATCGTCGTTGAGGTAGCTCTCGGCAAGACGCGGACCGCCGATGCAATACGCCTCGTCGGCAAGCTGCACGTGCAGCGCGTCCGCATCGGCCGTGGAATAAACGGCGACGGTCTTGATGCCCATATCGCGGCACGCGCGGATAACACGGACCGCGACTTCGCCGCGATTGGCGATGAGCACTTTGTCGAACATGAAGCCTTCCTTAACTTTCGTGCATGAGTGCAAAAGACATATCGGCGCGGCAGCAAACCTCACCGTTGACGCTCGCAGTACCCGTCGCAAAGCGGAACGGCCCGCGCGCACGCGTGATGGTGCACACCAGATCCACCGTGTCGCCCGGGCGCACCGGACGCTTAAAGCGCACCTTGTCCAGACTCGTGTAGAACGGCGTCGCGCCGCGCGCCTCCTCATCGCCCATCAGTAGCACGCAACAGTTTTGGGCGAGCATCTCGCACTGAATCACGCCGGGGACCACCGGGTTTCCCGGAAAATGCCCCTGCAAAAAGTACTCGTCGCCCGTGATCGTGATCTTGCCGTGGGCCTCGTCGCCCACCAGCTCGGCCTCGTCGAGCAAAAGCATCGGCTCGCGATGCGGTAACAGCTTCTTGAGCTCTTCTTTGTTCATGGATATCACCTATCCGATCCTCATGAGGCAGCTGCCAAACTCCACGAGGTCGCCGTCGGCCACGCAGATCTCGAGCACCTCGCCGTCTGCCTCGGCCGTCACCTCGTTGAGAACCTTCATGGCCTCGATAATGCAGAGGGTCTCGCCGGCCTTGACCTTAGAGCCCACGTGCACAAACGGCTCGTCGCCCGGCGCCGGGGCAGCATAGAAAACGCCGACCATGGGAGCGGTCACCTCGGTGCCCTTGGGCTCCGGTGCGGCGGCAGGTGTCTGCGCGGCGGGCTCCGGTGCGGCAGGCGCGACTGTGGGAGCTGCAACTGGAGCGGCCATAGCGCTCGGCATGGGCATGGGCACGGCAACCGGCTGTGCGGCGCTCGCGCGCTCGAGTTCGACCGCGGTGCCATCGGGCTCCTCAACGCGCACGCGCGTGAGGCCGCGGTCCTCCATAACATCGGCTATCTCGGCAAGTCTTTTGGAATCCATGCTCTAGCTCCTCGTATATCTACGCAGCGCGATGGCGGCGTTGTGCCCGCCAAAGCCTAGGTTGGTCGAAAGCGCCCAGGTAAGGTCGGCGCGAACTGCGCGATTGGGCGTGTAGTCAAGATCGCAGGCGGGATCGGGCGTGCGGTAGTTAATGGTCGGCGGCACCACGCCCTGCTCGAGCGCCATGGCGCAGGCCATGACCTCGATGGCGCCCGTGGCACCGATCATGTGGCCGGTCATCGACTTAGTCGACGAGACGTGCGCGGCGCGCGCCGCGTCCTCGCCGAGCGCACGCTTAATGCCCGCCGTCTCGGACGAATCGTTGAGCTTGGTAGATGTGCCGTGGGCATTGATGTAGAGACCCTCGGAAGGCTTGACGTCGCCCTCGGTCACCGCCAGCGATATCGCGCGGGCAATGCCGGCAGCCTCGGGATCAGGGCTCGTGATGTGATAGGCATCATCGGTGTTGCCGTAGCCCACGACCTCGGCATAAATGTGCGCACCGCGCGCCTGCGCATGTTCCATGCTCTCGAGCACGAGCACGCAGGCGCCCTCGCCCATCACAAAGCCGTCGCGGTCTGCATCGAACGGACGGCAGGCCGTCGCGGGATCGGGGTTGGTGGTCAATGCGCGGCAGGACGTAAAGCCCGCAACGGCATCGGGGATAATTGCGGCCTCGGCGCCGCCCGCGAGGATCGCGTCGGCATAGCCGTGCTTGATGGCGCGGAACGCCTCGCCCACCGCATGGGCCGAGGTTGCGCACGCGGTCACCACGGGCAGGGTCGGGCCCTTTGCCTTGTGGCGGATTGCGATATTGCCCGATGCCATGTTGGGGATCATCATCGCGATCATATAGGGCGATGCGCGACGAGGCCCGCGATCGGCGATCGTGTGAACGTTGTCGACAAGCGTCTGCATGCCGCCCACGCCTGAACCCACGTAGACGCCCAGGCGCTCGCGATCGATGGCGCCCTCGACATCAAAGCCCGCATCGTGCATGGCTTCGTCCGAAGCCGCCATCGCAAACTGAACGCAGGGGTCGAGATGCTTGGCGTCACGCTTGCCAAAGTACTCGTTGCCGTCAAAGCCCTTGACCTCGGCTGCCACCTTGACGGCAAACGCATCGGTATCGAAGTGCGTGATCGGGCCGATGCCGCACGCGCCGGCGCACATGGCCGCCCAGGTGGCAAGCGCGGTGTTGCCGAGCGGCGACACGGCACCGATACCGGTGATTGCAACTCTCTGTTCCATCATGGTCTCCTCATCCAAGCCGTTCTTCGGCCCTGGTTTCTACATCGCCATTCCGCCGTCGACGCGTACGACTTCGCCCGTAATGTAGGCAGCCGCGTCGCTCGCCAAAAAGCGCACCACGCCGGCCACTTCCTCGGGACGCGCCATGCGCCTCAGGGGAATCTGCTCCTCGCACGCCGCACGCACCTTATCCGATAGCTTTGCCGTCATATCGGTCTCGACAAACCCGGGTGCGACCGCGTTCACTCGTACGCCGCGGGGCGCAAGCTCGCGCGCCACCGCCTTGGTCAGGCCGATCACGCCCGCCTTGGAGGCAGCGTAGTTGGCCTGCCCGGCATTGCCCATCAGGCCCACGACCGAGCTCATGTTGACGACGCAGCCGCCGCGCTGACGCATAAAGGTCTTGGTGAGTGCGCGCGTCGTGTTAAACGTTCCTTTAAGATTGACATCGAGCACGCGATCGAAGGCGTCATCGCCCATGCGCATGAGCAGGCTATCGCGGGTGATGCCAGCGTTGTTGACGAGCGCCCAAATGGAGCCAAAGTCGTTGAGGACCGCTTCCACGCACGCGATGACGGCAGCGGGGTCGGCCACGTCGCATTGATATGCGCGTGCCGCGGCGCCAGCCGCCTCGCAGGCTTCGCACGTCTCGCGCGCCGCATCGACGCTTCCGGCATAGACGACGGCGATATCAAAGCCGTCCTCCGCCAGACCGACAGCGCAGGCGCGGCCGATACCCCGCGAGCCGCCCGTGACCAGTGCCACGCGACGTGAGTCGTTGCGCTCGAGCGTGCCGTTGTTCAAGTTGCCCATGTCATTCCTTTCGGGTTACAGCCCTGTGGACTATGCGAGCTCGTCGGCAATAGCTGCGACCTGCTCGGCCGTTTCGCACGAATACACGCGAACGTCGCTCAGCGTACGCTTGACCAGGCCTGACAGCGTTTTGCCAGGGCCGACCTCAATAAACGTGTCGATACCCTGATCCTGCAGAGTGTGCAGCGTGTCGACCCAACGCACGGCATGGCTCACCTGGTTGGCCAAGACATCCGATGCCGCTCGCGGGTCCGCCGGATAGGGCGCCGCCGTCATGTTTGCCATAACCGGAATTAGCGGCGAAGACGGAACGTGGCCGTCTTGGATATACGTCGCCAGCCCCTCAGCCGCCTCTGCCATATAGGGGCTATGAAATGCACCCGACACCGCGACTTTCATAGCGCGGCCGCCAGCCTCTTTTACTAGGACGTCGAGCTCCTGCAGCGCCTCGGGCGCTCCGGCCACAACCGTCTGCTGCGGGCTGTTGTAGTTGACTGGCCAGCAGTCCTCGCCGGCCTGTTTTGCCAGGCCCTCGACTTGCGCCGCATCGAGCTTGATGACGGCGCGCATGCCGCCCGGATGGCGCTCGGCAGCCGCGGCCATCAGCGCCGCGCGCTCACACACAAGCCCAAAGCCCGCTCGCATATCGAACGCCCCCGCAAAGGTGAGCGCGGCGACCTCGCCCAGCGAGAATCCCGCACAGGCGGCAGGTACCACGCCGCGCTCACGCAGGGCGGCAGCCGCTGCCAGGTCGTGAACGAACACGCACGGCTGCGTGTTCTCGGTCTGCGAGAGCTCCTCCTTGGAGGCACTCCGGCACTGCTCGCTGGTCCCCGGGCGCACCTCGTCGGCAATGGTGAACACCTCGGCGGCCGCCGGCGATGTCTCGATCAGGTCGACGCCCATCGCGGGGTGTTGGGCACCCTGGCCGGCAAACAGAAACGCTACGCTACCCATGCGGACGCACCCTTCAGGACGCGCTCGGCGCCATCGACCAGATCGTCAACGATTTCGCGTGCGCTCTGGCGCTCGCTAACCATGCCGGCAATCTGTCCACACAAAAACGAACCCTCTTCGTAATTGCCGTCCTTGGCGGCCTTGCGAAGGGCGCCCGTGCCCATGGCCCCGAGCTCCTCGACACTTACGCCCGCCGCCTCGCTCTTGGCGTAGGCGTTGGTAAAGGGGCTCTTGAGGGCGCGCACCGGATGTCCCGTCGAGCGGCCGGTCGCACGCGTCGAAGTGTCGTTGGCCTTCAGGACCATCTCTTTGTACTGCTCCGAGACGGTGCACTCGTCTGCGACCAGAAAGCGCGTACCCACTTGCACGCCTTCGGCGCCCAGCATAAAGGCGGCCGCCACGCCGCGGCCGTCGGCAATACCGCCGGCGGCCACGACGGGAATGTTGACCGCATCGACGACCTGCGGCACCAGTGCCATCGTCGAGGTCTCGCCAATATGGCCGCCCGATTCGGTACCCTCGGCAACAACCGCCGTGGCTCCACGACGCGCCACGAGGCGCGCCAGCGCCACCGAAGCCACAACGGGGATGACCTTGATGCCCGCATCGTTCCAAGCTTTCATGTACTTGGTGGGATTACCGGCACCAGTCACCACAACGGGCACCTGCTCATCGATCACAACCTGTGCAACCTCGTCGGCAAACGGGCTCATGAGCATGACGTTAACGCCAAAGGGCTTATCCGTCTTGGTGCGCAGCTCATGAATCTGGTCGCGAAGCCAGTCGGCGTCGGCATTCATAGCCGCGATGATGCCTAGGCCGCCCGCCTCGGATACGGCCGATGCCAGTGAGGCGTCGGCAATCCAGGCCATGCCGCCCTGGAACACGGGCTTTTCGATGCCGAGCAGATCGCAGAGAGGAGTCTTGAGCATCTCTACTTCTCCAATGCCGCCTCGACCGTATCGGCGAACTCGCCGACCGTCTTGGGGTTCTCCTCGGTATCAAGCTGGATGCCAAACTCGTCCTCAACGGCGACGAGAATCTCGACGGTACCCAGGCTGTCGAGGCCAATCTCCTCGAGCGTGGACTCGGGCTTCATCTCGACGTCGTCAAGGCCAGCGGTCTCGCGGATAACGTCGCAAACGCGCTCGAAGGTCTTCTGATCTGCCATGGTAGTTCTCCTTTGGTTGTGCCCTAGGGGCGTTTTCATTTCCTATGTGCGACTACTTCCAACGAAGCAGATAGCCACCTATATCCAGACCGGCGCCAAATCCAACCAAGGCGATGGTGTCGCCTGTGTGAAGTGCACCGGCGTTTGCCAGCCGGTCGAGGGCAAGCGGAATGCATGCGCTCGAAATGTTGCCGGTCTCGCGCAACGTGCGAACCACACGCTCGTCCGGCACGCCCAGGCGCTTGACCGCCTGGCTCAGGATTCGTTCGTTAGCCTGATGGAATACAAAATGATCGATGTCTTCGACCGAAATGCCCGCATCGATCGCAAGCTTATGGACCGTGTCGCAGATGGCGTTGACGCCGAACTTGAACACGCGGCGGCCATTCATGGACAGCACGCTCGCGCTATCTGCGGAAGCCTTAAACGGCGAGGTGCCGAGCAGACCGGGAACGCGCAAGGTCTCGACGTCGGGCGCCGTCGAAAGCTCAACGGCAAGGGGGTTGTCTCCCCCAGTCCCAATCACTGCGGCTCCTGCCCCATCGCCAAAGAGCACGCACGTGGCACGGTCGGTCCAATCGAGCGCGCGCGTCATCTGCTCGGCCGCAACGACTAGCACGCACTCGGCACGGCTGCGGGCGATATAGCCCTCGGCGACATCGAGCGCAAATACGAAGCCGGCGCAGGCCGCCGAGACATCGAAGGCAGGGCACGTCGCGCCAAGTCGCTCTGCAACGGCACACGCCTCGGCGGGAACAAGGTGGTCACCCGTCGTCGTCGAGCAGACGATCAGATCCAGCTGGCTCGCGTCGATTCCGGACACCTGGAGTGCCCGCTCGCTCGCCGCTACGGCAAGGTCGTCAAGTGACTCGGTGGTGCAGACGTGGCGGCTCTTGATACCTGTGCGGGTAAAAATCCACTCATCCGAGGTATCGAGGAACTCAGACAGCTCGTCATTGGAAACACTGCGTTCAGGAAGTGCCGAACCTGTTCCAAGAATCGTGAAACCCATCACTAACCTCCTTTGAGTTGTTGACGTGTTTACATCGACCAAGAGAGGATAACGCATTTCAGTCTTTGTTGACGTGTTAACATTAAATTGTCCAAAAGCGACAAAGGCTTCACATTGTGTCTATCTCTCGACACCATTGCGCGATTGCCTTATTAACTTAGGAGGTAGCAGCTGTTATGGATTCTCGTTTAACGATAGTCGACGTAACCGGATCGACCAACGATGACCTGCTCGAAGCAGGAAAACAGGGAGCGCCACACGGCACAGGACTTGCCGCCCGCGCGCAAACGGCAGGACGCGGCCGGCGCGGCCACAAGTGGGATTCAACCGCCGGCAACCTATTGCTTTCGATTGTCCTGCGTCCATGCGTTAATCCCGCAAAGTACTCTGGTCTTGCCGCCGTCAGCGGCCTAGCGGTGCTTGCGGCGCTCGAAAAACAGGGCCTTGCAAACGAGATTCGCCTTAAATGGCCCAACGATCTGGTCGCGCGAGGACGCAAGCTCGGCGGCATTCTGGTCGAGGCGGCACGCGATAACGAAGGCAAACCTTTCGCCGTCTGTGGCATTGGCGTCAATGTGAACTATGTACCCTCGGAGGTTCCCGATGGCGGCCTGCCGGCAATCGGTCTCTCGGATCTCAACGAGAGCGTTCCCGCCGTCGACATGCTCCTCGATGAGGTCTATCACGCAGTTATAGACGCTGTAGATGCCTGGGCAGAGCGCCTCAACGCCAAGGAAGAAGACGCCGGTCCGCTCGCGCCCGTCCGCGACGAATATATCGCTCACCTCAATTGGATCGGGAAGCACGTTATCGCCCGCTCCCCCGCTGAGGACGAGCTGGCACGTGGCATCTTTAAAACGGTCGATGGCTTTGGTCGCGCGTGCATCGAAACGGAAGACGGCTTGCGATCCTTCCATTTTGAGGAGGCATCGCTGCGCCCCTTGAGCGAATAGGGCACCGCAGTCACCTGCTCAGCAGCACTACCAGGCAGTCCAAACCATCATTCAAAACAAAAGAGCCCCGCTACCAAGATGGCAGCGGGGCTCTATAAGCTATGAGCGATATCGCTTAGAGCTTGATGTCGATGTCGACGCCAGCGGGGAGGTCGAGACGCATGAGCGAATCAACGGTGCCCGAGGTGGGGTCGAGGATGTCGATGAGACGCTTGTGGGTGCGCATCTCGAACTGCTCACGGGAGTCCTTGTTCACGTGCGGCGAGCGGATAACCGTGTACAGGTTGCGCTCGGTGGGCAGGGGGACAGGACCGGAAACGCGAGCGCCGGTCTTCTGAGCGGTCTCGACGATGAGCTTCGCGGACTGATCGACGACCTCGTGATCATAGCCCTTGAGGCGAATGCGGATCTTCTGGGTAGCCAACTTAAACCTCCAAAGAGTGCGAGAGATGTTCTCGCGGATTACGTAACAGGGAGCTCGAACTTAGGCGTTCTTGCTCATGACCTCGTCCACGATGGACTTGGGCGCCGGCTCATAAGAGTCGAACTGCATCGTGTAGGATGCACGGCCCTGGGTCTGGGAGCGAAGGTCGGTAGCGTAACCGAACATCTCGCCCAGCGGCACCTTGGCACGGATGAGCTTGCTGTTCTTGCGATCCTCCATGCCCTCGATCTTGCCGCGGCGACCGGAGAGGTTGCCCATGACGTCGCCCATGTACTGCTCGGGGGTCTCGACCTCGACAGCCATGATCGGCTCGAGCAGCTGCGGATCGGACTTCTTGAGGGCGTCCTTGATAGCCATGGAACCGGCGATCTTAAAGGCGGCCTCGGAGGAGTCGACCTCGTGGTAAGAACCGTCGAACAGGGTGACCTTAACGTCGAGGACCGGGAAGCCGGCGATAACACCGGTGTTCAGGGCCTCCTGGATGCCCTTGTCGATGGACGGGATGTACTCCTTGGGCACGACACCGCCGACGATAGCGTTGACGAACTCGTAGCCGAAGCCCTCCTCCATCTTCTCGAGCTTGATGACGGCGTGGCCGTACTGACCGCGACCACCGGACTGACGGACGAACTTGCCCTCAGCCTTCTCGACGTCGTGACCAGCGGTCTCGCGGTAGGCAACCTGGGGCTTACCGACGTTAGCGTCAACCTTGAACTCGCGGAGCAGACGGTCGACGATGATCTCGAGGTGCAGCTCGCCCATGCCGGCGATGATGGTCTGGCCGGTCTCGTGGTTGGTGGACACCTGGAAGGTCGGGTCCTCCTCGGCGAGCTTGGTCAGAGCCAGGGACATCTTGTCCTGCTCGGCCTTGGTCTTGGGCTCGATGGCAACGTCGATAACGGGCTTAGCGAACTCGATCTTCTCGAGGACGATCTCCTTGCCCTCGGCGCACAGGGTGTCACCGGTGGTGGAGTTCTTGAAGCCGACGCAAGCGACGATGTCGCCGGCGGCAGCGTCGTCACGGTCGATACGCTCGGCGGCGTTCATCTCGAGGATGCGGCCGAGGCGCTCGCGCTGACCGTTGGAAGCGTTGACAACGTAGGAGCCAGACTCGGCGCGGCCGGAGTAAACGCGGACGTAGGTGAGCTTACCGACGAACGGGTCGGTCATGATCTTGAAGACCAGGCCGGAGAAGGGCTCGTCGAAGGAAGGATGACGCTGGATCTCCTCGCCGGTGTCCGGATCGGTACCGGTGACGGCCTCGACGTCGAGCGGGCTGGGCAGGTAGTCGACGACAGCGTCGAGCAGCTCCTGGACGCCCTTGTTCTTGTAGGCGGAGCCCACGAAGACGAGGTTGAGCTCGTTGGCCAGAACGCCCTTGCGCAGAGCAGCCTTGAGCTCCTCGACGGTGAAGTCCTCCTCCATGAGGATCTTCTCCATGAGCTCGTCGTCAAAGCTGGCAGCAGCGTCGAGGAGCTCCTCGCGCTTGGTGGCAGCGATGTCGGCGAACTCAGCCGGGATCTCGTCCATCGGCTCGGGGTAGGTCATGCCCTTGTCGTCGGCCTTGAAGTCCCATGCGGTCATGGTGACGAGGTCGATAACGCCCCAGAAGTTGTCCTCGGCGCCCATCGGGACCTGAGCGGCCACGGCGTTGGCGTCGAGACGATCCTTCATGGTCTCGATAGCGTTGAAGAAGTCAGCGCCCACGCGGTCATACTTGTTGATGAAGGCGATGCGGGGGACGTTGAAGGTAGAAGCCTGACGCCAAACGGTCTCAGACTGGGGCTGAACGCCGGCAACGGCGTCGAAGACGGCGACAGCGCCATCGAGGACGCGCAGGCAGCGCTCGACCTCGGCGGTGAAGTCAACGTGGCCCGGGGTGTCGATGATCTGGATGCGGTAGTCGGTACCGTCCTTCTTCCAGAAGCACGTGGTAGCAGCGGAGGTAATGGTTACGCCGCGCTCCTGCTCCTGAACCATCCAGTCCATGGTGGCAGCGCCCTCATGGACCTCACCGATCTTGTGGGTCTTACCGGTGTAGTAAAGAATACGCTCGGTCGTGGTGGTCTTACCAGCATCGATGTGGGCCATGATGCCGATGTTACGGGTATCGGAAAGCTTGTACTTAGGCTTAGCCATGTTAGTTCCTTACCTTAAACTTACCAACGATAGTGAGAGAACGCGCGGTTGGCCTCGGCCATCTTGAAGACGTCCTCACGCTTCTTGACGGAAGCGCCCAGGCCGTTGGAAGCGTCGAGGATCTCGTTGGCGAGACGCTCGGCCATGGTCCTCTCCTTGCGAGCGCGGGAGAAGTTGACGATCCAGCGGATACCCAGAGCGGTGGAACGACGGGAGTTGACCTCCATCGGGACCTGATAGGTAGCGCCACCGACACGCTTGGGCTTAACCTCGAGCGTGGGCTTGACGTTGTCCATAGCCTTCTTGAAGGTAGCGAGAGCGTCGCCACCCTCGGACTTCTCGGCAACGATCTCGAAAGCGGTGTAAACGATGCGCTCAGCGGTGGCCTTCTTGCCGTCAAGAAGGACCTTGTTGATGAGCTGAGTCACCAGGCGGTTGTTGTAAACGGCGTCAGGCTGAACCTCACGACGATTAGCTGCTGCACGACGCGGCATGTGAAATCTCCTTAAGTGTCTACCGTGCGGCGCTTAGGCGGCACACGGCGAAAGTATCAAAACGTTATCTGGCTTATTTAGCCTTGGGGCGCTTAGCACCGTACTTGGAACGGGCCTGCAGACGGTTCTGGACCGGAGCAGCGTCGTAGGCGCCACGGATGACGTGATAACGGACACCAGGGAGGTCACGGACACGACCGCCGCGGACGAGCACGATGGAGTGCTCCTGCAGGTTGTGGCCCTCACCCGGGATGTAAGCAGTAACTTCGATGCCGTTGACGAGGCGAACACGGGCAACCTTACGAAGAGCCGAGTTCGGCTTCTTGGGGCTCGTGGTGAAGACGCGGGTGCACACGCCGCGCTTCTGGGAGTTGTGCTGCAGAGCAGCGTTCTTGGACTTCTTGGGCACGGAACGACGGCCCTGGCGAACCAGCTGGTTAATAGTAGGCAAAGCGTACTCCTTCTCGAATGATTCCAGCTTTCTGTAAAGTGCAACGGCTTGAATCGAGGGGTCAGCATCCCCCTACGAAACACGCAGTTCGATAGGATACGTGCCGTTAGCTGTGCCGTCAACAGACCACGCCGCCGGGCGTATCCCAAAATTGGCACATTTCCGCAAAGCCTACACATAAGGAATCCCCTCCTGTGCGCGCTGGCGGGGTTTTGCGATAATAAACCCGCAGGTAGAGCGCTTGAGCATATACGGTGTGGTCGACCCATCAAGATTTTGCCGCATACTTCAGGAATGCAGGCGAATATCGTGCGGTCTAACCGCCCATTTACCGCAAAGAAGGCCGCTTCCCCTAGTAGAAAGCGGCCCCAAATCTTACGAATAGACGATGGTAAAGGGTTCCGACGTTTCGGCGCCCCCTGTTGAAGTGCAGCGTGTGCCTTCGAGCGTTACTGAAACCACTTGGTCGACATCAATCAACTTCGTTGGCACCCAAATGTTCTCTCCGCTATTGCGTCCCATCGAAACATAGAAATTGTACGCCCCTGCGTCGTCATCTTCGATAATCTGCTCTGACCCATCCTTGTAGGTGACGGTCAGTTTATGATCAACTGCTTCATAGCCCAGATCATCGATGTGCGTCTGGATGGAAAACGGACTGATCTCGAGAGGCGAGTCATCGGAGCGGAGTTCTTTTGTATCGACGTACGCTCCGACGTTAAACTCTGGCGTCGATACCTCGATCACCTTCGCATCCTCACCTTTGCCCTCGGTCCAGGAGATATTCCAGGTGACCGCATGTCGTAAATCTCGATCGCGATTCCAAGATGCAAAGTACATCGTGCCGTTAATGACCGTGTCGCTTGATGTGTCTTTATCAATGGTGCAGCGTGTATCAGCCCATTCCTCGCCGAAGTTCATGCTGGGTGTACTGACGCCCCCTTCTTCTTCACCATAGAGAACAAGTTCGCCAAGCTCTGCCGCCGGCTTGTAGTAGTTAACGCCATTCGGATTGGACAATGTAAACGTCACAGCACCGCAACCGTTCTCGTCGATTGCCATCTCATGAATGTCGAGCGTATAGCCGTTGCCCTCGACGGACAGATTGACCTTCTGGACTGCACCCTCCAGGCTTTGGGGCGCGATACCATCACCAAACTCTCTGGTGTAGGTATGTTTCGTCCCCGACGAGCCGCCATTTGTCCAGGTAACGGACTCTCCGTTGCCATGGTTTCCCCAGGCAGAGGCAAAATAACTGGAATTGACAACAGCGTAGGCGACCCCTCCGGTCGCCAGCACTCCGGCAAGGCATCCGATCACGGCAACATACAGAGGCTTCGCGTGACCCTTTCGGCGAAGCGGCTCACCAGCAGCGGCATAAAGAACACGGTCAGCAAGATCGCTATCGGCTTGGACGGACTCGAAGGCCTGCTTGATTTGGTTGGATTTCACGGTCGCCCTCCTCTAGGATGAACTTGAGTTTCGATCTGCCGCGAGCTAAACGCGTTCGAACGGTCGCGGCTGGCACATGCAATAACTCGGCAATCTCTGAAGTCGAGAAGCCCAGATAGTAATAGAGCACGATGGGGATACGGAATCGTTCTGGAAGCCGCATGACGTCCGACAGGACGGCCTTAGTCTCGTCCTGCGCCGCCAAGAGCGAATCGGTCAGATTCTCGATATCCTCCACGCGCCTCCATGGCTTTCGAAAGAGCGATTTGCATTCATTGATCGTGACCCGGATAAGCCAGCGGCGAAGATGCTCCCAACTTTCAAAGTTTCCATCGCCTTTGAGTAACTTCAGAAAGACGTCTTGAGCGACATCGTCGGCATCGGCGCGATCGCGCAGGTACGTCAATGCGATTCGAAACACGACATCCCGGTGATCTTCGACCGCCTGTCTAAATGCTTGTTCTTCCATAATCACCTCCCGGTGACGTTATTGGTTCTCGATGAGGCCCTCACCTTAGATACGCTCTTGTCGGACTAAATGTTTCAAATTCAAGCAGGAAAAAACCTACCAAAATAAACCTGTCCCTTATTGGCAAGGGATCAACGGAACGCAACAGGTTGAGCATACGCAAGCGAGCGGCCCCCAGAGCGTACAAGGTGGCATGAAAAAGGCAGGGCATTGACCTTTTGGTCATGCCCTGCCTTTTGAATGACAGATTGTAGCTCTGGGGGCCGCGCAGCGACGGAGGTTGCCGCCGTTCGTTAGAACGGCGGAACTAGTTACTCCTCGTCGTTGTCCTTGGCCTCTTCGGCGTCGTCGGTGTCCACGAGCTGGTTGAGCAGCTCGTCGAGGGAAGCCATGTCCTCGTTGATCGCGCCGTTGGCGGGAGCCTTCTTGTCGTCGATCGGGGCGCCCAGGAGCTCCTCGTCGGCGTCGGCGTGATGCGTCGGAGCGGAGGTACCCAACAGGATATCGTCCGGACCGTCAGGGCTAAAGACCATCTGCAGCAGCTGCGAGAGGTCTTCCTCATCGGCAACGTCGTCGTTGTTCTCGAGGATGTAGAGCAGGTCGTGGGCCTCCAGGCCGTCACGGAGTTCCTCGATCGCCTTGGCACCGATACCATCGATGCGCAGCAGATCCTCCTCGGACTTGCCGACCAGGTCGCCGACCGTCTCGATGCCGACCTCGCTGAACTTGTTGGTCCAGCGCTGCGACACGCCCAGATCGTCGAACAGGTACAGGCGAGCCTTCTCGGCGGAGATGGTGTGGCCGTTGCGGGTGAACGAACCGTCAGCACCACCGAACTCGTCGTAGCCGGCCCAGTCGAGCTGCTGCGGGAGCTGCTCGTCCAGGTCCTTGAGCTCAACCGGAGCCCACTCGGGCAGCGACTTGGCGTTGGGCGAAGCCGGACCGTCGATGTCGACATAGCCGTCGGCCGTACGATACGTCAGCTTGGCGTTGGCGTACGGCTTGAGGCCGGTACCAGCCGGGATCTTCTTACCGACGATGACGTTGGACTTAAGGTCGAGCAGGTGGTCGACCTTGCCCTCGATGGCAGCCTCGGTAAGGACGCCGGCGGTACGGATGAACGAAGCGCTCGACAGCCAGGAGTCGATGTTGGACGCGACCTTGAGCGTACCCAGGATGACGGGCTCGGCCACAGGAGCCTGGCCGCCCAGACGGGCAACGCGCTCGACCTCGTCGGCGAACTCGTAGCGGTCGACGTACTGACCAAGCAGGTACTTGGAGTCGCCGGGGTTGGTAATCTGAACGCGACGCAGCATCTGACGTGCGAGCACCTCGATGTGCTTGTCGTTCAGGTCGACGCCCTGGCTGGTGTAGACGTCCTTGACGCTCTCGACGAATGTGTGCATCGTCGACTCGATGTCGGTCAGCTTGCGCAGGTTGCGGAAGTTGACGAAGCCCTTGGTGATCTGGTCGCCGGCGCGAACCTCGCAGCCGTCCTCGATCTCGGGCATGAAGCGCACCGAAGCGGGGACGCGACGCTCGTCGAGGACACGGGTGTGGTCCTCGGAGTCGGTGAGCGTCAGCACGTACTCGGACTTCTCGGGCTTAATCGAGAGGTGACCGGAGTACGGAGCCAGCTCGGCCTCGCGACCCAGGATCTTCTCGTTGACGTTGCCGACGATATCGAACATACGGCTGACCGTAGGCAGGCCCTGCGTAATATCGTCGACGCCAGCGACGCCGCCGGAGTGAATGGTACGCATCGTAAGCTGCGTACCGGGCTCACCGATGGACTGGGCGGCAATAATGCCGACCGCGGTACCGATGGCGACCGGACGACGGGTGGAAAGATCCCAGCCGTAGCACTTCTGGCACACGCCGTACTTGGAGCGGCAGGTGAGCAGCGCGCGAAGCTTGACCTTCTTGAGGCCGGCATCGACCATCTTCTGGATGTCGGCGACCTTCTCGATGTAGCCGTCCTGCTCAAAGAGCACGGTGCCATCGGGAGCCACGACGTCCTCAATGAAGCAACGGCCGACGAGGTCGGCGTTGAGATCGGTGGTGCCGGGGATGATGAGGTTGTAGGTAACGCCCTCGTGCGTACCGCAGTCCTCCTCGCGGACGATGACGTCCTGGGCCACGTCGACCAGACGACGGGTCAGGTAACCAGAGTCCGAGGTGTGGGATGCGGTATCGACCAGGCCCTTACGGGCGCCGTAGGTCGAAATGAAGTACTCGAGCGGCAGCAGGCCCTCGCGGAAGTTCGCCTTAATGGGAAGGTCGATCGTCTCGCCGGACATGTCTGCCATCAGGCCACGCATGCCGCCGAGCTGACGCAGCTGGGTCTTAGAACCACGGGCGCCGGAGTCGGCCATCATGTAGAGCGGGTTCTCCTCGTCGAACAAGTCGAGCATGAGCGCTGCGACCTTGTCGGTACAAGCGGTCCACTCGTTAACGACTTCGATGTGGCGCTCCGTCTCGTTAATGAAGCCCTCCTCGAAGTACTCGTTGATCTGGTCGACGTTGGCCTGGGCGCGATCGAGCAGCTCCTGCTTCTCGGCAGGGATGAGAGCGTCCCACACCGAGATGGTGAGGCCGGCGCGGGTAGCGTAGTGGAAGCCGGAGTACTTGATGGCGTCGAGGATCGGGCCGACCTTGGCCTCGGGGTAACGATCGCAGCAGTCGGCAACCAGCTTGGCCACGTCGCCCTTGACCATCTTGTAGTTCATGAACTCGTAGTCTTCGGGCAGGCACTGGCGGTTGAAGATGATGCGGCCGATAGAGGTCTCGAAGCGCGCGGTCTTGTTACCGGTGACGTCGTAGTCGACGAACTCGTTCTTGCCGTTCTTGACGCGGAAGATACGGGTGCCGTCCTCGTTGATGACGTTGGCGTTCTCGGCGGACACGCGAACCTGGATCTTGGCCTGCATGTCGACCTCGGAGCGGCAGTCATAGGCGTGCAGCGCGTCGTCGAAGCTGGCGAACACGTGGTTCTCGCCGGGCAGGCCGTCGCGGACCTGGGTGAGGTAGTACACACCGATGATCATGTCCTGCGAAGGGATGTTAACCGGCTTGCCGGATGCCGGCGAGCGCAGGTTGTTCGCAGAGAGCATGAGCACGCGAGCCTCGGCCTGAGCCTGGCTGGACAGCGGCACGTGGACAGACATCTGGTCGCCGTCGAAGTCGGCGTTGAAGGGCGAGCAGACCAGCGGGTGCAGGTGGATAGCCTTGCCCTCGACCAGCACCGGCTCAAAGGCCTGGATGGACAGACGGTGCAGGGTCGGTGCACGGTTGAGCAGCACGACGCGACCGTCGATGACCTCTTCGAGGATATCCCACACAAAGGTGGCACCGCGGTCGATAGCGCGCTTGGCGCCCTTGATGTTCTCGACCTTGCCGAGCTCGACCAGGCGCTTCATGACGAAGGGCTTGAAGAGCTCCAGCGCCATGGTCTTGGGCAGACCGCACTGGTGCAGCAGCAGCTTGGGGTCGGTAACGATAACCGAACGGCCGGAGTAGTCGACACGCTTACCCAGCAGGTTCTGACGGAAACGACCCTGCTTGCCCTTGAGGGCCTCGGCGAGCGACTTGAGCGGGCGACCGCCACGACCAGAGACCGGGCGACCACGACGGCCGTTGTCGAACAGGGCGTCCACGGACTCCTGGAGCATGCGCTTCTCGTTGTTCACGATAATCGCAGGGGCGTCCAGGTCGAGCAGGCGCTTGAGTCGGTTGTTACGGTTGATCACGCGACGATACAGGTCGTTGAGATCGGACGCAGCGAAGCGGCCGCCGTCAAGCTGGACCATCGGGCGCAGATCGGGCGGAATGACCGGGATGACGTCCAGAATCATGTTCGCGGGGCTGTTGCCGCCCTTCAGGAAGGCGTCAACGACCTCGAGGCGCTTGACGGCCTTCTCGCGCTTCTGCTTCTGGGAGTCCTCGTCGGCGATGATGGCCTTGAGCTTCTCGGCCTCGGAGGGGAGGTCGATGGCAGCGAGCAGGTCGCGGACGGCCTCGGCACCCATGCCACCCTTGAAGTACATGGAGTAGTAACGGGTCATCTCGCGGAACAGCGGCTCATCGGAGATGAGGTCGCGCTCGGTGAGCTTCATGAAGGCGTTGAAGGCGTCCGTGCGGAGCTGTTTCTCGTCCTTGCACTCTTCCTCGATGTCGACGATGCCAGAGGCGATCTCCTCGGGGGTCAGCGGCTCCTCGTCGGAGAACTCGTCAAAGTTCTCGGGGTTGCCCTGCTCCTTGAGGGACTCGATCTGGCGGGCGCACTCGGCATCGATCTCTTCCAGATCGGCGGCGAGCTCCTCGCGCAGGTCGTCAGCGTCGGCCTCGCGAGCCTCGTAGTCGACCTCGGTGATGATGTAGCTGGCAAAGTACAGAACCTTCTCGAGGTCCTTGGACTTGATGTCGAGCATACGGCTCATCGGGAAGCTCGTGGGGCTCTTGAAGTACCAGATGTGGGACACGGGAGCGGCGAGCTCGATGTGACCCATGCGCTCGCGACGAACCTTGGCCGAGGTGACCTCGACGCCGCAGCGCTCGCAGACGATGCCCTTAAAGCGGATGCCCTTGTACTTGCCGCAGGAGCACTCCCAGTCCTTGGCGGGACCGAAAATCTTCTCGCAGAACAGGCCGTCCTTCTCGGGCTTGAGGGTACGGTAATTAATGGTCTCCGGCTTCTTGACCTCACCGTGCGACCAGGAACGGATCTGGTCGGCGGAGGCAAGGGAGATCTTTACCGAGTCAAAATCAGTAGTTTCGAAATCTGCCACAGTCAACTACTCCTTATCAGTGGTCGTGGCGGCGACAGCCTCGGGTGCCTCGGCGGTCTCGGCATCCTGGGCCTCGACGTCGGCGTCAACGCCGGCGAGCGCAGCCAGGTCGTCGAGAGCAGAGGTCTCCTCGGCGGTCACAGGGGCGGAGGCGTCCTCGTCGGCATCGTGCATGGGCTCGATGTCCAGCGCGAGGGAACGGATCTCCTTGACGAGAACCTTGAAGGACTCGGGGATACCCGGAACCGGAACGTTCTCGCCCTTGACGATGGACTCGTAGGTCTTGACGCGGCCCACGGTATCGTCGGACTTGACGGTCAGGATCTCCTGCAGGACGTTGGAAGCACCGTATGCGTACAGTGCCCAAACTTCCATCTCGCCGAAGCGCTGGCCGCCAAACTGAGCCTTGCCGCCCAGCGGTTGCTGGGTAACCAGGCTGTAAGGGCCGGTCGAACGGGCGTGGATCTTGTCGTCAACCATGTGGCCGAGCTTGAGGATGTAGGACGTACCCACGGTAATGGGCTCGCGGAACTCCTCGCCGGTGCGGCCGTCGAACAGGCGGGTCTTGCCGCGCTCGTCAAGCTGGGTGACAAACTCGGGGCGCATGTGATCGCCAAAGGCAGCGGTGGCCTTGTTGAGCATGTTCTTGTTGGCGCGACGGATGACCTCGGCGATCTCGTCCTCCTTGGCGCCGTCGAAGACGGGCGTCGAGACGAAGAACGGACCGGGGACATACTTGTCGGAGTCGGCATCCTCGGTATCCCAACCGCAGGCAGCAGCCCAGCCAAGGTGGCACTCGAGCAGCTGGCCGACGTTCATACGCGAAGGAACGCCCAGCGGGTTGAGGATAACGTCGATCGGGGTACCGTCAGCCATGTAGGGCATGTCCTCGACCGGCAGAACGTTACAGATAACGCCCTTGTTGCCGTGGCGACCGGCGATCTTATCGCCCTGCTGGATCTTACGACGCTGGGCGACGTAGACGCGCACCTGCTCGTTGACGCCGGGGGCCAGGTCGTCGCCGTTCTCGCGGCTAAAGCGGACGACGTCGATGACGCGGCCATAAGCGCCGTGAGGCATCTTAAGGGAGGTGTCGCGAACATCGTGAGCCTTGGCACCGAAGATGGCGCGCAGCAGGCGCTCCTCGGCGGTCAGAGCGCTCTCGCCCTTAGGCGTGACCTTGCCGACCAGGATGTCGCCAGGGCCGACCTCGGCGCCGATGCGGATGATGCCGTCCTCGTCGAGGTTGGCAAGCATGTCCTCGGAGAGGTTCGGGATCTCGCGAGTGATCTCCTCGGGACCGAGCTTGGTGTCGCGGGCGTCGATCTCGTGACGGGTGATATTGATGGTCGTCAGCAGGTCCTCGGCCACCAGGCGCTCGGACACGACGATACCGTCCTCGTAGTTGAAGCCTTCCCACGGCATGTATGCCACGGTGAGGTTCTGGCCCAGTGCGAGCTCGCCATGATCGGTCGAAGGACCGTCGGCCAGAGGCTCGCCCTGCTCAACGGTGTCACCGACGCGCACGAGCGGACGGTGGTTAATGCAGGTGGACTGGTTGGAGCGCTGGTACTTGGCCAGGTGATACTCGTCCATGCCGCCGGCATGCTTGACGATAATCTTGGAGGCGTCGGCATAGATGACCTCGCCGGCGTTCTTGGCCAGGGTAACCTCGCCGGAGTCCAGGGCGGCGCGACGCTCCATGCCGGTACCGACATAGGGAGCGGCGGGGTGAACCAGCGGCACGGCCTGACGCTGCATGTTGGCGCCCATGAGCGTACGCTTGGCGTCGTCGTGCTCGAGGAACGGAATCAGCGTGGCTGCGACGGAGAGCATCTGACGCGGCGAGACGTCCATGTAGTCGACGTCCTCGACAGGCACGTCGGCGGGAGCGCCGAAGGAGCCGTCGAAGTCGCGGGTACGGGCGATCACGGTATGTGGACGAACGATCTTGCCCTCGGCATCGGTCGTGATGAACTCGTTGGTCTTGGGATCGAGCGGCGTGTTGGCCGGCGCGATGACGTGCTTCTCTTCCTCGTCAGCGGTCATCCAGTCGATCTGGTCGGTGGCAACGCCGTTCTCGACGCGACGGAACGGGGCCTCGATGAAGCCATACTCGTTGACGCGGGCGTAGAGGGCGAGCGAGCCGATCAGGCCGATGTTGGGGCCTTCGGGGGTCTCGATCGGGCACATGCGGCTGTAGTGCGAGTTGTGAACGTCGCGGACGGCCGTCGGCACGTTGGTGCGGCGGCTGGAGCCCGACTTGTGGCCGGCAAGGCCGCCGGGGCCGAGTGCGGACAGACGGCGCTTGTGGGTCAGACCGGTCAGGGGGTTTGCCTGGTCCATGAACTGCGAGAGCTGCGAGGAACCGAAGAACTCCTTGATAGAGGCCACGATCGGACGGATGTTGATGAGCGACTGCGGGGTGATCTCGTCGATGTCCTGGGAGCTCATGCGCTCACGGACGACGCGCTCCATACGGCTCATGCCGATACGGAACTGGTTGGCGACGAGCTCGCCGACGGTGCGAATGCGGCGGTTGCCAAAGTGGTCGATGTCGTCGACCTTGAAGCCCTGCTCGCCAGCAGCGAGGGACAGCAGGTAGCGCAGCGTAGCGACGATATCCTCGTCGGTGAGCACCGTGACCTCTTCCTCGGTGGTGAGGTTGAGCTTCTTGTTGACCTTGTAGCGACCGACGCGGGCCAGATCGTAGCGCTGTGGGTTGAAGAGCAGGCCCTCGAGCAGGCTGCGGGAAGCATCCACGGTGGGAGGCTCGCCCGGGCGCAGGCGACGGTAGATCTCGATAAGAGCATCCTCGCGGGTAAGGGCGGTATCGCGCTCGAGGGTGCGCTTGATCACATCGGAGTTGCCGAGCAGCTCGATGATATCGTCGTTGGTGACGGCGATGCCAAGGGCGCGCAGGAACATCGTGGCGCTCTGCTTGCGCTTACGGTCGATGGAGACCATGAGCTGGTCGCGCTTGTCGACCTCAAACTCGAGCCAGGCACCGCGGGACGGGATGATCTGAGCCTTGTAGATCTGCTTGCCCGAATCCATCTCGGAGCTGTAGTACACGCCCGGGGAACGGACGAGCTGGGAGACGACGATACGCTCGGTACCGTTGATGATAAAGGTGCCCTGATCGGTCATCATGGGGAAGTCGCCCATAAAGACGAGCTGCTCCTTGATCTCACCGGTCTCCTTGTTAGTGAGACGGACGTCGGTCAGAAGCGGAGCCTGATAGGTCATGTCCTTCTCGCGGCACTCCTCGACGGTGTGCGCGGGATCGCCAAACTGATGCTCGCCGAAGGTAACCTCGAGAACATGGTTCTGGCTCTGGATGGGGCTGGATTCCTTGAACGCCTCACGAAGGCCCTCGTCCTTAAAACGCTCAAAGGATTCCCTTTGAACAGAGATAAGGTTGGGGAGCTCCATGGCTTCCGGGATTTTCCCGAAGCTGACGCGCTTGCGCTCAGTGGCAGTGTATGCGTAGGTCACCAGGTTTTTCCTCCTTCACGGAAATGCTCGGTGGATTGGCGAGGCATAGCTTCGCCAGTTATCGCAACCTAATAGTTTATCAGGTACCGACCGTTGAGCAAGAAAAGCCTTGACGTGATTGAGTTTTTGGAGTAGCAAAGTTTTTCGACAGAAAACATGCAGGTAGATGGATGTGCATCGAACACCTGTTCATATATTTTCTGTGAACAGAGGGCTAGCAATCGCAGCTCTTATAAAAAACGGGCGCGAACCGAAGTCCGCACCCGTAAATGTCGATGCCCGAAGGCTTACTTACGCATCAAACCGCCGCGCTCGTCGATGGCATCCCAGAAGGCGCCGGCAAAGCGAGGATCGCTTGCGGCCATGAGGGCGTTGGTGGCCATCCAGCCAGACGGGGTACCGGTATCGTAGCCCGACAGCGGGTCGATGACGACGGCGTACATGGCCTCGCGGTCGAGCGAGCGGGCCATGGCGTCGGTCAGCTGGATCTCGCCGCCCTTACCGGCCTGCTGATCGGCCAGCAGGTCCATGACCAACGGGCTCAGCAGGTAGCGACCGACGATGTACAGGTTGGACGGAGCCGCCTCGGGAGCGGGCTTCTCGACCAGGCCGCCGATGCGCCAAACGGCACCGGGCTCGTCGTCGGCGGCATTCTCGAAGCCCTCGAGAGCGCCCACGCGATCGCCGGCGATAACGCCATAGCGGCTGACTTCCTCGGGAGCGCACGCGGCAACGGCGATAACAGAAGCGCCACCGTGCTCCTTGGAGACGGCAAGCATCTTGTCGCAGATGTCGCGGTTGGGCACAACGTAGTCGCCCAGAAGAACCAGGAAGTTCTCCCCCGCCACAGCGTCAGCGGCAGAGCGAATGGCGTGACCGAGGCCCTTGGGCTCGTACTGATAGCGGAAGTCGACCGGCATACCGCCCGCATGGGCGACGGCGTCGGCATAAGCATCCTTGCCGCGCTCGCGCAGCAGGTTCTCGAGCGAACGATCGGGCTGGAAGTAGCTCAGCAACTCGGGCTTGCCGGGAGAGGTGACGATAATAGCATCGTCGACCTCATCGGGGTCGAGCGCCTCCTCAACGACGTACTGGATGACCGGTTTGTCGAGCACCGGCAGCATCTCTTTGGGCGTGCACTTGGTGCCAGGCAGAAAACGCGTGCCAAGACCGGCGGCGGGGATGATTGCCTTCATGTTATTCAAGGATCCTTTCGCAGGCGCAGGATGCGCCCTGTGCGTGTGGCACGGCGGCCGCAGACCAAATTGCGATACTGAAGTATCTTACCGCCGGAGACATACGTCGCCGTAAGGCAAACGCAATTCTTCAGCAGGTCAACGCAAATTATTGCTCGAATGATGCAATTTTACGCCCCAGCGGTAACGGGATTGGCACGGCGAAGACAGCGGTGTTCTGCGTGCCGAGCAATGGGAATGAGGGGCCAAAACAAAAAAGACGGGGCTCGCAATGCGAACCCCGTCTGCAAAGAAATCTGGCGAGAAAGCCTGATTACTTGAGGGTGACAGCAGCGCCAGCAGCCTCGAGCTTCTCCTTGGCAGCCTCGGCGTCCTCCTTCTTGGCACCCTCGAGAACAGCCTTGGGAGCGCCCTCGACGACCTCCTTGGCCTCCTTCAGGCCAAGGTTGGTGAGCTCACGGACGGCCTTGATGACCTGGATCTTGTTGTCGCCGAAGCCCTCGAGCACGACGTCAAACTCGGTCTTCTCCTCGGCCTCAGCAGCGCCAGCAGCGGGAGCGGCGACAACGGCGGCAGGAGCAGCGGCGGAAACGCCGAAGGTGTCCTCGATAGCCTTAACGAGCTCGGAAGCCTCGAGAAGGGTCATTTCCTTAAGAGCATCGATGATCTCATCGGTGGTAAGCTTAGCCATTTCTAAGTCCTTTCGGTTTCCGTGCAGATGCACGGAGATCAGTTAAAACACGACGCGAATGCGTCAGGGGTGCGGCGTTGCCGCCGCGGGTGAAAACAGCGACTAGGCTGCCTTCTGCTCGGAGACCTGCTGGATCGAACGAGCGAGACCAGAGGAAACGCCGTTGACGCAGACAGCGATGTCGCGAGCGAAACCGGAGATGAGACCGGCGATCTGACCGAGAAGCTGATCCTTGGTGGGCAGCTCGGCGATAGCCTTAACATCATCAGCGGAAACGGCCTTGCCGTCGGAGATACCGCCCTTGATCTCAAGGACGCCCTTGGACTTAGCAGAGAAGTCCTTAAGGGTCTTAGCGGCCTCGACCGGCTCGGTCTCGTAGAACACATAAGCGACGGGGCCGGCGAGGATCTCGTCGAGCTCGGGCTGCTCCTGGTTCTTGAGAGCGATCTTGACCAGGTTGTTCTTGTAGACCTTCATCTCGGCGCCGCACTCGCGAAGCTGATGACGCAGCTCCTGAGCCTGCTTAACCGTCAGACCGTTGTAGTTGACGACGAACAGACCGGCGTTCTCGGCGATACGGGACTCGATCTCTGCAACCTTGTCGATTTTGTACTGCTGGGGCATGAATTACACCTCCTCGAATTCTTTCCGGGCACGGTCCGCCACAAGGACGTGACGGGGGCATGTCCAAAAAGAAAGCCCCCGCGCTGCATGAGCGACGGGGGCGAGAAGACATATCTACTCGACCACCTCGGCTGGCGGGATATCCCATTAAGCTCGCGGGCAATGCCCGTTTGCACCGGCTGTCTCTGGCAGCGGATTCGTGCGTGAACCGAAAGTATTATGGCGGGGACCCCGGCGTCGGTCAACGGAAAACCGGGCTGCACACAATTCCACCATCCGGCCGCACCGCCGAAGGCCGGGCGCAAGGTTTTCGCTCGGTCAGGTCCTGGGCTCGCTCGGAAAGCACATTAAGTGCTTTCCGGCTCGTGCGGAATCTACGAAAACCTTGCGCCCGGCCTTCGGCGGCGCGTGCCTGCGTTGACTTTGGACAGCCCGGGTTTTCGTTGGCTGACGCCCCCACTCATAATGCTTGGGTCGGTGGGCTGATGTGTTGCGTCCCGTTGGGCTATAAGGTTGAAATGAAGGTGGACAGGCGATTTAGGCCTTCGTCCAGATCTTGGTCGGAGACGCAGTAGCTTAGGCGGATGTGGCCTTCGGTGCCGAAACAGTCGCCCGGGACTAGGGCTACGTTTGCCTCTTTGATGGCTTTGATGCAGAAGTCTTCGCTGGTTAGGCCAAACTTTTTGATGCTGGGGAAGGCGTAGAAGGCTCCTGCAGGCTCTACCACGTCGAGGCCCATGTTGTTGAGAGCGGTCAGCACGCGTTTGCGGCGGGCTCGGTAGACTTCGAGCATGGGGGTGGGGTCGACGGTCAGGGCTCGCGTTGCGGCGTCCATTTCGAAGGAGACGGCGCTCGATACTAGGTATTGGTGAGCCTTTGCGATCTCGGCGATGACGGGGGCTGCGGCTGCGAGCCAGCCCAAGCGCCAGCCGGTCATGGCCCAGGGCTTGGAAAAGCTCTCGATAACTACCGTCTGATCGCGAAGCTCCGGGTGGCGCTGGGCAAAGCGCTCGTAGCCGTCCACGTAGACCAGGCGGTTGTATACGTCGTCGCAGACCACGTAGATGCCCGCCTGCTCTGCCACGTGTGCCACGGCGTCGAGCGATGCTGCGTTGAGGATGCAGCCCGTGGGGTTATTGGGCGAGCAGATGACGATGGCCTTGGTCGCCGGCGTCACGCAAGCACGAAGCGCATCCTCGTCAATCTGAAATTGCGCAGGCTCCGTATCCAAAAAGACCGCTTTGGCGTGGTTGGCCACGACGATGCTTTCGTACAGGCCAAAGGCCGGTGTGGGGATAATGACCTCGTCGCCGGGGTTGAGCATAGCCATGAATGCTGCCGACAGGGCCTCGGTCGCGCCGTCGGTTAGGATGACCTCGTCGGCCGAAAACGTAAGGCCCGCGTCATCCATATATTTGGACAGTGCATCACGCAGGGCGGGGCGACCGTTGTTGGGCGGATAGTGCGTGTCACCGCGGTCCAGTGCGGCGGTCACCTCGGCGCTAATCACATCGGGCGTGGGAAAATCGGGCTCGCCGAGCGCGAGCGCAATGCATCCTGGGTGCTGGGCAGCGAGCGCGTTAATCCGACGGATGCCGGAGGGCTTGAGCGTGGCAAGCGAGGTGTTCATGGGCAGACGCATGGCGTTCCTTTCGTAAGGGTTGCACTAGGATAGCGCGGCGGGGCGCCGCCAGACGGTGTAACCTAAACGGAAACCAACCGGAAAGGAGGAGGCATGGAGACGACCGCACGCGGCGATGTACCAAAAACGTTGCGAACCATTGCGTATATCAGCATTCCCGATAGCGCCGATCTTGAGTTTTTGCTCTGGGACCTGCAGGATGCCATCGCCGCCTATGCACAGCTTTCCGGCACCGCGCTCCCCCGCCTGGTCGATTTGGAGGCGAATGATGCCGGTGCAGTCGATGGAATGGTGCTCGCTGTTGACGATGCATTTGATGATGAGGCGATGATCACTGTCGAGCAGATACTCGATCGCTTCGGGGATACAGAGACGCGCGTCTATGTCGTCGTCCAGGCCCTGTCAAAAAACAACAAGCAGGCGGACGAAGTCCTCGACCGCCTGTACCGGGCATGTATTCTACGTGGCCTGCCATGGTGCAACGGCGTTGTCATCTGTGCCGGCAGCGGCATTGCAGCGCTTCGCCATTCCCCACGCATGGGCCTCTTGCGCCGACCATTTTCGGAAGCGATGGATAAGCTTGTAGGCGCCGTGCGCATGGGCTGCTCCGTTGAGCATGCGCAGCTGCTTGGCGGTGGCAATGCCGGTAGCGTCGATGCCGACGGCATGGTGCGCGCCAAGCCCGCGCTGCCCGCACCGATCTGGCATGTCATCATGAAACGCCTCGGCACTCGCGCCCAATCAGATATCTAATTACAGAGCCCCAATCAACGGCTTCGTGCCAACGCTCAACAAGGCGCTCTAGGCGCCACGCCGCATTGGCGGGGCTTGTCGAGGGCAGAATGATGGCAGACAACCCGGTGCGCTCTTGCAGGTAGCGCTTGTAGAGTCGTCCTGCCGTGCCGCCGTTACAGACCACCTGCACGATAGGAGCTGCGTCGGTAATGCACTCGATATGTGCCGGCACAACGTTACGAATGCTCGCGTCACTCGAGCCCTTAATGTCACAGCTCTCGATCACATCCCACAGGGCCACACCGCCGTTGAGCAGCATAGCCCGCTTGGCGGCAACCGAGGCGGCGAGCGTCGCGGGCTCGCTGCCTGCCAAAAGGTCGCCCTCGTTGGGCGGCACGGGCACACCGAGGCACGCGGCCATCACGCGCCAAAAGCGGTTCTGGGGATTACCGTAGTAGAAGGCATTGGCGCGCGAGAGCACCGAGGGAAACGATCCGAGCACCAAAACGCGCGAACACTCGTCAAACACGGGTTCAAACCCATGCTCAATATGTTGATAGCCCTCGTCAGACGTTGCCATGGCCTAGGCCCTCAACAGATAGCGCACCTCGTAGGGCGCAAGCTCAAGGGAGCCCGGCAACTCGACCGTGGGCATGTCGTCGGCAAGCAGGTCGACAAAGGAGCCGTTGAGCTCGCCGGCGCCAAAGGTGTAAGGCTCGTCCACGGCGTTCACCGCTACGAGCACCGTCGCGTCGTCGCAGGCGCGCTCGAACAGCAGCTGCTTGTTCTGGATCACCACGTTGCGGTACGCGCCATAGTTGAGAGCGCGGGCCGCCGCGTCGTTTGCCGAGCGAAGGTGCGCGAGCTGCGTGACGAACGCCGTCAGCTCGTTGGGCGCAGGCTCATCGAGCGCAGGGCGCAGCGCCCAGTCGCCATCGGGGCCGCCCTTTTCGCCGGCAATTCCCCACTCGCTGCCATAGTAGACGCACGGAATGCCCGGCATGCCAAAGAGCATGCCATAGGCGGGACGCAGGCACGACTTGTCGGTGAGGATGCTTGCCAGGCGCGGCACGTCGTGGTTGTCGACAAACGACAGCAGGTGCTTGCCGCGGTAGATGCACCACGGATCGCCGCCAAACTGGCGATGCAGCGAATGGGCGATCTCGAACATATTGACCGAGTTAAAGCTGGAGTACAGGCCCTTGTAGCACTCGTAGTTGGTGCAGGAGTCGAGCATCTCGTCGTTGACGATCTGGTTGTAGTCGCCGTGGAGCGTCTCGCCAATCAGCACGAAGTCGGGCTTGAGGTCACGGGTAAAGGCGTGCAGGCGGCGCATAAAGTCGCGGTCGAGCATATAGGCAACGTCCAGGCGCAGGCCGTCGACGCCAAAGTCCTCGGCCCAACGGCGCACAGACTCGAGCAGGTAATCGACCACGGCGGGGTTTTGCAGGTTGAGCTTCACGAGCTCAAAATGGCCTTCCCAGCCCTCGTACCAAAAGCCGTCGCCATAGCAGGAGTCGCCATCAAAGCTAATGTGGAACCAGTCCTTGTAGGGCGAGTCCCACTTGCGCTCCCGCACATCACGGAAGGCCCAAAAGCCGCGACCGACGTGGTTGAAGACGGCATCGAGCACCACGCGGATGCCATGGGCGTGCAGCGTCTCGCATACGGCGGCAAAATCGGCGTCCCCACCCAGGCGGCGGTCGATGTGGCGCAGGCTGCGCGTGTCGTAGCCGTGGCTATCAGACTCGAGCGGCGGGTTGATGAGCACGGCGCCAACGCCGAGTTCCTGCAGGTAGTCGGCCCATTGGGCGATTTTCATGATAGGAGCATCGGGGTTGGACGCGGCGTTGGCAGCTTGAGCAAGCTCATCCTCGGCAACGGGTGCGGCGTTTTCGCGCGGAGCCCCGCAAAAGCCCAGCGGATAGATCTGATAGAACGTCGTCTCGTATGCCCACATAGCAACCTCCCGGTAAGCTCAACACAACGACATCCATTGTATGCCCGGCTTGTATCCACTCCCCCAAAATAAGTTGCGGTGGAATAGTTCCTGCTTGGGCCTTCAAAGGCCTTAAACAGGAACTATTCCACCGCAACTGATGAGGGGACGTGGCTAGGCGACGGGCTTGGCGCGGCGGATGGCTGGGAACATCACCGTGATGGCGAGGATAACGCCCACGACGGCAATCGCCCCGCCCACAAAGCCGATCCAGGCGATACCGGGACCCGAAACCACGGCTCCGCCGATCGCGGTACCCGTGCCGATACCGAGGTTGAACAGGCCCGAGAAGATCGACATGGCGACGGCCGACGAATCTGCCGGCGTGTGCTTGATGAGCTCGGCCTGAAACGCCACGTTAAAGGCCGTGGCGCAGCAACCCCACAGTGCGCACACAGCGAGAACCGCAGCAAGTGACGATGCGGCCGGACCCATGAGCAGCAGAGCCACCGGCACGCCGGAGAGCGTGATAGCCAAGAACGGGAAGCGATGCCCATCGAACAGGCGGCCAAACAGCCAGCTTCCGAGCAAACCAGAGCAGCCAAACGCCGTCAACGTCATGGTAATGGCGCCCGCATCGACGTGCGCGACCTGCGCCAGGAAGGGCTCGATATAGCTGTAGCTTGCGTAATAGCCAGTCGCCATAAAGACCGTGACCGCGTAGAGCGCGATCAGGAGCGGGTTCTTGAGCAGCTCGGGCAACTGTTTGACGGTAAAGCGCTCGCCCGCTGGCATGGCAGGGAACACCGTGGCCTGGCAGACGACCGCGACAGCAGACAGCGCTCCGACCACGGCAAACGTCATGCGCCAGCCCACGGCCAAGCCAATGGCGCGACCGAGCGGCAGGCCAAAGATCTGTGCGATGGAAGAGCCCGTGGCGATCATGCTGATAGCGAGCGCCCCGTGGCGTGTGTCAACCAGGCGCGACGCCATGATCGAGGCGACCGACCAGAACACGGCGTGCGCGCAGGCAACCACCAGGCGCGCGCAGACTAAGATGGGATAGGTCGGTGCCAAGGCGGACAGGAACTGGCCCAGCGAGAACACGGCGAGCACGCCCAGCAGCATCCGCTTGAACTCGAAACGCGAAGCGAACACCATGAGCGGCAACGACAGCAGCATGACGCCCCAGGCATAGACCGAGATCATGATGCCCGCCTGGGCCTCGGTGAGCGAGAACGACGCGGCGATGTCAGTCAAAAGACCGATGGGCATAAACTCCGACGTGTTGAACACGAAGGCGCAGCAGGTGAGTCCGATGAGCGGGAGCCACTGCCTGAGTGCGATACCACCTTGCTTTGTTTGAGCCATATAGGAAAACCTCTCCGATCATCTAGAGCGGTGGGCGATTATAGCAATGAGAAGTCTATAAAATGAGCAACAAAAGAATTCTTGGAAAACGATCGTTAACAGATGGCGCGCCAATTCTGCTTAGAAAGCAAGGTACGCAGAAACTCAATGTCGAAAACGCGGCTTCATCTTCGGGCTATCGCGCCTGCTCGGATACGCACAAGGACACCCCCATGAGCACGTCAATTTCGAGCCAACTCGCAACCGCACAATGAACTAGCAAAAGCAGCATATAAGCAAACGCCCCATAATAAAGTCCCTCATGTACAAGCGCCGTCACTGAAAGTGCCGACGGCAGCGCCGCACTCGAAACTACCCATCCAACAAGAACCTGGATAGCGCAACTTGCAACCAGGTTCCATGCCACCAGCAGCGTTGCGGGACGCGCGATTTCCCTGCAGGAGGAACGAAGCACCGTGACCGAACGCATGATGTAGCGTGGTGCAAACCGAATACCTCGTAGTCCCCTCTGCTCCACGTCCGCATCTTCAATTAACACGAATACGAACGACGCGGAAAGAAGCGTCACGATTACTGCCACCACAAGCGAGCACAACACCCCGAGCTGGCTGCTCGCAAGCGAGGCAAAGACTACAATTGCCGATAAAATCAAGTGAACCAAATAAATTAGCAGCGCCCCAGAAATCTGGAGGGGAACCGTCGAGGCCAAGAGATAAACCGGAGGGGTTCGAGCAGGTTGCACCGTCTCTTTGGACCGGTCGACGGCAAATAATGAAAAAGCCACATTCGATAGAAGCAGGTTTAAAAAGGCCGCGACCACAGTGCAAATAAGCGTAATGGACGGATTGATATAGGCGAGCTCAGTTGCAACGTTTGATACACCAATTTGAAGCGCGCTCATAACAAACAAGGGGATATATAACGCCATCGTGCAGCCACTCCGGCATCCCTTCGCCCGATCGCCCGATTCCAGAAAGACATTGAAGTTCTCTCGCAAGTTCACTCTATACCCGTTTTCTTACTAGGCAGGGCGAACGAGCGCCAATATAAACGCCGGTCCGCCCATCCACGATTTCTAGTTTTAACGTCCAGACTAGTCTGTCCAGCCGTCGATGTAGTCGCGGTTAAGCTCAAAGTACTGCGCGGCGATGTCTTTCGCCAAGGAGTACGAATTAACGAGCGGGTGCATCGCGAGGCTCTCGACAATGTCGCGCTTCGATCGGTTAACGATGCCACGCGCCACGGTGCGCTCGTAGTACTTGACGCGACGAATCAATTCGAGGTTTCCCGCGGGCACAGAATCGGCTTCGACGCGATGCGGTACACAGCCATCGGTGGAGATATCGCACGTTGACTCGATGACATCTGTATCGAGAAGGCCGGGGATGGCGCCATTGTTGGGGGTGCACAAGATCATCTGCTGCGTCTTGCCAGAGCGAGCAATATCCATGAAACGGAGCGCAACACCTGCGTATCCGCCAGCATCTTTGCCGTACACGTCAAACGTCCACGGCTTGTCGCGGTGAATACCTGTCTCGGCCGCCATGTAGTTGTTTTCGCGCATTCCGTACCACTTCTCAAAGCACGCGAGGCCCTTTTCGAAGTCGTTCTCAATATCGATAGATGCAAGCTCGCTCGTCATTTCTCGATTAATTTCTTCGATTAGTTCGCCGCGCGTCTGGGGCGAAGAGAGAACGTTGGCAACGGCGCGCTCGCGATAGTAGAAATAGTATAGGTACTCATTTGGCACGCATCCGCGATTTAGAACGAGATCCTTCTCGAAGAACCTAAGATCCGTATGAGCATATGCCCCGTCGTCGTGGATCAAGTCGGGCATGATGTCCTCGCCGTCAACCGTCACATTGCGGAAGAACGAGAGGTGGTTGAGTCCATAGCACTCGCCCTGAACCGATGCGGGATCAACGCCTTTATACTCGGCAAACTGATGCAACATGCCCGAGGGGGCATCGCAAATGCCATAAGTAAAATCGTAGCCCATATCGCGTAAGGCCTGAGATACGACGCCAGCGGGATTAGTAAAGTTAAACACCTTGACGCCCGGCTTTGCGTACTTCTTGATTAACTCGCAATACGAAGCAAGCGCAGGGACGGAGCGCATGGCAAAAGACACGCCGGCTGCGCCAGTCGTCTCTTGGCCAAGAACCCCATGTGAGAGAGCAATGCGCTCATCGCGAACGCGCATATGGTCCCCACCGACGCGAATCGTCGTGATCACGTAATCGGCGTCCTTAACGGCCTCGACTGCATCGCCCGTCAGTGAAAAATTAAGCGTGGGGCAAAGCATGCCCGAGACATGGGCGGCAAGGCCACCGTAGATGCGCAGCTTCTCGGGATCATTGTCCATAAACACAAGTTCATCGATTCCAAGCGATGACGCCTGCTGGGCTATGCTCTTTGCCAAAAACATGGAGCGGACGCCACCGCCGCCTATGACCGTAAGTTTCATATCGAAACCCCCAATTAGCACATTCAATATTGCATGGTTCGCCTGTGTATGGATATTGTATCCAGCATGGAGGGCCGCTTCCCGCCCCGGCTGCAAGGCGGGAAAGGAATTCCCCAAGGAGTTATTATTTACGCAACGGAAGCGGCCACACACGTCCGGCGGGAAGGGAGCACCGATGGTTGATAAAAAGCAGATTTCCAAGCTCTACTCAGCCGCAAAGCTATCCGAAACCGAGCAAAGCGTACTCGAATACCTGCTCAACAATATCGACACCCTCGATGATATTGGCATAAAACCCGTCGCCATGGCATGCTTTACCAGCATGACGACAGTCATCAGGCTTTCGAAAAAGCTCGGCTACCGTGGCTACCGCGAAATGATGTACGATCTCAAGCACCTTCAGCATGTCTCCCGCGAAATGAATCAATCACTCAAAGACAGTAGCGTCCACTTCGTATGCCACACCGGAGATGTAGACGTATTCATCGCCGCACTGCATCGCAACAGAATGATCGGAGTAAACGGAGAGGGCTTCTCACGCATCGTTGCGCAGTACATGGCGACCAAGCTCGTTGGACTTGGCTTTTTGGCCGTCATACAGGACTTCCTAGAAACCGATCAGTTTGTCGAATCCAACCGAAATACGCTCAGCTGCATGATGCTCATATCCAAATCGGGCCAGACAGAAGCCATCCTGGAAACCGCAAGGGCATGCCACGACGCGGGCATTACGACCCTCGCGTTTACCGGCAACGAAGACAGCGAGCTCGCCAAGACGGCAGACGCGATCTTTACGATACATGACGATCACCCAATGGATCTTAAGAACGTTAAGCCTAACTGCTTTACCGGAAGTTGTATTCTCGCATTCGAAGAACTATTGAGTATCTGCCTTGACAATCTAAAACAAGAAGGCTTGGCTCCCTAAATCATGCGATAGGAAGCCAAGCCCTGGAATTGCGCTATGTAATTAAAAGCCACTTGCGCGTTTTACTCGTCACCGAGAACTTCGTGCACCTCAGAAGCGACTTCGCCGACACGAGGACCGTAAATGACCTGGATTGCCTTGTCGCTCAGGCGGATAACGCCCATAGCTTCAAGATTCTTGGTGAACACCTCGTCGTCTGCAACCTTAGAACCATCCTTGACAATCACGCGAAGACGTGAGATGCAGTTGTCAAGATCATCAATGTTGTCGGCTCCACCAAGCGCTTCGACAATGCCAACAGCAAGCGCGCTGTCCTTGGTCGCACGGCCCTGGACTGCCTTCTCGGGAGTGCTATCAGACTCGCCCTTTGCCTCAGCGGCCTTTGCCTCGAACTCGGCTCTGCTGTTGATCAACTCAATATCGTCACCATCATCTCGACCGGGCGTCTTGATATCGAACTTAGTAATAAAGAACCGGAAGAGGAAGAAAGCTGCCAGGAAAAAGGCGGGGAGCAGAATAAGGTACGGAAGCAGATTAAGCTTCTCGGGGCGGAATAAGAATGGGATCAGGTCCTTGATATTTCCCTGGTACACCGAAACGCCCATTGCCTCCGAGAGAACTTCACCCAGTCCGGAAAGCGGAGCGTAAACGCCAAAGTAGAGCCAGGGGGCGGCAAACAGGAACGTAAAGAGAATAGGCTCCGTAACGCCAAAGAAAACAGTCGAAATCACTGTGGGGATTAAAAGACCAGCAACCTTCTTGCGGTTCTGGGGCTTGGCACAAGACCACATAGCAAGGGCGATGCCCGGGAACAACGCGTAATCGTTAATGCCATAGCCAGCCATGAAGGCCCTAACCAAGAGCTTGTCGCTACTGGGAGAAGCGAGCTGTGCAAGCTGAATAGCGCTATTGCCCACCACGCGCGTTCCGTCGACGACCATGGAGCCGCCAAGCTCAGTCCAATACATGGGCGTCTCGAGCAGCGGATGCAAGCCAAACGGCACAAGGCTCTCGAGCACCCAGCGATAGACAAACGTACCGACCAGACCGGAGCCTTTCACGAACGTCGCAATACCCGAGAAGCATCCACCGATGACGGGCCAAACGAAGTACATGATGCCGCCCAGGACGCCACCGGCGACCAGCGATACAATGGGAACCGTTCGACTGCCCGCAAAAAACGCCAGCGCCGTTGGAAGCTTGGTCTTGTAAAAACGGCCGGTGATCCAGGCGACCAGGCAGCCCACGATAATGCCGCCAAAGACACCAGAGCTGTAGCCAAAAAAGCCGAGCGAGGTAGTGTAGAGTGCGGACTGCTCACTCGCCTGAATGGACGTAAGGCCGACCTTCTGAAGAGCTTCCACCGTTGTATTGTCGGCAGCCAAGCCAGCTGCTCCAAGCAGAATCTCAACCGTCTTGAGCATGGTGAGATAGCAGACAAGGGCAGAAAAGGCAGCCCAGCCCTTCTCTTTGCGAGACAAGGAGAAGGCGCAGCCGACGGCAAACAAAACACCGAGGTTTCCAATGATTACCTCGCCGAGACCCTTAAATACCGAGAAGAACGTAAAGAGCGGCGAAGCGGCATACCAGTCCCAATTAACGCCAAGGGACACAAGGGTCAGTTCGGTCGTAAAAACGCTACCGATACCCAAAAAGAGACCGGAAATGGCAATGAGCGTAATCGGAACGAGCATTGCCTTTCCGAACGATTGGAATTTTTCTTTCATCAATTCCCTCCTCAATGAGCCTCTACAAACGACTATTGCACCCCACGTCCCCGCACAGGCGAAACGGAAGACATGTTCGGCAATAGATACAAAGTGATTGTAGAAAGGGGCACACAAAATGCGCATCGGCATCGCGTAATGCGGCTAAATCGACCGACGATTGCAAGTATTTACGAATCCGTAAACGGCAGCAAATAGGCAGCGAACGGCAACCTGCAGCGTAGGACAGTCCCCGCAGGCCGACAATTACCGGTTTTTTGGCTCATATTTATTGAATTGTTGCTCGCCCAAAAGCGCGGAGCATCAACGCGCCCCTAAGCCAACCCCAGCAATATGCCCGCCGAATGCACGACAAACGCCACGATCCAGGCGACCGTCACCTGAAACGCGAACACGGCAACGGCATAGCGCGCGCCCAACTCGCTCTTGACGGCGCCGATGGACGCCACGCAGGGCGGGTACAGCAGCGTAAAGACCAGAAACACGTAGGCAGTAAACGGCGAAAACATGGTCGACAGTGCCGCGGGCGACGTCGCGCCCAAAAGCACCGTGAGGGTCGAGATGACGCTCTCCTTGGCAATAAGTCCCGTGACGAGCGCCGTCGAGGCGCGCCAGTCGCCAAAGCCGAGCGGCGCCAGCAGCGGCGCGATGATGCTACCAAGGCCCGCAAGGAGGCTTTGCGACTGATCGGCGACCACGTTAAAGCGGATATCGAACGTCTGCAGGAACCAGATGACCACGGTAGCGGCAAAGATAATGGTAAAGGCCTTGGTAATAAAGTCTTTGGCCTTATCCCATGCCAGCATCACCGTCGTCTTGACGCTCGGCAGGCGGTAATTGGGAAGCTCCATGATAAACGGCACCGGGTCGCCCTTAAATGCCGTGCGGTTGAGTACCAGGGCCGCGACGCAGCCGACCGCGATGCCGATCAGATAGAGCGAGACCATGGCGGGTACCGTCGCCTGCGGGAAAAACGCCCCGCACAGCAGACCGTAGACCGGCAACTTGGCCGAGCAGCTCATGAACGGCGTGAGCATAACCGTCATCTTGCGGTCGTGCTCGGATGGGAGCGTACGGGTCGACATGATAGCCGGCACGGTGCAGCCAAAACCGACGAGCATGGGCACAAAGCTGCGGCCCGACAGGCCAAAGCGACGCAGCACCTTATCCATGACAAAGGCCACGCGTGCCATGTATCCGGAGTCTTCCAGAATGGAGAGGAACAAGAAGAGCACGACGATAATCGGCAGGAAGGTCAGCACGCTACCCACGCCCGTAAGCACGCCGTCGACAGCCAGCGAGCGCACCACGTCGTTGGTTCCGAACGCCTTGAGGCCCGCATCGGCCGAGGCGATGATGGCAGCGATACCGTCCTCCATGAGTCCCTGCAACGCCGCGCCGATCACGCCAAACGTCAGCCAAAAGACGAGGCCCATGATCACCAGAAACGCCGGAATGGCTGTGTAACGACCTGTCAGGATGCGGTCAATCTTGACGGAGCGCACGTGCTCGCGGCTTTCGTGCGGCTTGACGACGCAACGCCCGCACACGTCGCCGATAAAGCTAAAACGCATATCGGCCAACGCAGATAGGCGGTCGGTGCCGGCCTCGCCCTCCATCTGGGTAATGATGTGCTCGATAGCGTCGAGCTCATTGCGATCCAGGTGAAGCGCCTCGGTTACCAGCTCATCGCCCTCGACCAGCTTAGTCGCCGCAAAGCGCACCGGGATGTGCGCCGTCACGGCATGGTCCTCGATCAGGTTAGCAATACCGTGGATGCAGCGATGCAGCGCACCACCGTCCGGACCGTCGGGCGCGCAAAAGTCCAGGCGGCCGGGGCGCTCACGGAACCGCGCCACGTGCAAGGCATGATCCACCAACTCGCCAATACCCTCGTTGCGGGCAGCGCTAATGGGGACAACAGGCACGCCCATCAGGCTCTCGAGCAAGTTGACGTCTACGGCGCCGCCGTTGGCGGTCACCTCGTCCATCATGTTGAGCGCGATGACCATAGGACGGTCGAGCTCCATGAGTTGCAGTGTCAGGTACAGGTTACGCTCGATGTTGGTGGCGTCAATGATGTCGATGATGGCGTCCGGGCGCTCGTCGAGGATGAACTGACGGCTCACGACCTCTTCGCCTGTGTACGGCGACAGGGAGTAAATGCCAGGCAGGTCGGTAACGCTCGCCTCGGGATGGTTACGGATGGCGCCATCTTTGCGGTCGACAGTCACGCCGGGAAAGTTACCGACGTGCTGGTTGGAGCCCGTCAGCTGGTTGAATAACGTGGTCTTGCCGCAGTTTTGGTTGCCGGCGAGGGCAAAATGCAGCGGTGCGCCCTCGGGCACGGCCGTCTTTGCCGCACGGGGCGAATACGTTCCCTCGCCCAGGGCCGGATGCTCCGTCGTGCCGATTGCGGCGTTAGCGCGCGGACCCGTATCGGTGTCGTGAATACCCACGAGCTCGATGCGAGCGGCATCGTCCTTGCGCAGTGTCAACTCGTAGCCACGCAGGCGGATCTCGAGCGGGTCGCCCATGGGGGCGTACTTCATCATGGTGACTTCGGTGCCCGGCGTTAGACCCATGTCCAAAATATGCTGTCGGAGTGCCTGATCGTCCGATGCCACCGATGCGACAACGGCGTCCTTTCCAATCTCGAGTGTATCGAGCTTCACGTCCGTGTTCCTCCCCCGGCGCCCACAGGGCGTTGTATTTATGTTCACCATGGCTAACCGTTTGCCATGGCTAACCAATTTTAACCATGCATGATAACGCGAACATGCAACGATGTTCAATCAACAGATCGGTGCAAGGGGAATTCTGGGCCATTGCTTCCCAGACGGACCTGCTGCGGAAACTGAATCCCACTCCGGAGCACCTAAACGGGATGGGCTTTCCGGTTGAGGCATCTAGCGGAAACTGCAGCCCGGAATCGGCACTCAGACTGGGATGCAATTTCCCAATGGGGCCCTCGGGGAAACTGCGGCCCGGAATCTGCTCTCGAAACGGGACGCGGTTTCCCCGAGGACCGAAGCAGCCGCCCGCCCCTCGACAAAATGATCCGTTCCCTCCGTCGTATACGGAACGTCCAAGGAGTGTCCCAGGGTGCCGGCACAATAGGAACGTCCCCAGCTGCCGGCAGCATTTCGCCGCAACAGCAAAAGCCCGCGCTGGCAACAAATGTCACCTGCGCGGGCTTGGTGGGCGCTCACAAAGGCACGTTACAGAGGCCCACGTCAGTTATGGATTACCGAACGGCACCGGCACGCGATGCCTCCGTCGGCTTACCAAGCGATGAAGCTTGCCGCAGTCTTAGACTATCGGCGCAATGCCGGCAAAGTGCAGATACAGCGAAATGATTGCCACGACAATGACCACCGCTGCGATCAGCTTGTCGTGCAGATGCGGAAGCACCGGTTTACCGCGGCCTCGCTCGCCCAGCATATAAACGGGAATGGCCGGAGCAAAAAGAATCGTCGTGATCATAACGCCCTGAAGACCCGTCGACCACACCAGGAACAATGTGTAGATGAAGCCGAGCGTACCGAAGAAGCGGGCTTTGCCGACGCTGGGCGCATGCGGCCCGTCCAGATGCTCGTTCTTCCAGCCAATCACCATGTAATAGGCAGCCGAGCAGACATACGGAACCAGAATCGTGTTGACTGCGCAGCTATAGAAGAACTGGTAGGTGCTCGCCGCCACATACGACACGATCAAGAAGAGCTGCGTGATGCCGGAGCTCACGAGAACCGTTACCACCGGGGCGTCGTGCTTGTTCGTCTTGGCAAACGCCAGAGGGAAGGATCCCTGGCGCGCTGCCTCGAACGGCGTCTCGGACGCAATGATGACATAGCCCAGCAGCGCGCCGACCAACGAAAGGATAACGCCAAGGTTTACGATGGCAGCACCAACCGGACCGATTGCGCACTCGAGAATTCCCGCCATGGAGGGCGTTGCAAGCTGTGCCATCTCCTCGCGCGGCATAATGCCGAGCGACAGCATCGAGATGATCAGATACAGCGTGAATACAGCCGCAAATCCGAGCGCCGTCGAGCGACCGACGTCACGCACGTACTTTGCACGGCCCGAGATAACAACAGCGCCCTCGATGCCCGTGAAGACCCAGACAAGGGCGATCATGGTCGAGACAACCTGCTCGCCAAAGCCGGGACCAGCCGGCTCTCCCCAGAAGTTGTCCATAAAGATATCGACGTTGAACTTACCCAGGAGCACGATACTCAGCACAAAGAGCCCCAGCGGCACCAGCTTCGCCAACGTGACGATCGTGTTAATGCCCGCAGCTTCCTTAACGCCACGAAGCACAAGGGCGGTAAGGAACCACAAAAACACGCTGGCGCAGACGATAGAAAGCAGGTTGTTACCCGCGCCAAACGCAGGGAAGAAATAGCCCAGCGCGCTAAACAGCAAGAGCGCAAAGCTCACGTTGGAAAGACATGCGCTGATCCAGTAGCCCCAAGCGGAGTTGAATCCAATGTAATCGCCAAAACCGGCCGCAGCGTATGCATAGATGCCGCCGGTCAGGTCGGGACGGGCTTGAGACAAACCGTTGAACACCATCATCAGCGCAAAGACGCCAATAAAGCAAATTCCCCACGAGACGATAACCGCACCGGTATTTGCCCCGCCTGCTGCCATATCGCCGGCAAGCGAAAAGATGCCGCCACAAATACTGGCGGTAATGACCATCATGGTCAGACGGAAGAGATCGAGGCCATTAGGGTCGATAATCTCTTCATTTTGAGCTTTAGAGGCCATTGTATGTGCACCCCCTTCATCATGTGATCGAACGAAAGATGGCCCGGACGTCCCGAATGAACTGCGTCCCAAATCTTGGACGCCCTAAATAGCGACTAGGCCGCGAGGGC
>BREX01000008.1 GCA_023708985.1 Collinsella sp.
GCCTTCGAGGCCGAGCGCAAAATGGATTCTAAAAAACACCTTGCCAAATAGGAGCCTCTTTGCATGTCCGAGGACGTTCCGGAGAGAAGCCCCCGTCACGCCCCCGGATTCCCGGTGGGAGTTCTAGACCTTGTCGGCCTTAGTACATACCGCCGCCCTGCTGACCAGCGGTAGCAGCAGCGATAGCGTCCTCAAGCTGAGTGTTTTTGGGCACATCGGAGACGGTAGCCTCGGTGATGAGGATCAGGCTGGCGACAGAAGCAGCGTTCTGCAGGGTGACGCGGCTGACCTTGACGGGGTCGAGGACGCCCATCTCGATCATGTCGCCCCACTCGCCGTTGGCAGAGTTGAGACCCTGGCCGGCGGGCAGCTCGGCAACCTTGTCGACCACGACAGCGCCCTCAAAGCCAGCGTTCTTGGCGATAGTAGCGACCGGAGCGGTCAGAGCCTTCTTGACGATATCGACGCCGATCTTCTCCTCGGGGTCGTCGATCTCGACAGCATCGAGCGCAGGAGCAGCGTCCATGAAGGCGACGCCGCCACCGGCGACAATGCCCTCCTCGACAGCAGCGCGGGTAGCCTGCAGGGCATCCTCGACGCGGTGCTTGATCTCCTTGAGCTCGGACTCGGTAGCAGCGCCGACCTTGATGACGGCAACGCCACCGGAGAGCTTGGCCAGGCGCTCCTGGAGCTTCTCACGGTCGAAGTCAGAGGTGGTGTTCTCCATCTCGCCCTTGATCTGAGCGATGCGGGCGTCGATGGACTCCTTGGAGCCAGCGCCGCCGACGACGACGGTGTTGTCCTTGGAGATAGTGACGGACTTAGCGGTACCGAGCATATCGGCGGTGATGTCAGCGACCTTCACGCCCAGCTCGTCCAGAGCGGCCTGGCCACCGGTGAGGACGGCGATGTCCTCGAGGATGCGCTTGCGGCGATCGCCGTAGCCCGGGGCCTTGACGGCGCAGACGTTGAGAGCGCCACGAATCTTGTTGAGGACCAGGGTCGGCAGAGCCTCGCCGTCGATGTCCTCAGCGATGATGAGCAGGCCACGGCCGGCGCGCTGGACAGCCTCGAGAACAGGCATGATGTCCTGAACGCTGGAGATCTTCTGGTCGGTGATGAGGATGTACGGATCCTTCATCACGGCCTCCATGCGGTCGTTGTCCGTGACGAAATAAGCGGAGACATAGCCCTTGTCGAACTGCATGCCCTCGACGGTGTCGATGGTGATGTCGAACGTCTGGGAATCCTCGACGGTGATGACGCCGTCCTTGCCCACGACCTCCATGGCCTCGGCGATCTTCTCGCCGACCTCGGGGTCACCAGCGGAGATGGTGCCGACGGAAGCGATCTGCTCCTTGGTCTCGACCGGCTTGGCCTGCTTCTTCATCTCGGCGACGGCGGCGTTGACGGCCTTGTCGATGCCGCGACGGATGGCCAGCGGGTTGGCGCCAGCGGCGACGTTGCGCAGACCGTCGTTGACGATAGCCTGAGCGAGCAGGGTTGCGGTGGTGGTGCCGTCACCCACGGTGTCGTTGGTCTTGGTGGCGACCTCCTTCACCAGCTGAGCGCCCATGTTCTCGATGTTGTCCTCGAGCTCGATCTCCTTAGCGACGGAAACGCCGTCGTTGGTGATGGTCGGGGCACCGAACGTGCGCTGCAGAGCGACGTAACGGCCCTTGGGGCCCATGGTGACGGTAACGGCGTCGGCCAGAGTGTTGACGCCCTTGGCGAGCTTGGCGCGGGCATCGGTGTTGAACGTAATGTTCTTTGCCATGGTAGGTAATCCTCCAAAAGAAATGTGACTCGCGTCGCCGCTTCCGAGTCCTATGCGACGATCGCGTTCAAAGACGAATCAGAGATTCTGACGAGACTAGGCCTCGACGACAGCGTAGATGTCGTCGGCGCGCATCAGCAGATACTTCTCGCCGTCGACCTTGACCTCGTTGCCACCGAACTTACCGTAGATGACAACGTCACCGACCTTGACGTCCATGGGGATGCGCTCACCCTTGTCGTTGACCTTGCCGGCGCCAACGGCAACGATGGTGCCGCGCTGCGGCTTCTCCTGGGCGTTGCTGGCGATATACAGACCAGAAGCGGTCTTCTGCTCGGCCTCGTCGGGCTTGACCAGAACACGATCTGCAAGCGGCTTCAAAGACGACATGCTTGTCTCCTCCTTTTTGGGCCGCGTGGTTATGCCACGCGAATTAACCCTTTTTGTTTGCGTACGCGTTGAATGGTACCCACGAATGGCGGGTTATACAACACGGAGTCAAAAAATCTTATTTTTTGGCACTTAGATTTTCTGAATGCCGGGGGATAACTTATGCTCGGCCCCAAGGCGGACCGGAAAGCATGAAGTTTTAGCGCGGCAACTTTGTGAATCAGCTTCTCAAGACTACAATCCTCCAGATGAAATATGCCCAGATGAGAGGAAGGGAGGGCAGATGACTGATGAGCTGAGCACCTCGGCGTGGCGAGATATAGCACCGAATCGCGATGCACACGACTCCATGCCGCCCGTTCGCACTCGCCTGCTCGCCCTGGCTCTCGTCTTCGCCCTTCTCGCGGCAACCATCCTCTCCCCCATCGCAGCCGCCCATGAGTTGCATCATGACTGCACCGGCGCGGGCTGCACCATCTGCGCCGAGCTCGCCGGCAATCTGTCGATCGCCCGTGGCGGTGACACCGTCCCCGTGGGCGCGACATCGTTCATCATCCTCTTGCTGATCTCCGCCCTAGCCGTCATCGGCACCGAGCGATCTTCATATGCCCCGGTCACCCTATTATCCCTCAGGGTCCGCCTGGACGATTAGCGGCTCCCAATTGAATCAAATAGCTACCGCGTGCCACAGCGGCATCGCCTTCGGCCGTCAGCACCCCGGCGCAACCGTTTTCAATTCAGAAGCAATCTATGAACAACCGAATCTACCGTCGCCATCCCAAGCGGCGTCCTATTCGTCACCGTGGCCCCATGGCGGCGGCATATATGTCCCTTGTAAGTGCGGTCTTTGCTCTCGCCGATTCTGACGACAATGCGTCCAGCTCGACCCCGTCGAGGGACTCACTGACAAACAGCTTAAAGCCGGCGAGGATTACCCGCCCATCATGAACGACAACCTGGAGAAGCTCGTGAAGACGCTGAACTAGGAGTAAGGAACAGAGACGATGAAGATGAGCATGAAGGATCTGAAAAGCTGGATGACCGACCATCCCTACCCCCGTACGCTGGCAACGATCGGTGGCGCATCGATATGCTCGATGCTCGCCCTCGAGCTGCCCTCCAACCATGAGCTGTGGAAGATGCAGCCCGGACCGGCACTTTTGGAGCTTTTGCTCATCTTCTGCTTCTTGTGCCTGTTGTTCTATCTGCCGCACCGCCGTAAGACCCCCGCAATCGTGGGCATCGCTGCGCTCGCCAGCATCGGTATCGCCGAGTACTTCGTAATCACGTTCAAATCGATGCCCATCCAACCCGGAGACCTGTTCGCCCTCTCGACCGCTGCGACGGTCGCCGGCAGCTACACCTATGAGCTCAGCACTTTCTGCTTCATGGGGCTTGCCGCCGCAGCCTTGGGAATCGCGCTTATCGTCCTCATTCCGCGTGATGCATGTGGGCGACCGCCGCGCCGCGCATCGGAAACGTCCCCCGAGTCCATCGACCATGCGATGTCTGCGTCCTTGAAATCGAAGGACTCAAAGGCGTCTCCGGCAACCGAAGGGACATCGACAGCGCCGAGGGAGCATCCAGTCGCAACCAAATCCAAACTCCCCCTCTCCGTCGACCGTCGTACCGCACTTGTTGCCGGAGCCGTGCTGGGGGCGCAGGCCTTCATCAGCTATTACGATACCTTGGGCATCAAGCTTCATACCTGGAAGCCCCTCGAAAGCTATTACAGTCAGGGGTTTCTCCCCACCTTCATTTCGAGCGCGCAAAAAATGGTGCCGCCTAAACCCAAGCACTACAAGAGCGGTGAGGCCTCGGCGATCATCAAGCGCCTTGCCGCGCGCTGGAACGCGGGCACGAACGGCATCGCCGACCCCTCCCGTGCCGCTGCCGTCGAACAGTTTGACCAGCTCAAGCCCTCAGTCATCTGCATCATGAACGAGTCCTTCGCCGACCTTTCAATCTTTAACGAACTGGGCTGTGGCTATAAGGGGCCCGAGCGCTTCAAAGCCATCGACAACGCGCTTCTGCAGGGAGTGAGCTACATGAGCGCCTTCGGTGCCGGCACCTGTAACAGCGAGTTCGAGTTCTTAACCGGACACTCCATGGCATTCCTGGGCGCTGGCGTCTACCCGTTCATGACCTACAACCTGGCCCCGAGCGAGAACCTCGCCCGTCAGTTCAAGAGACTCGGCTATCGCACCGTGGCCATGCACCCCAACCACGCCACCAACTGGAATCGCGAGAACGTCTTCGCGGACATGGGATTCGACGAGTTCCTCTCGATCGAGGACTTCGCCGGCGCACCCGAGCTCTGCCGCAAGGTCACCGACGCCGCCACCTACGACAAGTGCCTCGAGGTACTAAAGCAGAGCGACCAGCCGATCTTCATCCACGACGTGACGATGCAAAACCACTCCGCCTATGACACGGGCTTGGTGCCCACCGACCAGCAACTGCACCTTGCCGTCGAAGGTGTGTCCGACAAGGTTATCACCTGGACCAATGAATACTGCTCGCTCATGGAAGCGTCCGATGCCGCCTTCGCCGCCTTCCTGGAAAAGCTGCGTGATCTCGACCGCCCCGTCGTCGTGGTGATGTACGGCGACCACCAGCCGTTCTTCACCGACCGCTACAACGACCTCTACTTTACCGATGAGGACGATGCCACCCATACCGAGCGCATCTGGCAGACGCGCTATGTGGTCTGGGCGAACTACGATGTCGCCGGCAACGCACAAACGAGTGGGGAACTCAACACAAGCATCAATAACGTCGGTGCACTCGCACTCAATGCCATCGGTGCCCCGCTCACCGCCTACCAACGCGCACGCTTGCAAAACCGAGCGCACATGCCGGCGATAAACGTGGTGGGGGCGCAGGATGCGCACGGCGTTTGGTATACAGCCGAGGCCAAGAACGTTCCCGCCAAGACCGCTAATGCGCGCGATCGCCTGGACCGCATGCAATATCGTAAGCTCTTCGACCACGAAGGCTCGGTCTTTGCCACCCATAAGCAGGCGGCCGCCAACGAAACCGACCCCAACGCAGCTCCGGGAGCCTAGGGTTGACCAATCTCGGGCCCGGTATTCAGAAAAGTCAGTGCAGCAAAATGGCGATGCGGATAGCGACTTGGGTATGGTTTTCGCTGCTCGCACGGGTCCCCTGGGGAGCAGCGTGCATTTTTGGGAGTTTTCAGCAGGCCAGGACGTCTGCATACGCGCCGGACACACCATATTGGTCCCAAGAACGCCTTTGACCGGCGATTTGGGTCGACGGGCAAACCCCGTCAGGACAAAAAAGCGTGCCTCGCGCCGCACCGGACCCCAAAATGACGTCGATCTCCGCAATGCCACCCGACTGCAGCGGCACCGGCAGAGCTCACGGTGCTGAATACTCCATTTTTTGCACGGCCCAGGCGGGGGTACATCAGGACCGGAAAGAACATCTCAACTTTTTTTGCAATCTGCAACTGGAAGTATGCAAAACGCTAAGAGAAAGCATCGCTGATGTCCCAATTGAGCGCGCGGAGCAGCAGCGCTTCCACCCTGCGCCCAAATCCAGCAGAGAGGGGACGCTCCTAACGAACCCCCATCGGCAAACAAACGCGGCTCGAGCGCCATCCCACAATAGGCTGCCCGAGCCGCGTTTAACGGTACGGCATGAATATTAGCGCTCGTAGATTAAGTTGCCCGCCAGGTAGGTGGCCTGAACCTTGGTGGCCTGGAGCTCTTGGGGGTCAACGGTGAGCAGGTTTCGGTCCAGGACTACCAGGTCGGCGTATTTGCCGGGTTCCAGGCTGCCGAGGTTTTGCTCGTCGCCCGCTGCGCACGCGCTGCCAAGCGTGTAGTTGCGTAGGGCCGTTGCCGCGTCGATACGCTCGCTCGGCAGCCAGCCGCCCTCGGGCCAGTGGCTGCGGGGATCTTGGCGCGTGATAGCCGTGTAGAGCACGTTCATGCTGGTAACGGCCGTGATGGGGCTGTCGGTACCGAAAGCTTGACGGATACCGCGCTGCTGATAAGTTGCGAACGGCCACATGATGCGGCTGCGTTCCAGGCCCAGGTCGCGCTCCGGGCCACCCGGGTCGAGCGTGATGTGGCAAGGCTGGCTCGAGGCAATGACGTTGAGTTTGCGCAGACGATCGATGTCCTGAGGCAGCAGATTCTCCAAATGCTCAAGCGTATTATGGCCGTGCTGGGGCAAGCCGTAGAGCTCTGCCGCCTCTTCAAAGATATCGAGCGCAGCATGGATGGCGCCGTCGCCGATAACGTGGATGCGCACGGTGTGGCCGCGCTCGGCTGCCGCCAGAACCAACTTGCGCATGCGCTCGACAGGAACCGTCAGGCGACCCTGATCGCCCGGGAAGCGTGGATTGGTATAGGGATCAGTGAGGTATGCGGTATGCTCGCTCGACACGCCGTCGAAGAACTGTTTAAAGCCTGGCGCCGAGAGCAGCGCGTTGTTCGCGTAGCGGGTCTGGAGTTCTTCCAAGCGCGATTGGTCATCCAGCAGCGTGGGAAACAGATGGGCGCGGATGCCCAGCTTGCCGGCGGCCTGCAGCTTGTCGTAAACATCATCGCGAATAAAGTCGCAGCCCGGCATGGGCATGAGCGACATATCGCAGATTGAGGTAATGCCTTGCTCGGCCATACGCTTCATCTGGTCGGCGTATGCGCTCGCGATGCGGTCCTCGCCCAGCCACTCCAGGCAGCGCGGCAGCAGCTGCATGGCCGCAGCCTCGTGAGCGATACCCGTAAGCTCACCGTTTGAGTCTTTGTCGTAACTGCCACCCGCCGGAGGCTCGCTGTCGCGCGTAACGCCGAGCGCCTCGAGTGCGCGGCTGTTGAGCCACAGCGTGTGCCCGTCGCCCGAGTACATAACGCAGGGACGATCGGGAAATGCCGCATCGAGGGAGGCCTTGGTAGGGTGCTCGGGCGGATCCCAGCGGTAATCGCGCCAACCCTGGGTCACGACCCAGGCGTCATCTGGCAAGCCTTGGGAAAACTCGAGCGCATGCTGCACCAATGCTGCCTCGGACGTGCCCATATCCATGAGCATGTACGGCGAGGAGCCAACCGAAGTATGGAAGAAATGCAGGTGCGCATCGTGGAAACCGGGGCAGACAAACTGCTCGCCGTAATCGACCACCGTCGTGGCGGCAGGTGCGGCGTCAATCACGTCATCGGGCGCGCCGACTGCGACGATGCGATCACCCGCGATGGCGATCGCCAGCTCGCGGGCGGTATCGATACCGTCTTGGGCGGTAAAAACGTTCTTGGAGCGGATAATCCGATCGATATGCTGCATGAGCATCCCCATCTCTGGCAGGTAATTCAACACCCCCGAGTGTACTCCCCCGCCCTTGCAACAAAACCCCAAGCGGCAAACGGCAACTTTACCAGCCCTAGCGGCAGGTGGCATACTGGAGAGAGCCTGTACGATTTTGCGATCGAGCCAGCAAGGAGCAAATCGACCATGACGAAGACCAAGGCACAGCAGATTATGGCGGCAACCGAGGTTCGCGCGGCAGACGACGTCACCGCGGCCATCCGAGATATTGCCACCGAGTTTGAACCCTATATCATCAAGCAGCGCCGGCACTTCCATAAGCACCCGGAGCTGAGCCTTGCCGAGGAGCGCACGACCTCCGACATCGCCAACCAGCTCGACGCCATGAATATCCCCTACGAGCGTCCGCTCAAGACCGGCTTGGTGGCAACGCTTCGCGGTACCGCGCCGGATGCCTACCGCGAGGACGGCACGCCGCGCCGCCGTATCCTGCTGCGCGCCGATATCGACGCCCTGCCCGTCACCGAGCAGACCGGCGAGGAGTTCGCCAGCGTCAATGAGGGTTGCATGCACGCCTGCGGTCACGACTGTCATATCGCCATGATGCTCGGCACGCTGCAGATCCTGCGCCACATGACCGATGACATCCACGGCGAGATCCGCATCGTGTTCCAGCCCAGCGAGGAAAACGGCCAGGGCGCCAAGCTCATGATCGGCACCGGCGTGCTCGATGGCGTCGATGGCGCCTATGCCGCACACATTTGGAGCGAGGTCGACGCCGGCACCGTGAGCTGCGAGCCCGGCCCGCGCATGGCCAATACCGACTGGTTCCGCATCGACGTCCGCGGCACCTCATGCCACGGCGCCATGCCCCAGCGCGGCCACGACGCCGTTATGGTGGCGGCAGAAATCGTCAACGCCCTGCAGACCATCGTCTCGCGTGAAATCAGCCCCTACGAGCCTGCCGTCATCACCGTCGGCGAGCTCCATGGCGGCACCGCGCGCAACGTCATTGCCGGCACGGCCTACCTTGCCGGCACGGTACGCACCTATGGCGACAGGACGCACGAGGAAATGCCCGAGCTCATGCGCCGCATCGTGGAGCACACCGCGGCAGCCCTGGGCGCCGAGGCCGAGCTTACCGATTACACCATCGCCAACTACAAGGTCGAAAACGATGCCGCCTCGAGCGAGCGCTGCCGCCAAGCTGTGCTCAAGTGCCTGGGTGCAGCCGGCGAGGGCCATTATCGCGGTACGCTTTCAGGCGAGGACTTCTCGGAGTATCTGCGCCGCGTGCCGGGCGTGCTCGCCTTTGTTGGCACGCGCAACCCCCAGATTGGCGCCACGTACGCCCAGCATTCTTGCTTCTACAAGATTGACGAGTCGGTACTGGCCAAGGGCTCCATGGTAGCCGCCCAGTATGCCATCGACTTTTTGGCCGAGCCCACGCAAGAGGAGCTCGACGGCCCCACGATCGCCGCGGTTGCCGAGACCAACCCCGACTTGGCGGCCAAGCTGCGCTCTGCCAAGGCCACGGCTGCCGAAGCCCGCGACGCCATGCACGATGCTCGCACCGCCCGCCATGCTGCAATCAAGGGCATCCACGATGCGCGGGCTGCCGCTCGCCACGAGGAAAAGCGCGACGAGTAGCCGTCACGCCCATCCATAACAGCCTGGCTAAAGCAAAGCGGGGGCGGACGTTATCTCAACGTTCGCCCCCGCTTATGTGTCGACCGTTTTTCTAGCGCGTCCTCCGTCACGCCAGGTAAGAGCGAAGGATGGTGAGCCAGCGTGGGGGTTCGAGGTGGATGATATCGTCGGGAACTCCGGCGGGCGCATAGCCGCCAAAGAGCAGACCGGCATCTGCCGGATTGACGAGGCGCACGATCCATACGACGACGACCAGCACGCACAACACGGTGACCGCAATGTCGATACCACGCTTTAGCTTGCTCGATGCCACCTCCTCGCGCACGAACGCGAGCACAAACGCAATCGGCACCACCCAAAACAGCGGATGGTAGGCAAAGGCAGCCGCATAATCGAGGCGCAGCGCCGCCAGCCACGCCCTCGTCATGCCGCATCCCGGACAAGGAATGCCCGTCATCAATCGAAAAATGCAGCCAATGTCGAGCAGGTAGAGCGCGAGCCAGGCGACAAAGAGCGCGCCGGTGCAAAAAAGGGCGCGGCGAAGGAGCTCTGCCGTGCCCCTATGTCCCTGGAAGCTGTTCACGCCGCCCTTATTGTTAGGCACGAGCGCCAAGGCGAGTGTTGTAAGCCGTTGCCATGGCATTGGTATTATTGATGACGATGTTCATAGCGAAGATGGGACCAAGGCCGCACAGGAGCGCGCCGACAATCTGCCACAGAAGAACGGTGGTGCCGTTTTCCTGGAACACCAGGCCGTAGCGAGGAGCGTTGGCCTGCAGGCGGTTGCCAATCTTGTAATACCAGTAGTACGCGTAGAAGCCGCAGGTCACAAACGATAGAAGGATGAATTCCGCCAGACCCGGCGTGTAATCGCCGTCATCCTGACACAACGTGTTGACGTCGCGTGCCAAGCAATACAGGAAGTAGAACGAATAGATACCGCAGGTCACAAGAGAGAGCAGCAGCCAGCCGATCAGGCTGCGGTCAGCCTTAATGGGGTCATAGCCCATCGGAGCGGATGCGGACTGTTGGGCGTATTGACCGGTGCACTGCTGCTGAGGCTGGGGCGCGGGCTGAATAGCCTGGGCCGGAGCGGGCTGGGCTGCGGGGCCGCAGCGGCAGAAGCGGCACCAACGGCGGATCCGCAAACAGGGCAGAATTTGGCATCATCCGAAATGGGAGAGCCACAAGTGGGACAGAACATGAGCCTCTCCTTTTCCTAAGGCGTCGCACGCCTTCAAACCTTACACGTCTACGTTCTCAACAATAGCCGCGACGTTGTTGCGCAACATTGACCAATTTCCGAGAAATTTTGCTGCAACCGTTTTCCCAGGCATTTTCTTGCTTTCGCAGTAGAAAAAGGCACCCCGGGCTCAGTTGCCCAGGGCGCCTCGACCGGCTATTCGGTTTGATTGTTTTCGGCAGCAGGATCATCGCCCGGCTCATCCGCCGGCGTGGCAACGGCATTCCAATCGGGTTCCGCAGGCGTCGCCTCGGGCGCAGGGGCAGGTGCCGGAGCAGGCGCCGGCGCGGGTGCCGGGGCAGGTGCCGGGGCAGGTGCAGGCGCGGGTGCCGGGGCAGGTGCAGCGCCAGTGGCGGCCGTGGGATTGAACCCCGCAGGAGCAGGCTTCTTCTCACCCGGGAGCACAAACGTCAGGACATCATCGGTATCCTCATCGGCCCACCCGCTGGCATGGCGCGCGGCCCAGTAGCCAACGGCACGATATTTGAGCATCGTGCCAAACACATTCAGGAACACGGTGACAAAGGCGATGATCATCAGGAACAGGATGAGCGTAATGCCGCCACCCTCGATGATTGCCTCAAGACCCGAAGGACGAGAATAGTAGCCGTAGTAGCCATAGCTGCTAATGCCCAGCGCGGCAACAAAACCAAAGATGGCGGTGAAAATCCAGGTGATGATATTGGAAACAATGCCCGTCAAAAACTCGGGGAGAATCGATGCGCAGAACAACTTGCCCAGGTTGGCCTTATAGGACTTCCAAACCTTCTCGAGCGAAAACGCGCTTTCCACGCGGCCGGCGACTGCAAAGTGCATCACAGCGGCATCGCCAAACATCTTAAAGAAGATGCCCAACACCGCCGATACGATCATGGCAAAGACAAGCAGACCCATCGACCCGATGAGTGCGCCCTCGAGGCCGCTCGAACCGAAGTAATAGTACGAACCGACAGCACCGATCACAGCGCTCTCAAGCACCGAGAACACCACGCCAATCACTGGAATAATGGCCACGAACCCGAGCACGTTCGTAATGACAGACGAGAAGATGCCCAGTCCAAAGGAGGTCGAGCGCAGCAGCGGACGCTCCATGCCGTTATCGTCCTTGAGCGACAGGTCGCGACCCCACTCGATAGCAAAGCCAGCGCCGCACACGCTTGCCACGTAAGCGAGCAAAAAGCCAATGGCCGCCGCGATGCCACCGATAACGGGGATAAACAGCACCAGCACCGACACGACGCAGATCAGCGCCGGCAAAAAGGCAATCTGACATACGCGAACCAGGGCGCCGGGAACCTTAATCATGTCGTTGAAGGCCTGCGCCATGCAGCCCTTGGGCACGCTCATAGCCGGCTGGGGCGCAACGAACGGCTGCGGCTGCGGTTGGGCAAACGGCTGACCCTGCGGCTGAGGTTGAGCTTGCGGAGCGGGGCCGGCGGCCTTGACCTCGGTATTAGGGGCACCGCACACGCCGCAGAACTTGTCGTTATCGCCCATGGGGGCGCCACACTGCGAACAGAACATCGAAATCATCCCTTCGTATCTAGAGCGAATCACCTGGATCGCAAACGATGTCTTTGGCAACATTATCGCCCAATGTGGGGACAAATACTCCAAGATGGCCGATTTGCAACGTAGACGGCTTTATTCAATGATTCGAAGGGTACGTCCGCGCTAGTTCGTGCCGCGGAAGCCCTTGCCCACGATCTCGGAGCTATCGACGATGGTGATGAAGGCACCGGGGTCAATCTCGCGGGTATAGCGGCGCAGCTGCACTGCCTCGCGACGGCTCAGCACGCTCATAATCACCGTGACGCACTTGCCCGAGAAGGCGCCGTAGCCACGGCTGATCGTTGCCGTGCGGTTGAGATGCTTGACGATAAACTCCTCGACTTTGCGCGGTTCGGCGCAAATAATCGTGCAGACCTTACGAAGGTGAATGCTCTCGATAGCCTTATCGACCACGAGCGTCTTGGCAAACAGGCCAAGCACGCAGTACAGGCCAACGCGCGGGCCATACAGGAAAGCCGCGATGGTTACGATGCCGATATCGACCAGCAGCAGCGCGCGGCCAATCTCAAGCGTGGTGCGGCGTTTGAGGATCATGGCAAGAATGTCCGTGCCACCCGTCGAGGCGCCGATGTCAAAGACAATAGCGCTGCCGAGCGCCGGCAAGATGACGGCAAAGCACAGGTCGAGCCACATATCACCCGTCAGAGAGACATCGGTCGGAATGAAGAGCTCAAACAGCGAGACGTAGGCCGAAAGCGCAAACGAGGCAAAGACGCTCCAAAGGATTGCCTTGCGCTCCAAAAAGATAAAGCCCAGAACGACCAGGACCGCGTTGATAATCCACATAAAGACGCCGACGGGCAGAGTCGGGAACAGCGTGGAAAGAATGACCGACACGCCCGAGGTGCCGCCGAAGGCAAAGTGATTGGGGGTTTTAAAGGCCACGATGGCGAACGCCGTGAGGATCAGGCCCAGATTGAGCTCGGCAAAAAAGCGCGGAAAGCCTGGCTCCTGGCTGCGCTTGCGGCCGGCGCGCTCGCCTTGCTCAATAACATCGCGATCGACCACGCGCTCCATCGGCACTACGGGAGGACGATGCACTTCCTCGGCAGCACGCGACGCCGCCTCTGCCGCAGCGGCCTCAATCGCCCATGCCTTGCTTTCGGTCTCGTGTTCGTCGGCCATTACGGCAACCCCTCGTTAACAATTTGGAAACAATGCGCCCATTAGGGTAACGCGGAACGCGAAGATTGCAACCCTTAGTTAGACGAGCGGTATGACCGCATCGAAGGCATATAGAAAACGGCCGGCCGCGCTTTTACATGCGCGACCGGCCGTTTGACGTTTACGCAGATAAAACCTGCCAAAACAAACCTGTCCCTTTTTGGTAGGTTACTCGTGCTGGCTGGTGCGGTGCTCGTACTCCTCGGGGGTGATGACATCCTCGATGCGCAGGTTGACGCCTGCCACCTCAAGGCCGGTCATCGCGGCCAGACGCTCGGTGACGCGCGCCTTAACGTCGTCAAAGATCGCAGGCGCATAGGCGCCATACTCGATGATGACCGAGATGTTGACGACCACGCGGTTGTCGTCGGTGACCTCGACCGTCACGCCCTTGGTCAGGTTCTCGGCACCAAACTGCTCCTGCACAAAGTGCATAAGGTTACCCTTCATGCCCAGAACGTGCGGCACCTCGCGGGTGGCCATGGCGACGATCTTCTCGATCACGCCGTTGGAATAGGTCAGCGAGTCCTCGGACTCGTCCGCCTCCTCGTCGTCCTCGTCCGCCTCGTCTTTGGACTCGGCCTCGACGAGCGTCTCGTCCTCGAGCGTTACGTCCTCCGCCTCGGCGGCGACGGCCTCGTTCGCCTCGAGCTCGGTATCGGCCACATCGACCTTCGTGTTAAAAGCCATGGTTCCTCCTTATGCCTGCCGCGGATGCGACAGTCGAATACGTATTAGCGGCCGCTAAACAGACGGCCGAAGAAGTTGACGATACCGTTCTCGCCGTCGCGAATCTGGCCGATCACGGCGCCGATCAACACAAAGAATGCGATGACGAGCGTGTCCCACAGGCCCAATGTAAGTACCAGCACGGCGAGGATAAAGCCTGCCACGGCACCGAGCGTAGTGTTGGGGTGGCGCACGGCGTAGCTCCAGATAGCAGCGCCCGTACCTTTGATGAGACCCATGGCCTCGTCAAAGTCATTAGCGGCGCTGTCGTGCTGCTCGCCGGCCTCGGGCTTGGTGTCGGCGGACTCGCCTGCCGGCGTAGCGTTCTGGTCGATCGTCAGGCGCGGCGTGCGGGCGGTCTTGTCTTGGTTGGTATCACTCACCGGAAACCTCCACGGTCTGGACGGTAGTCTTGGACGGCAAAAAACGGACGCGCGCGGTCGTGCCCGGCGTGCCGAGCATGGTGTCGCAGGCTTTCTCGATGCGCTGCTGCATCGCGGTGGCAAGAGAGGCGACGTCTTTATCATCGAGCGCGATGGCCTCGACCTTAAAACGAACGCGCGACTCGTCGGAGCCTTGAACGCGCGCCTCGATATGCTCAACCATCACGCGATCATCGCACTCCGCCGCGGCACGGGCGCACGAGGAAAGCGCTGCGAGCGTAACCTCGATATTGCGCTCCCCCGCCGGATGCACGCAGGACGGCTCGCGACGCGCGAACATCAGGCGGAAAAAACCGATGAGCACGCCAAGTGCCACGATGGCGGCGCACGCCGTAACGACGACGCGAGGCATGGTGTCACGCAACAGCAACATAAAGCGATACGTATACGGTCCCCAGAACTGGCAGACAAGCGTACCCAGCGCCACGATGGCGGCGGCAAGATACACGATCGCTAGGGCTCGTTTGAGTACGCGCACGCGCGCTCCCTTCAGGTTTCGGTCCACAGAATGCAAAACGATTCGCATCATTATAAAAGAGCCGGGTCCGGTGCCATACGCACGCGGATCCGGCTCATCTATTCCACGAGGCTTGCATGCTCGCTTCATTATGCCCAGATATGCACGGCTTAACCCGTGCAGGCGCTACTCCTCCTCGAGGGCAGCGATGACCTCGTCGGTCATATCCATGGTGCTGTAGACGTCCTGGACGTCGTCGAGCTCCTCGAGACGGTCGATAAGGCGCTGAACCTTCTTGGCGTCGGTACCGGAGACCTCGGTCGGGGTAGTCGGGACCATGGTGGTCTCGGAGCCCTTGACCTGGACGCCCTGCTCCTCGAGTGCCTTGGAAACAGCCATGACGTCGTTCGCAGCGGTCCAGACGATCCACTCCTCGCCGGCGTCCTCGTAGTCCTCGCCACCGGCCTCGGCGATTGCCATCATGAACTCATCCTCGTCACCAGCAGCACCGTTGGCGATCATGGTCTCCTTCTTGGCGTTCTCGTCCAGGATCTCCTTGGCGACGACGATCTGACCCTTGCGCTCAAACTGGAAGGCGACGGAGCCGGAGGTGCCCAGGTTGCCACCAGCGTGGGAGAAGGCGGAACGGACATCGGCGGCGGTGCGGTTGCGGTTGTCGGTCAGGCAGTCGACGTAGACGGCGACACCGGCGGGACCGTAGCCCTCGTACACGATGTTCTCGTAGACGGCGGCATCGGCACCCGAACCAAAGGCCTTATCGATAGCGGACTTGATCTTGTCCTTAGGCATGGACTGAGCCTTGGCCTTGGCAACGGCAGCGGCGAGGCTGGCGTTGTTCTCGGGCAGCGGGTCGCCGCCGAGACGGGCAGCAACGGTGATGTTGCGGCTGAGCTTGGAGAAGAGGGCGGAACGCTTGGCGTCCTGCGCGCCCTTACGATGCTTGGTTGTGGCCCACTTAGAGTGTCCGGACATACGTGTCTCCTATCGGTTTCGACCTAAAGCCCAGCGCGAATGCTCGGGCAATATAAACAAACGTCGTTATGATATACCTACCGGCCTGCAAGATAAACCCCAAAATGAAGGCGTCGTGATGATGCAGCCCCTTGGCACAAAGCAGCCTGACCCCAATGCGCCAATCTTTGGTTAGGTCCACAGGCGGTCGCTGCGGGTGATCGTGGCGCCGATGGCGAAAGGCATGCATGCAATGACCGGGTACAGGTAGCGCATGTAGGTCGACCCATTACATGGACCAATCAGGCACACAGCGAGCACACCCAGCAGCGGTATCCAGATGGCCAGCGCGCGCCACGAATGGCGGCGCAACAGGTAGACCACCACGACGATCATGATCCACACGTAGGTGGCCGAGCTCATGGTGAGCGAGATAAACGGGATGCGTTGTACTGCCACGCGATACAGGTTGATCAGGTGGTCGCACCAGCGCACAACCTTGCTATCGACCGGATGGAAGTCGAAGTACTTGAGATTATCGGGGCGTACCATAATCTCGGCACTGCGCGACGTGCTGTAGACCCACGCATCGCGGGCACTCGGATAAAAGTAGCCGTAGTAGTTATTGATGAGCGCCGAGATATAGCACTCGGGATCCTTTTTGAACATCTGGGCCCACACCTCAAAATAGGCCTTGATGTCTTCCTGCGAGGCGTACTCGTTAAAGCAATTTTTGACGGCGTCGGACTTGTCGGGGTTGTAACGGCGGCCCAGATTCTCGTACTTGAGCACACGGTCGATCACGGCACGCTCTTCGTCGGTCACCAAGCCGTCGCAAGGAGCCTCCACGATGGTGCCGTCCTCCTTAACCGTGGGGTTGACGCCCGAGTTGAGGCCGTCGTGCTTTTGGACGAAACGAGCCGTCTGCTGGAACGGAATCGAGAGGATTTCACGCTTGGAACCAGGCGTGATGTCGTGCGCCGGCATAAAGACCTTGGTGAAGTACATATTGGAGGCAAGGCAGAGTGCAAGCACAGCAAGAACTCCCACCCAGCGGAAACGCGGGATGGCGCCCGAAGGCGCAGCACCAGCCTGCTTGGCTGCGCGACGAGCCGCATGCGCGTCCCATGCGCAAAACGCCGCCGCGATTACGCATGCCGCCAGGGGAAACACCAGGCCGCCGTTGCGCAGAAACGTGGAACCCATGGCGCCCAGAGCGAGCAGCAGCCAGTCGTGGCGCGCAAAGAGCACGGGCCTCTGTTCGCCCGCACGCTCGGCATTGGCATCGCGACGGGGCAGGCCGCAGGCCACGAGCTTCACGGTCTGCACCAACAGCACCAAAAACGCGTCGGCGAAAAGTACGTCTTTGGTCAGCAGCGCCGCGTAGTTTGAGAACATCGGCATAAACGCAAAGAACAGCAAGATGACGCCGCGGACCGGCAGGCTCACGCCCAGCTTGCGCAGCGACGATATGGAATAGGCCATGCAGGCGGCCGTGATGACAAATTGGGCACAGGTGTAGATGGCAAGTCCCGCATTGGCGCTGTTGAATAGCGAAAGTCCAAGTTGCACACACGAGCCGATGATGGCCGTGTGCACCACCGGATGATGGCCGTTGAGCAGCACGCTGGGGTTAAGCAGGCGTAGGTAATCGCTTGTGCCGTTGGGGTAGTTGAACCATTGGCGGATCTGCGCGCCCGTATCTCCCATAAAGAGGCCGGGCAGCGAGGCGATGAGCGTGGGCGCCCAGGCGATCATAAGCACCAGGAAGGGCCCGGCAAAGGGATGGACCGAGAGCACGGCGTGAGCCACACGCCATACGCGGCCAAAGTGCGCTTCGGAAAACGGAATGCGCCGAGAGCTCAGCCAATCCAGGCACTCAAAAGCCAGATAGAAAGCCACGATCGCTAGGAGCATCCAGCCCGCGCCGCCAATCCAGGCGCAGATGATGCGGGCCTTGTCGCCAAGAACAATCTCGGCCGAGTCGATAAGGTCGTAGCTGCGGCCGAACACCATGCAGATGGCGAAAAACAGCGACGGCAGAATAATCGATGGGCGCCAGGTGTCGCCACGGCCAAAGAACACGTAGCGAAACGGCAGCGTGAGCAGGCAGGCAAGCGCAAGCAGCATGACCGCGTCGGTATGGCCGGCAAACGAGAGGAGCACCTCGTAGCACACGTACAGCATGCCCGAGGCTTTGGGGTCAATCGCCAAGACTGCGTTGCTCGACACCGGGGCGGGATCGATGGAAAACGCCGTGGTCGCCAACAGCGCGAGCAGAAATGCGATGAGCGTCTGCTTGGCGGGGTAGCGCTTAAACCAGACGATGCGGGCAGCGTCGCGCGCAGCCGTTGTGGAGAGATCGGAATCCTTCACAGTCCGAAAGCCTTTCTAGAAACCTATCAAACTCAGCAAAACCACCACAAAGGTGCCTGTGCCCCCTTTGTGGTGGTTAGGCGTCGAGGTAGATGCGCTGGGGACGGTTGCGGTGACGCGCGAAGATGATGAGCGCCAGGCCGGCGATCACGAGCGGAAGACTCAGCAGCTGCCCCATCGTGATGACGCCGCCCAGCAGATAGCCAAGCTGGGCGTCGGGCACGCGCACGAACTCGACGAGGAAGCGGACGATGCCGTATCCCATCACGAACACGCCCATAAACGTACCCTGAGGCAGCAGCGGCTTTTTGCGGCTGAGCACCTGCAGAATGCAAAAGAGCACGATGCCCTCAAGAAATGCCTCGTAGAGCTGGGAGGGGTGACGCGGCATATCGCCCGCAGTCCCGCCAAAGACCACACCCCAGGGCAGATCGGTCGGCTTGCCCCACAGCTCACCGTTGACAAAGTTGGCACAACGGCCCAGGCACAAGGCCAGCGGCGCGCCGATGACGGCAAGGTCTGCCAAAGTCCATGCGTCGAGTTTATACATGCGGCACACGATGATGCCGCCGATAATGCCGCCCACCAAACCGCCATGGAAGCTCATGCCGCCCTCGTTGGTGGCAAAGATCTCGAGCGGATGCGCCCAGTAGTAGCCGTCGCCGTAAAAGACGACGTAGAACAGGCGCGCACCGATAATGAGGCCAAAGACCACGCCGACCACGACACTCGTCAGGTCGTCAATCGTGATGTTAAAGCCCCAGCGACGCTGCGTGCGGTACATGACGACCGCCGTGAGCAGGGCGCCGACCACATAGGCCAGACCATACCAGTAAATCGTGATGGGCCCCGCCGAAATCGCGACGGGATCAAGCATATGGTAGAAGTCGTTGAGCATGTCGACCCTCCTACTCCCTACATACAAATGCGGCCGCGGGCCTTGCGCTCGCAGCCGCATATTTGGGCGTAACGTCTATGCGGAGTATGCCGTCCGCAGCTTTCGCATCTTAGAACGGCGCGTACTCGTCGTACAGGTCGTCGGTCTCGCCGGAGGCATTAACCTGCTCGACACGGGTAACGCCGGGCACATGCTCCTTGAGGATACGCTCGATACCCATGGACAGGGTCAGCGCGCTCATAGGGCAGCCGGCGCAGGCACCCTGCAGCTCCAGTTTGACGACGCCCTCGTCGTCAACACCCACATACTCCATATCGCCGCCGTCGGCCTGCAGGTTGGGGCGAATCTCTTCAAGAACCTTCTTAAGCAGCTCTTCGTTAACAGCCACAGGGGCTCCTTTCTCACAATAACGCGGGCACGCCCGCGGACAGGGGCTATGTTACTACAGCCATGTACCCGCTCACGAGCCATCCATGCGCGCGGACACGACTTTCACGAGCAGTCAATTTGGGACGGGGATCTTTTAGCTGCCTGTTGTTACCAGCTGGCATTGTCACGCGCTACTGCTGAGCCTGCCCCTCGGTACCGATGTGAACATCGACGATAACCTGGCGGTAGCTAATACCGCAGGAGTCGAGAATGCGGCGGCTGATGCGGCCGTCGTCGGTGTCGGCGTACTTGTTGTCCAGGTAGACAACCTCGCCCACACCCACCTGCGCCAAAATCTTGGCGCAGTCGTGGCACGGGAACAGCGTGACGTAGACCGTGGAACCCTCGAGGTCCTTGAGCGAGCCACGGTAGTTGAGCACGGCGTTGGCCTCGGCATGGACCACGTAGTTGTGCTTGTCCTGCAGCGGGTCGTCGCTCGTACCCCACGGGAAAAAGTCGTCGTTGAGCGCCGAGGGCGTACCGTTGTAGCCCACCGAAAGGATACGGTGGTTGGTGCTGGCGATGCACGCACCCACCTGCGTGTTGGGGTCCTTGCTGCGGCGCTGTGCGGCGATGGCCACGCTCATAAAGAACTCGTCCCAGCTAATGACGTCCAGGCGCTTGCCTGACGAAGTTTGATGAAGATCGTCCGACATGGCAGACACCTCCGTAATCGCAATAGTTTGACCCATTGTAGCAGGTGAAAGGTGGGGGGCGTTTGTCCCACCGGCGCCCTCACTTTTACACGCGGCGGGGCTTTTGGTTGATGCGGTAGAGCTCGGCGAGTCCTCGCAACGTCAGCGCGTCGTCTACCGTCAGGCTGTGGCCGACCAGCGACGCGAGCGCCTCGGCATCGTCGCCGGTAATGACGATGGGCACGTCGCCCTCCCCCGCGGCCTTGGTCGCGCGCATCTCGGCGAGCACCATGTCGAGCATGCCGTCGATGCGGGCCACCTCGCCCAGAACCACGCCCGAACGCATGGCCTCGCGCGTGTTGCGGCCGATCACATGCGTGGGTGCCGAGGGCTCGACCTGCGGCAGACGCGCCGCAGCAGCCGAAAGCGAGCGGGCGCCAAGCGCCAGACCCGGCGCGATGACGCCGCCCACAAAGGTGCCGCGCGCGTCGATGACCTCGATATTGGTCGTGGTACCCAAGTCGATCACGATGCACGGAGAGCCGTAGACGGCACGGGCCGCCACGGCGTCGGCAATGCGGTCGGGGCCGATCTCGGCCGGGTCGTCGTAGCGGACGGGCATGCCGGTCTTGAGGCCCGGCCCCACGGTGAGCACGCGCCCCGTGCAGGTGCGAAAAAGTGCCGCCTTCCACGGACGCTCGAGCGCCGGCACCACGCAACTCAGGACTGCAGCTGCGGGAACGAGCGCGCCGGGCATACCCGCATCGGCCGCCAGCGCGGCCATGACTTGAGCGAGACGCATACGCGCTTCGTCGGCCGTAATGCTCGACGGCGTCGTGATCTCGCACGTCGCAAGCGGGCATTCCTGCGCCGCGGCCGAATCCTCGGCAAACAGGCCAAAGCGAATGAACGTGTTGCCCACGTCGACCGTCAATATATATGCGCACCCATTAAGCATCGTCGGCGCTCCTTTCGTCTGTCCAGCAGTATATCCCGATGATTGTTCTGGGACGGGGATTTAAAAATCATCAGGTACGCAATGATTTTTAAATCCCCGTCCCAGAACAATCATCCTTTGGCCGAGCCTGAGGCAGCTAAAAAGCTCCGTCCCAAAATGACTAGCTTGCGGCTATACTGGTGCGCGGTCGTTTGCGAGCTCACGCGGCGGCCCTTGGTAACCCGACTTCCCGCGCCGTATCCGTAACGGCGCTCCCGGGGGAAGCGGATATACGCAAAGGAGTTTTATATGAGCAATCCCTCGAACCGCGCTTCGATGCGCGGGCAACTCACGCTGCGCGGCGTCGTCATCGGCGTCCTTGGCTGCGTGATCATCACGGCAAGCTCGGCCTACACCGCCCTCAAGATGGGCGCACTCCCCTGGCCAATCGTCTTCGCTGCCGTCATCTCGCTGTTCTTCCTTAAGCTCATGGGCAACGCCAGCCTCAACGAGGCAAACGTCACCCACACCATCATGTCCGCAGGCGCCATGGTCGCCGGCGGTCTGGCGTTTACCATCCCGGGCGCCTGGATGCTGGGCTATGCCAACCAGATCAGCTGGCTCGACATGTTTATCGTGGCACTCGCCGGCACTATCCTGGGCCTGTTGGCCACTGCACTCATCCACCGTCACTTTATCGTGGACGCCGCGCTTGAGTTCCCCACTGGCAACGCCGCAGCTCAGACCCTGCGCGCGACCGAGGCCGGCGGCAAGACCGGCAAGCAGCTCTTTGGCTCCATGGCCATCGCCGGCATCTATAGCGTGCTGCGCGACGCCCTGGGCATTGTGCCCAGCATGCTGTGCACGCTCAACATTCCCGGCGTGACCTTTGGTATCTACAACTCGCCCATGCTGCTCTCCGTCGGCTTCCTCGTGGGCTTCGCCCCCGTCGCCTTCTGGTTTGCCGGCGCCCTGCTGGGCAACTTTGGCATCATTGTGGGCGGCACCGCTGCCGGTCTGTTCGACGTTGTGACTGCGCAGGGCATCGTCAAGTCCCTGGGTATGGGCCTCATGATGGGCTTTGGTGTCGCCGTCGTCCTCAAGGACATCCTGCCGCAGGTCGCCGGTATCGTCCGCGGCCTCGCCGCCGACAGCTCCACCGACACCGACGAGCAGTCGCTCATCTCGGGTTCCCTTAAGCTCGACGCCGGTATCATCGGCCTGGGCGCTGCCGCCATCGCCGTGATCATCGCCATCGTGCTCGACCTTGGCCCCGTTCCGGCCGTCATCGTCACGCTGTTCACCTTTGTCACCACCATCATGAGTGCGCAGAGCTGCGGCCAGACGGGCATCGACCCCATGGAGATCTTTGGCCTCATCGTCATGCTCATCGTTGCCGCCTTCGCGCAGCTCGCTCAGGTCAAGCTGTTCTTTATCGCCGGCATCGTGGCCGTAGCGTGCGGCCTTGCGGGCGACGTCATGAACGACTTTAAGGCCGGCGCCGTGCTGGGCACCAACCCGCGTGCGCAGTGGATCGGCCAAGCCATCGGCGGCATCGTGGGCGCCCTGGTCGCCGCAGCCGTCATGGTCGCGCTCGTCACCGCCTATGGTCCGGACGCCTTTGGCCCCGACAAGAGCTTTGTTGCCGCGCAGGCAAGCGTCGTCGCCACCATGGTCTCGGGCATCCCGAGCGTGCCGTGGTTCGCAGGTGGCTTTATCGCCGGCATCGTCATGTACTGGCTCGGCATTCCGGCCATGATGATCGGCCTGGGCGTGTACCTGCCGTTCTACATGTCACTCACGGCATTCCTGGGCTCCTGCGTCAAGCTCGCCTACGACAAGTGGTCCGCCCACCGCGACGCCACCGCTGGTCTTTCTGACGAGGAGAGGGCTGCCAAGGACGCCGCCTTCCAGGAACAGGGCCTGGTCGTTGCCAGCGGCCTGCTGGGCGGCGAGTCCATCGTCGGCGTTATTCTGGCGTTTGTCTCCGTGGGCTTAAGCCTGCTGGGCTAAGCTGAGCAGCTGCTCGACAGCAACCATATTGCCTACGATTTGCCCGGTCGGTAGCTTTCGCGGCTATCGACCGGGCTTTTTGATACCAACGCAAAGAAAGGCCGGCGCACTGCGTTTAACAGCGCGCCGGCCTTATCGGTTTAGCTATCGAAGCGTTCCTGCTATGAACCGAAGTTCGTTTGCAGAATCTACGCTCGAAACGCTACATCTGCTTGCGACGACGATCGCCCAGCGTCACGCCCGCAGCCACGAGCGTAATACCGCCGATAACGAAGACCTCGCCCGCAAGCGCAGAGTCATCACCGGTCTGGGCGAGCGCGGCAGGCGCGGCCTGTTTCTTGGCAACGGGGGCCTTTGCAGAAGCCTGCGCAACCTGAGGCTTGGCCTGCGGCTCAGCCTTGGGATGATACTTGTCGTACTCGGCCTGCGCGGCAGCCAGGGCATCCTTGGCATCGCCGAGCTCGGCAAGCGCGGCGGCATAGGCGTCGTTGGCATCGGACAGCTTGGCATCGGCATCGCTCAGAGCAGCCTTGAGGCCAGCGGCGGCATCGACGGCGGCCTTATAGCGAGCGTAGGCAGCGTTAAGCTTGACCAGCTTATCGTTGCCCGTCGTGCCCGCGGCAAGAGAGGCCTTGTGGTCGACAGCCTCAAGATCGGCCTTGAGTGCCTCGTCGTTGGCAAGCTCAGCCTTGGCCTTGAAGATCTCGAAGTTCGCATCGACGACGGCTTCGTTGGCGGCATCGAGCTGCTTCTGGGCATCGGCGACACCGGCGACGGCAGCGTCATAGGCGGCCTTGGCGTCGTCGACCGCCTTCTGAGCGCCGGCGAAGCGCTCGAAGGCCTTGTTCGCGGTAGCCAGCTCGCCCTCGGCGGCCTTGGCCTTGGCCTGCGCGTCGGACAGGGCCTGCGTCTTGGCGGCAACTGCCTGCTTGGCGTCCGAAAGAGCGGTCGCGGCATGCGCGTCTGCGGCCTGAGCCTTGTCAACGCCAGCTTGGGCAGCACCGTCGGCCTTCTTGGCCTCGCCTAGCGTGCCCTGCTTGTTCGCAAGGTCCGTATTGGCGGCATCGCGCTTGGCGGTAAGGTCCTTGACCGAAGCAGTGGCGTTGTCATACGCCTCATTGGCCTGATCGGACTTTGCCTTGGCGGCATCGCGGGCGCTGCGAGCCTTCGCCTTGTGAGCAGCGGCATCGGCTGCCTTCGTCTTGCTGTCAGCAAGCGCGGCGTTTGCCTTATCGAGAGCTACCTGGGCAGTAGCGGCCTCGCCCTTGGCGGCATCGAGCTTGGCCTGGGGCGTCTTGACGTCAATACCCTTGAGTTTGGCTTCAGCGGCGGTGTAGGCGGACTTGGCGGTAGCGGTGTCGGACTTAGCTTTCTCGTACTCACCCTTGGCGGTGTTCATGTTCGTGTCGGCCGCGGTATAGGCATCGCGAGCGCTTTCTTGCTTATCCAATGCGTTAGAATAAGCCGTTCCAGCAGTCCCGAAGTTCTTCTGTGCTTCTGCCAACTTATTCTGAAGCTGCTTCAGCTGCTCCTTCTGCTCCTGAGTGCCGCCTGCATTGTAGGCGGAATCGATGTAGTCGGTGACGAGTTTCTTGAACTCGGAGACAGTGAAGTCCTTCTGCCCCGTGCTTCCACTATAGTCGAAAATGGTTACCTCGGAATCGGTGTTCTTACCGCTACCGGTTGCGATGCCGATAGCCTTCGCGCCGGCATCGATGATGTTGAGATAGTGTCCGCACTCATGGTAGATGCTGTTGTAGTGCTGGTAGATATAGTAGGAATCATATCGATGGCTTCCAAGTGCGTCGCCATACTGCGCGACGTACTTATCGAATGCCTCCTTCTCCTGTGTGTAGAGGCCGGTGTAGGGCCAACCGAGGGTATCCTCGGTTTCGCCTCCGGTGTATGCTCCGCCGCCGCCTGCAAGGTTCTCACCTTGATCGAAATAGCAGTTCGAGTGTCCCCAGATGTTCGATGAATATGATGTATTAAGTGCGGCTGCCGCAGTCATGCGGAGGCTGACACTGAGTTCCGACTGACCGTTCGCCTTGCGGAGGTTGTTCTGGGTATCGAGGTAAGTCAGGGCGTTGCGCATCTGCTCCAAGGAAAGCGGATTTGTGTCACGAGACATGTCCTGATCGACGTACTTGTCATACCAGTCCTGTTTATCCGTCGTCCCCATGAGCATCGACGCGGCAGTACTTGCATTCGACTTCTGCGTGGCTGTGAACTGGCTGCCGCCGATGATGTAGTTCATGAAGCCGAACATACCCTGACTGATGACATTCTGGTCTACGGTCATGTTCGACTTGAGGTCGGCAATCTGCTGGTTAAGCTTCTCGACCTCGGCGTTTGCGGCGTCGTATGCATTGTGCGCGTCGGTTACTTCAGCACGAGCCTGATCGAACTCGTTGCTCTTCTGCTGACGGACCTCGACGAGTCAGTCGTACTCCGCCTTCTTGTCGGCCTCGGTCTGCTGCGCCTTCTCGTATGCGGCCTTGGCGGCGTCGCGCTCGCTGGCGGCGGCGTTGTACTCCTTGTTTGCCGCATCGCGTGCAGACTGGGCAGATGCCACAGCAGCGTTGGCGGCGTTGGCCTTCTCCTGCGCGTCGTTGGCAGCAGTCTGTGCGGCCTGGAGGTTCGCCTGGGCGGTGGCGTCGGCATCCGTCGCGGCATTGAGCTCCGCCTGCGCGGTCTTGAGCTCACCAGCAGCAGCTTTCTTGGCGGCCTCAAGCGCACTCAGGTCAACACCCGTACCCGAGACGGCAGCATCGAGCGCGGCCTGCGCCTGGTTGAACTTCTGCTGGGCGTTATCGCGCGCGGTGGTTGCGGCTGCGAGAGCAGCGGCAGTCTCCTGCTTCTTGGCCTGGGCGGAAGTCAGAGCGGCCTCAGTGTCCTTCTTTTCCTGCTGGGCGCTAGCCTCGGCGGCCTTGGCCTGGTCCAGATTGGCCTGTGCAGTAGCAACGGCCTTATTGGCGTCATCGAGCTTTGCCTGCGCGTCCTCGACGGCCTTCTTGGCGGCCTCGTACTCGTCCATACCCATGGCCTCGAGCTTGGCCTGGGCATCATCGAGGGCCTTCTTGGCCTCATCCTGCTTTGCCTTGGCGTCCTTGAGCGCCTGGGTCTTATCCTCGACACTCTTGTTGGCTTGATCGAGCTGATCGTTCAGGTCGCCCAGCTTCTTCTGCTGCTGCTCGGTCTTTTCGACGGCGGCTTTGAGCTCGTCAATCTTCTCCTGGAGCGCGGCGACTTCTGCTGCGTTCTGCTCGATTTCGTTGTCGCTCACAGCCTGCGAGGCCTGATTCTTTTGCTGCTGTGCCTGCTTTTGAGACTGGCCCGCCGCGTCGGCCTTCTTCTGAGCCGCATCGTAGGCGGCCTGAGCGTCCTTGAGCTGCTTTGCCGACTCCTCTGCCAGCTGGGCAGCCGTCTTTACGACCGCTTGGTTGCCGGCGGCAACGGTGTTCTCTACAGAACTACCCCCCCCCTGAACAGAATCGCCGTTATCTGCCGTCGGTGCGGCGATTGCCGCCAGCGGCGACATGAGCGGCTGAGCGATGAGGCCCGCCGTCAAAACGGTTGCGACGGCGCGGTTGGCAACGCCCTTGACGTTGACGGCCTTGGCCCGAGGCTCAAAGTGTTGTGGACTGTAGTTTGCCATGGCTTTCTCCCTTTGACACGGATGTATCCATACACTTCAAAATGTAGGAGCTGATTTTTGAATTCTGTTGCGCAACATTGGTCACCAGCGGATTTTTTGAAATTCGCGCTCTCATGCTTCACAATTTCGTCACATATGTAGGAGCTGGCGCATCATATTCTTGCGGGATCGAATTGAGCCTGTGATTTGCATTTGCTCCCGCGTCATCCGCCCTATCGGATTCCGCATCCAACAGGCACCCCGCCCGCCACGGTGTAGAGTAAGGGCGACGGGCGGGATACGCGGCCCTTGCCAGAACGAGGTGGACATGGAACTCGACAAGCAACAGATCGAACGACTGCGTGAGCGTCATCATCGGCGTCACGGCATCCGCCCTGCTCATAGCGAAGCCATGGAAAACGTCACCCGCTTCCTCAAGCGCGCGTTCAACATTCGCGAGGGACGCGCACCCTATCACGTGATCCGCAAGCGCTTTGTAAACGGGGCACGCCTGACCGGCTCTCACCTGTGCATCCTCATCATCGCCATGCTCATCGCGAGCATCGGCCTCGATATCGATTCGGACATCGCCATCGTGGGCGCCATGCTCATCTGCCCGCTTATGGGATCGGTCCTTGCCATGGCATATGGCATCGCCACGCTCGACCGCGAGATTACCGTCGAAGCCGTCGCCGGTCTTGCGCTGCAAATGGCCTTTTGCCTGGTCACATCCACGTTGTACTTTAAGCTCTCGCCCCTTGGCACCACCACAGCCGCCATTATCGACAACTCGACGCCCACCGTGTGGGACCTCGCTGTCGCGCTCGCCGGCGGCTTTGCGGGCGGCCTAGGCAACTCACGCGACCAGGAGCCCGCAACGCTCATCGCCGGCGTGGCCGTGGCGACCGCGCTCATGCCGCCCCTGTGTGCGGCGGGCTACGGCATCGCCATCGCAAGCGGGTCGCTATTTCTCTCGGCGCTTTACGAGTTTGGCATCAACGTGGTCTTTATCGCACTGGCCGCCGAAGCCGTGCTGCTTCTTTTGCGCGTGCCGCTCAAGCGCGACCTCAACGGCGACGGCGTTGTCACCGCCCAGGAAAACGCCGCGGTCGACGAGCTGTCACGCAAAGTGCGCCGTCGCATCATCGTGGGCACGATCATCTTTGCCATCCCCTGCATCGTTATGACCGCGGGGTCCATTGGCTCGGCACAGGCCGGCGTGCAGGACGGCTACGGCGTCACCGAGACCACACGCGAGCTTGCCGCGGTGCTGCCGGGCTTTAGGGATTACACCGTCGCCGTCGAGACCTCGGCCGCCGAGGGCGACGAGGAGGGCATCGTCGAGCGCGAGATTGTCGCCCATGTAACGACAAGCGAGGCGCTCGGGGCGCACGACCGCCGCGTTGCTCGCAAGCTCATCGACCTCAACGTGCCCGAACTCGATCGCGTTGAGTTTGATGTGAAGTGATGCCGGCGCGGGATGAATGCTCGCACGGACGCAAGCTACGACAAGGCACAGACGCGATACGGACACGAGCAAATAGCGGGGTGCAGTTCACACCCGCACCCCACTCGCTGTTTTATTGCCGTGAATCAACTGGCCGGATCGACATCGCCAGACTCCACCGTAAACGCCGGATCGGTGCTCACAAGATAAAATCGGGTCACCTTAGTATTTCTAATTAGGTAAATCTGCCCCTGATTGCGCCGACGCGATATATACGCCACGTGGACCGTACCGAATTCTTCACCGTTTTCCTTCTTTAATATCAGGATGTTGGGGTCATCCGTACGCTTAAACTGCCCGTCTGTGCAGATTCCGTCTTGGTCGACCAGCTGCCATCGACAGTTGTCCTCCTCAAGAAAAGCCAGGGTTACCCGACTCGTTTTGTCATCCCGATAGAAACCATCAATGGCAAACCCTTCGGAAGCGCATTCCTGCATATAGGACGTTTCTCGGCTTATAGCAAACAGCCCTGTAGCGCCCAGGAGCACAGCCAGGCAGACCACTGCAAGGGTTATCGAAATAGCACGGCGACCCATGTTAGCCCAACCGATAGTTGTTTAACGGAGCGCGAAACATACCTGGAACCTCCGATATCAGGGGGAACGTCACCTATGGCCTGCCGGCAATCATATGTTTCCAACATCAAACCATATGGTTACAACTCGTTGGAGATAGGTTCCATGAACGGACGATAATTTGCGGCGAACGGCTACATATGTTCATTATCTCAGGGTTCTGGAGGCAATTTTTGGTGCCACCGAGACGTTGTTTTCGGAAGTATGCGGCAAATTCCGGAGCCCTCGAGCACACCCCGGTTTTTCACCAATAAAACCGCAGGTACAAAGCTTGGGCATATCCAGTGTGCTCGGCCTATTCAAATTTTGCCGCATACTTCCGAAATCCGAGTCCGCTGAAGGCGCCTGCAACGCTATTTACGCAACATATGTGCAATAAAAACGGGTGGCAGCCGGTACGGCTACCACCCGTTTGTCTCATATCCAGCACAAAGCAGGCCAGTTACTTCTTAATGCCGCGTCCCAGGCGCTCGGCGACCGATGCCACGGCCTCCTCGCTGGCCGGCCCGCAGCTCACACAGCCGTCATGAGCACGCATCTGGCCGGTGACCTCGTCCATCGCGAGCGGCGCCACCTTCTCGAGCTTAAAGCCCTTACCGGCGCGCATGTTCTCCTTGGCCACACTGATCATGAGCTTAATGCGGTTGAGCTGGTTGACCTCGGACGCGCCGGGGTCGTAGTCCACCGCGACAATGTTGCTCTCAGGGTGCTGGCGGCGCAGCTCCTTGATCACGGCCTTGCCCACCACGTGGTTGGGCAGGCAGGCGAAGGGCTGCGTGCAGATGATGTTGGGCGCGCCATGATCGATCAGGTCGAGCATCTCGGCCGTGAGCAGCCAGCCCTCGCCCATGTTGTTGCACACCGAAAGCACCGTGCGGGCCTTGTCGGCCATGGTGCCGATGCGCTCGGGTGCCTCGAAGCGGCGGGACTTTTCGAGCATCTCCTCCACCGGCGTACGCATCCAGTCCACAAGCTTGATGAGCGCCTGCATGCCCGCACGCGTTGTAGCAGAGCTACCCAGCTCGTCCTTCTGCAGCTCGGCGTTGCTCATGGAGTACAGGAAGAAGTCGAGCAGGCCCGGCACTACGGCCTCGCAGCCCTCGCGCTCGATAACGTCAACCACGTGGTTGTTGGCTGTGGGGTGGAACTTGACCAGAATCTCGCCGACCACGCCCACGCGCGGCTTGGTACCCTCGCCCACGAGCGGCATGGTGTCAAACGCGCGGATGGCCTCGCGGCACAGCTTGGTGTAGTTGTGGCGGTTGAACTTGGGCGCCAGCTTGCGGGCGCGCGCCATGTACTGCTCGTAGAGCGCGTTAGTGGCGCCGGGCGTGACCTCGTACGGGCGGCAGCGGTAGAGCATCTGCATCATCACGTCGCCGAAGAGCACCGCGTAGACCGCCTGCTTAAGCAGCGCCGGCGTCAGCTTAAAGCCGGGGTTGTCTTCGCCGAGCGCCACAGCCGAAAGCGAGATCACCGGAATCTCGGGGTGACCGCTCTCGCGCAGCGCCTTGCGGATGAGTGCGATGTAGTTGGTGGCACGGCAGCCGCCGCCGGTCTGGCTGATAACCACGGCCGTCTTGGACAGGTCGTACCGACCGCTCTCAATGGCCTCCATAATCTGGCCGGTCACCAGGATCGACGGATAGCAGATGTCGTTGTTCACGTAGCGCAGGCCGGCCTCGACGGCATCGTGGTCGGTCGAGGGCAGCAGCTCCAAGTTGTAGCCGGCACCGCGAAACACCTCTTTGACCAGGTCAAAGTGGATCGGCGCCATCTGCGGACACAGGATGGTGTAGCCCTCGTCGCGCATCTGCTCGGTAAAGGGCACCTTGGGCCATGCGGTCGTGGCGCTCTCACGCTGTGCCTCGAACGTGTACTTGCGGCTCGCGAACGCGGGGGCATCCGTGGAGGGCGCCACCGGCGCGGCATCGCCCTGCTCAAAGACCTCGCCCGCGGCCGTGGCCTCGGCCAAGCGCTCGGCCTCCTGGTCCTTGAGCGCCGCCATGAGCGAGCGGATTCGGATGCGCGCAGCACCCAGGTTGGACACCTCGTCGATCTTGAGCACGGTGTAGATCTTGCCACTGGCCTCCAGGATCTCCTGCACCTGGTCGGTGGTCAGGGCATCGAGGCCGCAGCCGAAGGAGTTGAGCTGGATCAGGTCCAGGTCGTTGCGCATCGTCACAAAACGGGCGACGGCGTACAGGCGGCTGTGGTACATCCACTGGTCGACGACGCGAATCGGACGCTCGGGCTTCACCAGGTGCGCAAGCGAATCCTCGGTAAAGACCGCAAAGCCAAAGCTCGAGATAAGCTCGGGCAGGGCATGGTTGATCTCGGGGTCGTTGTGGTAGGGGCGGCCGGCGAGCACAATGCCGTGGCCACCGTGGTCCTCGACCCACTTAAGAGCCTCCTCGCCCATGGTCTGGATGTCCTCGTGGAAACGTGCATCGGCCTCAAAGGCAGCGTTGACGGCGGCATCGACCTCGGAGCGCGTGATCTTGGGTCCACGCACGCGACCGCGACCGGCTTGCGCATCGGCCACACGGTCGACGGCGAGCACCTGGTACAGACGGCGCTTGAGCTCGGTCTTGTCGTGATAGGGCACAAACGGGTACAGGAACTCGATGTTCTGCTCGCGGATCTCGTCGATGTTGAGTGCCAACGCCGTGGGGTAGCTCATGACGATGGGGCAGTTGTAACAGTTGCCGGCGGTCGGGTCCTCCTTGCGCTCCCAACGCACGCACGGCATCCAGATGAAGTCGACATCGCGGTCGATAAGGTTCATCACGTGGCCGTGGCTCATCTTGGCCGGATAGCACACGCTCTCGGACGGCATGGACTCGATGCCCGCCTGGTAGGTCTTTTTGCTCGACTGGTCGGACAGCTGTACGCTAAAGCCCAGGCGCGTAAAGAACGCATGCCAGAAGGGGTAGTTCTCGTACATGTTGAGCGCGCGCGGGATGCCGACGGTACCACGCGGGGCCTCGTCGGGGCTCAGTACCTCGCGGTCAAAGAGCAGCTCGTTCTTCTTTTTGAAGAGGTTGGGGGCCTCGGTCTTTTGCTTTTTGTGGCCGGCGCCCTTCTCGCAGCGGTTGCCGGTAATGAAGCGCCTACCGCCGCCAAAGTCGTTGACGGTAAGCTGGCAGTTGTTGGAGCAGCGACCGCAGCGGACATGCTTTTGCGTCACGGTGAGGTGCGCGATGTCCTCGGCAGAAAGAATGGACGAGGTGCCGTCGGCGCCGGCGCGATCGCGGGCGAGCAAGGCCGCACCGTAGGCGCCCATGCAGCCGGCGATGTCGGGACGCACGGCATGAACGCCGGTGAGCTGCTCAAACGCGCGCAGCGTGGCGTCGGACATAAAGGTGCCGCCCTGGACGATCACTTGGCTGCCAATCTCCTTGGGGTCGCGCAGCTTAATGACCTTGAACAGGGCGTTCTTGATGACGGAATAGGACAGGCCGGCCGCGATGTCGCCCACCGTGGCACCTTCCTTTTGCGCCTGCTTGACGCGCGAGTTCATAAAGACCGTGCAGCGGCTGCCCAAATCGACCGGGGCCTTGGCATGGATGGCGGCATCGGCGAACGCGCGCACGTCCATGTTCATGGACACGGCGAAGCTCTCGATAAAGCTGCCGCAGCCCGATGAGCAGGCCTCGTTGAGCATGATGTGCTCAATCACGCCGTCCTTGACGCGCAGGCACTTCATGTCCTGGCCGCCGATGTCCAGAATAAACTCGACGCCGGGCAGGAACGCCTTGGCGCCGCGCAGGTGCGCAACGGTCTCGATCTCGCCGGAGTCAGCCTTGAGGGCCTCGATGAGCAGCGCCTCGCCGTAGCCCGTGGTGGTCACGTGGCCGATGGTGCAGCCGGCGGGGATGTGGTTGTAGAAATCGGCCATGATGACCTTGGCCGTGCCCAGGATGTCACCGTTGTTGTTGCCATACCAAGTGTGCAGCAGCTGACCGTCCTCGCCCACAAGTGCGGCCTTCATGGTGGTGGAGCCGGCGTCGATGCCGATGAACACGCGGCCGGTGTAGCCGTCGAGCTTGCCCTTGGGGACGACTTCCTTGTCGTGGCGGTTCTTGAACTCAGCAAAGTCCTCGTCGGTGGCAAAGAGCGGATCCAGGCGCTCGACCTCGGCACCCTGTGTGTCACCCAGGCTGTCGATGGCCTCGATAAGCTGCGGGAACGTGCTGAGCTTGTTGGACTCGTGCGCCATGGCAGCGCCGCTCGCCACAAACAGGTGGGCGTTTTGGGGCACAATGCGGTGCTCCTCGTCCAGGTTGAGCGTGAGGTAGAAGCGATGGCGCAACTCGGAGAGATACTGCAGCGGGCCGCCCAGGAAGGCGACGTTACCGCGAATGGGACGGCCGCACGCCAGGCCCGAGATGGTCTGGGTCACGACGGCCTGGAAGATGGAAGCGGCGACGTCCTCGGGGCGGGCGCCCTCGTTGAGGAGCGGCTGCACGTCGGTCTTGGCAAATACGCCGCAGCGACTGGCGATGGGATAGATGGTGGTGGCGTTGGCCGCGAGCTCGTTGAGGCCGCTGGCATCGGTGTGGAGCAGGGTGGCCATCTGATCGATGAAGGCGCCCGTACCGCCGGCGCAGGTGCCGTTCATGCGCTGCTCGATGCCGTTATCGAAGTAGATGATCTTGGCGTCCTCGCCGCCCAGCTCGATGGCGACATCGGTGGCCGGGATGAGGGTCTCGACGGCACGCTTGCTGGCGATGACCTCCTGGACAAACTCGAGGTCGAGCCACTGGGACAGCAGCAAGCCGCCCGATCCGGTAATGGCGCAGGTCATCTGGGCCGTCGGCAGCACGGTCGCGGCACCCTCGAACAGGTCGCGGGCGCAGGCGCGGACGTCGGTGTGATGGCGCTGGTACTTGGCGTAGACGATTTGGTTGTCGTCGTTGAGCACGGCGAGCTTGACGGTGGTGGAGCCCACGTCGATGCCCAGGTGCAGGTTGCCGCGGGCGGCCTCGGGGTTGAAGATCGCGCCTTCGGGGGCGTGGGCGGCGGCTACGGGCTCAGCGACGGTGGCGGGCTCGCTAGCGATGGACGTCTCCCCTGCCGCGTTCTTGGCATCGGCAACTGCCTCGGCAACTTTCTCGGCTGCCGCGGTCGCGGCCTTCTGCGCCGCGTCCACCACGGCGGGCGCGGCCTCGCGTGCGGCAGCGACCACACGATCCTTGATGCCCTCAACGAGCTTGCTCATTGTCTCTCCTCTTAGTTGTTGGACTCGACGGTTGCGGCGGTGTCGGCCGCGTCCTCGAGCTGCAAGTTCAATAGCTTCATGCCGTATTCCGGCACGTTGATATCGATGGGTTGGCCATACAGGTCACCAGGACGCACAAAAGCGAGCACCGTCATAATGCGCGCCATGGCCTCGGGCGATTCGGTGAGCCCACGCTCAAACCAGCGCTGAATCATGCCGACCTCGGCGCTCACGACGTAGGTGACGTAGTAGTCAAAGAACGTGCCCAGCGCCAGGCCCAAAATGCCCGTCTGCGCACGCGGCACCACAGCCTCACGCGCGGTGTCAATGATCCTTTTAATGAAGGCCTGGTCGCCGCCCGGACCCAGCAGCGATCCGATCAGATCGCGGTTGGCCGCAAGATAGCGCAGCAGCTCAACCGAACCAGGTGCTGGCTCGAGCTCATCGATGCTGCGATACAGATCGGGCAGATGAGCTGCGGTAATGAGCTCAACGTGCTCGCGGATCTCAGCCAGCAGACTTTCCTCGATCTGATTGATAAAGTCGGGAATATCGCGGTAGTGCGAATAGAACGTGCGGCGCGTAAGGCCGGCACGCTCGGTGAGCGACGCGACATTAATGCGCGAAAGATCGCCGCTTTCGGCAAGCTCGCTGGCAAGTGCCTGGCGAAGGGCACGCTGCGAGCGAAGGGACCTGCGATCGCATTTCTCGAGCTGGGACAAGCGTCCTCCTTGTTACTCAGCCTGTGCGCTATTGCACAGTGCGAGTATTATTGCACACCGTGTGTATCAACACGTAAAGGCAATATTTAGAATGTGACGAGGGGGCAGTCCCTTTGTCACATCCCACGGCGGCATTACCGATTGTCCAAAATGTCATTCATGGGTAGAATAGTGTTGACGGCAGCCCAAGTTGTAGCTGGCTGGGCAGCGCCGTTGCTTGTTTTAGGGGGTCAACGCCTTAGCGGCGGCGACCCCTTCTGTTACGCTTCGAGCGTTGCTTGAGTACCTCGGAAAGTCCGATAAGCGTCGTAAGAAGCGAGACCAATGCGGTCAGGAGCCTCACGAAATCAATCAAATCGGTCATGGGCATCACCTCCCATCAGATGGAGGGCGCTGCCCGGCACATGGAACTGCCGTCAACGATACCGATTCTATCAAAGCGCAGTTAGATATGCGAATGTTTGTTCGCATTTCAGAAGATCGGAGCTCGGGTATGGCGAAGGAGCAGTTCCTTTGCCATACCCGAGCTTGTCGCCGAACTGCCAGCTACATTTTTCGAGTTATTCGGCCACGCTACTGGTTTTGTATAAATGCACCGCCGGGATTATCTGAGAGTTTATGTCCTTACTTGAGCGTATACATGCCCATTTGCGCACTTACGTCACCGAATCAAACACCATTAGAGGCATGAATGTTCCCGAGAGGGCATCTTTAGCCATTTAACGACCTCCGACAGGCCGAATAACTCGAAATTTGTTGGTGGCGAAAGCGTAACAGTCCTATACGCCAAAAGCCGGTATCTCCCATGTGACAAAGGAACAGTCCCTTTGTCACATTATTCGATGACGGTGCGGGAGTTTTGCTTGCGCATGGTGGCGAGCATGTGTTTGGGGACGGCATGGACCATGCAGCTGCCGATGGTCACGCTCGCGGCGGCCTTAGCTGCATCGCTTGCGTTTTTGGTCGCGTAGCTGTGGCGGAAATGCTTGAGCATGGCGATGTCGTTGCCGCCGTCGCCGTAAACCGCGACCTCGTCCTCGGCAATACCGTAGTAGCCCGCCAGCCAAGCCACACTCTCGCCCTTGTTGCACGCCACGTCCGTGATCTCAAACATCACCGGATCGAACGGCGCGTTGACCACGCGGTCCGAGCGCTCGGCAAGATAGGCCTTAAGGTCGCGCTCCAGCTCGGGCGAGGTCACGCGGCAGTTGATCTTGCACACGTCATGGCGCAGGATGTCACCGATCGACTGGTCGAAGTACTGTTCCTCGTGGTACCCGCCACGCGCACGCATGCCACGCATCACGATACGCTTGATAGGGCTGTCCTTTTTAAAGCCCGCCTGATGCATCTCGAACGATCCACTCGAGAACATGCCATCGGGCGTTGAGCAGTCAAAACAGATATCCGGAAACTCCTTGAGCAGCTCCTCGGTGATCTGCGGATCGATGGTCCAGGTCTTGAGCACCTCGCCATGACTGTCGCGCACGATGGAGCCGTTAGAGCAGCAGGCATCGAGCGCCAGCCCCGTAAAGCCATGCTCGCCGATCGGCAGCGTCGAGCGTCCGGTCGCGGGAACCACATGCAGGCCGGCCTCGGTCAGCTCGCGAATGGCACGGCGGATGGTCCCATCTGCCTCGTGCAGGGCGTTCAGCAGCGTTCCGTCTAAGTCACTCGCGAACATCTTGATCATGGGCGTGCCTCTCCTTCGTCTGCACGATATTGTAGACGAAGGAGAGGCATGCCCAAACAATGCCGTCCCGACGCGGCGGGCCACTGTCTCCGCAAATTCACGGTGCCCCAGCGCGTTAAGACAATCGCCGCAATCGATTTTTCAGCCGATAAAACAGAGCCGTCGTCAACGTCAGCACCGCCAACATGGCTGCGAATACAATCGCCGGTGTCCATCGATCATATGCAACCCCGTACGTCAATTGGCCGATAGGCGTTGCGCAGGAAAGGACCATGTAAACGACCGAAAGCACTTTTCCGCAGAGCTCAGTCGGCGCTACCCGCTGAACAAACGCGATGATTTCAACCGACGTAATGCTCGCCCACACCATGACCCATGCCGAACCAACCGCAAACACGGTGAACACGCATACATCTACGCCGAACAGCAGCGTAACAATAATCGGTGCGACTCCAAAACAGATCATCGCAACATATCGACATATGCCATTGAAAGAAAAGCGATGCGGCCAAATGCCGACCAAGCCACTGCCGGCAAGACCACCCAAGCCCATAGCCACCTCAACTATCCCAACGCAGGACGATTGCATGCCGAGATGCTTTGTAACAATAATGGGAGCGCCAATCGTTAGCCCAACCAACGCAAGGTTCAAAACTGCCGCAAGCAAAATCACAGCGACCAATGATGCATTTTGCAACAGATACCGAATCGACTCCCGAAAATCGTTTCGGCATGTCGTACGAGTCGCGCCGTCTCCCATCGTTTCAGATGAGGCATTTTGCTTGAGTACGCCACCAAACAACAGAGCTGAAATCGCAAACGTTACCGACGCGATTGTGCAAAGAGCATCGATGCCAAAGCACCCATAGACTGCCGTCCCGACCACAGGACCCAAGATATTGCTCACCATGGTCACCTGCGAAACCAATGCAGTGGCCCGCTCAACCTTCTTTTCACCCGCCATGCGCACCGTCTCAATTTGGAGTATTGGCTTTAGCAGCGATTGAGCGCCATATTGAACACAAAGTATCGCTACTACGACGACCGCAAGAGGCAATGAGCGCTTCATGGGGACAGACAGCAGTGATGCAGTCATCAGAGCAGTGCCGAGGGACACGAGGACCTCGCGATGTCTTCCCCTATCCGCCAAGATTCCGCCAACCGGAGCTGCGAGTACGCCGGGTATGAACGCTATCGCCACGACGACGCCATATAACGTTGACGATCCACTGCAATCGAACAAGTAAAGTGGATACGCAAAGCACAGCGCCGACAGCATCGAATACGTGCACAGCTGCGCAACCAGAAGTTCCGCGAGCCTGATTGACCGCACTGTTTTTGATTTCAACGAGACGCCGACGTCTCTCAGCCCAGCCATAAGCCCACCCCCTATACATACCACTAATATGTATTTAATGACTTGAAAAGGGCAGCCGTGGCTACCCTCACAAATCAATTACATACCGTTGGTATCTATATTACCACCCAGCGCGGTTCCATACGTCCCAAATCCGTGCCGTTGTCTGGAGCACTTCCTCGCCCAAATCGAGTCCCACCGCAGCGGCCATCTGCGCCAGACATTGTGCACGAGCGAGCATTCGCTCCTTGGGCTCGAGCGGACGGAACAGCGGCAGCAGCCAGAGATTCGCTAGCAACGATACGGCCTCCGCCGCTTCGCGCGGGCATTCGCACGCAATGGAGCCGTCGGCGATGCCCTCCTCGATCACTGGCAAGAGACAGCCATCGGCTGACTCGTCAAACGAGCCCTGGTACTGCATCGCCAGTAGACGCGAGCTTTTTACCGGATCTGCTGCAGGACGCATACGTGCCCATAGCTCAATTTGTGGAACAACGGACTCGGGCGCGTACAGCCGCCTGAGCTTTTGGGCTCCGGTCATATTACCGACGCCAAGCATCGAGCGGCGGTGCTCAACAATCGGAGTCATCGCCCGATCAAACGCGGCGTTGAAAATCTCTTCTTTGCTCTTGAAGTGGTGATAGACAGCGCCCTTGGTCATGCCGTCGAGACGGTCAACGATATCTTGAATACTCGTCCCCTCATAACCCTGTGCGCAGAATAGCTCCAGTGCCGCGTCGAGAATCTTCGCGACCGTCTCCTCGGGATATTTATTGCGACCCATAATCCGCCCATCCGCAACGCAAGTCTTGTGCCTCATTGCAGCATTTTAACGTTGCGGATGGCAGACGGTCGATTCTACACCGCGGCGGGGCCGTGTTCGCCGGTGCGAATGCGGATGACTTCTTCAACCGGCTCGACCCAAATCTTGCCGTCTCCAACGGCACCGGTGCGGGCGGCATTGCAGATGATGTCGACAATTCCGTCGACATGTTCATCGGCGCAGATGAGGGTGAACTGCACCTTGGGGATCGTGTTGACGAGCAGCTCGTTGCCGCGCACGTATTCCTTCCAGTCATGCTGCGCGCCGCATCCCTGCACCTGGTTGATAGTCATACCGCGAACATCAGCAGCAAACAGCGCATCTTTAAGAACCTCAAGCTTCTCGGCACGAACGATCGCCGTAATCTTCTTCATAGTAAATTCCTCTCTTTAGTAAAGAAATGAATTGCCATTCAATAACGCGGGTTTTCCAAGTGCCCGAGATTGCCCCGAAAGAGGAGCGCCGCGTACTTCGGTACGCAAGCGACGGTTTGAGGGGCAAGGTCGGGTGCTTGGGAAAGCCGCGCTGCTAATCGAGTCCGGAGAAAGAAGGATAGGCGCTCTCGCCGTGCTGACTCGCATCCGGGCCCAGCGCCTCATCGGCCTCGTCCACGCGCAGGCTGCCGCGGAACAGCGCCTTGACCACCGCGGCAATCACCAAGTCGAGCACCAGCACAATAGCGACCGTCACCACAATGCCTAAGATCTGCGAGATGAGCAGCGACATGTCACCCGTGTAGAACAGGCCGCCCTTACCGGTCCACGAAAGCTCCGGCACGCAGAACAGGCCCGTGAGCACGCCGCCCAAGATGCCGCCGATACCATGGCAGCCAAACGCGTCGAGCGCATCATCGTAGCCGAACTTGGTCTTGAGATGGCTGATGGCCAGGTAACAGACGGGAGAGACGATCAGGCCCATGACCAGCGCCGCCCACGGCTCGACAAAGCCCGCGCCCGGCGTGACCACCACAAGGCCCGCAACCAGACCGGTGCTGGCGCCCACCAGCGTGGGACGACCGGTGTGCACGCGCTCGACGGCAAGCCACGAGACCATGCCCGCCGCGCTGGCCGTCACGGTGTTGAGGATGGCGAGCGCCGCCACGGCGTCGGCCTTAAACTCGCTGCCGCCGTTAAATCCAAACCAGCCAAACCAAAGCAGGCCGGCGCCCAGTGCTACAAACGGCACGTTATGCGGACGATAGCTCACCATGCCAAAGCCGCGACGACGGCCGAGCATTAAGCAGAGAATCAGGCCCGTAAGACCGGACGAAATGTGCACCACGTCGCCGCCGGCAAAGTCGAGCGCTCCGATGATGTCGCCGATAAAGGAGCCATCGCCGCCCCAAACCATGTGGGCGAGCGGCGCGTAAACCACGAGCAGCCAAATGCCCAGGAAAGCCGTCATGGCACCAAACTTAACGCGGCCTGCCAGACTGCCCGTAACGATAGCGGCAGTGATCATGGCAAACGCCATCTGGAAGGCGATGTTGATGATCTGAGGGTAGACGGCACCATCCGCAGCATTGCCCTCGGCCGCCTGCAGCACCTGGTTGAGCACCGGCAGGCACAGCAGCTGGTCAAGGCCTCCAATAAACGGACTCGAGCCGTCGCCGCCGTAGGCCAGCGACCAGCCGGCAACAATCCACAGCACGCCCACCAAGCCAATGACTCCAAAGCACATAAGCATGGTGTTGATGACATTTTTGCGTCTAGACAGACCGCCATAGAAAAACGCCAGGCCCGGTGTCATTAAAAACACGAGCATGGTGCAGATGAGCATAAACGTTGTCGATCCCGTATCGTACATTCGCTCCCCCTTTGTCGTATGAACGTTGTCGGCGCTCATGATGCGGCCGAGGGGCAACTGGTGTAGACCAGATACGGCGTTGTTAAACGCTGCGTTGTCGAATGGAAACGGTGCCGCAATCTTGGAAACGGCGCGGCAACGGGCGCGAAACGAACGGGAAATACGCGAGCAAGGAAGCCGCAAACACGCCCGTCCCGGCTAGCGGCGGAACAGCTCGCGGGCTCGGTCGCGGAGGTCGGTAGCTCGGATGACGCCCTCGTAGCGATTGATGCGCAGACGCGGGAAGGCGTTAAAGAAGCGCAGGTCACGACGGCTGAGCGACACACTCGGCACCGGACGGCTCATGCGCTTGCCGGCAAGGCGACGACTGAGCGACGGACGCGGCATGCTCGGCGCGACATCGGCAACGCGGCGGGCAGCGAGCGCCAGGCCGCGAGCACCATCCGAGATAAACGTCGGCATCGAAGCCTTCTCGCGCAGGGCATCGAGCGCCGCGTCGCCCAGCTCGGCCAGCCAAGCGTTAACGGCGCGACCGCGGATATGCGTCTGCGCCACCGAGTCGATCGCCGAATCGGGAATACGTTCGAGCATAGAGTCGGAGGCGTCGGCAAGCGACTCATTGATGCGGTCGGCAAGGTCGGCACGCACACGCTCAAGCTGATCGGACAGGCGGCGCCAGCTGGCCAACGAGCACACCGCATCGACCATCATCGCGACCGCGACGATAAAGGCGGACAGCCGCACAATCAGCACCGGCAGATGGCCAAGCAGCCCCAGCAATGCCGGCTCCACTAAACGGCAAATACACAACGCACCCAAGCCAAACGCGCAGGCCCAGTACAGGCAGATGCGTCCGTGCAGGTTAAACGGCAGATGCGAGTAATCCCAAAACCGGGCACCCGTCGTTTTTTCCAACAGCACGCCCACACTATATTCGATCACGCTGCATACGAGCGCGGCAGCGACAAACTGGCTCGAGGCGTCTGGGATTCCACGCAGCAGCAACCAGCACGCGATGCCGCCCGCACCGTAGATGGGACAACACGGCCCTAGCAAAAAGCCGCTGTTGGCAAAGCGTCCGTGGTTGAGCATGGCGCAGACTGTCGACTCCCATACCCAGCCGCAAAAACCGTAGAAGGCAAACGAGAGTACCAGCGCCGAGAGCGGACAGGCGGCAAGCGTCGCGCCGTCAAATGCCATGTCGATCGCGGTTCCCACCGTCTACCCTCTCCTCTTTTCGTTCGATTCGCTGCTCACGTCATCGTCCGCCCTGTCTTTGCGCGGCAGACGGCCGGCAATCGTCTCGCGCAGCGCGCACCATTTATCCGCCAGGCACACAATCCATGCCTCGCGACACGTCGGCGGCACCGGTACCAGCGGAAACATATGGCGCGCGATGATATTCCGCTCGCGCGGCGTCAGCTCAAAATCCTCTTCGGCACGCGCCAGGGCAAAAAACGGATGCCGAAAGCCATGCAGTCGATGGCTTGGGTCGGGATCGTGCCAGTCATAGAGAAAGTAATCGTGCAGCAGGGCCCCGCGCAGCAGCGACAAGCGGTCGACGGAGATACCGACGCGGCCCAGGCGCTCGGCAAAGGACAGACTTGCCCGCGCCACCGAGGTCACATGCGTATACACCGTCACATCGCCATGCTGGATAAACTCGCGCGTCAGGTCCAGACGGCCCGCCTGTGTCAGTTGACGGGCAGCATGGTCTACTTCGCACGCGATTTTCTCGGCACGAACGGTATCGGACATGCGGCCTCCTTCCGGCGGCGCTCGGCGGCAAGCCACAGCCTGCACGCAATGAATAAAATCATCATGGAACTTACCAGTATGGCATCGGACAAAACGTTTTGCCCCACCAGTTGGCGAATTACCGCGCCGCCGTCACATATCAAACGCCAAAATGTGCGAGACTGTCTTGTGCAATTGTGCCGGCCGAGGGAGTGCCGGCGCACGATTCGCATGGAGTAACCCACAACGATGCTGCTTACGCAAACGACAACGCCCGAGGACGTCAAGGCTCTTAATCGCGCCGAGCTCCCGCAGCTCTGCGACGAGATTCGCCACGCCATCCTCGAAAGCTCCGCCGCCGTCGGCGGGCACGTTGCCCCCAACCTGGGCGTCGTTGAGCTCACGGTTGCGCTTCATCGCGTGTTTAACTCCCCCATCGACAAGATTGTCTTTGATGTTTCGCACCAGACCTACGCCCACAAGGCGCTGACTGGGCGCGCGTACACTTATATCGATCCGGAGCGTTATGGTGAGGCTTCTGGCTTTGCCAATCCCGACGAGTCCGAGCACGACTTGTTTGCCATGGGCCATACCTCCACGTCGGTGAGCCTGGGCTGCGGCCTGGCACACGCTCGTGACCTGGCGGGCGATACGTACAACGTCATTACCATCATTGGCGACGGCTCGCTTTCGGGCGGCTTGGCGTTTGAGGGCCTCGACAATGCCGCCGAACTCGACAGCAACTTGATCATCATCGTCAACGATAACGACCAGTCCATCGCCGAAAACCACGGTGGCCTGTATCGCAATCTGGCCGAGCTGCGCGCCAGCAACGGCACCTGTGAGCGCAACGTTTTCCGCGCGATGGGGCTCGACTACCGCTATCTGGACACCGGCAACGATGTGTTGGCCCTGGTCGACACGCTGCAGGAGCTGCGCGATATCGATCATCCCATCGTGCTGCACGTCTCCACCGCAAAGGGCAAGGGCTTTGAGCCAGCCCAGAGCGACCCCGAGCGCTGGCACCACGTGGGTCCGTTTGACATGGCGACTGGACGCAAGCTCTGCCCGGGCCATCCGAGCGAGCCTGCGCCGCGCACCTATGCCGACATTACGGGCGAGGCGCTCAGCGCCGCCATCGAGCGCGATCCGCAGGTTGTGGGCATCACGGCTGCCACGCCCTACATCATGGGCTTTACACCCGAGCTTCGCGCCGCGGCAGGCAAGCAGTTTGTCGACGTGGGCATTGCCGAGGAACACGCCGTGACCTTTGCCACCGCGCTTGCGCGCTCGGGCGCCAAGCCAGTCTTTGGTGTGTACGGCACATTTTTGCAGCGCGCCTACGACGAACTGTGGCACGACCTGTGCCTCAACGACGCCCCCGCAACCATCCTGGTATTTGGCGCGTCGATCTTTGGCACCACGTCCGAGACGCACCTCTCGTTCTTTGATATTTCCATGCTGGGCGGACTTCCCAACATGCACTACCTTGCACCTGCCTGCATGGAGGAATATCTGTCCATGCTGAGCTGGTCGCTCGACCACCGCGAGCATCCCGTAGCGATCCGTGTGCCGGGCATTGGCCTGGTAAGCCGCCCCGATCTGGCGCCTGCCGAGGGCGACGATTACGGCGTCGCTCGCTACAACGTCGTGCGCCAGGGCCGCGACGTTGCCGTGCTCGCGCTCGGCGATTTCTTTGAGCTGGGCGAGCGCGTGGCAAACCGCTTGGCAGCCGAATACGGTATCGAGGCCACGCTCGTCAACCCTCGCTTTGCAACCGAGCTTGACCGCGAGTTCCTCGACAGCCTTGCCGCCGAGCATCGCGTTGTCGTCACCCTCGAGGACGGCATCTTGGACGGCGGTTGGGGCGAACGCGTCGCGTGCTACTTGGCCTGCACGCCCGTGCGCACGCGCACCTTCGGCATCGCCAAGGGCTTCCCCGACCGCTACGACCCCAACGAGCTGCTCGCTCAGAACGGCATGACGGTCGAGAACATGGCCGCCGAGGCCGTAAGGCTACTCAACGAGTAAAAAACCTCCGCAAGGGAAGCACCCCTGCGGAGGTTTTTATTTTTGAGCTCAACTATCTCGATCTGTAACATCTAGGGCCCGAATTCCCGTCTAACTGTTACAGATCTAGACAAACCGTCTTTGCTCCTGACCTTTGTCTCAATCTGTAACAGATAGAGACCTTTTGCCCGTCCAGATGTTACAGATTGAGACAAAACAACGAGACCGGCCGCCGTACCAGCCCAAACCACCACAAAGGTGCCTGTCCCCTTTGTGGTGGTTTTAGGTCACGGTCGGCGCGAAAAACGAATAACCGTTCATACGCGATCTCCTTACTTATATATGCGTCGCGTTGCCGCCATTATAGCGACCGCCGCGAGCGGCCACGCCGACCGCAAAACGTCATCTCAGCAGCAATAACCGACGTTTTCCCAGATAAAACCTACCAAAATAAACCTGTCCCTTTATGGTAGGTAGAATAACCCATAAGGTAAGTATGTTTCTGAGTTATTTCGTGTTGACCCATTTGAGCGCGATAGGGTATAACTCTACTCAACCACTAGGGATTTTATTGAGAAAGGTGTTCTACCATGAGCAAGAACCTCTCCCAGCAGGTCGTTCTCGACCGCCGCGGCTTCGTTGCCGCCACCTTCGCAACCGTCGCCGGCCTTGGTCTTGCCGGCTGCTCTGACACCAGCGCCGAGGCTGACAAGGGTTCCGCCGCTGGCTCCTCCAAGGGCTCCGAGGATACCGAGGTTTCCGCTACGCTCGATGCCAAGGCGTTCGACAAGCTCGTCGACAACGGCCCCAAGGCCGATGACGATGCCATCGCCGCCAGCACCTGGGCCACGGCCGTCAAGGACGCCGGCGTCTTTAAGATCGGTGGCGTTCAGACCTCCACGCTCTTCTCCCTCCTCAACGAGAAAGACGGTCAGACCCGCGGCTTCGACGCCGGTATCGCACAGCTCCTGTCCAACTACATTCTGGGCGAGAACAAGGTCGAGATCACCCAGGTGACCTCGGACACGCGCGAGTCCGTCCTGCAGAACGGCCAGGTCGACGCCGTCTTTGCCACCTACACCATCACTGACGAGCGCAAGAAGCTCGTCTCCTTTGCCGGTCCCTACTATTACACCCAGCAGGCTATCCTGGTGCTCGCCGATAACGAGGACATCAAGAGCGTCGACGACCTGGCCGACAAAAACGTCGCCGTCCAGTCCGGCTCCAACGGCCCCGCCATCCTGGAGGAGTTCGCTCCCAAGGCCAGCCAGCAGGAGTTCAAGACCGACGAGGAGGCCCGTCAGGCACTCCAGCAGGGTCGCGTTGACGCCTACGTCATCGACAACAACATGCAGCAGAGCGCCCTGGTCCGCGAGCCCGGCAAGTACAAGATCGCCGGTAAGCCCTTTGGCAACAAGGAGCCCTACGGCATCGGCCTGCCGCTCGATTCCGACGGCGTCGCCTTTGTCAACGACTTCCTTAAGAAGATCGAGGACGACGGCACCTGGACCGAGCTGTGGCAGATCTGCATCGGCGACCGCACGGGCGACACCAATGTTCCCGAGCTGCCCGAGATCGGCGCCTAGGCAACGAGCCTGGTAACGGCCGCAACGAAACCATATGGAAACGCACGATGCGCTTTATTGCGCTAAACTGTTTCATCACTGAGTTGTCGGGGCTTCCGTACACACGGGAGCCCTTTCCTTATCGGCGGGAGGTCCGCATGAGTCTCTCCGAGCTCTGGTCGCTCTATGGCCAGAACTACATCGACGCGCTGCTAGCAACCTGGGGCATGACGCTTGAGTCGTTTGCCATCGCCATGGTGCTGGCCGTCGCCGTTACCGTGATGCGCGTGTCGCCGCTCAAGCCGCTGCGCGTCTTTGGCGACCTGTATGTTCAGGTCTTCCGTAACATCCCCGGCATTGCGTTGCTCATCATCGTCGTCTACGCATTGCCGCCGCTCAAGGTCGTCCTGCCCTACCGCACCTGCGTTATCGTCGCCACGGTGTTGCTGGGCTCTGCCTTTGGCTCCGAGAACTTTATGAGCGGCATCAACACCGTCGGTGTCGGCCAGGTGGAAGCCGCCCGCTCGCTGGGCATGAGCTTCAGCCGTATCCTCGCCAAGATCGTGATTCCGCAGGCGCTGCGCTCGAGCGTGCTGCCCATGACCAACCTCTTTATCGCCGTCATGCTCACCACCGCGCTCGGCAGTCAGGTGCCGCTTAAACCGCAGGAGCTCACCGGCGTGGTGAGCTACATCAACACGCGCTCGCTCGGCGGCGTCGCCGCGTTCTTTATCTCGGCGCTCGGCTACCTGGGCACGGCCTTTGTGGTGAGCCACATTGGCAACTATATCGATAAGAAGGTGAGGATCCTCCGATGAGCAAGCACTCCACCTCCGCGCTCACCATGCGCGATGCGCTCTACGAGGCTCCCGGCCCCAAGATGCGCGCCAAGATTCGCGTCGGCACCGCCATCTCACTTGTTGCCGTGGCCGCGCTCATCGCTCTGGTACTGCAGCGCTTTTATGTGACCGGCCAGCTTTCGGTCCATTACTGGTACTTCTTTACGCACCTCACCACCTGGAAGTTCCTGCTTGCCGGTTTTGAGGGCACAGTAAAGGTCGCGCTCACCGCCGGCGCCATCGCGCTGGTACTGGGCTTAGCCCTCATGCTCGGCCGTACCAGCGACATCAAGCCGCTGCAGCTGGTCTGCCGCGTGCTCACCGATTTCTTCCGTGGCGTGCCGAGCCTGCTGTTCATCTACTTCTTCTTTTTGGTGCTGCCCCAGTACAAGATCGCGCTGCCGTCGTTTTGGATGCTCACGCTTCCCGTCGCGCTCGCCGCGGCCGGCGTACTCGCCGAGATCTTCCGCGCCGGCGTCAATGCCGTGCCGCGCGGCCAGGTCGAGGCCGCCCAGGCGCTCGGTCTCTCCAAAGCTAAAATCACCTTTAAAATCGTCCTGCCGCAGGCTATTCGGTTTATCATTCCGTCGTTGATTTCGCAGCTTGTGGTCGTCGTCAAAGACACCACCGTCGCCTACGTGGTGAGCTACCCCGACCTTATGCAAAACGCCCGCGTGCTCATTACCAACTACGACGCCCTCGTGTCGGTCTACCTGGTGATCGCGGTCATCTATATCCTCATCAACGTCGCAATCAACAAGGCCGCTGTCTACGTTTCGCACAAGACCGGCGCGACCATCATTCGCTAACGATTTACCATTTCGAGTCATAAGGAGCCGAGCACCATGGCACAGAGCACTTCTTCTACCGGTAATCAGCCGCTGATCGAGCTCAAGCACGTCGATAAGCACTATGGCGATCTGCACGTCCTCAACGACATCAATCTCTCGGTCGACCGCGGCGAAGTCGTCGTCGTGATCGGCCCCTCAGGCTCGGGCAAGTCGACCATGTGCCGAACCATCAACCGCCTGGAAACCATCGACTCGGGCGAGATCCTCATCGAGGGCGAGCCTCTGCCGCAGGAAGGCAAGGATCTTGCCCGCATGCGCGCCGAGCTGGGCATGGTGTTTCAGCAGTTCAACCTGTTCGCGCATATGACGGTGCTGCAGAACGTCATGCTGGGGCCGGTCGACGTGCTGGGCGTGTCCAAGGAGGAAGCTCGTGAGCGCGCCATGGACCTGCTGAGCCGCGTGGGCGTTGCCGAACAGGCCGACAAGGTGCCCGCTCAGCTCTCGGGCGGCCAGCAGCAGCGCGTGGCCATTGCCCGCTCGCTCGCCATGCAGCCCAAGGCCATGCTCTTCGACGAGCCCACGAGTGCCCTTGACCCCGAGATGATCAACGAGGTGCTCGAGGTCATGGTCCGCCTGGCCCAGCAGGGCATGACGATGATCGTCATTACGCACGAGATGAACTTCGCCCGCCGCGTTGCTGACCGCGTCGTGTTTATGGCCGACGGCCAGATCGTGGAAACCGGCACGCCCGACGAGTTCTTCGACCATCCCCAGACCAAGCGCGCCCAAGACTTCCTCAACTCCATCAAGGGCCACTAGCCCAATTGCCATATCCGCTCGCCATGACCATCCAAACTCGAAAGCAACACCTATGATCGGAACTCGCAGTTCATCGCCCTACACCCCACATGTCGACGTCGCCCCCGCCGACCGCCCACTCATCCTCGTCTCGCCGCGTTGGGAAGAGGCAAAGCCGTTTTTAAGCGAGACGCTCTCCCCCAACGAGGAGATTGCCAGCGTCTTTGTCGATGCCATCCTTGCCGCCGGCGGCCTGCCGCTGCAGATGTCCATCACCGAGGACATTGAGGTCATCCGCCATTACGTCGATATCGCCGACGGTATCGCTATTCCCGGCGGCCCGGATGTCAACCCCAAACGCTGGGGCGATGATCGACCCTACGACCCCACCCTCTGCTGCGAGATCCGCGATTGCTTTGAGTTTAAGCTGGTCGGCGAGGTGCTCCGCGCCAAAAAGCCGCTCTTTACCACCTGCCGTGGCACGCAGTTGCTCAACGTCGCCACTGGCGGCACCCTGTGCATGGACGTGCCGAGCCTGGGCGCTCGCGAGGGCCGCACGCAGTGGCGCCATACCCACGTGCTCAACGACCCCGTGCATCCCGTCGAGGTCGTGCCGGGCTCGCTGCTCGACCGCGCGCTTGGCGGCCACAGACTGATCCAGACCAACTCAGCACATCACTGCTGCGTCGATCGTCTGGGTAAAAGCACGCGCTTGGTCGCCAAGGCAACCGACGGTATTCCCGAGTGCATCGAGGTCGAAGGCCAACCATTCTGTCTAGGCGTGCAATGGCATCCCGAGTACACGTGGAAGACGCTCGAAACCGACTTTAACCTGTGGAAGTCGTTTGTCGAGGCGGCGGCAAAGGTAAAGCAGGCCCGCTAGCTCGCGAACCACTCAGGTTAAAGCCTCCTAAGCCGGGGGGCGGACACCAGCTACGGTGCCCGCCCCCCCCTGTATTTGATATGCTCGGTATGATTATCCCTCACAAACAATCAGAGAAATCTCGACCGCAATCGGTCGACAGTAAAGCAAATGATAAAAACGCTTGCTACGTTTATGAGGCAGTCAATTAAAATCGAGATGCATTGACCATTCCCCAACGGGGTCACGCCGCAAATCCACATGAGCATCGAGGCTGGAAGCGGAAGCATGGAATTGGCCCCGATCTGTATGTAGATCGCTACGACGTTGACAAGCAACAGCATGCCAATCGGACCGAAGCCGGACCCAAAATAGGAAACAACGATTACGCAAGAAACCACGTATGCAAGGCAGGCAGCGGCAGCAAGAACAAGTCGATAGCAAAATACATGCAGGTTGAAATACTGCTGAGCATCCGAAACGATTGCGCAGTTAAGACAGTACAAAACGACACTCGACAGGACAAACGCGCCCAAAAGGGCAAAAGAAGATAGCACCACTCGCGCAACGATAGCGCACACACGCTTCCCTCCCCGAGCCTCCGACAACCCCCACGGTTCCTCGACAAAGCCCGAACTGACAAAGCGCGGCACAATGCAAGCCGCGATGAATGGAAAGAACAATGCATGGGCCAACGGGGCTACGTTGAACAGCAGACCGCGAAAAACCTCTGCATTGCCAAATAGAAGGACATCCTCCGCCGATAGCCGAAGCGTCGGGTCTGGGAAAAAACCCAAGAAACTGTTCTCACGGAGGCCACAGAACCACATCGGGAAAGAATTAAGCTGCAATATCACCATGTACGCATAAATTACCAGGATTAAGGCGTACGCCCATTTGCTCACATGCTTCAATTCTGACTGGAGAAGTCTTTTAATCTGACGAGCCATTGAGCACACCCCCAGCGCGAAAGCTCAAGAGAGCGTAAATCAATACCGATAGACAGCTGGCTGCCACGCCATATCCCAGAAGCGTCAGCTGCCCCATATCGCTATACCCAAGGGCACATCCGACTCCAAGGTACGGCCCCGGAAGGAAGAAGATCCATCGCAAGGATGGTATAGGTGCCTGAAGGAAGGCTCCGTAGAGCGTCAAGCTCATGACAAATCCAACTATCACCACGGCCCCGCTCAATACAGCGCTGCCCGTTATCCGATAGATGGTCACCGTCTCCAGCGCAACCGATATCACCAATACGGCGTTGACTATCATTGCAGGCAAAAATACAGTTAGTATGTTGTGCGAGTAGTTATGCCCTCCACGTATTATGGCTATTGCAAAAAGAAGAAGGCAAAGCGCGCTATACGCTGCGCCAATTATTAAAGCAGACGAAAATGCATGGGCTAGAGCCCCATAAAAGCGGTTGAGACCTCTTGCCGAAGAAATTCGGTGCCCCTCTTTATAGCCATGCTCCTGTAAAAGCACCAAACAAACGATGAGTGGAACGAACAGGGATGTACCGGCAAAAGCGCTGCGCGCAAGGGACTCATCAGGCGCAGAAGGATCGATTGCATTCCAGAGGAAACCAATATCCTCCCCACAAACGCCATAGCCAAAGGCGAGCAACGTTGTTCCGTTTTTTAGAAAGATGCCGAAGAGAAGGCCGAACGCCAGCATAAGCGCAAGACCAAACTTCGCTGGAAATATCCTGTGCAAACACATCATATCTGCCTTTATGGGATGGATCGCCCGCTTCATAGCGAGACCGCCTTCATCAAGCGCCTGTAATACTCTTTTAGGGATGGCGCCTCATCCCTTATGACGTCCATCGATTCCTTTTTTAGCAGTTCACCGTCATGAAGAAACAGGCAGCTTGTTGCAACCGATGCCAGCTCATCCAAGTCGTGGCTAGAGATAAGCATGGTTTTGCCCTGCTCCCGATTCAATCGACCGATAAGGGCCCATATACTCTCGATGCCCAACGGATCCAAGCCATTTGCCGGCTCATCGAAAATTAGTACGTCGGTGTCGCCCAATAAAGCCGTAGCTATATCCAGTCGCCGTTTCATTCCCAGAGAAAAACTGCTCACGCTCTTTTTCTCATCGACGTCCAGCCCGACTAGGCCCAAGACACGAGGAACCTCACGTTTCTCATCGAGCCCCCATTCCGCACATCGGATCCGAAGATTCTCAGCCGCACTGAGGGATTGGTATGCTCCGCAGGAATCTGGCACATAGCCGACACGCGTCCGCATCAGGCTCGGCTCTTTTTTCGACTTGCCTCCAAAGAGCTCCACGCTCCCCGACGATGGCTCACAGAGGCCCAATACGATTTTAATAAGCGTGCTTTTGCCCGCCCCGTTTGCACCAACAAGGGCGCAGAGCTCAGACTGATGTACCTCGAAGGAAACGTCATGCAAAACGCGGCGCCTCCCATAGCGCTTTGACACCCTTGATAGCCTTATCGTTGATGCGTTCATTGGCCTCCCGTTCCGCTTGATAGCAAAACCGCTCATATCGTTACTTCTTTACTTTATCGTTTTCCATAGTTATTATTGTTTTTCGATAACTCATATTTGTCAAGATAATCTAAAAGAAAGAACCCGTGTTAGACACGGGTCCCTTCACGCTGATATTTCGTTTTAGTTGTTCGCCTTAAGCTACTCGTCGCTCAAATCGACAGCAAAGACTGATGTCGGAAGCGACGCCTCATTGCCTCCGCCGTCCCGCATCTGCCTCACAACGTTTTTTGCACGCTCAACAATAAGCTCCTCAAGCTCTTTCTCACTCACGCGCTGAATAATATCTCCCGGTTGACAATCAAGCTCATCACAGATATCGAGGAGCGTCTTTAGGCGAATAGCTTTTATCTTTCCGTTTCTAAGCTTTGAAATATTAGCCGGAGTATGCCCCGTCGCCCGAATCAGATCAGAACTGGTCTTTCCGGTCTTAAGCAGCTGCGTCTCAAGCTCGATAATGAGATAGCTCATGCTTCCTCCTACACAAGCTCGTCAGACTGCTCCTGGAGCAGCGAGGCATAACTCCAGATCGCCGAGATAAACAAACAGACAACCGCGCCGATAAGCGACCCCGCATCAAAGGCAATGCCTTGGCAAATCTCAATAACGAAGGAATGAGGCACGATGTAAAGCTCCAGTCCGCCAATGGTGAGATTGACCGATCCATAGGCACCAACAAGCGAAACCGCGGCGTTAGCAGCAAAGGCAAGCGCGAGAACACGGATAAGCCGTACATGCGTCTTGGTAAAGGGCGAGACGCCCCGCGAGATGTTACGGCTGATCCCGCACAAAACGACAAGCGAAATACCCACGACGAGTGCCAGGCACAGTCCGCTTGGGATAACGATGCACCCGCCATTGAGAAGCGTCACGACACCGAAAGAATCAACAGAAGCACCGTTTGCAACCGCATACCAGATCACGTAAACAACCAACGCGGCAAAAGCGACGAGCATTCCCGCAAAAACGGCTGCCATGCAAAAACCAAGCTTCCTGATATTTTCGCCCGCCTTGGCCATACGCTGAACGCTGTTGGACATACACTCACCCTCATCGACTCTATCGTTATTCGAACAGTTTATCGAACAACGATATGGATTGCATGCGGAAAGCCCCGCCAGTGCGCATGGGCCATTCACTAATCAGAAGGGGTGAGAGTGGATTTTTGGACATGTATCGAACGAGAGTGGACAATCTCCCACTTTGAGGCCGCCACCGGGCCTAAAACGGGAGATTATCCACGCTCATAGTCATCAAAGCTCGCAAGCTCTTATTCGGCCGCCTCGCGCAGGGCCGACATCGTTGCCGCATATTGCTGCTGCAGCGCATGCATTCCCTCGCGAGCGCCGTCAACGGCATCGGCGCCGCGCAGCGCCTCGGTCACCACAACTGCCGGCTCGTACAGATTATCGAATCCCAGGTTCTGGCTCACGCCCTTGAGCGTGTGCGCTGCCATAAACGTACTCTCGGCGTCTCCTGCCGCCATGGCAGCCTCCAGTTTGTCCATGCTCTCGTCATCCAAAAACTTGAGGGCAAAGCGGGCAAGCATCTCATCGCCCATCAGCCGAGCGCAAGCGTCATCATAATTGGCACCGATCTTCTCATACGCCTCACGCATGGAAATCATGGATTAAAACTCCTTTGGTCAAACTAAATCGTGGGAAACGCAACGACGTCGGCGGGGCGTGCCAACGTCTCGGCAATTTGGTCTTGCACCTCGAGCAGGCAATCGAGCAGCAGCGGGTTAAAGGTGCCGCACTTACCGTCCAGGATCATCTGGATCGCCTCCTTGTGCGGGATAGCGTCCTTGTACACACGCACACTCGTCAGAGCATCGTACACGTCAGCCACCGAAACCACCTGCGCGGCGATGGGGATATCGTCGCCCTTGAGGCCATCGGGATAACCCTTGCCGTCCCAGCGCTCGTGATGCCAACGCGCAATCTGGTACGCATATTCCATAAGCGCATTGCCGGCGTGATGGCTACCCAGCTTAAGCAGCATATCGGCGCCGATCGTGGTATGCGTCTTCATGATCTCGAACTCCTCGGGCGTAAGGCGTCCGGGCTTGTTGAGGATCGCATCGTCAATCGACATCTTGCCGATATCGTGCAGCTCCGAAGCCAGGGCGATCGTGGAGCGTTCCTCATTGTCGAGGGAGATCGTGCCGCTACGCTGGACCAGACAGCCAAGCAGCAGCTCGGTCAGCTTTTCGATGTTCGTAACGTGCCTACCGCTCTCGCCGTTGCGAAGCTCCATGACGCCGGCCATGATGTCGATGAGCATGCGACTGTTCTTGACGCGCTCGTTGTACTGCTGGGACAGCAGGTTCGTCAGGCGGCGCTGTTTGGCGTATAGGCGGATGGTGTTGCTTACACGGCGGCGCACGACACGGGAGTCAAACGGGCGGTTGATATAGTCCGAGGCGCCCAGCTCGTACGCGCGCAGAACCATATCATCGGAATCTTCGCTCGAGATCATGATGACAGGCAGATTGTCGATACCCGATCGGCGCGACAGATCGGCCAGTACCTCAAAGCCGCTTATGCCCGGCATGATAATGTCCAGCAGCACGAGCGACAACTCATCGCCATAGCGGTCGACCATGTCGAGCGCCGCACGACCGTTATCGGCCTCGAGGATACAATACTCGTCCTTGAGCATCTCGTTGAGAATGACTCGGTTCATCTCGGAGTCATCGACAATAAGCACCAAAGGCTTTTCGCTTTGGAAGGCCTCGATGGAATCGGCATCGGTCACGACCGTACCGGCTTTTGCCTTAGCGCGGCTCAGTAACTGGACAGCGCGGCCAACGCCCTCATCGACCGTCTCGCCATGAATGCGAACGCCACCAACACATGCCGTCAAGCTCACGTACTCATGGCCCGGAATAATCGTGGAACGAACGGCATCGGACACCTGATGCAGGCGACGGGTGAAGTCATCGGAGGGAATATTGGGCATGACAACCACAAACTTGTCGCAGCCATAGCGCACAAGCTCGTCAGTCGAACGGATTCCGCTGCGCATGGCTGTCGCCACAGCACCGAGCGCAAGGTCGCCGGCATGACGGCCACACGTATCGTTGAAGACCCTAAAATCATCAAGGTCGATCACCGCAACGCCGGCATTCACGCGGGCGCTACGGAGCTTTTCCTCGTAATATCGGCGATTGCGCACATTCGTCAGCACGTCGGTGTAGACAAGGTCCTCTTCTGCGGCCTCTTGCTCATCGATCGGACGCACCATCAGCAAGACGTGAGGCTCGCCCTCGACCTTCAAAGGGCGTAGACGGGCGCGGTACTCAGTGCCATCATTGAGCAGTTGCTCCGACACCTCATCGGAGTCTGCCAAAGCCTCAAGGCTTGACTGACGCAGACAAGGACACCGATCACCGGCGAGCAGGCAGTTAGGCTCACTCTTAATCTGATCGGCCGACAGCAAACGCACCACGGGGTAGGTCTTCGCGACACGGGCGACCTCGGCGGCAGCCTCCTCGTCGGTTAGATTGACCTCGTGATTATTGAGCATATGGGGCCCTTTCGATAGTTTCGCATGGTAGCGGTGGGTTCCAAATGTTACAAGGGTAACACCTTGCCGATGCAGGTAAGCACGTGAATGCTGTTACATTTTTATGACCTGGCAGACGGCGCGATTGAAGCCGCAGACGTGAAGTTTTGAGCACATTTGTTAACACGGCCGAAACGTTTGCGAGTGAAGACTGTTTTGATTATTACGGCTGCTAGAGCTCCAGGATGCTACGGACAGTCTGGGCAGCCGCTGCCGGGCGATCGCGCAGGCCGTTGTGCGCGCCCGGGATTGTCACGAGGGGGCAATCGAGATATTCGGTAGCCGCTCGCGTACCAGCCTCGCGGGATGTGCCAATCGAGAGCTCGCCCAGGAGCACGGCGGCCACCGTTTTTGACGCGCGAACGCTATCCCAATCGGGAACGCAGGTCATAGCAATCCCGTATTCGTTTGCCATGAAACTGCGGCCGTTGCGCAGGGCATGCTTGGCTTCTGCCTCGGTTAACTTGGGAGCCTCAGGGTCCGAGTCGCCGATGGCGCCCAGGAAGGCCCGTAATGCCCTGGAGACCTTTCCCGCGGCGATCATCTCGAGCAAAACCGGGGCCGCGCCCAGGCCGGCACCCTCGTTTGTCACGGCGGGTTCATGCAGAATCGCACGCGAGATTATGGCAGGGTTTGCACGGAGGAGCTCCAGCGTCACCAGCGTACCGGCACTGTGCGCGAGCACGTTTGCCGGAGCGCCAATATGCTCGATAACGGCCTGCAGGTCGGCAGCCTGCGCGGCGAGGTCGTAGCGTCCGTCTGCAGCGTCGCCGCTCTCGCCGCAACCGCGGCGGTCGTAGGCAATGACGCGGTAGTCACAGGCGAGCTCGCGGGCGATGCCGTCAAAAAATGTGCCATCGACGCAGGCGCCGTGCACGCACACCAAGGCGGGCGTATCGGACGATACAACCGGGCCGGCATACTCGCGACAGGCGATCGTGGTGACCGTATTCTCAACCGTAAAATCCATACTGTGTTCCCATCGTCAATGCCCATCCAGTTGCCCGTCAGTACGGTTGGATAGATCCGCATTGCTTTACGCTTTGTTAACAGATTAACTGTACCCGACCTGAGGCTTTTCATGGCACGGCATAATGAGCGACGTGCAAAAACGAAACTTGTAAAGCAAGAGCCCGCACCTTGCTTCGGAGCCGATGCTATGCTTAGGCACAATTGTCTTGAGGAGCATATGTCTATGTCTATGTTTTTGAATGCCAGCCCCGTCTTTGGACCGGTGCGCAGCCGCCGCCTTGGTCTCTCGCTCGGCGTCAACATGATGCCGGCCAGCGGCAAAATCTGCACGTTCGACTGCATTTACTGCGAAAACGGCCTCAACGCCGAGCGCCCCTGCCACGAGCCGTATAACACGGCTGCCGTGGTGCTCGACGCGCTCGAGGCAAAGCTGCGCGAGATGGCAGCCGAGGGCGAGCTCCCCGATGTGATCACCTTCGCAGGCAACGGCGAGCCCACCGCCGCGCCGGAGTTTCCGCAGGCCATCGCCGGTGCCGTCGCACTGCGCGACGAACTTGCCCCAAGCACCAAGATTGCTGTGCTCTCCAACGGCACGCGCGCCGACCGTCCCCAGGTACACGATGCGCTCATGATGGTCGACGACAACATTCTTAAGCTCGATACGGTCGACCCGGCGTTTATCCAGCTGCTCGACCAGCCTGTCGGCCCCTACGACGTCGAGCACCAGATCGAGACGTTCGCAAGCTTTGACGGTCACGTTATTATCCAGACGATCTTTTTGACCGGCGAGTATCAGGGCAAGCTCATCGACAACACCGGCGAGGAGTACGTTGCCCCCTGGCTCGCGGCGCTTGAGCGCATTCGCCCGCAAGAAGCGACCATCTACACGGTGGCGCGCGAGACACCGGTCGCCGGCCTTGCTAAAGCGGCGCCCGAGGTGCTCGACGCCATTGCCGCGCGCGTCCAAGCCCTCGGCATTCCCTGCCAGGTGAGTTACTAGCAAAACCACGCAGCAGCTAGTGCCCGCCATCCCGCCCCATCAGTTGCGGTGATATAGTTCCTATTTGTGCTGTTAAACCGCTTAAATCGGAACTATATCACCGCAACTTTTACGGACGCGTGGGTGGGCTATACTAGCTGCGAATGAAAGGAAGTTAGCCATGTTTGACAATGGACCCGTGCCCGGCCGCAACGACGCTTGCTGGTGCGGCAGCGGCAAAAAATATAAGAAATGCCATAGCGCCTTCGACGAGCGCCTCGAGCGCCTGTGGGAAGAGGGCCGGGAGGTTCTGCCCCGCACGCTCTACAAGACACCCGCCGATATCGAAGGCATTAAGCGTTCGGCCGCCATCAACGTGGGCGTGCTCGATTATGTGGGCGAGCATATCGCCGCAGGCATGACCACCAACCAGATCGACCAGATGATCTACGACTACACCGTCGAGCACGGTGGCACGCCGGCCGACCTTAACTACGAGGGCTATCCCAAGAGCGTGTGCACCTCGATCAACGACGTCGTCTGCCACGGTATCCCCTGCGATGCGGATGTGCTGCACGAGGGCGACATCATCAACGTAGACTGCTCCACGATCTTGGACGGTTACTTTAGTGATTCGAGCCGCATGTTCTGCATCGGCGAGGTCTCGGCCGAGCGCCAGCGCCTGGTCGACGTGACCCGCGCCAGCGTGGAAGCGGGCCTGGCCGCCGTCAAGCCGTGGCTGCCGCTCTCTGTTATGGCCGAGGCTGTGCAAAAGACGGTAGAGGACGCCGGCTTTAGCGTGGTGCGCGAGTACGGCGGACACGGCATTGGCAAGGAGTTCCACGAGGACCCGTTTGTGGGCTTTACCACCGAGGCGCCCGACGTGGACACCATCATGGCCCCGACCATGGTCTTTACCATCGAGCCCATGGTCAACGCCGGAGCGCCCGACATCAAGATTAGCAAGGGTGACGGTTGGTGTGTGCGCACCAAGGACGGTAGCGATTCGGCCCAGTGCGAGGTACAGCTCGTGGTGACCGAGGACGGCTACGAGTTGCTGAGCTGGTAGCTGTAGATGCGCCGGATGCTGACGGGCATGCTCGTCTTGCATCCGGCGTTTCGTTTGAACGTTTTGCCTGATAAAACCTGCCAAAATAAACCTGTCCCTTTTTGGCAGGTTGAACGGAGAGGACTGCTTGTGAACATCTTGGTTTTGTTGCCCGTCAACGACCGCCATCGAGCGATCCTCGAGTCGAGCGCTCCGGGCGAGGACTTTATCTACACGAGCGCCGACGCCGCCACGTGCGAGCAGGTCGCCGATGCCGACGTGATCCTGGGCAACATCGACCCTGACATGCTCACGGCATGCGGGCATCTCCAGCTGTTGCAATTGCAGACCGCCGGCTATGACGACTACCTTGCCGCCGGCACCGTGCCGGCCGACGCCAAGCTGTCTTGCTCGATCGGCGCCTACGGTCAGGCCGTAAGCGAGCACATGTTTGCCATGGTGCTGTCAATGATGAAGCACCTGCCCGGCTACCAGGACCTGCAGCGCGAACATCGCTGGGAGGATTTAGGTCCGGTCACCTCGCTCAAAAACGCCAACGTGCTGGTGCTGGGCGCGGGCGACATTGGCGGCCACTTTGCCACGCTCTGCCGCAGCATGGGCGCGCACGTCCGCGGCATCAAGCGCCATCCGCTCGTCTACCCCATTGTGTTTGAGGACATGGACGGCATGGACGCCCTGCCCGAGCGCCTGGCCGAGGCCGACGTCGTCGCATCCTTTATGCCCAGCACACCCGAGACCCGCGGCCTGGCGAACGCCGAGTTCTTCGCCGCGATGAAGCCGGGCGCCTTCTTTGCCAACGGCGGCCGCGGCGATCTTGTGGTCGCCGACGACTTAGTTGCCGCCCTGGAGTCAGGGCATCTCGCCGGCGCCGCGGTCGACGTCACCGACCCCGAGCCGCTGCCTGCGACAAGCCCGTTGTGGGATGCGCCCAACATGCTCATCACGCCACACGTCTCCGGTTGGTTCCACCTAGACGCCACGCTCAATAACGTGGTCGACATCGCTGCCGAGAATCTGCGTCACCTGCAGGCAGGCGAGACCCTGCGCTGCTGGATTGAGCACTAATTGTTCCGGCGTTTTGCCAAACGCCGGAACCCCTCGACGCTGCGAGCCCGCCAGAGCGGCAATCTGACGTTCAATCGTCGGGCATGGCCAAAAGGCCTATGCCCTCCTCTTTCACGTCACCTTGCTCACTCTGGCGGGCTCTCGCTGACGTTTGCTCAACCTGCAGGGTCTTCAAATTGCTAGAGCGTTGCTAAATAATTTTTTGCGTCTTCTACACTCATTGCTGCGACGGGTGCGTGTGAACAGAGTTTGACATCGTTGGTGACCAGTAGATCTGCTTGAGCGCGTATCGCTGCCGCAATGATTAAATCGTCTTCGTAATCGCTATGGAGCTCACGCTGCCTGCTCGCCATCCAGATGTCGCTCAGGTCACAGGGCACTGGCGTGGCAAGCTGCGACAGCACGCTAAGACAATCCCATGCAAGCGATGTCGCTGCCGCAGCGGCATCTTGGGAAAGCGAACCATGCTCGCGCCGATACCATGCCTTATGTTCGCTTGAAATCAAATAAAACAGGTCTTTGAACGATGTCGCCGCATACAGCAAATCAACCTGCGCCGTGCATGCATCGCGTAAAAACTCAATCGCCACCGAACGACCACGTCGTGAGGGAATGAAGTAATCGAGCCACACGTTGGTGTCAACCAAGATGCGCTTTGGAGTCTCACTCATAGAGCCAGCTCATCTCCTCGCCATAGCGATCCGCATAAGCATTCCGTTTGAGCTCTTCGTCGTCCGATGGCTGAGCCTTGACCATATCGATTCCCGACTCACGGCAAGCGGCAGCGAACAGCTTCGACCCCTGATCCATAAGCTCGAGCTTACGTTTGGCGGCCTTTTCGCGCTCGCGCTGTTCCGCCCGGGCACGACTGGGCAGCAGGATATCCTCGAGCGCACCGGGGCGATCGGCCAGCGACGCTGCAAGCTGCCAGAGCGCTCGCACCGCTTGGCTCGGCGTCATACCGGCCTTGGAGAGAGCGGCGTCCCCACTCCTTTTAAGATCGGCATCGAGACGTACGTTGATCTGAGCGGCTGTTGTGGTCATGACCCCTCCTTAATACTTCAAAATATCATAAAGCTCTATGGTAGATACGTAAAGCATGTATAGCATTTATAAGCATTAGCCGTACTCTGTACACAAAAAGCCGCCGAGGCGCACTGCACCTCGGCGGCCACGTATCACCGATCTAGTTCGGTTTCACCCTTTGCATTCGCCCAGATAAAACCTGCCAAAATTAACATCCCTTTTTGGCAGGTATTAGAGCTCCACGCTTTCGGCTCCGTTGATGGTCAGGTCACGCTCGTAGAAGGCGGTAAGGGCGCGGATGGCGTACATCACGTCGCGCACGCCGCCGGTCTCGTAGCTCGAGTGCATGGCCAGCTGCGGCAGGCCCACGTCCACGGCATGCATACTCGCCTGCATATTGGACAGATTGCCGAGCGTGGAGCCGCCGGCCATATCGCTCTTGTTGGCGAAGGCCTGCGTGGGCACGTCGGCGTCATCGCAGATAGCCTGGAACACCGCGCGGCTAAAAGCATCGGTGCAGTAGTGCTGGTTGGCGGCTTCCTTGATGACGATGCCGCCGTTAAGCACAACCCGGTTGCGGGCATCGCACTTCTCGGCGTGGTTGGGGTGCACGGCATGCGCGTTGTCGCAGCTCACGAGCATCGAAGCGGCAAGTGCGCGGTGGTACGACTCGCCATCGAAGCCCAGCGACCCGTTGATGCGGCGCAGCGCGTCGGCCAAGAACGTCGACATGGCGCCCTGCTTGGTCTCGGAGCCAACCTCCTCGTTATCGAAGCAGCAGAAGACCGAAACGTCGTGCGCATTCTCGGCACCCAAAAATGCCTGCAGCGAGGTGTAGGCGCAGGCCAGGTCGTCGAGCTTGGGCGTCGAGATGAACTCGTCGGCCCAGCCCCAAATGCGCGCATCCTGACGATTGACCAGGAACAGATCGCGGCCCAGAATCTGCTCGGGCTCAACGTCCAGCTCTTCGGCGATCAGGGCATCGAAGTCACCCTGCTTAAGCTCGCCGGCGCTGATGAGCGGGCACAGGTCGACGGCTCGGTTGGGAGCAAAGCCCTCGTTAACGCCGCGGTTCATGTGGATGGCAAGGCTCGGGATGATGGCGACTTCGCGCTCGGTGGCAAGCAGGCGGCTCTCAATGCGGTCACCCTCGCGCACCAGCACGCGGCCCGCGAGCGCCAGCGGGCGATCGAACCAGGTGTAGTCGATCATGCCGCCGTAAGCCTCGGTGTTCAGGCGCAACGTCTCGCCTGCGCCATCGAGCTCGGGCACGGCCTTGACCTTAAACGTCGGCGAATCGCTGTGCGACGCCGTGAGCTGAAAATGATAGTCACCGGCAACGCCGTCCTCGCCCCACGTCGCAGCCAAGTCCTCGCCCACCTTAAAGGCGATAACGCTCGAAGTATTGCGCTGCGTGTAGTAACGACCGCCCGGTTCGATATCCCATGCCGCGTTCTCGGGCAGATAGGTAAAGCCTGCCTCGTCGAGCTCGGCCATAATGGTCGCCGCCGTATGGAACATGCTGGGGCATGCCTCGATAAAGTCGATAAGGTCGTTGGCGGCCTCGATATCGTCGGCCGTCACGTGCGTGCGCTCGGGCGTTTCCTGATCCGTCATGCTCTCCCCTTTCGCTGGGTTGATGGTCCCTTCCAGCATACCCCGCCGCGCCAGCGCCGCACTCTTCATTCCGTGCTTAATTCCGCGCCGCTCACCAAGTTGAGTCATCATGCCCGCACTCCTTTTGCGACAATTACGCTAACAGGACGAGAGGAGTCGTCATGAAGCCACGTAACATTGCCATCGCCTACGGTGTCGCGGGAGCCGCCGTCGGCCTTGCCGCTGTCACCGGTATCGTTTATCACAAGCAAATCAAGTCCGCCGCGTCGCTCAAACGCTTGACCGACTATGCGGATGGCTATGACCTGTACGCAATCGACATCGCCTACGACTACGATCTTGATCGCATCATCGCTGCTGGCGTGCGCGACGACCAGGCCTACATCGATGCCGTGGTGGCGCAGGTGCTGCCCGGTGTGCCGACACATGTCCAGGCACCCCAGTTTGCCTGCAGCGCTTTTGTCGCCGTAGATGCCGAAGGCCGCGTGCGCACCGGTCGCAATTACGACTTTAAGGACGACACCTCGGCGCTGCTGGTGCGCAATCACCCGCGTGACGGCTATGCCTCCATCGGCTTTGCGGCCCTCAATAACCTGGGCGATAACACTCCGCTTGACTCCGTCGCCGGACGCGTCGCCGCACTCATGGGCCCGTTTGCCCAGCTCGACGGTGTTAACGAATGCGGCGTGTCCGTTGCCGTACTCACCCTGGATTCCAAGCCCTGTGACCAGGACACGCAACGCCCCGTCATCAATACCTCGCTCGCCATCCGTCTGGTGCTCGACCGTGCCGCCACCACGCAAGAAGCTGTCGACCTGCTTTCCGCCTACGACATGCACGCCATGGCAGGACGCGATTACCACTTCTTTATCAACGACGCCGCCGGTGACGCGCGCGTAGTAGAGTGGGACCCGCGCGATCCGGACCGCGCTTTCAAAGCGACTCCTGTACGCCAGGTTACGAACTTCTACGCCTGCTATGGCGACGAAGTGCTCCCCAACCAAAAGAACGGCGAGCTGGGCCATAGCAAGGAACGCGCCATCGCCATCGCCGATGTCCTCGACGCCCATGTCGGTGCCCAAGACGAAACGATTGCCTGGGAAGCCCTGCGAGCCGCAGCGCAAGAGCCCAATCCGGAAGACATCACCAGCAATACGCAATGGTCGGTCGTCTTCGACAATACCGAGCCCGCTGCCGCCATCACGCTGCGCCGCCACTGGGGCAACGTCGATGCCTTCGCACTGTAAGGAGCCAGGCCCGTCGACCTTACGTTCCCTGACGTTGCTTACATTTCCATACGCTTGAGCTAACACGTTTTACCCCCGTATCAACAGTGTGCGGGGGTAAACTTATGCGCATGTTATAACTTGCCCGGAAGGATTCATAATGCTCAGGATCGGTCTTCTTACCAGTGGCGGCGACTGCCAGGCGCTCAACGCCACCATGCGCGGCATTGTCAAAACGCTTATGACCAATAGCGAAGAGCCTATCGAGATCTATGGTTTTGAGGACGGCTACCAGGGCCTTATCTACAGCAGGTTCCGCGTCATGACGCCCGCCGATTTTAGCGGCATCCTCACCCGCGGCGGCACCATCCTGGGCACGAGCCGCACGCCGTTCAAGCGCCTGGACATTCCCGAGGCCGACGGCGTCGAGAAGGTGCCCGCAATGGTCCACACCTATCATAAGCTGCAGCTCGACTGCCTGTTTATGCTGGGCGGCAACGGCTCCACCAAGACCGCCAACCGCCTGCGCGAAGAGGGCCTCAACGTTATCGCCCTGCCCAAGACCATCGATAACGACACCTGGGGCACCGAGTTGACGTTTGGCTTTACGAGCGCCATCGACGTCGCCACCAAGTGCATCGACGACATCCACACTACCGCCTCGAGCCACGGCCGCGTGTTTGTCATCGAGATTATGGGCCACAAGGTCGGCTGGATTCCGCTGTATGCCGGCGTCGCGGGCGGCGCGGACGTCATCCTGATTCCCGAGATCCCCTACGACATGGACAACGTCATCAAGACCATCGAGCATCGCATGGAGACCGGCAGCCGCTTTACCATCGTGGCCGTCGCCGAGGGCGCTATCTCCAAGGAGGACGCGGCACTGTCCAAGAAGGAGTACAAGAAGAAGCTCGCCGAGCGAACGAGCCCGTCGATTGTCTACGACATCGCCAAGGAGATCGAGGCCAAGACCGGTCGCGAGACCCGCGTCGCCATCCCCGGCCACACACAGCGCGGCGGCCAGCCCGACGCCCAGGACCGCATCTTTGCGACCCAGTGCGGCGTCGAGGCAGCGCTCGGCTGCCTGCGCGGCGAGTTTGGCTACATGATTGCCCTGCGTGACGGCAAGATGTGCCACATGCCGCTCGAGGAGGTCGCCGGCAAGCTCAAGTATGTCGACCCCCAGAGCGACCTGGTGCGCGAGGCCAAGGCGTTGGGCATCAGCTTCGGCGACGAATAGCCTCGGCTGGAACTGCTCTCATCGGAGGCCCCAGGGCTTTCCTCCCAAATCGTCCTCGGACATGTCAGGACCCCGCTGCGCGCTTCGCGCGGCGGGGTCCTTCCGTCCTGCGGAAAGATTTGGGAGGAAAGCCCTGGGGCCTCCTGCGGTAACTAGGGAGGCCGAGGCTATTCGCCTTCTCGCTGCGGGTGCCTGGGCTGAGATTTTGGGATGTTGCAGGCTCTTAGCTGAGAGTAGCACTGACATTTGTCCTAAAATGGCTGGTCGCTAGGGGTTGCTACCGGTAGTTGCGGTAGGGTTGGGGCAGATTCTAACTAGAAATGGTGGTCGCTACCGGTTGTTCTCGGCATACTCGGCTCATTCGATTCGACCATCAAACGAAAGGAACCACCATGGATCTTGCGATGGCACAGCGCCTCGTCGATCGCCGCAAGGCTGCCGGGCTTTCTCAGGAGGCGCTTGCCGCCCAGCTGGGTGTGAGTCGTCAGGCTGTCAGTAAATGGGAGCGCAGCGAATCCTCGCCCGATACCGATAACCTTATTGCGCTCGCCGCGCTGTATGGCGTGTCGCTGGATGAGCTGCTGTATGGGGAGGCGGCCAACGATGCCGACGACCTGGAGGACGGTAGCGCCGACACCGAGACGGCGGATGTGGCTGACGAGGCTGAGGATTCTGCCGAGCACGCCGATTGCGGCGACAAACCACTTGTCGACATTTCCCTCGCGCGCGGTATCCACGTCATTGATCCCAATAAGGGCGAGGAAGTCCATGTTGGTTGGAGCGGCATCCATGTGACCAACGAGCGCAAGGGCGAAGAGGTGCATGTGGGGCCGGGCGGCGTGCATATCGATACGCTTGAGGACGATGGACATAGCGTGCGCACCAATGACGATGGCACCGTCACCATCGACGGCGAGACGTTTTCCAGCTGGAAGGAAGCACACGACAAGCTCGACCATCATGGCAAGCATTTCCACACCAAGGTCGGACGTGCATGGAACAAATTCCCCTTCCCCGCACTTGTCACTCTCGCCTATCTGGTGCTCGGCATTGTCTACGGCACATGGGCCACGGGACTCTTCCTCGTCTTTTTGGTTCCCGTTTACTACGCGATTGGTGACTTCATCGATCGGCGCCACCTGTCTAAGCTGATCGAGGCCATCTACCCGGCAGCCGCCATCGCTTGGTTCCTCTACATGTGGCTCTGTTTGGGACAGCCCCATCCTGCATGGATCATCCTCATCACGATTCCCGTCATAAAGGCGCTCATGCGCTGGTGCCGCAAACAATGGAAGCACCGCAAACAGGCCTAACACGCTCCGACCCACCAGCACCCAACCGCCCCCGCCCTTCTCCTAAGTTGCGGTGAGATAGGGACTGTTTTGAAGCTCCAAAGCGCCAAACAGTCCGTATATCACCGCAACTTACAAACAACTGGGTCAGTTCCGGCACGGAGATTAGCATTGAGCTGACCGCGCGCCAAGAAAAGGGCCTATTTACTACGTTTAACTCGAGAGGGCCGACCATACTCGCCTTTTCCGAAAACTGGCAAGCCCTCTACCTGCGGTTTTAATTTCATAATCTTTGTCACGGTCGAGGGTGTGGTAGCAAACGTAGTAGATAGGCCCATTTTGTGGCATACGACCCATACAAGCCCAATCTCGAAGGCCAAAGAGAGCCTCTCATCCACGCCTGCGAGCGAAAACCAAATAGAATGAAAGGCAAATGGAAAGCCCGTTTGACGGGGCAAACGCCGGGCCACCTAATGGTTGTCCGGCGTTTGCCCCGATAAAACCTGCCAAAATAAACCTGTCCCTTTTTGGCAGGCTACTCGGCGCTCTTGAGGGCGCCGACCATGTCGATCTTATTGAGGGTGCGATTGGTAGCGAGGTTGACGATGATCGTAAAGCCGAAGGAAAGCACCACGGCAAGCACGTAGCTCAGCGGCTCGACTTCGACGTCAAAGTACAATGACGGCATCTGCAAGATGTACGTAAAGCTCTCGGCCAGCGCACCACCCAGCGGTACGCCCAGCGCGGCTCCGATCGCCGTAAGAATCAACGTCTCCTTGTTAACGTAATGGTGAACCTCGCCACGGCGGAAGCCCAGCACCTTGATGGTCGCCAGCTCGCGTTCGCGCTCCGAAATATTCGTATTAGACAGCGTAAACACCACCACAAACGACAGGCACGCCGCCATAAAGGTCACGAGCACCACGACCGAATTGATAATCGTAAAGTTCGCCTCATAGTTTTCCCAATGCTCGGCCGTACTCGAAATTGTGAGCCAACCGTCACTCTTAAGCTTCTTGCTAAACGCAATCTGGTCAGCCGACGAACCCTTAAGCAGCACAAAGACGCCGTTAAGGCGTGCACTTCGACCGAACGCGCGCTCATAGGTGCCCTGCGTCATGTAAAGCGTGTTGCCCAGATAGTTGAGCGAGATGTCGCTGACTTTGACCTTGGCAACATTGAGCGACGAATCCTGGACGTGTGCCGTATCGCCCGGCTTGATCCCCAGCACCAGCTGAGAGCTCTTGCTCAAATACACATCCCCGTCACGCAGGGCGAGCGGTTCTTTGGACTCGTCCTCTAGGCGCACGTAGTCGTTCAGGTCGTTCGTGCGGTCATCGGGCACCACGATCAGCTGCACGGTCTCGCTCTTACCGCCAAACGTAAAGGTGACGTTGTCGGTCATAATCGGCAGCGTCGAAGTCACAGTCACGTTGGAATCATTGGCTGCACTGCGCTCATCCAGTGCCGCGCACGTCTGCGAAAAATCATCGGGATTGGCAACCGCCAGCAGGTCATAGCGCGTGATATGCCCGTACTGCTTGGGCGACAACGCGACCGACGTATCACGGATGCCCATACCGCAAATCACAAGCGCCGTGCAGCCCGCAATGCCAAAGATGGTCATAAAGGCGCGCTTTTTGTAGCGGAATAAGTTGCGTGCAGCGACCTTGTTCAAAAAGCCCATGCGGTGCCAGATAAAGCCGATGCGCTCGAGCAGAATGCGCGAGCCGGCGCGCGGAGCCTTGGGGCGCATGAGCGAGGCAGGGGTCTCGGCCATCTCGTGGCGGCAGGCGATAATCGTGGCTCCCACCACGCCCACGGCAAACAGCGCCACCGAAACGATCGAGGACACGATGTCGTACGAAAGCAGCATCTGGGGCAGCGAGTACATGTCGTCGAACACCGTAAACAAGAACAGCGGCAGACCCACAAATCCGATGATATTGCCGAGCACGCCACCGATCAGACACGCCCACAGCGAGTAGTCCACATATTTGGACAGGATGCGCCCGCGTGAATAGCCGAGCGCCTTGTACAGGCCAATAAGCGTGCGCTCCTCCTCGACCATGCGGGTGGCGGTGGTGAGACTGATAAGCACGGCGACGATAAAGAAGATGAACGGGAACACCGTGGCGATGGCCTCGATCGAAGAACTATCGCTCTCCACGCTCGAGTAGCTTGCGATGTTATCGCGGTCCTGGATGTACCAGGTGCATTCGCCCAGGTCAGAGAGCTCGGCGCGGGCATCGGCAAACTGCTGGTCGGCGGCGGCACGGCGCTGGTCCAGGTCGGCTTGCGCCTGCGCACGCTCGTCGCTGCCCTCGGCCATGCGATTGATGTTGTCCTGCTCGATCCCAAAGACCATATTCGCCTGACGCTCAGCTGCGTCCAAGCTCGCCGGTGTGTCGACCGTCAGCTCCTGGGCGCGCGCCTTCTCACGCTCCTCGCGGATCTTCTCGATATTGCCCTTGACCTCATTGATCTTTGCCGAGTAGGCATCCGAATAGGAGTTGAGGCTCTTGGCTCCCTCGACGACCACGTGGACAGCGGAGTAGGAAGAAGATGTCGCGGCATCCTCGCTCACGTAGAACTTGTAGTCCGCAGTCGAAGCAGCGCGAAAGGCGTTGACTGTCGAGTCGGAGCTCACGTCGGTAGGATCGAGAACCTCGGCCGTGATGGTGTAGTCCCCATCGGCAAACTGGTCCTTGGCGCTTTGGTTCGACGAGCTCGCATCGTTGGCGGCAAAGCTCACCGTATCGCCGATTTTCTTGCCCGAAGCCTTCAAAAAACGTGAGGTCACTGCCACTTCGCCCGAAGTCTCGGGCAGCTCGCCGCGCACTAGCACCGGTTGGTCAATATTCTCTTTGGAGAGGCTCTGTACGACGACACGCTCGCGCGTCGTACCCACGGCGGTATAGGCGGTCTCGGTATAGATGCCCTCGGCCGTCTCGACGCCATCGACCTCTTGGATCGCGGCAATATCGTCATCGGTCAGACCATAGGTCGACTGCACGTTGATGTCATAGACATTCTGCTGGTCAAAATAGGCGTCGACCGAATCACACAGGTCCTCGCAGCCCGCCTTAAGGCCGCACATCACGCTCACGCCAAGCGCGGTGATCACAACGATAGACAAGAAACGTTTGAGGCTGCCGCGAATCGTGCGGTAGATGCCACGGCGAAAAACCGTCGGCACCATATCGTTTGAGCTTTGGGCGGTACGGTAGGTCGTAAAATCCTGCTCGCGCTCCGTGTTCTGCGCGTCGCGGCGTTGACTGTTTTGGCGGTCCTGATTCATGGGCGCTACCACTCGATCGTCTCGATAGGCACAGGATTTTGCTGGATCGTCTCGCTCTCCACGCGGCCGCTCTTAAAGCGGATCAGGCGATCGGCCATGGGCGCCAGCGCAGAGTTGTGGGTGATGATGATGACCGTAATGCCTTGCTTGCGGCAAGTGTCCTGTAGCAGCTGCAAGATCTGCTTGCCGGTTTTGTAGTCGAGTGCACCCGTAGGCTCGTCGCAAAGGAGCAGCTTGGGGTTCTTAGCCAGCGCGCGGGCGATGGATACGCGCTGCTGCTCGCCGCCCGAAAGCTGCGCCGGAAAGTTAGCGAGGCGGTCGCCCAGACCAACCTGGCGAAGCGTTTGCTCGGCATCGAGCGAATCGGGGCAGATCTGCGCCGCGAGTTCGACGTTCTCAAGCGCCGTCAGGTTAGGGACCAGATTGTAGAACTGAAAGACAAAGCCGACGTCAGCGCGACGGTATTCCACAAGCTGAGCCTCGTTGGCAGAGCTCACGTCACGCCCGTCCACCGTCACGGTGCCAGAAGTTGCCGTGTCCATGCCGCCCAGAATGTTGAGGGCCGTGGTCTTGCCGGCACCCGAAGCACCCAAAATGATGGCGAGCTCGCCGCGCTCGACCGTAAAGCTCGCGCCGTCGAGCGCGTGGATGCGGGCATCGCCCTCGCCGTATGCTTTGATGACGTCTTTAAATTCGATATAGGCCATCGATCGGTTCCCATCTGGTCGGATAACTCTTTAGTATTACCCATTTCGCACCGACCAAATAGGGACAGGTTTATTTTGGCAGGTTTTATATGGGGAAACGTACCTCTTTGGGGGCAGCGCGGGACGCGCAGGGGCGGCCGTGCAGATCGGCACAGCCGTCTCACGTGGAATCGACCGACGCCTGCCTTTCCGTGACACCGGCAACTCGTTTTTGCTTGTTGGCATGGCCGCCATTATGCCTTGGGACTGAGCACTCAAATTCTCACTCCTCATTGCCACGCTTGCCGCAAGCTATCAGGGTGACGAGATGACGACGCTCGCTGTAGCAGCGCAGCCACACTCTATAAGCGAGGCGTTTGCCAGCAAAAAAGCGCGCGACAGGGTAAGCCCGCCGCGCGCTATCCTATGCGGACTAGTTATTGTTGTTGGTCATCGAGGCCACTACTGCCGCAAGATTGGAAATGGGCATCGTCTGCAACCAGATGCGACCGGGACCGGTGAGCACGGTGTTGAACACGCCCTCGCCACCAAACATGATGTTTTTGACGCCCTTGACCATTTGAGCGTCGATGCTCACGGTCTCCTCAAAGCCGGCCACGTTGCCGGTATCCACAATCATCTGCTGGCCAGCAGCGAGCTCGTACTCAACCAGGTCGCCGTCGATCTCGGCAAAAGCAACACCCGAGCCCGTGAGCTTCTGCATGATAAAGCCCTCGCCGCCAAAGACGCCGGCCTTTGCCTTCTTGTTAAAGTGAATGCTCAACTCGACGCCACTTTCCGCGGCAAGGAACGAACACTTCTGCAAAATCCAGCTCTTGCCCGGACCGATCTCGATTGGCACGATGCGGCCGGGGAAGCAGGAGCCAAACGCGATCATGCCATCGCCACGCGCGGTCCAAATGTTTTGGAACAATGCCTCACCCGAAAAAGCCTTGGAGAACATCTTGCCGATGCCACCGCCCGAGGTAGACATTTCCATGTTGGGGGTCATCCAAGCCATGGCGCCGCTTTCGGTGATCATGGATTCGCCATCGCTAAGGTTGCACGTAACAACCGGGAAAGCCCCTCCGCCGATCTCGTACTGCATGACCGTCTCCTTTCCACTCAGGAGCCGAATAACGATGCCTATATTTTAGCAGGTAGAGATGCATATGTTCACACCGCCCATGCCCTCTCCTGCGGACGTTTCCCCAGATAAAACCTGCCAAAATAAACCTGTTCCTTTTTGGCAGGTTTTAAAGGCAAACGGTGAAGGTGATCTGGTTGCCGTGACCGGATACGGTGGCGGCGCCTCCATGGGCCTCGGCGATGGCACGCACCACGGACAGGCCCACGCCCGAGCCACCCGTCTTGGAGCTGCGCGACGCATCCGCACGATAGAAGCGATCGAACAATCGGTCCAGGTCGCCCTCGGGCAGCTCGTCCACGGCGTTCGATACGACAAGCTCGGCGGCGCCCTTGCCTTTGCCGTGCGAAACGGCGCACAGGCTCAGCTCAATCACGCTGCCCTCGCTCGCATAGCGCGTGGCGTTGTCCAGTAGCAACTCAACCACCTGCGCCACCGCCGCGGCATCGGCATGGGTCCGCACGCCGGTCGCAATCGACGTCGACAGGCGTTTACCGCCTGAGACCGCCACCGACTTAAACGGCGCCGCCGCCTTGTTCACCGCCTCCGAAAGATCGATCGACGCCATGGTAAAGCCCGCCGAGCCCTCGTCCATGCGTGCCAAGAACACCAAGCGCTCCGTGAGCGCCGATAATAGCGCACCCGCACTCGCCTTAGTGCTGCCTTAGCAGGTCGATGAGCATTTTTAAAAAAGCAAGGTTATAGCTTAGTCGGACTTAAGGAACGGGCGGCTTCACATCTCGCCCTGCAAACAACGCCCGTACAGCGAGCGCGCTTGCCGCATGGGCGTTGCGGCCGCCTGCAGCTTATAGATAGGCACCCTCGAGGCGCAGCAGCCACTCCTTGCGATCCAGTCCACCGGCGTATCCGTTGAGCGATCCGTCGGCCGCGACCACGCGATGGCACGGCACGATAATCGAAATAGGGTTGCGAGCGACCGCAGCCCCCACCGCGCGAGGAGATACAACGGGCGCTTCATTTCCCGGCACACGATGTCGAGCCGCAACGCGCTGAGCGATCTCGCCATACGTAGCGACCTCGCCACGCGGGATAGAGAGCAGCTCAAACCAAACCTCACGCTGAAATGCCGTGCCAATCAAATGCAACGGCGGCGTAAACCGAGGCTCCTGCCCCGCAAAATAGGCGTTGAGCCAAGCCCAAGAACGCTCTAGCACCGAAGAAGCCGCGCCATTGGCCGGACTCACCGACGACATGCCACCAATACCGGAAACCGCATCGGCGCCTTCAACATGTTCGGAGTCTTCCCGGAGAAGCGTGGAGCCAAAGTGTTCCTGTCCCTCAAACCAAAGCCCCGTCAGACCGCGGCCATCAGCGGCAAGCAGGATTTCGCCCAAAGGCGAAGCAAACGTCGTCGTGACCACCAGCGGCTCCTTTCAAAACTCCGCAACATAATACCGCGAACTGTGCAGACAACCCCCGCAGATACGTCCGGGCGGGCTCGCAATTACTTCAGCGAGGCTGTTTTTCCCAATCAAGCGAAGAAGGCGCGGGGCTTCGACGCCAGGGCGGTACCCCCGCCAGCTGAGCTCTAATACTTTTCCCGAGAAGTGAACGAGTAAAAACGAAGTCCCGGAGCATCCACACCTTTAGACCGCAAAACCGCAGGATTCGCACTGCAAAACCGCAGGACATAGCAATCAAAAAATGCCAATGCTTCGGGGGTCCAAATAAGGTCGTTCACTTCACAGGAAAAGTATTAGACCTCAATTCGCACCAAGCCCAAAGTCACCCCAGGCAGCAGGCGCGAAGCGCCGAGGCCGCCGCCGGGACTAGGGCCCGCAACAACCACGTGCCCCCACATCAGCCCAGCGGCCCCAACCAGCAACGGCCCCATCGCAGGCCGCTCGCAGCCGAGTCACCGCAGGCAGGGGCCGGGCTTGGTTTTCAGAACATTCCGCAGACCAGTGTGGCGCCTTGTCCGCAGCTCCGAAGGAGCAGGACAAGGCGCCACACATGGTCGAGGACGTTCTGAAAACCAAGCCCGGCCCCCGCCGGACAGGTCCACCGCTACTCGCAGAGCAGCTTAGCGATCTGGACGGCGTTGGTTGCCGCGCCCTTACGGATTTGGTCGCCGCAGCACCAGAAGGTGATGCCACGTGCGGCCTCGGGGTTCGAGATGTCGCGGCGTACGCGACCGACCCAAATCAGGTCCTGGTCGGAGGTGTCCATCGGCATGGGGAAGCGATCGTGCGCATCCTCGGCACTCATGTCGTCAACCAGCTTGACGCCCGGAGCGGCAGCCAGCGCAGCACGGGCCTCTTCCACCGTGATGTCGCGCTCAAACTCGAGCGTAATGCTCTCGGAGTGCGAGCGCAGCACGGGCACGCGCACGCAGGTGCAGTTCACGCGCAGCTCGGGCAGGTGCATGATCTTGCGGCCCTCGTTTTGCAGCTTCATCTCCTCGGAGGTAAAGCCCTCTTCCTTGACGCCGCCAATCTGCGGAATCAGGTTGCTCGCCAGCTGGGCGGCAAACGCGCGCGGCTCGGGAATCTCTTCGCCACGGCCCAGGGCGGCCAGCTGGGCCTCAAGCTCGGCCATGCCGGGGGCACCAGCGCCCGAAGCCGCCTGGTACGTCGAGACGATCATGCGCTTCACGCCAGCGAGCTGATGCAGCGGCCACGTGGGAACCAGGCCGATAATGGTCGCGCAGTTGGGATTGGCGATAAGACCGTGATGCCACTTGATGTCGTCGGCATTAATCTCGGGCACGACCAGCGGTACCTCGGGATCCATACGGAAGGCATGGCTGTTGTCGACCACGACGGCGCCGCGCTTGACGGCCTCGGGCAGCAGCTCCTTGGCGATATCGTCGCCGGCAGCGCCGAGCACGATGTCGCAGCTCTCAAAAGCCTCGGGGCAAGCCTCCTCAATCACAGCCTGCTCGCCGCGGAACTCGACGGTCTTGCCCGCAGAGCGTGCGCTCGCCAGCAGCTTGAGCTTGCCGACCGGGAACTCCTGCTCGTTCAGGCACTCGAGCATCTGGGTGCCCACGGCTCCCGTCGCGCCCAAAATAGCAACCGTGTACTGTTTCATGCTTCCCCCTTTAAAGGTTGTGGCTATCGCCCGCACGCCAAGCAGGCCGATTATTGTTGCCAGTGTATACAAGAACGGGGCAGGCACGAAACCCGCCCCGTCGAAACGAAACCGAAACGAAACGCCCCGCCGTAGATTTTTTGACATGACCCAAAAATCTACCGAGCAGTCGCTACTTTTTGAGCGCGGCCAGAGCGGGATCAACCGGCGCGGAAGCCTCCAGGTCGGAGACCTTCACAATGCCATTTTCGTCGGAGAAGGCACGGTAAATGGTCCGAATCGCCAGGTCAAAGTCCTTCTCCTCGACACCGATAATGATGTTGATCTCGTCGCAGCTCTGCGAAATCATACGCACGCTCACGCCAGCCTGGCCGAGCATGCCAAACAGATGGCCCGAGATACCTGCACGGCCGCGCAGGTTACGACCGACGGTCGCGATAAGCGCCAGACCCTCAACGACCTCGATCTCGAGCGGCTCGACCTCCTGCTGGATGTCGCCCACGAGTGAGTACAGCGAATCGTGCACATCCTGCTCCTGCACCACGGCGCCAAAGCGGTCGACGCCGGTGGGCATATGCTCGACGGAAACGTCATAGCGCTCGAAGACCGAAAGCGCACGGCGCATAAAGCCAACGCGGGGCTTGGTGCGGTCGCGGGCCACGTTGATGGCGACAAAACCGCGCTTGCCGGTCACGCCGGTAATGATGGGCTCTGCCTCGCCTTCATCAGCCGTCTCGCTAATGATGGTGCCGGGGTCCTGCGGCGCATTGGTGTTCTTGATGACCAGCGGAATGCCCGCCTCGCGCACGGGGAACACGGCCTCCTCGTGCAGGACGCTTGCGCCCATGTACGAAAGCTCGCGCAGCTCCTCGTAAGTAACGCGCGCAATGGGCTGAGCCTCGGGAACAATACGCGGGTCGGCAGAATAGAAGCCCGAGACGTCGGTCCAGTTCTCGTACAGGTCGGCGCCCAGGCACTTGGCCAGAATCGAGCCCGAGATATCGCCGCCGCCACGATCGAGCAGCTTGATTTGACCCTCACGCGTCGCGCCGTAGAAGCCAGGCATAACAAAGCCGCCCTGCTGACCGTACTCCTGCACCAGCTCGGAGGTGCGATTCATGCTGAGCGTACCGTCGTGATGGAACGCCACAACCGTCGCGGCGTCCAGGAACGGTAGGCCCAGGTACTCAGCCATCAGGCGCGCGGTAAAGTACTCGCCGCGGCTTACGAGCTCCTCAGTAGAGTAGCCACCGGAGCGGGCGCGCTCGGCAAAGGCCGCGAACTCCTCACGGATGGGATAGGTGAGCTCCAGCTCGTCAGCGATATCAAAATAGCGCTGGCCAATGTCCTCGAGCAGCTCCTCACACGACACGTGGTACTTAACGTGCGCATTGACCAGATAGAGCAGGTCGGTCACCTTGGTGTCGCCCTTAAAACGGCGACCGCAGGCGGAAACCACCACAAAACGGCGAGCCGGGTCGGCATCGACGATGGCCTTGATCTTCTTGAAGTGTTCGGCGTCGGCGACCGACGAGCCGCCAAACTTGGCAATCTTAATCATGGGCTGGAGGTTACCTTTCTAAAAAGCCTCTGCGAACCTATTTTGCACGCTCTGATACCATGGTTTCACCGATTGGGACCAAGGCATCCGAGGAGCAGTGTTATATGGGAACTTATCATAGTACACGAGGACGCACTTTATCGTGCTCAAGTAAGGTGGCAATCCGCACCGGCATCGCTCCCGACGGGGGTTTGTTTGTCTCGGACGAGCTTGGCACCCAGCAGGTCGATATCAGCTCGCTTGCCAATAAATCGTACTTTGAAATCGCTCAAGATGTGTTGGGAATGTTACTGAGTGATTACACGGCCGAAGAAATTTCGGCGTGTGTCGACGAGGCATACCGCGGCACGTTCGCGAGCGAAGAGGTTACGCCGCTCGTCAAACTCGATGCCGCACCGGGCGCCGACGCCCCTCAGACCTATGTGATGGAGCTCTTTGGCGGCCCCACGAGCGCCTTTAAGGACGTCGCCCTGCAGATGCTCCCCCGTCTGATGGCCCGTACCTCTGCCAAGGACGGCGGCGCCGAGCGCATCATGATCGTCACCGCCACGTCGGGCGACACGGGCAAGGCCGCACTCGCCGGCTTTGCCGACGCCCCGGGGACGGGCATCACCGTCTTCTATCCCGAGGGTAAGGTCAGCCGCGTGCAGAATCTGCAGATGTCCACACAGGAGGGCGATAACGTCGCCGTCTGCGGCATCCGCGGCAACTTTGACGACGCCCAGAGTGCCGTCAAGCGCATCTTTGCCGATAAAGAGCTTGCCAAGCGCCTGGAGGCCGCCGGCACGGTGCTTTCGAGCGCCAACTCCATCAACGTCGGCCGCCTGGTGCCGCAGGTCGTCTACTACTTTGCCGCATATGCACAGCTGCTGCGCGCCGGCGCCATCGAGGCAGGCGACGCCGTTGAGTTCTGCGTACCGACCGGCAACTTTGGCGATATCCTGGCCGGCTACTATGCCAAGCGCATGGGTCTGCCCGTCGCCAAGCTCATCGTCGCGAGCGACAAGAACAACGTACTGGCCGACTTCCTGACCACCGGCGTCTACGACCGCAACCGTCCGTTCTTTACGACCATCTCGCCGTCGATGGACATTCTCATCAGCTCCAACCTAGAGCGCATGCTGTACTTCCTGTCCGACGGCGACTGCGAGCTCGTTGCCGGCCTTATGGAGCAGCTTGCCCAGACCGGCCGCTACGAGGTGCCCGCCGAGCTGCTGTCCAAGATCCAGAGCGTCTTTGGCTGTGGCTGGGCCAGCGAGGACGAGGTCCGCGCTGCCATCAAGAGCTGCTGGGATGCAAACGGCTATGTGATCGACCCGCACACCGCTTGCGGCTATCACGTCTTTGAGCAGGTCGCTCCCGCCGAGGGCGCCAAGGCCCGCGTGCTGCTTTCGACCGCCAGCCCCTACAAGTTCCCGCGCGCCTGCTGCGACGCCCTGGGGCTCGACGTTCCCGAGGACGACTTTGAGGCCATGCGCGTGCTCGAGCAGGCAACCAACACGGTCGCCCCGACTCAGCTCGCCGAACTCGAATCCAAACCCGTCCGCTTCGAAGACGTCTGCGACGTCGATGAGATGGCCAACTACGTAGAGTCTGCAGCAAAAAAGATGGCTACTAACTAAACCCCTTATTAAGCGCCGGCGAAAGCCGGCGCACCTTCTTTCATCAGATAACCCTCGGGATGATGACGAACGCGCACAGCGTGCCTGGCTGTTTAGTTCGTCGCGAGTTCCGCACGCAAAGGAAAGCACTTAATGTGCTTTCCGTCTTGCGCAGGACTGTCCGAGCAGCGAACTAAACAGTCAGGCACGCCAGGAGGACCCACATGATCAAAATCACCGTCCCAGCAACGAGCGCCAACCTAGGCATTGGCTACGACACCCTCGGCATGGCCGTTAGCCTCTACTCGCACTTCACCTTCGAGCGCGCCGACAAGCTCACCATCACCGGATGCCCCGAAGAGTTCCAAAACGAGAACAACCTGGTTTACGTGAGCTTTGTCGATGCACTGGCCGCGTGGGGCGAGCCGGCTTTCCCCGTTGCCATCGACATTCAGACCGACGTGCCCGTCGCCCGCGGCCTGGGTTCCAGCTCTACCTGCGTCGTCGCCGGCATCATGGCTGCCGCCGCGTTGACGGGCCATACCGTCGACCGCGCCGAGCTCGTCCGCATCGCCACCGAGGTCGAGGGCCATCCCGATAACGTCGCTCCCGCCATCCTTGGCGGCGCCGTCTGCTCCTTTACGCCGACCGATTCGCTCCCCCAATGCCTGCGCTACGAGGTGAGCGATCGCTTACGTTTTATTACCGTGATTCCGCCCTACGAGGTACATACGAGCGAGGCGCGCAAGGTCGTGCCGCAGGAGATTCCGCTCTCCACCGCCGTGTGGCAGATGGGCCGCATTGCTGGCATGACGCGCGGTCTGGAGACCGGCGACCTTGACCTGATTGCCGCCGCCAATGACGACCGCATCCAAGAACCCTATCGTCGCCGTCTCATCCCCGACTACAACGCCGTGCGCGACACCTGCCTTAACGGCGGCGCCAAGACCATCTGGATCAGTGGTTCGGGCTCGACCCTCATGGCCGTAACCGACGACACCATCGTGGCAAAGTTCCTGCAGGTTAAACTGCGCGAGCAGTTCCCCAAATGCGACACGCACATTCTGACGTGCGACACCGAGGGCGCTCAAATCGAGTACCTGTAGACATCGCCGATCGGTCTGTCCGGGCCACCCAGGGGCATCCCCTTAAAAACGTCCTCGCACTTGAGGCCCGCTTATCCCGCTCCTTCGGAGCTGCGGATAAGCGGGCCTCGTGCTGCGGAATGTTTTTAAGGGGATGCCCTTGGGCGGCCCTACAACAACATTGCCGGCGATGTCTACAGGGACCCACGCTTTGAAAGGGCGCCGGGCTGATAGTTTGGCTTTTTATTGGTAGGGGCTCTTGCTAGGCTGGAGCACTTCCTAGAGGCGGGCATCGGCTGTGTGCTTGGTTTACGCGGCGCTGGATTCTTTGAATTCAAAGACTGGTTCTAGGAGGTCTTCGATGTTGCAGTGGAGGGCTTTTGCTATGGCTCTTACGCTTGTTACCGAAGCTTCATTGATGTTTCTCTGGCGCTGCTCGTACATTTGGATTGAGCGGAGTGACACACCCGATTCGTACGCTAGGTCTTGTTGGGTTTTCTTAAGCTTCTTTCTCGCTAACGCAAGTTTGGTTTGCCTGGACGCTTTTTTCGCCATATCGCAGACGAGGCGAGCCACGCGTTCCTCCGAGGCTTCGTGCCAGGGGTAGTACAGACTGCGTAGCACATCGAATGGAACGACATGCAGCAAATCTTCGAAAGACTCTCCTAGGCGCCACTGCAGGTATGCCAGTATCCAGCCCGCCCAATATTCCGGCGTCTTCTCAAATCGATAGGCGCAGTCCGGTATAGGCCCGTTTTGATAGCCCGACCTTTCGGCGATAAGCGCGAACAGCTCAACGCCCGATTTTCCCGACACTACCCATGCGTTGCCGCGTTCGAACTCGCGAGCTACGCCGCTCAGGCAAAAGAGTTCAGCAACTTCCGATCCTTCTGCTCCGTAATCGTTAACGGCATAGTCGAAGCAATCCCCGAGGTTGTTCATTGCGTCCTCAAGGTAATAGACGGGATATGTCCTACTCGGCCCACGATCCGTTAACTCTTGGATCATTTAAATCAACCCTCCCTGACATCAAATCCCTAATGTCGACACCCTCGGTGTCAAATCCGTTTACCGTATCCAGGTACTTACGTCGAGCGTTCTGTTCTCGCTCAAATCGTTTGGGATAAAACTCAGCTCCCGAGGCCTGCTTCCAATCGCGAAACCTGATCGCCGAGAACGCGCGCTCACTCATAAGCGCATATTGAATGCCCAAATCCCCAAAAACATAATGCGCTGCAATTGCCTGAGCGAAATCATGCCGTTAACGAACTGTCTTGCAAACGAAAAGTAGGAATCGTCAGCGCGATAGCCTCGAATAACGTCATAGGGAGAAATATCAATCAGGCAGTTGTCCAGCAAATACCGAAGTCCTTCGCGTGCCAGCGGCGTCGAGACATTAAACTCCCGGTTGTCGGCCAAAATCGCAAGCCAATTGAGGATTGAAAACTCCCCAGACTCTAAATCCAAGACCGAAAGGCCATCTAAATCAAGCTCATATCGATTGGCAATGCCATCAGACTCGGTCCGGCATGCCCATTCCATTGCCATTTCCTCATGTGGTATGCAATAAAACCCGCGCCCATAGTCATTGAATTGCCTGCATTTATCCAACGATGGATGCTCGACAACAACCTCCGACCCGTGCCAAAGCTCCATATCGACCTCCTAAAAATATCACCCCAGTGATAGTTTACCAATAACTATCACTGGGGTGATATAGATGAGAGCTTTTGAGGGGCTGCAGCCTGACTAGAGGCAAGCCTCGGCGATGCGCTTTTTTAGTTCGTCGATGCCGGTGCCGGTCTGGGAGCTCGTAATGATCACGTTTTCGGCCGGGACGTTGAGCTGCTTTTTGATGGCTGCTGCCTGGCGGGCCTGCTGGGTGCGGCTGAGCTTGTCGGCCTTGGTGAGGCAGACGATAAAGTTGAACTCGTTGCCCTGCAGATAGTCGATCATGTCGTGATCGAGCTTGCTCGGGTCGTGACGAATATCCACCAGCGACACGACCAGGTTAAAGCTGCGCTCGGAGTCAAAGAAGTCGCCGATGAGCTCTGCCCAGCGGTCGCGCTCGGCCTTGGAGCGACGGGCGAAACCGTAACCCGGCAGGTCCACAAAATGCACGTCGTCGGCCTCGAAGAAGTTGATGTTGCTCGTCTTACCCGGCGTGCTCGAAACCTTCACCAGGTTCTTGCGGCCAAAGAGCTTGTTCATAATCGAGGACTTGCCCACGTTGGAGCGGCCGACAAAGCTCACCTCAGGGCAGGTGGACTCGGGAATCTGCGAAACCTTGCCGTAGCTGGCGACGAACTTGGCAAGCTGGTAGTTAATGGAATCGGCCATGGACACTCCTTGGTCGTAGGTTCTTACAAATAGACGCGCTATTGCGCAGCGGCAATGCGGCGGACGATATCGAGCGTAATGTCACTTGCGACACGCGCGTACTCGAACAGATCGAACTCGCGCTCGCAAATTGCATCGTACGCCTCGTCACAATTATCGCTGATAGCGCGTAACACCAGGCAATCGACACCATTTTTGGTTGCGACATGGGCAATTGCCGCGCCCTCCATGCCGACACAATCGGCATGCGTCGCCTCGATAGCGTCGTTGCGCATGGCGGCGCCCGTCACAAAGCGGTTACCCGTGGCAATCGTGCCGACCAGGAACTGCTTGGTGCCCTCGTTCGAAGCGACTGCATTTGTCGAAGCGTCAACAAACCCACGCTCAGTAAGCACATCGGCGGCAATATCGACCAGCGCAGGCGTCGAGCCAAACTCCTCGAGCCCCGGTGCGGACTCGGCAATAAGCGCGGTATCGGTATCCAAATAGCGCAGGCGTTTACCAATGACCACGTCGTCGATATGGAGCTTGGGGTTCAAACCGCCCGCAATGCCCGAAAACACAACAGCCTGCGGAGCATACTTGCTAATGAGGTGCTGTGTTGCAGCGGCAGCGTTCACCGTGCCCATGCCCGCCGTTGTGGCGACAACTGTCAGGCCGTCGAGCTCGCCGCTCACAACGGTCAAGCCTGCCTCCCGTGCCTCGCAAACGTCGCTCAGCTCTTCCTTAATCTGCATGATCTCTTTTTCGAGCGCACCGATAATCGCGATGGTAGCCATACCATTCCCCAAACCTATACGAAATTCTCAACCACGGTATGGTACCAGCATTTTGTTTGACCTCGCCAAACGAACACGCTAAGCCAGTGCAGCTCGCGTATCAAACAGAGCCTTTGCAATCGCGGCCGTAACCTCGCTCGAGCGGTCGCTCCACGGCATCGATGTCATGACGCTCATGACATAGGTACGGCCATCGATGTCGATAAAGCCCGCATCGCATGTCGAATAGTAACCATCCTCGCTAATCCAGCCTGCCTTGTTGCGCACCAAAACATGCTCGCCCGCAATGCCATCGCGCACTCATTTAAGTCTGTCCCCAATGAGTGCCCTTGGGGGCGAAAATGGCTCGCTAGTCGATGGCGTTTTTGAGTTCGGCGCGGCGCTTTTTCATACCCGTCATGACGGCGTTGCGCAGCTCGGGCATGCGCGCGGTATCCATCTGTGGAACGCCCTCAAGCTTATAGGGAATCCCCATCTGCTCGTATTTGACGACACCCATGGTGTGATACGGCAGCATCTCCAGTCCGACCACGTTATGCCACGGGGCGATTAAACGACCGAGCGCCTCGCACTCCTCCACCGTGTCGGTAATGCCCGGTACCACCACGTGGCGGATAACGACCTTGATCCTGCGACGCGCCAGCTCATCGCCAAACGCCAGGATGCGTGCGGGGTCACAACCGGTCAGCCTTTTATGCTCGACCGGGTCGGCATGCTTGATGTCGAGCAAAACCATGTCGGTCTCGTTGAGCACGGCATCGAACTTCTCGGGATGCTGAGGGTCGAAGGCGTAGCCACAGCTATCCAGGCAGGTATGTACACGACCATCGGGGTTGTTGTGCATTGCACGGAACAGGTCGGCCAAAAACTCGGGCTGCAGAAGTGGCTCGCCGCCCGAAACCGTAATTCCGCCGCTGCGATAGAACTCATGGTTACTCTGGAACTCGTCCATCAGGTGCTCGACGGTCACCATCGTGCCGCCGTTGACCGACCAGGTATCGGGATTGTGACAATACGCACAGCGCATGGGACAGCCCTGAACAAACACCACAAAACGGATTCCGGGACCATCGACCGTTCCCATCGTCTCGATCGAATGTACACGACCCAGGGCAAATGCAGAGTCCTCGGGACGAGCGTCCACACCCTCGAGCGTCATCTCAGCCATTACCGCTACCTTGCCTCTCTTTGGTTTTAGCTACGTACATGCCAGAGCCATTCTAGCCCATGCGCATGATGGTGAAACGGTTTAGCCCTCAATTGGGTTGCTCTATTTGGCCCCACGCAAGAGCGGCGGGAGGTTGTCGCAACCCGCCCGCCGCCGTGGCAATAGATATCGATAGACGCCCGGCCTTACGCCTTGAGCGTGAGCACCGCACCGAAGGCGGTCGGGCCGCAATGGCTCGAGATGACGCCGCCGACCTGAGTCCAAGTAACGTCCTTAAAGCCCAGGTCGTGCGCATAGACTTCCATATCGTCGCGCAGCTCCTCGGAAAGACCCACCGAATACGCCAGGCCAATATGCGAGTAATCAATCTCGCCCTTCTCAATCATGTGATCGATAAAGGCGCGGGCGCATTTGAGCATAGAGCCGCGGAACTTTTTGGTCGCCACGAACTTGCCGCCCGTCACCTCAATACAGGGCTTAATCTTGAGCAGATGGGCGCCAAGGAACGCAACGTTGGACAGGCGGCCGCCCGCCTTAAGGAAGGCGAGGTCGGTAGGAACAAAGCCCAGCAGCACGCGGTCCATCACCGAATTGGTAAAGGCGAAAATCTCGTCGACGGTGGCATCCGGATGGGCTTCGATATACTTGGCGGTTTCAACGGCGACAAGCGACTGGCCCACCGACACAAAGCGCGTATCCATGGAGAAGACGTAATCGCGGCCCTTTGCCGCAATCTTCGACGACTGATGCGAGCAGGTCGTTACCTCGGAATATGCAAGATGCAAAATGGTCGCGTCGGGCTGCTCGGCGTGAATGCGGTCGTACACATGCGCAAAATCCGCCGGCGAGCAACCGCTGGTCTTGGGCATCACGCCAAACTCGTTGCAGCGCGAATAAATCTCGAGCGGATCGATGGAACCGTCATCGACGGTCTCGTCACCAATCGTGACATGCATGGGCACGCGTACGATGCCGTAGCGCTCGCAGAGCTCCGGCGTCACATCCGAACCAGACTCAACCACGATTACGTACTTGCCCATTATCATCACAACCCATCTCGACGTTGGCTTTTGAATATGTGACGCACGTCCGCCGTCCTGCTGCAGAACGGCCTCCAAGCGCCAAAGAGACGCCGCCCCTTGCACACAACAAAGGACAGCGTCTCCCTGGAAAACTCCGTGCTTATCTGAGATTCTACACGGTTTATTACTAAGTGTTACTTACTCCGCAAACGGTAGCTATACGCGATAAACGGTAGCAAGCAAGAATCCAGAACGCTCAACCCATTAGGAGAGTTCCGCCTAAAGGGTGACTACACAGGACCCCGCCGGGGCTGTTTGGGCTACCTCCCAAAATATTCCGCAGGACGCAAGAAGCCCTCGCCGCACGAAGTGCGCAGCGAGGGCTTCTTGCATGTCCGAGGACGTTTTGGGAGGTAGCCCAAACAGCCCCAGCGATCCTGCGGGAGTTAAACCCCTTTAGAACTTGTTGTGGAAGGTACGCGAAATGACCTCGTCCTGCTGCTCCTTGGTGAGCGTGTGGAAGTTCACGGCATAGCCGGAAACGCGGATGGTCAGCTGCGGGTACTTCTCGGGGTGAGCCTGAGCGTCAAGCAGCGTCTCACGGTTGAAGACGTTGATGTTCAGGTGGTGGCCACCCTTCTCGGCGTAAGCGTCGAGCATGTGGACCAGGTTATCGGCCTGAGTCTCAGAAACTTCAGAAACCTTCATAATGTGTCTCCTTCGATTAATAGGCGCCGGCCGAAACCGGCGCGCTAATCAGTAATCGTTATTGTTAGTATAGCACTAACAATAGTTACTCGCCCAGCTGATCAAGGTCGATATCGCCAAAGAACACCTGGTCCTCCTTGCCGAGCGCACTCGGGATGATGGAGAAGGTGTTGGAGATGCCGTCCTGAGCATCGCGGAACGGGAGCTTGGAAACCGAAGACAGCGAAGCGATGGCGCCGTGGCTATCGCGCTTGTGCATGGGGTTTGCACCCGGGGCGAACGGCTGGCCAGCCTTGCGGCCGTCGGGCGTGGAGCCGGTCTTCTTACCGTAGACGACGTTGGAAGTAATGGTCAGAACCGAGGTCGTGGGCACGGAGTTGCGGTAGGTGTCGTTCATGCGGATGTACTCCATGAACTGGTGCACAACGTCGTGAGCGATCTGGTCGACGCGGTCGTCGTCGTTACCGTACTTGGGGAAATCGCCCTCGGTCTCGAAGTCGACGATGATGCCGTTCTCGTCACGGACGGGGTGGACCTTGGCGTACTTGATGGCGGACAGGGAGTCAGCCACGACGGAAAGGCCAGCGATGCCCGTAGCGAACCAGCGGTGCACGTGCTTGTCGTGCAGAGCCATCTGGATGCGCTCGTAGCAATACTTGTCGTGCATGTAGTGAATGATGTTCAGCGAGTTGACGTACACGCCAGCGAGCCACTTCATCATGTCGTTGTACTTGGCCACAACGTCGTCGTAATCGAGCGTATCGCCCTCGACGGCGCGGTACTTGGGGCCGACCTGCTTCTTGGAGACCTCGTCAACACCGCCGTTGAGTGCATACAGCAGGCACTTGGCCAGGTTGGCGCGAGCGCCGAAAAACTGCATCTCCTTGCCAATGCGCATGGAGGACACGCAGCAGGCGATACCGTAGTCGTCGCCGTGATAGACGCGCATGAGGTCGTCGTTCTCGTACTGGATCGAGGAGCTGGCGACAGAAGTCTTGGCGCAGAACTTCTTGAAGTTCTCGGGCAGACGGGTCGACCACAGAACGGTCATGTTGGGCTCGGGGCTGGTGCCCATGTTCTCGAGCGTGTGCAGGTAGCGGTAGCTCATCTTGGTAACGAGCGTACGGCCGTCAACACCCATGCCGCCGATGGACTCGGTGACCCACTGCGGATCGCCGGTAAACAGGGCCTGGTACTCGGGGGTACGGGCAAACTTGACCATGCGGAGCTTCATGATGAAGTGATCCACGAACTCCTGGATCTGCTCCTCGGTGAAGGTACCGTTGGCAAGGTCGCGCTCAGCGTAGATGTCGATGAACGTAGAGGTACGGCCGATGGACATAGCGGCGCCGTTCTGCTCCTTGACGGCAGCGAGGTAGGCGAAGTACATCCACTGGATGGCCTCCTGCGTGTTGGTAGCAGGGTTGGAAATGTCGAAACCATAGGTCTCGGCCATCATCTTGAGCTCGCCGAGGGCGCGGATCTGCTCCTGCAGCTCCTCGCGATCGCGGATGTTGTCGGCGGTCATGACCGTCGGGGTGGAAGCCTTCTGGGCCTCCTTGTCCTTGATCAGGTAGTCGACGCCGTACAGGGCAACACGACGGTAGTCGCCGATGATGCGGCCGCGGCCATAGCCATCGGGCAGACCAGTGATGATGTGAGCCGAGCGGCAAGCACGCATCTCGGGGGTGTAGACATCGAAGACGCCAGCGTTGTGGGTCTTGCGCTCGAAGGTGTAGCGCTCGACAACGTTCTCGTCGACCTTATAGCCGTGCTGGCTGGCAGCCTGGCAAGCGATGCGGATACCGCCGTTGACGTGCAGCGCGCGCTTGAGCGGCTTGTCGGTCTGGAGGCCGACGATGGTCTCCTTCTCGCGGTGGGCGTTATCGATGTAGCCAGCGGGGTGGCTCACGATACCCGTGACGGTCTTGGTGTCCATATCGAGGACACCGCCCTGCTCGCGCTCCTTAAGCAGCAGGTCGAGAACCTCGCCCCACAGCTCCTTGGTACGCTCGGTCGGGCCGGCGAGGAACGACTCGTCGCCCTCGTAGGGGGTGTAGTTCTTCTGGATGAAGTCTCGGACGTCAACCTCTCCCGTCCAGATGCCTTCCTTGAAGCCTTCCCATGCCTCCTGCATTGTGTAACCACGCTCCTAGTTACGTGTAATGCGGCGCTCTCTCACACCGCTGCTTATTGAATTCTTGAATGTTCGGCTTGCACTACCGGCTTCTTCCGTTCTTCACCACACGTTGGTGTAGGGAAAACGTTTATCCACCTTGGAACTACAACCCAAAACCCAAGATTTCACCCGTTTGAGAAGGATAACATAGCGACCCTCTCCATCTGGGCTGTTATATGTTTCTTTTTTTATATCATAATGGCGTTTTTTACAAACCCGCAGGAAATGCGAGCGCGAACAACTACCGTTCACCGATTTCTTTGGTATTTTTCCTTGCCTTTGTACGACGTTCACTCTAGCTGTTATGTCAGCTTTATCAGGGTAAAGTACCCCAGAGACCCTTCAGAAACTGAAGGGCGGCCACGGGATTTCCCCCGGGGCCGCCCTATGGCGTGGCTAGTTATTTAGCTTTGATTGCCGTTTGGCATTAGGCGGCTGCGGAAGCCTTGTCGGTCGTTGCCTTGCTGTTGCTCTGCTGGCCCTCAAAATGCTTGTAGCACCAGCTGGTGACCAGCGGGGTCAATATAGCCGTCACGATTGCGCAGGCAGCAACCTGTGCCGTAGCCGTCGCGAGCACGGCGCCACCGTACATGGCCCCGTTGACGCTTGCCATGGCAGCAGGCGTAGCCACATTGGCTCCGGCGCAGCTCGAAATGGCCGCACCTGCGACACCCGTGCCGCCCGTGAGCTTGTCGACCGCGATGACGGGAATTGCAAAGATCACCGAGCAGATCACGCCGAGCAGAATACCGGGAAGACCGCCATTAATGAGCTGGCCAAAGGTCATGGTCGAGCCCATGGCAAAGAAGACGAGCACGATGACGGCGGAAAGTGCCGGTGCCATCATCTTCTTAAAGCTGGGGAAGACGTTGCCCAGAATAATGCCGACGACGATCGGCAGGATGGCACCCACGAGCGACCAGCCGATCGGAGCCTGGCCGGCAGCGCCGAGCACGATCATCGTGACCGGAGGGCCGACAACGAGCGTGGTGATTGCGACAGCGCCACGCTCGGCCTCATTGCCCATGGTGCCCATCAGACCAGCGTACATAGCGTTGTTGGCGCCGGTGCAAGCCGCCAGCATCACCATGGCAGAGATGCCAAACAGGTTGTCGTTGAACACATAAAGGATGAGCAGCGACACGGCAACGACCACGATTTGCTTGACGGCGATGATGATGGCGCCGCGGGCAGCGGCGGCAGGAGCGCTCTTAAACGAAATCGTCGTACCGACGATGAGCAAAAAAGCGCCCACGAGCGGGCCAGCGCCCTGCTGGGTCATGCCAAGCGTAAAGCTGCCGAGCGTTTTGAACAGGTCGGGGAATAGCGTGTTGAGCAGACAGCCCAACAGAAGCGGCACCAAGATATTGGCGCCCGGGATGGAGGACATCTTAAAGAACGGCTCCTTTGCCGCCGGCGCCTCCACCGCAGTCGATTCACTCATATATATCTCCTTTGGATGCATGCGAATCGTAGCCGCATGCGCCTATATCAGAAAGAAGGCGACGGTCCCGAGTCGCAGGAGCCGTCGCCGAATAATCGTCGCGGAGTATTACCCGTCCAGAACGATGCCACCGTCGCAGTCACCGATCTCGCCGTTCACGAAGCTGGCGAGGTCGGAAGCGAAGAACAGCACCATCTGCGCAGGCTCGCTGGCCTGGGCGGCGCGGCCCAGAGGAATACCGTTGATGATGCGCTGAGAGTTCTCGTCAGAGAGAATCGAGGTCATATCGGTCAACGTGAGCGACGGGCACACGGCGTTACAGCGGACGCCAAACTTGCCGCCTTCCTTGGCGACTGCCTTGGTCAGGCCGTTGACACCGGCCTTAGAGCTCGCGTAGGCCGCGGTGCCGAGCAGGCCGCCACCGATCTTGCCAGCGACAGAGCTCACGTTGACGATAGTGCCGGCATGGGCCGCCTTAAAGTGCGGGTACACGGCGTTCATCATAGTGAAGGTACCGTTGAGGTTGATGTCGATGGTGCGACGCCACTCGGTGTCATCGATCTCGTCGAACTTCTTGGTGCTGATGACGCCAGCGCAGTTGATCAGGATGTTGGTTTGCGGCAGGTCCGTAAAAATCTGCTCGACGGTCTCGCGCGCCTTGGGTGCATCGGCGACATCGAGCTGATAGAACTTGTTGCCCTCGCCAAGCTCGGCCACCGCGGCCTCGCCCTTAGCAGCGTTCCTTGCGATGAGCGCGACGTGTCCGCCGCCCGCAACGATGCCCTTGGCAATCTCGAGGCCAATGCCCTGAGTGCCGCCGGTAACGATCGCGGTTTTGCCCGTGAAGTCAAATGCCATGACTCCAACCCCCTTGATTCAGGTGTCTCCTTGCGGGAAGTTGGAGCATCGCACGTGGCGATAAATGAGTCCCAGTCGTCATGGTGGTGACAACCCCTCGCCTAACCGCGGGCATAATAGTTCTTTGAAACGCTTCAGCGATTGAATTTTTTACTCTTTATGCGCTCTTTATATTGCCCACTGCATGAGACCCGAATACGCGGGTATCATCTTTCACCGAAAATAGTTTCTAGTGTTAGGGGTTTTCGGTGGAAGATACCGATTTCCATGAGCTTGGGCGTCAGCTCTTTACCGAGTTTGGCAGCATGCACCAGCGCGTTTCGCGCTTTGCCGACCAGGCTCTGGGTGGCGAGATGGCCGTCATGCGCGCCCTCATGCGCGCCGGCGGCTCGCTCACGCCGAGCGAACTCGCCGATCGTGCCTGGGTCTCGAGCGCCCGTATCGCCAATATCCTGCGCGCCCTCGAGGCCAAGGGTTGGGTCGAGCGCGAGCACTCAAAGACCGACCGTCGTCGCGTACACGTCACGGTGACCGACAAGGGATTCCAGGTCATCGAAATCAAACGCCGGGAATTCGAGGACCGCACCGCGGCCTTCCTCGAGCAGCTCGGCGAAACAGATACCCAGGAGATGGTGCGCCTTCTAAGACGTGCCAACGAAATTATCGACCGCAATCAAGAAAGGAGAGATGCCGAGTGAGGATTCTCAAGCTCTTTAAAAAACATATCCTGGCACTGTTCACAGCTATCGTACTTATCGTAATCAGCTGCAACGCCGATCTGGCACTGCCTACCTACATGAGCGACATCGTCGACGTGGGCGTACAGCAAGGCGGCATCGCCTCGCCCGTGCCCGACACCATTCGTGCCGAATCACTCGATGACCTTGAGCTCTTTATGAGCACCAAGGACGCCAAAGCTGTGGAGGCCGTGTTTAGCAAGGCTGACAAAAAAGGCATTCGAACGTACAAGGGCACCGAGGAAGAGCGTGCCGATGGCGGCAAGATTGCCGACATTATGAGCCTGCCCGAGACCGTCGTCCTTTCTCTCAACCAGGGCATCGACGCCAGCTCCATGGGCGACATGACCGGCGCATCCACCGAGGCAAGCAATGGCGGCGGCGCCCAGGCCATGCCCACCCCCGAGCAGATGGCGGCAATGACGCCCGAGCAGCTCGCCGAGATGCAGCAGAAGGCCACAGCGGCGCAAAACATGCAAAAGCAGATTGATGCCGACGGCGGCAAGATCACCATGAAGAGTCTGCGCCTAGGTGTCGAGGGCGGTCTGGTAGACCAAAGCAAGCTCGTCGAGGGCGCCAATGAAATGGCGGACAAAATGGGCTCCATGTCGGGCTCCATCGTGACCCAACGCGCCGTGAGCTATGTGCAAGACGAGTACAAGGCGCAGGGTATCGACCCCGCCGACGTGCAGAACGCCTACCTGGGCCGCATGGCGACCACGATGTTTGGTCTGTGCCTGATCTCACTGGTCGCCACCATCCTAACCGGCGCCGTGGCCTCGCGCACCGCCTGTTCCATCGCACGCGACCTGCGCCGCGAGACCTTCAACAAGGTCATGCACTTCTCGCCGGCCGAGGTGGGCAAGTTTAGCCAGGCCTCGCTCATCACTCGCTGCACCAACGACATTCAGCAGATTCAGATGGCCGCAACCCTGTTTATCCGCATGTGCCTCATGGCGCCCGTCATGGGCATCGTCGCCGTCATGCGCGTCCTGGCCAACCACACCGGCCTGGAGTGGACCATCGCCGTGGCCATCATCGCGGTCTCGGCCGTCGTCGGCGTGCTTATGGGCCTCACCATGCCCAAGTTCAAAAAGATGCAGAGCTTTGTGGACCGCGTGAACCTTACCGCCCGCGAGCTGCTCGACGGCCTTATGCCCATCCGCTCGTTTAACCGCGAGGAGCATGAGCTCGAGCGCTTTGACCAGGCGTCCCTCGACCTGATGACCACGCAGCTCTACACCAACCGCGCCATGAGCTTTATGATGCCGCTCATGATGCTCGTCATGAACTGCATCACCGTGCTTATCGTCTGGTTTGGCGCGCAGGGCGTGTCCGACGGCGTGATGCAGGTCGGCAACATGATGGCGTTCATCTCCTACACCATGCAGATCGTCATGGCGTTTATGATCCTCACCATGGTTTCGGTTATCCTGCCCCGCGCCGAGGTCGCAGCAGAGCGCGTGGAAGAGGTCATCACCTGCCCCACGAGCATCAACGACCCTGCCTCGCCCAAACTGCCCGCAGCCAGCGCGCCGCGCGGTGAGCTCACCTTCCGCGACGTGAGCTTCCAGTACCCCGATGCCCGCGCCGATGTCATCAGCGGCGTGAACTTCACCACACATGCCGGCCAGATGCTCGGCATCATTGGCTCAACGGGTTCGGGCAAGTCCACGCTCGTGCAGCTGATTCCGCGCCTGTACGACGTCACGGGCGGCAGCATTTCGCTCGACGGCATCGACGTGCGCGACATGACCCTTTCCGAGCTGCGCCACCGCATTGGTTACATCCCGCAGCAGGGTCGCCTGTTCTCGGGCACCGTCGAGAGCAACCTCAAGTTTGCCGGCGACATGGTGAGCGATGATGATATGCGCCAGGCGGCACGCATCGCCCAGGCCGAGGACTTTATCGCCGAGCGCGAGGGCGGCTACGACTCCCCCATCAGCCAGGGCGGCTCCAATATTTCGGGTGGTCAGCGCCAACGCCTGGCCATTGCCCGCGCGTTGGCCAAAAAGCCCGAGGTCGTGGTGTTCGATGACTCGTTTAGCGCCCTCGACTACAAGACCGACGCGCGCCTGCGCGAGGAGCTGGCCAAAAACGTCACCGACGCCGCACTCGTGGTCGTGGCCCAGCGCATCGCGACCATCATGCACGCCGACCAGATCATCGTGCTCGACGACGGTCACGTAGTGGGCACCGGCACGCACGAGGAGCTGCTGCACGGCTGCCCGGCGTACCTGGAGATTGCACAGTCGCAGCTTTCCGCCGAGGAGCTGGGGCTTACCCAAGAAGAAATTGCAGCCGTCATGGAAGGAGGCGAGCGCTAATGGCAGACGAGACCAAGACTCAGATTCCCAAGCCCACCCGCCAGCGTGGTCCCATGGGCCGCATGGGTGGCATGCGCCGTGGCGAAAAGGCCAAGGACTTTAAGGGCACCATGAGGCAGCTGCTCGGCTATATCGGCCAGCACAAGATTGCCGTGTTTGCCGCCGTCGCCTTTGCCGTGTGCTCGGTCATCTTTAACATTGTGGGGCCCAAGGTGCTCGGCCAGGTTACGACTAAGCTGTTCGAGGGCTTGGTTGCCAAGGTCAACGGCACCGGCGATGTCGACTTTGCCTGGATCGCCAAGACGCTCGGCTTTTTGCTCTGTCTGTATCTGGCGAGCTCTGCCTGCAGCCTGATCCAAGGCTGGCTCATGACCGGCGTCACGCAAAAGATTTGTTATCGCATGCGCAAGGAGATCGCCGCCAAGATCGCCGTCGTGCCGATGAGCTATTTCAACGGCCACAGCAAAGGCGACGTGCTCAGCCGCATCACCAACGACGTCGATACGCTCGGCCAGTCGCTCAACCAGAGCGTGACGCAACTCATCACATCGGTGACGCAGATTATCGGCGTGCTCGTCATGATGCTGTCGATCAGTCTGCCGCTCACCGGCGTCACCGTGCTCACGCTGCCGGCAGCCGCGATTATCCTGACCGTGATGATTCACTTCTCGCAGCCGTACTTCCGCGAGCAGCAGCAGGTCCTGGGCGCCGTCAACGGCATCATCGAGGAGGACTTTGCCGGCCAGAACGTCATTCAGGTGTTCGACCGCGCCGAGGCCTCAATCGAGGAGTTCGACCGTCAAAACGACCGCCTCTTTATTAGCGGTTGGCGCTCGCAGTTCCTGTCGGGCCTGATGATGCCGCTTATGAGCTTGGTGGGCAACATGGGCTACGTGGGCGTCGTCGTGGTGGGCGCGCAGCTCGCGCTGACCGGCAATGCCACGCCTGGCGATATTCAGAGCTTTATCCAGTACGTTCGCAACTTTACGCAGCCCGTGCAGCAGCTGGGCAACGTGAGCAACACGATGCAGTCGATGGCCGCCGCCACCGAGCGTGTGTTTGAGTTCCTGGCCGCACCCGAGGAGGAGCAGAAGGCCGACGCGCAGATCCCCGAGAAGCGCCCCGGCCACGTGGAGTTCGACCATGTCAAGTTTGGCTACACGCCCGACAAGACCATCATCCACGACTTTAGCTGCGAGGCGCAGCCCGGTCAGACCATCGCCATCGTCGGCCCCACCGGCGCTGGCAAGACCACGCTCATCAAGCTGCTGCAGCGCTTCTACGACGTGGACGGCGGCTCGCTGCGCGTCGAGGGTGTCGACGTGCGCGACTGGGACCGCGCGGCACTGCGCGGCGAGTTTGCCATGGTGCTGCAGGATACCTGGCTGTTTAACGGCACCATCCGCGAGAACATCCGCTACGGACGTCCCGATGCGACTGACGCCGAGGTCGAGGCCGCCGCGCGCGCCGCACGCTGCGACCACTTTATCCATACGCTCGCCGGCGGTTACGACTTTATGATCAATGAGGAGGGCACCAACCTCTCACAGGGCCAGCGCCAACTCGTGACCATCGCCCGCGCCATTTTGGCCGACCGTCCGGCGCTGATTTTGGACGAGGCGACCTCCAACGTCGATACCCGCACCGAGGAGCTTATTCAGCGCGCCATGGATGCGCTGATGCAGGGCCGCACGAGCTTTGTCATCGCGCACCGCCTGTCCACAATCCGCAACGCCGACGTAATCTTGGTGATTCGCGACGGCGACATCGTCGAGAAGGGCACACACGACGAACTGCTCGCCCAGGGCGGCTTCTACGCCGACCTGTACAACTCGCAGTTCGACGAGGCGGCGTAAAACCGGCGGCAAACAACCGCAATACCCAAAGAATGGGGGCGCAGAATGAGCTGCGCCCCCGTTTTGTGTCCTTTGGGCCTCGAACTGCCTCCCCTGGGACCTGATTGACAGCCCACTCCAAGCCCCGTGGGCAAAAAATGGCAAATATGAGTACTGTCACCTTTTTAGTAACAGCCAAAACAGCACCAAATGCTGCTCACACGGCTTGCACGCGCTCCTAAATTACTCAAATAGCTCTATAGCGGGCTTATATGTGTTAGGTTAATGAACATATTTTCTGTTATGTCTATTATCTTTTGCCGGCAATATGGCACTACAATAGCAACAGTACTCATATTTGCCATTTTTTGCCCACAGGGTGTTTCCCGGGGAACCGACAACAGCCATAGGGCCCCGCGAAGCGCCACTCCCTCCGGTATACACCGACGTTTCCCCAGATAAAACCTGCCAAAATAAACCTGTCCCTATTTGGTAGGTTTCAGGGCGGCGAGGGGTTGCACTTTAGCGTGCGACAGCGGATAATGCCGAGCATTCGACAATGTTCTCGATGCCATCAATTGATTGAGGAGGCCCCGTATGGCCATGGATTTCAAACGCAGGCTGCCGATCCCCATGGAGATCCGCGAGGAAATGCCACTTTCCGCCGAGCTTACCGCCAAAAAGCAGGCATTCGACGCCGAGGTCGCCAAGGTCTTTACCGGCGAGGACGCGCGCAAGGTGCTCATCATCGGCCCGTGCTCTGCCGACCGCGAGGACTCGGTACTTGAGTACATGAACCGACTGGCCAAGACCGCCGAGGAGGTCAAGGACAAGCTCATCATCATTCCGCGCGTCTATACCAACAAGCCGCGCACCAAGGGCACCGGCTACAAGGGCCTGTTGCACAACCCCAACCCCGAGGCTCCCGACGACCTGCTCGAGGGCGTCAAGGCCATCCGCCATATGCACCTGCGCGTTATTGAGGAAACGGGCTTCTTTACCGCCGACGAGATGCTCTATCCGTCCAACTACCAGTACCTCGTTGACCTGCTGAGCTATGTTGCCGTGGGCGCACGCTCGGTCGAGAACCAGGAGCATCGCCTGGTGTCGAGCGGTTTTTCGGTACCCGTCGGCATGAAGAACCCCACTGCTGGCTCTACCACCGTTATGCTCAACTCCATTTACGCCGCGCAGGCGCACCAGAGCTTTATCTTCCGCAACTGGGAGGTCGAGTGCGACGGCAATCCGCTCGCGCACGCCGTTATGCGTGGCTACATCGGTCTCGATGGGCGCACCTACCCCAATTACCACTACGAGCACCTGGAGCGCCTGGCCGAGCGCTATACCGAGCACGCCGGCTATGCCAATCCCGCAGCGGTCATCGACTGCAACCACGACAACTCGGGCAAGCGTCCGCTGGAGCAGTATCGCATTTGCAAAGAGGTGCTCGACAGCTGCCGCCGCAACGAGTCCATCTCCAAGCTGGTCAAGGGCTTTATGATCGAGTCCTACCTGGAGGATGGCAACCAGCCGGTCGACGGCGGCGTCTTTGGTAAGTCAATCACCGACCCGTGCCTAGGCTGGGAAAAGACCGACTACCTCATCCACGAGATCGCAGAGCGGGTTTAGTTACGCGGGTTTACCAACCCGCGTAACGGCTCGACGCTGCAAACCCGCCAGAGCGGCAATCTGCCTTTCAACTTCGGCGGCATGACCAAAAGGTCAATGCCGCCTTGTTTCAAGGCACCTTGCTCGCTCTGGCGGGTTTTCGCTGTCGTTGCCAAAACAACGGCATCACCTTGGCTGCACACTCATTGGGGGCACTCATTGGGGACAGACTTAAATGAGTAGTCGTTGGGTGTTCCTATAGTTTTGTCAACCGTCGGGGCTACTCCCGGTAGGGCA